>JAXXEN010000033.1:0-13517 GCA_037237765.1 Collinsella sp. | reverse complement strand
AGGCCCTCGCGGCCTAGTCGCTATTTAGGGCGTCCAAGATTTGGGACGCAGTTCATGCAACGGAGCCGGGCCTTAGTTGTTAGGATGACGGAACTCGATTACTCGACAGTAACGCTTTTCGCCAGGTTGCGGGGCTGGTCGACGTCGCAGCCGCGCAGGATGGCGACCTCGCGAGCGAGCAACTGCAGCGGGACGCTCGCCGTGATGGGGCTGAACACGTCACGGACTGCCGGCACACGGATGATGCAGTCGGCGATCTTGTTGATCTCCTCGTCGCCCTCGGTGGCAACGACGATGACCTTGGCGCCGCGCGCCTTGCACTCCATGAGGTTCGACACGGTCTTGTCGTAGGTGGCACTCTTGGTGGCCACAGCGATGACGGGGAAGCCCGGGTCGATCAGGGCAATGGGGCCGTGCTTCATCTCGCCGGCGGCGTAGGCCTCGGCGTGCAGGTAGCTGACCTCCTTGAGCTTGAGCGCGCCCTCGTAGGAAATAGCGGCACCCATGCCGCGACCCACGAACAGTGCGGACTGCGCGTCCTTGCACAGCAGGGCGGCCTCATGCACGGCCTCGGTCTGGGTATCCAAAATCCACTGGATCTGCTCGGCCGTATCGGAAAGCTCGCGGAACAGCATACGCGCCTGCTTGGTGGTCAGGCGGTACTTGACCTGCGCTAGCAGCAGAGCCAGCAGCGTCAGGCTCACGACCTGGCCGATGAAGCTCTTGGTCGAGGCGACCGCGATCTCCTTGTTGGCCTTGGTGTAGATGACGCCGTCGCTCTCACGCGCCACGGGGCTGCCCACCACGTTGGTGATGCCGAAGACCTTGGCACCCTTGATGCGCGCGTCGCGAATGGCGGCAAGGGTATCGGCCGTCTCGCCCGACTGGGACACGGCAACGACAAGCGTCGTCGGCGTAATGATGGGGTTGCGATAACGGAACTCGCTGGCCGCCTCCACCTCGGTGGGGATGCGAGCCCAGCCCTCAATGAGATTCTTGGCAATGAGGCCAGCGTGATAGCTGGTGCCGCAAGCGATCACGTAGACGCGGTCGATGTCGTTGAGTTCCTCGAGCGAAAGGCCCAGCTCGTCGATGTCGAGCTCGCCGGCCGGCGTCATACGGCCCACCAGCGTGTCGCGCACCACGCGCGGCTGCTCGTGAATCTCCTTGAGCATAAAGTCGGGATAACCGCCCTTTTCTGCCATGTCCAGGTCCCAGTCGATGTGGGTGACCTTGGGCTCAATCACGTTGCCGGCCTCGTCGGTGTACTCGACGCCTGCGGGCGTAAGCTTGGCAAACTGACCGTCCTCGAGCACCACGACATCGCGGGTGGCGTCGATGAGCGCGATGACGTCGGAGGCGACATAGGAGCCGGTTTCGCCCGCGCCGACCACGATCGGGGAATCCTTGCGAGCCACGGCGATCACGCCGGGCTCGTCAGCGCACACGGCGGCCAGACCATAGGCACCGACCACGTGGGTGCAAGCCTCGCGCACGGAGGCCATCAGGTCGTGCGTCTCGGCATAAGCCTCTTCGATCAGATGCGCGAAGACCTCGGTATCGGTCTCGCTCTTAAAGTGGTGGCCGCGGCCCTCCAGCTCTTCGCGCAGCTCGGCGAAGTTCTCGATGATGCCGTTGTGGACGATGGCGATACGACCGTCGCAGCTGGTGTGGGGGTGAGCGTTAACGACGGAGGGCTTGCCGTGGGTGGCCCAACGGGTGTGGCCGATACCGCAGGTAGCGTCGCTGTCAATGTTGGAAAGCTCGCTCTCCAGGCCCGCGACCTTGCCCACGCGGCGGATGACGTCGAGGTGCGCCGCGGCGCCCTCGCCCACCTCGAGCGCGACGCCCGAGGAGTCATAGCCACGATACTCCATACGCTTGAGGCCCGTGACCAGGATGTTCTTTGCAATATCAGAGCCGGTGTAGCCGACGATTCCGCACATAAGATAAATCCCTTCGTTCGCGTGACTGCAAGACGTCCACGCACAAGGGGCGCTGAGACGTACAACGTTCGAGTATTGTACTCACGCAAACGCAAGCTGATATACCAGAAGTGGTATCTCAACTTAGATACCACTCGATGCACACACGTCCAGCCGGTCCAAACCACCACAAAGGTGCCTGCCCCCTTCGTGGTGGTCGCGCTGGCAATAGCGTTTGCCCAGATAAAACCTGCCAAAATAAACCTGTCCCTTTTTGGAAGGTCTGGGATGCTACAATCTGGCTTGTACTTGAAACGCATCAAAGGGGCCGCTATGGCAAAGGTAAAAATCAGCGACGTCGCGCGCGAGGCCGGAGTTTCGCTGGGCACGGTTTCCAACGCGCTCAACCACCCCGAAAAGCTGCGCCCCGAAACCCTCAAGCTCATCAACGAGACCATCAATCGCCTTGGCTACCTGCCCAACCAAAGCGCTCGTCAGCTCGCGGGAGGCGCCACCAAGTCCTTTGGCCTGGTGCTCCCCCGTCTCGACCACGGCTTTTCGCTCCAGATTGCCAGCGGTGCCCACAACGAGGCCCGCAAGCACGGCTACGACCTGCTCATCGCCAACGCCGATAACGACGATATTCTCGAGGACCATTACCTGCGCTACTTTATGGGCACCCAGATGTCCGGCGTCATGGTTCAGCCCATGGCGTCCCCCGACTGGCACCCCGCCATGACCAAGATGCCCGTGCCGATCGTCCATCTGGACATCCATTGCTCCGAGCCCGGCTACTACGTAGCGGCCGACAACGAGGCCCAGGGGCGCATCATTGCCGAACTTGCCATCGCCCGCGGTGCACGCCATATCACCGTTGTGGGTAGAGCAGCATTTATGCAACTCACCCTGCGCGTCCTTGGCATTCATAAGGCGCTCGCCCTACATCCCGACATCAAGATCGAAGTCATTGACGCCGGCGAGTGGAACACGGCGGCCGACGGCTACGGTATCGGCAACCAAATCGCCGAGCGTCCCGCCGACGAACGCCCCGATTTTGTCGTCGGCCTGACCGACGTGTTGGCCTCGGGCGTTATCTCGGCGCTGGTCGACAAGGGCATCTCTGTCCCCGGGCAAGTACGCGTAGCAGGTTGCGATGGCAACCCACTCGCTTGGAGCGGATCGGTCCCGCTCACTACGGTAGCGCCCCCGGGCTACGAGATTGGCCGCAAGGGCGTTCAATTGCTGATGGAGCAAATCGAGAACAAGGCGCCGGCGAAGCCCAAGCACGTCCACATCGGCTCTGCCGCGCGCACCGTCACCGCAGTCACCGCCGCCGAGGACATCAACCGCCAAGAACTCGTGCGGCCGTTCCTGCTGGAACGCGCCAGCACCCAGGCAAGCAGCCAGACCGACGCCACGGCCATCAACCTCGGTGCGTATCTATAGCACGCCCGCAAGTATGCTAAGTCGCCGCTCAAGCAAAAGAGGCCCGACCATTGCCGGGCCCCTTTTGCTTGAGCGCAAACGTGAGCAATTGCTCGTTTCAACAACGCAATTGTCTAGCGCACGGCCTTGACTGCCGCTGCCAGGTCGAATAGCGTATTGAGCACGGCCTCGCAGCCATCCACCACGTCCTGCGGCAGCGGCACGATATCGGGGACGGCAAAGACGTGGCATCCGGCCGTGATGCCCGAGACGCAGCCGTTGCGCGAATCCTCGACCACGGCACATTCCTCGGGAGCAAAGCCCGCGCGCTCGCAGGCGAGCAAATACATCTCGGGGTCGGGCTTGCCGTGCACGACATCCTCACCGCAGGTCACCGTTTCAAACTTGTCAAAGAGGCCGAATGCTTTAAGGTTGCGCTCGGCCGTAACATGGCGCGATGACGTTGCAAGGCCTACGTGATAGCCCGCAGCCAACAGCTCGTCTATGCACTCGGCAGCGCCGGCCTTAAGCTCCAGATCGGTCTTGACCATCTCGTCGCGAATCTCCTTGTGGCGGACATAGATCGCCTCGGCGGTCTCGTGGCTGCCGTAATGCCTATCGAGGATGTCCATGACATCGGGCAGCGTACGGCCGATAAACTGATGGATCAGCGCTTCATCAATCGCGAGCCCCAGCTCAGCGGCGCCTGCCTTCCAGGCTTTAATCCCCAAACGCTCGGTATCGACCAGCGTTCCATCCATGTCAAAAATAACAGCCTTGATCATATCGGTCCCCCTCGCCGGATTGCATTACTGCCACTCTACCGCACTTTACAAGCTTGTATATAACGTATATAGCATATTGCACTTTCGTTACATAGCTGGAAGTCTTATGACAAGCAGCTCGGTGGGATTATAGTTTCATCCGAGCTTTAATAACTGTAAGGAACTTTCATGCTTTCAGACACCGCCGCACCCGCAGAGGAGCTTCAGGACAAACTCGCAGCACTCGAGCAGCTGCTTTTGGCATACGGACGCGTCGCCATCGGCTTTTCCGGTGGTGTCGACAGCAGCTTTTTGGCCGCGGTCTGCGCCCGCATCATGCCTACCAATACCCTCCTCGTCCATCTCACCACGCCGCTCATCGGCACGCCCGAACAGACTTCGTTTGAGCAGTCCGTTGATGGGCAAGCTGATGAAGGGGCGCATTTTAAGCTCCCCGTGCTCAATCTTTCGGTCGATCAGCTGCAGCTCCCCCAGGTAGCCTGCAACGATGCCAATCGCTGCTACCACTGCAAGCACGCCGGCTTTACCGCCATCGTCAACCACGCCAAGTCGCTCGGCTTTCCCACCGTCATCGATGGCAGCAATGCAAGTGATCGCGGCGACTACCGCCCTGGTATGCGCGCGGCAAAAGAGCTCGGCGTACGCTCCCCTCTCATGGAGGTCGGCTTTACCAAGGACGAAGAGCGCGAGCTGCTGCGCGCATGGGGCTATCCCGTTTGGAACCTGCCGGCGGGAGCATGTCTTGCCACGCGCGTTCCCACGGGCGAGGAGCTTACGCGCGAGAAGGTCGATTTAATCCGCGCCTGCGAGGATTACCTGCACGATCTTGACTTGGCTCAGGTCCGCGCACGCCTGGTCGGCGGCTGCATGCATATCGAGGCCGCACCCGCAGATGTCGCCAAGATTGCCACCCTCGGCGGTGCCGCCGTCGACGGCAAGGGCAAGACCCCGCTGCCCGCCGCCATCGAGTCCGCGCTGCGCGAGCTGGGCTGCGACCATATCTCCCCCGAGGTCACCCCCTACATTCACGGCAACATGAACCAGTAGGTTGCGCCGTTTTACAAACGGCGCAACTGCTCGGCGCTGCACGGGCTCCGGGCACGGCAATCTGACGTTCAACTTCACGGGCGCGACCAAAAGGTCAGCGCCCGCTTGTTTCACGTCACCTTGCCGCACCCGGAGCCCGCTCGCTCGCATATGCTCAACCTGCACTGCGTTAACTGACCTGCCAAAAAGGGACAGGTTTGTTTTGGCAGGTTTTATCTGGGGAAATATCGCGAGGCAGTCGCCCCCCTAGCACCCATCTAACTTCAAGAGACACAAGAGGGGCGACTCGGCTGCATCTACTTCTTCCGATAGCGGCGGTTGCGGCTCGTCGATGAACCCATTACTTCGATGAGCCCTTTATCCGCCATTTTTGGCAGATGGTAGCGGACGGACGAAATTTTGACCCCCGATGCAACCGCTATTTCTCGCGCCGTCATATCCACTTCGGCGCTGAGAGCCTCCAGGATCCTATCCGCTGTCGAAGCTGACGGTTCTCTGCTCATATCGATAATCTCAAACGTGTCTTTGCCACATTTTGACAGGACATGTTTATCGACAAGGTCCCCGCAGATCAGACGAATGTCATCCGAATCCCACTTCAGGGCCTCTCGTATTTTTTGAACATCGCATACGCACCCATGCTCCCGCATAAACATGAGCAATGTTTCTTCGCGATCCGTCAGCTCGGCGCCCACATGGCTCTGAATCCACGTGCGGTTTTCAGCAAGCTCCGCCCCGTGCCGGGAAAGCAGCACCGTAAACGAATCAGCCTTAACGATAAATTTCGGCCTGCCAAGCGAACGAGACTCCATCTCGCGAATCATAGCCGGGATACCAGATCCCTGGCTTTCCGCAACGGCCCCCTCGGCATGCTCTAACGGCGTCGCCCCCATTAGGCTCATGAGCTTTGGGTTTCGGCAGCGCGATTCCCCGTCTGCAAGATTGTCCACCGTCTTTCCGCCCCAAAGCCCGCCAGGGTTTTTGATCTCTATTCTGTCTGGATAGATATCGACACTCACGGCCTGCCCCACAAACATGGGCGAATATTCTCGATGGATGCAGGCATTTGCCAAGGCCTCGCGCAAAACCTCCTGGGGAACTTCCCAATCCTCCCTTCTGCCAGCGCCTTGCACTATCGTCGCTTTGCGCAAGTTTCGTCCAATCGCGGCAAGGGCATCTTCGATGCAAGCCGGAATCGGGCCATCGCACAACTGGCGGTCAATAAACCGGGGTTGCCCGGGTGCAGATTTTTCCACATCGGAATGAACGGCGACATCGATCATCAGTTTGGGATAGAACTGCTGGGGGTAAATTCCCGCCGACAGAAGCCCCGCGAGCTTCACGGCACCATCCTTTGTAGTGATATTGAGTCTGACCAGCTGCTTTTCCAGCGTATCGGCCCCGCGCAAAACGCGCGGGGTCTGCAGCCGGCGATTTGCGATAATAGACCGCACGACATCTGGATCCAAATCCTCGACCGTTGCCTCCGAAACCACCGTGCCGTCTGCATCGCTCGGAAGCAACGCACTCTGCAGCTCATATAGCTCAGCGGGTGACATCTTGATATCTTTATCATCCACGCGCTTGTAGCTACCGTTCTGCACGCCGCGCGCGCCGATATAGCAAGGCTTCGCTTTAAGCTCAAGTTCAAAGATGCGCACCAGAAGCACCTGGAGCCCGTCGACCTCGCCTCGATCAAGCTCGTACCGCGGCGCATGGGTCACCACTGCCGCTGAGCCTCCGTCTCCGATACCCGAAACAAACTGATCGCGCACCCTATCGATAGCAAAGTTAGCCGAAGGAACAAATCCTTCGGCTTCGTTCAGGCCCAAAATAATGAGCCCACCCGCAGTGTTCGCAAAAGCGCTCACTGTCTCCCATACGTCTGCGCTCAATTTATTCGTGCAGGCTTTAACTTCTACCGATGCGTCATCAGTCCCCCGCCTGCGAAGGCGCTCAACAATAAGGCCAAGAGGTTCATCCAGCAGCATTGGCATTCCGTCTCTCTAAAACGATAGATTTATCTCTCTAAAGTATAGCTTATCTCTCTAACTTTAGAGAGATAAGCATCTTATTTTAGAGAGACATTTAGAGAGACATTTAGAGAGACGAACGCGACCTCTCTAATCATGGGTTCCTCTCTTTAAAGTGCGCACATCCCAACCGTACCTTAAGCTGCGGTGAAATAACTCACGATTAACCTGCCAAAAAGGGACAGGCTTATTTTGGCAGGTTTTATCTGGGGAAACGCCGAATAGCCCCACATCAACAACTGCCGCAGCTCCATATGAGACAAATGAATCTGTAGCGTCTATCCCAAATCTTGAGTATTTGTTCGATAGAACGACCCTCGGCGGCTCCTGCTAGACTGGTAGATTCCCAACCGTCCATCCAGGAGCCTCAATGTCGCGCAAGTCCGCCTACAAGCAAGTCCTTTCCATCGGCACCGCCGTGGTGCTGGGGTTTGCGCTGTTTACGGGATCGCTCGACGGAGCTCCCAAGCTGCTGTCGCCGCAAAGCGATGAACAGGCGGTAGCTCTGGCCGAGAAGCAAAACGAGAGTCCCAAGCGCACCGGCAACGAGGCAGACCTGGTCGCCCGGCTCGAATCGGGAACAGCCAGCTCCGAGGACTCCGACGATGGCTCTGAATCCGCCGCAATTGACACCGGTGACGACACTTCCACAGGCAGCGCCGCCACCCCCATCGACGAGGTCGAAAACCCCGACCTCAACCGCGCCCGCGGTGTTTATCTCAGCAGCATTCCCGACTACGCCGGCAACCCCTACGTTGCCCTTCGCGCCGACAGCACGCACCCGCTCGGCACACCATCATTCACGCTCGATGAATACGAGCGCGCTACAGAAGAGGGTTGCTTTAAGAAGTTCTCCAAGCTCGACAGTTTGGGCCGCACCCGCAAAGCGCTCGCCTGCGTAGGCCCCGAATCGCTCGGCCAGGGCAAGCGCGGCGATATCTCGCGCATCCACCCCGCCGGCTGGCGCCAGCAGCGCTACGACTTTATTCCGGGCCAGAGCCTCTACAACCGCTGCCACCTTATCGCCTGGTCACTCTGCGGCGAGAACGCCAATCGCAAGAATCTCCTCACCGGCACGCGTTATCTCAACGAGACGGGCATGCTGCCGTTTGAAGAGCAGATTCTCGGCTACATCCGCGATACGGGTAACCATGTGCTCTACCGTGTCACGCCCATGTATAACGAAGAGGAACTTGTCTGCCGTGGCGTGCGCCTTGAGGCGCAATCGGTCGAGGACCACGGCAAGACCCTCTGCTTCCACGTATACTGCTACAACCTGCAGCCGCATGTGCAGATCGACTACGCCACCGGCCGCAATCAGGCCTCGGGAGACTAGGGCCGACCAAGCTGCCCCAAAACCTACCATGATCCGTTTTCCTCCGTCCTCAAGGGATCAAATAAGGCCGCCCCGGTTACCCAGGGCGGCCTTTTCGTCAGCACCTATATTGCAGGCAAAATCACACGCTACTTGGCGCGGCCCTCCTCATAGCGCTCGACCAGCTTGGCCTGAACGTCATAAGGCACCTGTTCGTAGCCCGCGGGCTTCATGGTAAAGTCGCCCGTACCGCGCGTGATAGAGCGCAGGCGCGTCGAGTAATCCGTCAACTCGGCGAGAGGTGCCTGAGCGACGACCACGGTGTCGCCGCGCTCATCGGTCTCCATGCCCGTCACGCGACCGCGCGATGCCGAGATGTCGCCCATCACAGCGCCGGCGTAGCTTTCGGGAATAGTCACCGTGATTTCCTCGATGGGCTCCAGCACCACCGGGTCGGCATCGGCGCACGCCTTGCGCAGGCCGATGCGAGCCGCCGCGCGGAACGCCATCTCGTTGGAGTCGACGCTGTGATACGAGCCGTCGTACACAGCCACGCGAATGCCCGTGAGCGGGTAGCCGGCAATGATGCCGTCCTTCATGGTCTCCTGGACACCCTTGTCCACGGCGGGGATGAGCGAGCGCGGGATGCGGCCACCCACGACCTCGTCTACAAACTCATAGCCATCGCTCGTGCCGTCGGGCCCAATGAGCGGCTCAACGCGCAGCCAGCAGTCGCCATACTGACCGGCACCGCCAGTCTGTTTCTTGTGGCGGCCCTGCGCGCTTGCCGTACGGCGAATGGTCTCGCGATACGGAATGCGGATCGGCACGCTCTTGGCCACGACCTTGGTACGGTCCTCCAAACGGTTGAGCAGCACCGAAACCTGCGCCTCACCCACGGCGGAGATAATGGTCTGGCCGGTCTCCTCGTCACGGTCGATGCTCATAGTCGGATCGGCCTTACAGGCCTTCTCGATAAACGTGTAGAGCTTCTCTTCGTCCCCGCGATTCTCGGCCTCGATGGCAATGCGGTACTGCGAGTTGGGGAACTTAAACGCCGCAGCCTCGACCTTGCCGGTAATCGAGAGCGTATCGCCCGTCTCGGCCGCCAGCTTGGGTGCCACGATAATGTCGCCGGCATAGGCGTGACCGACCTCGGTCATGTCGCGGCCGCACATCACATACAGGTGAGCCAGACGGTCGCCCTTGCGCGTGCGCGCGTTGACCAGCTCAAGGCCCGGCTCAAGCGTACCCGTCAGCACCTTGATAAAGCTGATGCGGCCCTGCTGCGGATCGGCCAGGGTCTTAAACACAAACGCCACCGGACGGTCATCGTCACTCGAGATCTTAAGCGAATCGCCGTCGATAAGCGGCATCTCGCCGTAGTCGGTCGGCGCCGGGAAGTACGTCGCGATGTCGTCCATCAGCGAGTTGACGCCCTGCTCCTTAATGCAATCGCCCGCAAAGACCGGCACAAAGATGCGCTCAGCGATCGCCTTCGACAGCAGGCCTTCAAGCTCCTCCTGCGTCAGCGTCTCCTCGCCTTCCAGGTATTTCATCATAAGCTCGTCGTCAGCCTCGGCCACCAGCTCGCACAGATGGTCATGGGCTTCCTCGGCCTGGGCACGATACTCCTCGGGAATCTCCGACTCAACGGCTTCGGTGCCGTTGCAATGGCGCGCCTTCATGCGCACCAGGTCGATGATGCCGTCAAAGTCCTCGCCCTCGCCCCAGGGAAGGGTCACGGCGCCCAGGCGCGTGCCAAAGCGCTCTTGCAGCAGGTCCATCGTGGTCGCAAAGCTGGCCTCGGAGCGCGACAGGCGGTTTACGAACACCGCACGCGCCAGGCGCAGGTCCTCGGCGGCATACCAGAGCTTAACCGTCGTAGGCTGCGGGCCGGCCTCGGCGTCGACCACAAACAGAGCCGTCTCGCAGACGCTCATCGCGGCAAAGGCGTCGCCGATAAAATCGGGGTAGCACGGGGCATCGAGCACATTGATGCGCGCGCCCTTCCAGTCGATCGGCGCGATGGTCGTCGAGATGGAGAATGAACGCTTGACCTCTTCAGGGTCATAGTCGAGCGTGGGCTTGGTACCGTCGTGGCCGCCCAGGCGGGCGGTCTTGCCGGAAAGGTGGAGCATGGCCTCGGCGAGTGAAGTCTTGCCCACCCCGCCTTGGCCTACGAGCACCACGTTCCTTACATTGCCGGTCTTGGGAGCACCCATGATGACCTCCTTGCAGGGCCGCGCGCAATGCGCGACGCCAACGGGGAGAGTTCGCGGTCGGTGCCATCCCGGGAGCAGCATGGTCGGCAACCGAGCCGACTCACCCTCCAAATGTCCTATGCCACCACCCTACCCTCACGGGCGGCCGTCCATGCATACCTTTCGGCGCACGTATGAATACAGGCGGCGAGAGGAAGAGACAAGCTTGTGAGGCGATTATTGAACCCCGTCGATGCAAACAAAAAGCCGCCACAGACCGTAAGACCTGCGACGGCTTCGCCTCAATTAATAGTTGAGTAAATACCTGAGCCTACCCCTCGATACGGCTCAAGAACTCACGCGTGCGCTGCTCGTGCGGATGGCCGATAACCTGATCGGCAGGCCCCTCCTCGACAATGCGGCCGCCATCCATAAAGACCACGCGGTCGGCAACATCGCGCGCAAACTGCATTGCGTGAGTCACAATCACCATCGTCATATTCTGCGCGGCAAGGTCTTTAATGACACGCAGCACCTCGGCCGTCAGCTCGGGATCGAGTGCCGAGGTCGGCTCGTCAAAGAACAGAATCTCCGGGTCGAGCGCTAGAGCGCGGGCAATACTCACGCGCTGCTGCTGACCGCCCGAAAGCTCACAAGGAACCTTGTTCTCGTTGCCCACAAGCCCCATCTGAGCAATCAATTCATGCGCACGAGCTTCCGCCTGCTCGCGCGGGCGCTTAAGCACGCGGATCGGCGCGTCGATGATGTTTTTCATCACGGTATAGTGCGGGAACAGGTTGTAATTTTGGAACACCAGACCGAATCGCGAGCGCGCCTGCTTGGGCACATCGCCCTTCACATAGACCACGCCCGAACCCGCATCCGTCGCAACGGCAAGGTCACCAAACGAGAGCGAGCCTCCGTCGAGTGTCTCGAGCAGCGTGGCACACCGCAGCAGCGTGGACTTGCCGCCACCCGAAGGCCCGATAATCGCCACGACCTCGCCACGCTTCACCTCAAGCGAGATATCCTTGAGCACCTCATTGCCGCCAAACGCCTTACGTGCGTTTTCGATTTTCATCACTGAGTTAGTCATGATAATAGTCCAGCTTCTTTTCGGCGGCGCCCAGCAGCATCTCGACCACAAAGTTAAAGACCCAGTAAATCAGCGCCGCGATCGCAAACGGCACCATGCTCACCTGCGAGGCGACCAGCGCCTTGGCCGTCGAGAACATCTCACCCACGCCAATGGCAAACGCCAGCGACGTGTCCTTGACCAGCGTGATAATCTCGTTGCCCATCGCCGGCAGAATACGCTTGGCGACCTGCGGCATCACGATATACAGAAACGTCTGCACGCGCGAATAGCCCAGCACCTCGGCAGCCTCGTATTGACCGCGCGGAATGGACTGCAAGCCCGAGCGATAGATCTCGGCAAAGTAACCGGCGTAGTTGATGATGAACGCCACGACGCACGCCGTCCACTTGGAATCGGGCGTGAGCGAAATGCCAAACACGTAGTACGGGGCAAAGTAGATGGCAAACATCTGCAGCATGAGCGGCGTACCGCGCATGACCGAAATGTAGATGCGCGCAATCCAGCGAAGCGGCGCGATTTTGCTCATGCGCATAAACGCCACGGGAATTCCCAGCGGAATCGACCCCAACAGCGTCAGCACAAACAACTGCAAACTGACCAAGAAACCCTGGCTAAGCATCTGCATCATGACCTGAATAGACATTACTTGAGCACCCAATTATCGAAAGATAGACCATAGCTTGAATACTTGTCGCAGAGATCCTTAACCGTACCGTCATCGTAGAGTGCCTTGAGCGACTCGGTCACGGCGTCGGCCGACTTGGTGTCGCCCTTCTTAAAGCCGACGGCGTAGTGCTCGCTGGACAGCGGCTTGTCGAGCTGCGTATAGGCATCGGGCTTTGCGGCAAGCTGATACTGAGCGATCGAGAGGTCACAGGCAACGGCATCGACTGCACCACTTTCGAGCTGCATAAAGGCCGTGTTGTACTCACCGATGGTATCGAGCGTGGCAAACGTCGCCGCCAGATCCTTCTGGTCACCCTCGAGCACATCCTGCGCAGCGGAATCGGTCTGGGTAATCACGGTCTTGCCGGCAAGATCGTCCCAGCTCTTGATGCCTGCATCCTTCTTTACCACCAGCACCTGCTCGTTGAGCATGTACGGCTCGGAGAACGTGTAGTCGTCCTCGCGGCCCTCCATGGTAAAGCCGTTCCAGATGCAGTTGATGGCGCCCGAGTTAAGCAGCGTATCCTTGGCGTCCCAGTCGATGGCCTCGTATTTGACCTCCCAGCCCTGCTTATCGGCAACAGCCTTGGCCAGATCGAGATCAAAGCCGGTGTACTCGCCATCGTCGCCCACAAAGCCGTACGGAGGATAGGACTTATCAAAGCCCACCACGAGCTTCTTGGACTCCGCAGCGCCCTTCACATCCTTGGCTGCGGCAGAACCGGCAGCAGAGCCTTTATCGGCACCGCCGCCACAACCAACCAGGCCAAGGCCTAGAACCGTGGCGAGCGAGCCGGCTAGACCAACAAACTGACGACGAGACATATCGGTGTTCATGGTATTCCCCCTTGATGGCACTTTAGTTAAGTAAAGTGAGTCGTGTAACGTCCAGAATCATACACTCTACCTTGATAAAGTACAAGGGAGAGGTTGCCCGGCGTGGGCGGGGAGCGGCGCGTAATTAAGTTTCCTGCTCTACAGTCCTGCGCAAGACGGAAAGCACATTAAGTGCTTTCCT
>JAXXEN010000030.1:0-13804 GCA_037237765.1 Collinsella sp. | reverse complement strand
GTATACGGGTGCATCATCGACGTCTTCAATACAGAAAATATCAGTGCGGAATGTTTTGGAGGGGACATCCCTGCCGGGACCTGCGGTAACGTTACTGATGGTTCTTGGGCATCGCTTGCTGGCGGGGTTCCTTGTCTGAGCTGGACTTAGTTG
Organism: Collinsella sp.; assembly: GCA_037237765.1. GTDB lineage: Bacteria > Actinomycetota > Coriobacteriia > Coriobacteriales > Coriobacteriaceae > Collinsella. The sequence continues at coordinate 13,651 of JAXXEN010000030.1, read as the reverse complement.
GTGGGGCTACTGGTCCCGGTCGGCGCCCCGTCCCAGCATTGCCCTTAGCTTCTCAAAGCTCTCCTCGCTCAGGCAATGCTCCATGTGGCAACCCTCTTGCGTGGCAACCTCGGGCGCTACGCCTGCGTCCTCTAGCAGCCCCACAAAAAAGCAATGGCGCTCCCACATTTGGCGGGCAACCTCAAGACCGCGTTCCGTCAGATGTACATCGCGTTTGCCCATCTCCACGTAGCCGCTGCTCTCCAAGGCCGCCATGGCTTTAGAGACGCTTGCCTTGGTTACGCCCAGGTATTCGGCAACGTCAATCGATCGAACGATGCCTTGGCGCTCCGAGAGCACATAAATAGATTCGAGATAGTCTTCTCCGGATTCACGCAGGGCCATGGGCCGCCTTTCGCGATGACTTCTAGTTAGCCTTTGGATACTTTTGCCTGATTTACTTTACCGCAAAAGTTGCCCATGTCTTACTACGTTATTTAAAAAGTTAACCGTGTTTCACAAAATGCGTGGGCAAGCAAGGCGACACGGTACGCAACGTACAAGGAGTGTCCCCAACTGCCAGCAGAAAAGGAACGTCCCCAAGTGCCGAGCCGCAGCTATAGCAGCCCAAAGTGCTTCGCGGCGTTGTAGATCCCGTCGTCGTCCACGGCGCTCGTCACATAGGTCGCCGCAGCCTTCACCGTGTCTTGCGCGTTGCCCATGGCCACGCTCGTGCCCACGGCGGAAAACATCGACAGGTCGTTCTCGCCGTCGCCAAAAGCAATCGCTTCGCTCGCGTCGATGCCCAGGCGCTCCAGCGTCGCCGCCACGCCCAGGTCCTTGCCGCCGTTGGCCGGAATAATGTCACAGAACAGGTCGCACCAGCGCGTGGTTGTAGAATGCGACAGGACATCAGTAACTATGCCCTGGTCGGCCGGGTCCACAAAGGCGCAGAACTGGTAAACCGGCGCATCGAAAGCGTGCTCGAAAGGCTCCTCGTGATACGAGATTCCGGCATTGTCGGCAGCAGCCACCACACGCTTGGACAGACGGTTCACAAACGAATTCTCGCCCTGCATGCACAGTGAGTCGTAGCGCCCCTGCGCCACCTGGTCCACAATCACCGCAACGTCTTCCGGGTCGATCGGACAGCTGCGGTAGACGCCCTTGGCATCAAAACAGTGCTGGCCCGAAAGCGTAATGTACGCATCCCAACCCAAGTCGAACAGCCAATCCGGCATCTGGTAGGTCGGGCGACCCGTGGCGATCACGCACGCAATCCCCTGCTCGCGAAAGCTGTCGAGTACCTGCTGCGCCGACGCCGGAATCTGGTGGGTCTTAAAGCTCAGCAGCGTGCCGTCGATATCGAAAAACGCGGCCTTGATCATCCTCGCCTACTCCTCGCCCTCGAGCTTCTCGCTCGCCTCGAGCCACGCCATCTCCAGCTCATCCATAGCGGCGTGGGCCTCGTCGATCTTTGCCTGCTGCTCGCCCAGCGCCGTGTAGTTGGTGGGGTCGACCTGGGCCATCGCGGCCTCGGCCTCCTCCACGCGGGCGCGCTGCGTCTCCATCTTGCGCTCGAGCGAGCTCACCTCGCGGCGGAGCTTCTGGCGTTCGGCGTTGGAAAGGCCATTGGGCTGGCCGCTCGACTTGGGCTTTTCGGCCGCAGCTGCCGCGGCACCGGTGTCAAACGTGCCGGTCTTGGCGCTCGGCGCACCCACGGGCTCGCCCTCGGCGGTAGCGTTGCACAGGCGCAAGTACTGGTCGACGCCGCCGGGCATATGCGTCAGGTGGCCGTCGAGCAGCGCCCACTGCTGGTCGGTCACGCGCTCCATCAAGAAGCGGTCGTGCGTCACCAGGATCAGCGTGCCGGGCCAGCCGTCGAGCAGGTCCTCGACAATCGCGAGCATGTCGGTATCCAGGTCGTTGCCGGGCTCGTCCAGGATAAGCACGTTGGGCTCGTCCAGGATCGTCAGCAGCAGCGACAGGCGACGGCGCTGGCCGCCCGAAAGATCGCCGATGCGGCTCCAGAGCTGCTGCGTCGTAAAGCCCAGGCGCTCGCAGAGCTTCTCGGGCGATGTCTCCTTGCCGTCGATGACGTAGTACTTCTTATAGTTGCCGAGCACCTCGCGGATCGTGTCGCCCATGTAGGGTTCGAGCTCCTCGAGCTGCTGCGACAGCACGCCAAAGCGTACCGTCTGGCCAATCTTCACACGGCCGCGTGTGGGCTCAATCTTGCCCTGGATCACATCGAGCAGCGTCGACTTGCCAGCGCCGTTCTCGCCCAAAAGACCATAGCGGTCGCCCGCGCCGATGAGCCAGGTCACGTCGGAGAGCACCTGCTTGGGCGCGCCATCGGTATCCGTATAGCCGGCGTCCACGTCGACCACGTCGATGACCTGCTTGCCTAGGCGGCTCACCGCCAGGCGCTTGAGCTCCAGCTCGTCGCGCACGGGCGGCACGTCGGCGATCAGCTCGCGAGCGGCATCCACGCGAAACTTGGGCTTGGTGGAACGAGCCTGGGCGCCGCGGCTCAGCCACGCGAGCTCCTTGCGCGCCATGTTGCGACGACGCTCCTCGGTAACCGCGGCCATGCGGTCGCGCTCTACGCGCTGCAGGATATATGCGGAGTAACCGCCCTCGAAAGGATCGACCTGGCCGTCGTGGACCTCCCACATACTGGTGCAGACCTCGTCCAAGAACCAGCGATCGTGCGTGACCACGAGCATGGCGCCCTGACCGCGCTGCCAGCGGGCCTTTAAGTGACGCGCGAGCCAGTTGATGGTACGCATGTCCAGGTGGTTGGTAGGCTCGTCGAGCATGAGCACGTCGTAGTCGCCGATCAGCAGGCGCGCGAGGTCCACGCGACGGCGCTGGCCGCCCGAAAGCTCGCCCACCGTGCCCTCCCAGGGCACATCGCTAATGAGGCCGGCGAGAATCTGGCGCGTACGCGGACTCGACGCCCACTCATACTCGGGCGTGTCGCCCACAACGGCATGATGCACGGTATCGGTGTCGACAAGCTGGTCCTTTTGGCCGAGCAGGCCGATCGTGGTGCCGCGGCGATGAGTCACGCGGCCGTCGTCGGGCTCCAGCGTGCCGGCGAGCACGCTCAGTAGCGTCGACTTGCCGTCGCCGTTTTTACCGACGATACCAATACGGTCGCCCTCGTCCACGCCGAGCGTCACGTTATCGAAAATATGCTTGGTGGGAAACTCTAGGCTGACGGAATCGCATCCCAAAAGAATCGCCATACGCCCTGCTCCTTCGTAGAAATTCAACGTTGTCCATGATAGCAGCGAAAAGGCGGGGCGCACACGACACAAAAAGGCGGGCCATCTCGCAAAAGAGATGACCCGCCTCTCCAATCAGTCCCGCGGCAACCGTGGCCGCCGCGGGCCTCAAGCATGTCCCGGACTAGGAGAACATGCCGGTGAGGTAATCATTCAGCCGCTTATCCTTGGGCCGCTGGAAAATCTCGTCAGTCTCGTCGTACTCGACCATATCGCCCATGTAGAAGAACGCCGTGCGGTTGGACACACGCGACGCCTGCTCCATGTTGTGCGTCACGATGACGATGGCACGGTCGGCGACGATCGACGACATGAGGTCCTCGATCGCCAGCGTCGAGATGGGGTCGAGCGCCGAGCAGGGCTCGTCAAACAGGATCACGTCGGGATTGAGTGCCAGCGTGCGCGCGATGCACAGACGCTGCTGCTGGCCGCCCGAAAGCGCATAGGCGCTTTTGTCGAGCTTGTCCTTGACCTCATCCCACAGTGCCGCACCACGCAGGCTCTCCTCGACCATGCGGTCGAGCTCGTCACGATCGGTAATGCCGTGGCGTTTGGGTGCAAACGTGATGTTGTCGCGAATGGACTTGCGGAAAAGATTGGGCTGTTGGAACACCATGCCAATGGAACGACGCAGCTCGTAGGTGTTTTCGGTCTTGGTGTTCACGTTGCGTCCGCGGTAGTTGATCTCGCCCTCCACGCGGCAGCCACGAATCTCGCGATTCATGAGGTTGAGGCTACGTAAGAAGGTCGACTTACCGCAGCCCGAAGGCCCGATGAGCGCCGTGATCTCGCCCTTGTGAAAGTCGAGCGACGTATCGTGCAGCGCATGGTGGTCGCCATAGTACACGTTGACGTCCTTGGTAGAGAGCACGACCTCGTCGCTCACGGCCTTGCCGCTCACGCGCACGCGCTTCTCGCTCTCCCCCACGCTCGACAGGAAGTCCTGGGTCTCGGACGTGGCCGCCTCGGTTGCGGGCGTTGCATTCATCTCGCTCATTCGGCCGTCATCTTCCTTGCCAATTGCTTGCCCACGATACGGGCGACTACGTTAAACAGCAGCACGCAGATCATCAGCAGCGCCGCGGTGCCCCAGACGATCTGCTGGGCCTCGGGGCTGCCCTCGCCATAGATCTTGTAGATGTGCACGGCGAGCGACTCACCGGGGCGGAACACGTTCCAGGCGCAGGTGGGGCTCGACAGGTTAAAGCTCAAGAAGTTCAGACGCACCGGCGAGCTCATGCCCGAGGTAAAGAGCAGTGCCGCGGCCTCGCCAAACACACGGCCGGCCGAAAGCACAATGCCGGTCACGATGGCGGGCATGGCCTCGGGAATCAGGATGTGCAGCGTGGCCTCCCAGCGGGTAAGGCCCATGGCCAGGCATGCATCGCGCTGGGCCTGCGGCACGTCCTCGAGCGCCTGCTGGATCACGCGCACCAGGATGGGGATATTGAACATGGTGAGCGCGACAGCGCCGGAGATGATGGAGTACTTCCAGCCCAGCTGCACCGAGAACACCAGAAAGCCGAACATGCCGACGACGATGGAAGGCAGCGAGGACAGCGTCTCGATGGCGGTAGAGGCGATGTCGCGGATAGGCCCGTCCGGCGCGTACTCAACCAGGAAGACCGCCCCGCCCAGACTGATGGGCACCGAGATGACCAGAGTGATCAGCAGCAGGTAGAACGAGTCGAACAGCTGGTAGAGCACGCCACCCTGGGTACCGTTGGCGCGCGACGGCTGCGTGAGAAAGCCCGGCTGGAACAGCGTCGAGACGCCCTCGAACAGGATATAGGCCACCATGGAGATGACGATGATCATGACGATGGCGACGATCGCCGTCAGCACGCCCGTGGCGATGCGATCCTGTTTTTGGACACGCCCGAGTCTCGCCTCGTCGACGTGGATGCGCGTGCTAGCCACGAGCCTTCGCCCCCTTGCGGCCAATGAGATGGATGATCAGGATGAAGATGAGGCTCATGCCCATCAGCAGCAGGCCGAGTGCCCACAGAACATCGTCCTGGGCCGAGCCCTCGGCATAGACCGCCATGGACGTGGTGAGCGTGGTGGTGATGGTGGACGCCGGCGACAGCAGCGACGTCGGCATGGCCTCGATACCGCCGATGACCATGCGCACGGCGAGCGTCTCGCCAAAGGCACGCGTCATGCCAAGGATGACTGCAGTCATGAGCGACGGCATGGCGGACTTGAGCACCACGTGCCAGATGGTCTGCCAGCGGGTGTAGCCCAGCGCGAGCGAACCCTGACGGTAGCTGTCGGGCACGGCGCGCAGGCCATCGACCGAAAGCGTGGTCATGGTCGGCAGGATCATGACGGCCAGCACGATGGCGCCGGGCAAGATGCCCAAGCCCGTACTCACGTGGAAAACGCTCTTCATAAGGCCGACGACCACGTGAAAGCCGATCAGGCCAAAGACGACCGAGGGAATGCCGGTCAAAAGCTCAATAAGCGGCTGAAAGACCTTGGAACCAAACTTAGGGCTAATCTCGACTGCAAAGATGGCAGAGCCGATGGCGATGGGCAATGCGATGAGCGTGGAGAGCACCATGACCGCAAACGAGGTGACGATCAGGGGCAGGGCGCCGGTATAGGGCAGGCCGTTTTCGGCTGTGTTGGCCAGATCCCACTTGGTGCCGGTGAAGAACTCGACGACCGAAACGCCGTCCTTGAGAAAAGCCGAGAGGCCCTTTTGGGCGACCATAAAGATGAGCGCGGCAACGACAAGCGTCACGAGCGCTACGCACGCGCCCGTGACGCCCAGGCCCACGTTCTCAAGGTCGCGCTTTGGCAGCTGTTTTGCCATTGCAAACCTTTCCGGGGCGATTACTTATTTAGCGGAGACCTTGCCGCTGGCATCCTTAACGACCTTCATGGCAGAGACGGGGATGAAGCCCTGCTCCTCGACGAGCTTGCCCTGGACGTCGTTGGAAAGCATGAACTCCAGGAAGGCCTTGGTGGCCTCGTCGGCGTCCTTAGCGCAGTACATGTGCTCGGTAGCCCAGATCTTAAAGGAGTCGTCGGTGACGTTTGCGCTCTTGGGCTCCACGCCCTCGACCTTGATGGCGTTGAACTTGGAGTCATCGAAGTGCGAGAAGTCCAGGTAGGAGATGGCGTTGTCGGTGCTGCCCATCTGAGTCTGGACATCGCCGGACTTGTCGAGCTCGGCGTCGCCCTTAAAGTCGACGGCCTCGTCGCCAAAGACGGCTGCCTCGAAGGTGGCGCGGGTACCGGAGCCGGCCTTGCGGTTGAGCACGACGATGGTGGCGTCGTCGCCGCCGACCTCCTTCCAGTTGGTGATCTGGCCGGAGAAGATGCCCTTGAGCTGCTCAAGGGACAGGTCGTCGACCGTCACGTTCTTGGAGACGACGGGACCCATGCCCACAACGGCGACCTCGTGGTCGACGAGGTTCTTGACCTGGTCGGCCTCGAGCTTGGTCTCGGCGAAGACGTCGGAGTTACCGATGGTAACGGTACCGGCGGCGACAGCGGTCAGGCCCTTGCCCGAACCGTTGCCCGAACCGGAGACGGAGACGTCCGGGTTGGCGTCCATGAACTTCTCGGCAGCGGCCTCGACGAGAGCCTGGAACGAGGAGGCACCGTCGTAGGTCACCTCGCCGGAGACGGACTCGGCAGCAGCGGCGCTACCCTTGTCGGCAGCGTTGGAAGCGCCTGCGCCACCGCAGCCAACGAGGCCGAGGCCGACGATGCTGGCAAGACCACCAGCGAGGCCGAGGAACTGACGACGAGAATAAGCCTGATCGAGCATGATCTTCCTTTCATACATGCGAATCGCGGGCACCCTGCCCGCTTTGCTGTTTGGAAAGATACGGCCCCGACCGGGCAGCGCTCGCGCCAACTGCGGTTTCTTACGGGCATCTGATAGACCCTTACCGCAAACGCGACTCGGCTTTACAAACGAATAACAAACCCGCCGCCAAGCATGGCCCGCCTTTTACACCAATAAAAACAAAGTTGCGGTGAAATAGTTCCTGTTTGGCCATCAAAAGGCCCATTCTAGGAACTATTCCACCGCAACTTAGATTGGGAAACCGCGTAACCTTAAAGCTCGAGCTCGTTGAGGCGCAGGATCGCCACGATATAGATCTTGAGTGCTTGCTTGAGCTGCTCCTCGTTGGCGCACTCGTTGGGGCCGTGCATCTGGCCGCCCCATGCGGGCAGCTCCAGGCCGGTCTCCTCTGGGCCAAACGAGACGGCGCGGGCAAAGTTGCGCGCATACGTGCCGCCGCCCATGGCAAAGGGCTCGGCATGCTTGCCCGTAAACTCGTTATAGGTATCGATAAGCGCCTTCACGGCCGGATCGTCGGCAGACACTGAGAACGGCACCTTTGCGCGACCCACGCGATACGTCACGCCAAAGCGGCCCACGAGCGGCTCGAGCTGCTCGCAGATGGTATCGGCACTGGTGCTATCGGGGAAGCGCACGTCGATGACCTGCTCAATGTAGCCATCCACCACGCGGATGACGCCGGGGTTGCACGTGAGCGGGCCAAACGCCGCGCTCGTCGCATCGATACCCAGGCCGCGACCATAGGCGTCCGCATGCACAAAGGCCAGAAACTTGACAAACTCGTGCTCGGCAGGCGTCAGCAGGCGCTCGTCGCGCGCACCAAACGCGTCCTCGGCCTCACGCAGATACGCCACGATGAGGCCGACGGCATTGATCGTTCCCTCGGGCATCGAGGCATGACCGCCAATGCCGTGGGCGAAAATCTGCGCATGCCCGTTATCGAGTGCGGTGATCTCCAGGCGGTCGGCATTCTCAGCGGGTGCCGGCAGCTCATCGGCGGCAATCGCAAGCTCGCAGATAGACTGCGACGGAATGGCGTTGCTCGCCTCGGCACCGCTCCAGGACACAATGCGCCCGCCGTCGATCTTGGGGCTCACAAACATCGCCCCAAACTGGCCCTTCTCGGCATTACAGACCGGGAACTCGGCATCGGGCGTAAACAAAAAGTCGGGGTCTGCGTGATTCTCCAGATAATGGTGAACGTCGGACATGCCCACTTCCTCATCGCAGCCCAGCAGCGCGCGGAAGGTATAGCGCGGCACAATGCCGTGCTTGAGCAGGTAGGCACCGGCGTAGAGCGACAACACCGCCGGACCCTTGTCATCAATCACGCCACGGCCGAGCAGCCAGCCCTCGCGACGCTCCATCGCAAACGGGTCGGTGTTCCAGCCGGGGCCGGCGGGCACCACGTCCACGTGGCAGATGGTCGCGAGCTGCTTGTCGCCGCGACCCGGGATATCGGCAATGCCCACATAGCCCTCGTCGTCGCTCGTCTGGTAGCCGAGCTTTTGCGCAATGCCGAGCGCGCAATCGAGCGCATCACGAACCGGGCGGCCAAACGGCGCGCTAGGCTCCGCATCGGCAGCAACGGCTACGGACGGATAACTCACCAGCTGCTCGATATCGGCGACGACGTCCTCCCAGACCTCGTCGACATACTCGGTAACGCTCTGCTCCACCTGATTCATGGACGACCTCCTTACCAATGAGCGACGGGTACGCCCGCCCCTCACATCAAATACTTATATAGCGAAAAGTTTAGCAAGCTCGGCCACCGAGTGCACCACCGCATCGGCGCCCGCAGCCTCGTGCTCCCCCGGCGCCGCCGCACCCGAATAGATGCCAATGCACGGCACGCCCATCGCGTGCGCGCCCTCGACGTCGTTAAAGCGGTCGCCAATCATCACGGCCTCGTCCGCGGTCGCGCCCAGGGCCGCCAGCGCATCGCGGACCGAATCCGCCTTGGTCTCGCGGCCCTGCGGCGGATTCATGCCAACCACGGCCTCAAACTGAGAAAGCCCCAGTTCACCCACCATGTCAACGCACTTTGCCTCCATGCGCGACGTCGCCACGGCCAAGCGCTTGCCCTGGGCGACCAACCCATCCAGCAGCTCGGGGATCCCGTCGAACACGGGATACTCCTCCGGTCCCAGCTCGTCAAAAAAGGCGCGGTACTCGTCGGCCACCACAAGCGACTCCTCGCGGGAGAAGCCATAAAAGTCGTGAAAACTCTTCCACAGGGGCGGCCCGATCATGCGACGCAGGTCACCCATCTGCGCCTCCGAAAACCCGCGTGCAGCCAGCGTCTTGCGCGTCGAGGTCATCACCGCCCGACCCGTATCGGCCACCGTGCCATCAAAATCAAACAGCACGACCGGCCGCTTGCATATCTCCAGCGCCTCCATCGGCATCCCTCTTCCCCAGTTGACGATTTCCACACCGACACTTCAAACTGTTGACTATTCAACAATTTAACCTAGCAATGTAGAGCAACTCCACTATACTTGTCGCACTTTGCTCTCAGAAGGCGGCGCCGTCGCGCCCCAACGAAAGGTGCAATTATGTCTTTTGCCATCATAACCGACTCCACGTCGGACATCTCCCCCGCCCGCGCCCAAGAGCTCGGCATTTACGTGATTCCGCTGCATGTGATTATCGAGGGCGAGGACCTGCTCGACCAGGTGCAGATTACCGCCCAGGAGTACGTCGCGCGCATGGCCGGCTCCGAGCAGCTGCCGCACACCTCGCAGCCGAGTGCCGGCGAGTTCAAGGAACTCTTTGACCGCGTGCGCGCCGACGGTCACGATAGCGCCATCTTTATCTCGCTGTGCAGCGAGTGGTCCGCCTGCTATGCCAACGCCAGCCTGACGGCCGAAACGCACGAGCTCGACGTGCGCTGCATCGACTCGCGCACCGGCTCGGGCGCCGAGGGCCTGCTGGTGGAGTACGCGCTGGCCATGCGCGAGGACGGCCGCAGCCTGGACGAGACCGAGGCGCAGATCCGCGCGACGCTGCCCGACGCCCACCTGCTGCTGATTCCCCGCACGCTCGAGAATCTCGTTAAGAACGGCCGCGCGCCCAAGCTCGCCGGCCAGCTCACGCAAATGCTCAACATTCGCCTGGCCGTTTCGCCGGAGTGGAAATCGGGCGAGATCAAGGCCATAAAAAAGGGCCGCGGTGCCAAACGCATCGTTACCAACACCATGGCCGATTGCCTCGCATTTTTGGCCGAGCATCCGGGCTCCAGCGTGCGCGTGCTCACGACCGGCGCCGCCGAGGAGCAGGAGCTCGTCAGCCAAGCGCTCGCAGGCCAAGACTATGTAGACGCCGGCACCGGCCCCATCGGCTGCACCATCGCCACCCATGTAGGCGTCGATGCCATAGCCATCAGCTACTGCCCCCGCTACCAGCCCATCCACTAGGGACGCCCACATCAGTTGCGGTGAAATAGGGACCGTTTTTGGCTTATTAGCTGTCAATCAATCCCTATTCCACCGCAACTTGGAAATCGGCGATCAGCCCAGCGGACCCTGAAACAGCTCCTGATGAGTGCCCATTCTCACCAGCCTAATCACTGGGTTAGTCTTATGGGGAAGATAAAGAACGACCACATCGACCAAGCCATCGGATAGGTGGAAATCGATGTGGCCGTTGTAGTTTCCGCCCGGGTTTGAGAGCTCGTGGGCGCCATACTCCGCCGGAAGTGACCCATGAGCCACAAGCTCTGCAACCGCCGCTTTAAACTCACTTTTTAGCTGCGGATGCATGCGCATCGTTCGTTTGTAGTCCACCTTAAATTGAGCCTCGACTTTAATCTCGAACATCGCTATTCCTCATCGAGGAATGACATAAGCTCATCAGCGTTATTGAATGACAGGCTATCGTCCGGCAAAATCCCCAACTCATGAGCCTCGGCAATCACCATGGCGCGCCTCGTCGCCTCGTTGGGCACCTCCGCCCTTCCTACAATCTCAAAAGGAATCTTTCGCTGATTTACAAGCTGCCGAACGGCAAGATTGAGATAGGAATTGAGGCTGAGGCCGACCGAATCCAAGAACTCAGTCGCCTGCTCCTTGAGCCCCTCTTCGATGCGAACCGTCGTAGGCTTAACCGTTGCAGTAGACATACGCGACCTCCTCGCCCTCGTCTTTTGCATCAGTATACCCAATATAAATGGCAACCTGACGTTAGAAAGCATCAGATTGCCATGCATATTCATGTCGCGGTGGGCACGATTGCTCTACATCAGCCCGCTCAGGGCGATGTCGACGGCCTCGTTGAGGTCGTCGGTGATGTGCACCAGCTCCGGATCGAGCGGGCTGATCATGCCGGCGTCCATCACCGGGCCGCTGAGCCAGTCAAACAGGCCCTGCCAGTACTCGGTGCCCACCAAAACGAGCGGCATGCGCTTGACCTTGTGCGTCTGCACCAGCGTGAGTACCTCAAACATCTCGTCGAGCGTGCCAAAACCACCGGGAAACACGATGGCACCCGAGCTGTATTTGACGAACATAGTCTTGCGCACAAAGAAGTAACGGAAGTCCATGCCGAGGTTCACGTATTTGTTGAGCCCATGTTCATGCGGGAGCTCGATACCCAAGCCGACCGACTTGCCGTTGACGCTCGCCGCTCCCCTGTTGGCCGCCTCCATGATGCCGGGGCCGCCACCGGTGATAACCGCCACGCCGCGCTGGGCAATCTTACGGCCGACCGTGCGCGCCGCCTTGTAGAGCGGATCGGTCTTGGGCGTACGGGCACTACCGAAGATGGTCACCGCAGGCCCTAACTCGGCAAGTGCGCCAAAACCATCGACAAACTCGGCCTGGATGCGCAGTACACGCCACGGATCGGCATGCAACCAGTCGGTTGAATCCTCGGGCGCCAGCAGGTTGGCGTACGTATTGTCCTTAGGAATCATGGGGCCGCGCATGACCACGGGACCGCGGCGGTACGTCTCGTCGTAGGCAGGCTCGCCCTCGACATTCTCGTTCTTAATCATGGGTGCTCCTATCGAGAAAAAGAAAAACGGGCGGGGTCGACGCCATGCGCCAAACACCCGCCCGAACATCAACTATTCGGTATGGTACCCACGATGCATCAAGTGCTTGCAAGCTATCGGTCAGCGGTCGTAGCTCTTAGTAATCCACCGCGGCAGGACTATTCATCCAATCGCTCACGAACGCGCCGTAACGGCCCTCGATAATGGCCTGGCGAGCACGCTGCATAAGGTTGAGCAAGTAGTAGATGTTGTGCATCGACAGCAGAATACCGCCGAGCATCTCCTTCTGCGTGACCATGTGGCGAATGAGCGCGCGGCTGTAGCCGCCTGTGCACACCGGGCAGGTGCAGGTGGGGTCGATGGGGCCGTCGTCGTGCGCAAAGCGCGCGTTGCGGAAGTTAAGGCGACCTTCACTGGAGAACGCCGTACCCATGCGGCCGGTGCGCGTCGGCAGCACGCAGTCGAACATGTCGATGCCCACGCCCACGCCACGCACGAGGGTGGTGGGGTTGCCGACGCCCATCAGGTAGCGCGGCTTGTGCTTGGGCATGTACTCGCTTACGAGCGGTGCCAGAGTCTCGAACATGGTCTCGTGGTCCTCGCCCACCGAGTAGCCGCCAATGCCGTAACCGGGGAAGTCACCGCACTCCTCCAGATGGCGCAGCGAGCGCAGGCGCAAGTCCAGGTGCATGCCGCCCTGGACAATGCCAAAGAGTGCCTGGTCATCGCGGGTGTGGGCCTTATAGCAGCGCTCGGCCCACATGCTCGACAGCTCGACGGCACGCTCAACGTAGGCGCGCGTGGCGGGATAGCCCGGGCACTGGTCCAGCTGCATGCAGATGTCGGAGCCGAGCTTCATGGCGATCTCCATGTTGTCCTCGGGCGTCCAGAACACGTGGCGACCGTCGTAATCGTTGACAATAAAGCGCACGCCTTCGTCGGTGAGCTTGACGGCGTCGTTGTGGCTGAAGACCTGGAAACCACCCGAGTCGGTGAGGATGGGGCCGTGCCAGTTCATAAACTTGTGCAGTCCGCCCAGCTCGGCGATGGTGTCCTCGCCGGGACGCATGGACAGGTGATAAGTATTGGCAAGCACGATCTGGGCGCCGAGCTGTTTGACGGTCTCGGTAGGAATGCCCTTGACGTTTGCCTTGGTGCCCACGGGCATGAAGATCGGCGTCTCGATGTCGCCGTGCGGGGTGTGCAGCACGCCGGCACGCGCGTGCGTCGTCGGGTCCTCGGCGATCAGGTCGAATTTAAAAAGGCTCTGGTCCATAAACTGGAACTCCTTGGTTGCGGTTCATACGCAAACCATTATACGGGCAACCCGCAAGAAGCACCGACTCGACAGAAACTGGTGCATTAGGATCAGGTTCCCGAGCCGGTCGTTGGGGACGTTCTTAAACGACTGGTCGTTAGGGACAGTCTTCAGCGCCACCTTGCAAAGGAGTGTCCCAATCTGCCGGCACTTAGGGACTGTCCCCAAGCGCCGGCAGATAAAGAACGTCCATTACAGTCGAAATTGTCAGCCTGGGACTGTCTCGGGCTACGATT
>JAXXEN010000045.1:0-14346 GCA_037237765.1 Collinsella sp. | reverse complement strand
GACAGTCCCAGGCTGACAATTTCGACTGTAATGGACGTTCTTAAACGACTAGTCATTGGGGACGTTCTTGTTTGACTAGTCATTTAAGAACGTCCCCAATGACTAGTTTCGTTTGCGGGGGAGGCGTGGGACAATACCGAGCGAACGTGATTGGGCGTCTGGGAAAAGGGGTCGCGATGAACAAGTTGAGGACGCTTGCCGACGTGTTGCGCCAGGCTGGCTTTGCGCGCATCACGGGCCTGTTTCTTATCTTCTATCTGCTGTGCTCGACGGCCGTTTGGCTGTCCGAGCCCACGACCCTCACGTTTGGCGATGGCCTGTGGTTTAGCTTTGAGACGGTCTCGACCATCGGCTTTGGTGACATTCCGGCCGAGACACCGGTTGCCCGCGCCATTACCGTCATTCTGAGCGTCATCAGCATCTTCTACATCGCCATGCTCACGGGCGTGGCGGTGAACTACTGCAATACGCTTATCAAGATGCGTCAAAAGGACAGCATGGCACGCTTTATGGATGATCTGGAGCATTTGGAAGAGCTCGATCACGACGAGCTTGCCGATCTTTCGCGTCGCGTGCGCGAGTATCGTCGACGCCAGCGCTAAGACGAACGTCGTGCGCCACAACAGGGGGGGCAAATATGAACATCACCGTGTATCTGGGCGCCAACGCTGGCAATGACCCGGTGTTTCTGCCTGCAGTGCGAGAGCTCGGCACGTGGATTGGCTCCAACGGCCACGCGCTGGTATACGGCGGCTCCAAGTCGGGCCTGATGGGTGCGCTCGCCGATAGCGTACTCGAGGCGGGTGGACACGTGACGGGTGTTGAGCCGAGCTTTTTTATCGAGGCAGAGTTTCAACATGACGGTATCGATGACCTCATCGTGACGAGCGATATGGCGGAGCGCAAGGCCAAGATGATTGAGCTCGGCGATGCGTTCATCGCCTTTCCCGGTGGGACGGGCACGCTCGAGGAGATTGCCGAGGTCATGTCCGCGGTGTCGTTGGGGCACCTGAGTGCTCCGTGCATCCTGTATAACCTGGACGGTTACTACAACGACCTCAAGGCGCTGCTCGGGCACATGATTGATAAAGGACTTTCGAGCCCGAGGCGCCAGCACGGCATCTACTTTGCCGACGACTTGCGCGAGATTGCCTCGATTATCAACGGATAAGTCTTGAGCCTGCCCCACTATGGCTCCCAATGGTGCCGTTTGCAGCGCAGATGGTTAGCTTGTCTGGGCCACACTCGCTCTACAATAAAACGTATCTATGTCGACTTTGACCGCGGGAGGACCCGATGGATAACCTTGCCAAACCCACAAACCGCGCGCTCTTTTTAGTTAGCGTTGCCGTGACCGGTGCGTTCGCAGGTGCCGCGGTCTGGCTGTTCTTTTTTGCGATGGAGCACGGTATCGACTATCTATGGACCGAGATTCCGCACGCGCTGGGCGTCTCTTCGCCCGAGCTTGCCAGCGGCCCGTTTGGCTTTTTGCCGTACCCGTTTTTTGTCTGCCTGCTGGGCGGTCTGTTAATCGGTCTGTACGAAAAGATGACAGGCACCAAGACCGATGACCTCAACCAGGTGATGGCTAAGGTTAAGCAAGACGGGCGCTACCCGTACGACAACCTGGGCAAGCTTTCGCTCGCGGCATTGCTGCCGCTGCTGTTTGGCGGAAGCATTGGACCGGAGGCCGGCCTGACCGGCGTTATCGCGGGTCTGTGCAGCTGGGTCGGCGACCGCATGCGTCGCTTTGGCGCCGAGTTTAGGGAGCTCACGCTGCTGGGTACCCAGGCTGCCCTGACGGCGCTCTTTACCGCGCCCGTCTTTGGCTTTGTGGCACCGCTTGCCGGTAGCGCCGACGGCCAGGGCGAAGACGCCGACGATGAGTCCACGTCCGGCGAGATCACCATCAGGCTGCCCAAGGCACAGAAGACGGTGGTCTACGGCATTGCGATTGCCGGCGGCCTGGGCACCTACCTGCTGCTTGGCCAGCTTGTGGGCGGCGGCATGGGTATGCCCAGGTTCGAGGCCGCCGAGGTGGGTAACCTGGAGCTTACCTGGCTCGTCCCTCTGTCGTTGATCGGAACAATCTGCGGCTGGCTGTACTTTGTCTCTGAGCACACGAGCGAAGCGCTTGCCCATGCAATAAGGGAGCGTCCTGTCGTCAAGGCCATGCTAGCCGGTCTGGCGCTCGCCATCTGCGGCACGGTCCTGCCCTACACCATGTTTGCCGGCGAGACCCAGGCCGACGTGCTCATGGAAACCTACTTGACCATTCCCGCCGGCGTGCTTATCGCGACCGGTCTGGTCAAGGCCATGCTGACCCCCGCCCTCATCAACCTTGGTTGGCGCGGCGGTCACTTCTTCCCGGTTATCTTCTCGGGCGTAAGCCTGGGCTACGGACTGGCCATCCTCACCGGCGCCGATCCGGTCTTTTGCGTCGCCGTCTGCACGGCATCGACGATGGGTGCGGTCATGCGTCAGCCGGTCATGGTCGTGGGCCTGCTGCTCATGTGTTTCCCACTCAAGGGTATCGTCTGCATGATCATCGCCGCCGTCATCGCCGCCGGCATTCCACTGCCCAAGCCGCTGCGCAAGTAGCACGGTTAATCGCGAGTCAACTCCAGAGGGGCACGAGATGATCCTGTACTTTAGCGCGACGGGGAACAGCGAACATGTGGCGCGTCGCATTGCAGCGGCGACAGACGACAAGGTTGTGTCGATTGAGCGCTTTGATGCCGAGATCCTTCACCTTGCTGTGATGGAAGGCCCCTGTCGGCTGGGGTTTGTCGCCCCGGTATACGCCTGGGGCTTGCCGACGCCAATGATCGAGTTTTTGAAGACTGCCGACCTGTCGATTGCTGCCGGTGCAAAGGGCGGCGAGCGCCCCTATACGTTCTATGTCTCGACGTACGGTTCGACGACCGGGCAATCGGCCAAGTTCGCCCGCGATCTGCTGCACGAGCGTGGGCTCGAGTTAGATGCGGCGATGAGCGTCAAGATGCCTGATACCTGGACGCCTGTTTTCGACCTGTCTGACCCTCAAAAGGTTGAGGGTATCAATAGGGCTGCTGAGGCGCAGATTGATGCTGTGATCGAGGCGGTGCGGGAGCGGCGCACGGGCAATATGATGCGCCATCGCGTGCCCCTGTTTGCATCGTGCGCGTATCATGCGTTTGGGCTGCCGCGTATGCAGCAGACGAGCAAGTTTGCCGTCGATGCTAGCCGCTGCGTCGGGTGTAGCCTCTGCGCTAAGCGCTGCCCCATGGCGGCGATTGAGATGCGCGACGGCCTTCCCGTCTGGACAAAGCCGGAGTGCGCAGCCTGCCTTCGTTGCCTGTACTGTTGTCCCAAATTTGCCATCTCGCACGGTAAGCGCACAGCATCCCACGGTCAGTACAGGCATCCTAAGCCAGGTGTGAGGATGTAGCGGCTGCTGGCCGCGCTACTTCCAAACTGCGAGCGCGGCGGTGCCCAGTACGATGAGGGCGAGACCGATGGCGCTGCGCCGTGAGAGTTTTTCGTTGAATGCCAAGCGCGCAAATAGTACCGATACGGCAATCGATAGTTTGTCGATCTGCACTACGACGCTCACCTGGCCTGTGGCGATGGCGTAGTAGCATAGCAGCCACGATGCGCCAGTCGCAATGCCCGATGCCGCGAGAAATACGAGTTCGTAGCGGTCTACGTGCACGGCTTGGCCCATCTTGCCTTCAGCTGCCACGATTGCCCATGCCATAACCAGTACCACACAGGTACGGATTGCCGTGGCCAGGTTGGATTCGACGCCTTCGATGCCAGCCTTGGCAAGGATGGACGTGAGCGCTGCGAACACGGCGGCGCCGAGGGCGTAAGCGAGCCAGGTCCGGTCTTGCTGCTGCTCGGGTCCGGCAGGCTGCTTCTTCTCGATCATTAAAAACGTGCCGAGGGTGATGACAGCGGTTCCCACGAGCTTAACCGCAAGGTTGCTCGTCTCGCCAAAAAGCACGATGGCGATCAGTGCAGCGAGTACGGTGCTCATCTTGTCGACCGGTACGACCTTATTGACGTCTCCGATGCCCAACGCCTTAAAGTAACAGATCCACGAAGCACCGGTAGCGAGTCCCGAGAGGACGAGAAAGAGCCAAGATCTGGGTTCGATGCTGCCGATGGTTCCAATGAATCCAGAAATGCCCGCCATTGCCCAGGCGAAAACGAGCACCACGCAGGTGCGAATGGCCGTCGCGACATCGGAGTCGGTCTGCTTGATGCCGCATTTGGCCAGGACAGATGTGACGCCGGCAAAGAATGCTGACGCAAATGCTGCTGCGACCCACGACACGGGTTGAGCGCCTCCTCAAAAAAGACCACGCCAGATCTATGGCGCATGTCCAATGATACCGCGCTTGCCTATAGGTTGCGTGCCCGGTAGACCTTGGTGCTGATGGCGCAGCTGACAGCGCCAAGGACGACCGTTGCCAGCGCGGCAATTCCTGCGCACAGGAAGTCAAGAACGGAAGGATCGGGATTCGCCCCGGCAATCATCGACATGAGCTGGTTGCTGATGGGGTTGAATGAGTTTAGCGTGACCATGATAAGGCACATGTATAGGGCGTATAGACCAACGGATAGGCGTTGCGCCTTCATGTGTTCAAATCGAAAGAACAGAGGCAGTACCAAAAACACCGCCATGAGGGAGAAAAGCATCGATATTGCCGAGGCGATTGCGGTCTCAAAGACGGTCTCTCCCGTGGAGGGGATACCCACGCTGTTTAAGATCGGGATGGCGACGATACTCAACAGCACGGCCGCGCACGTCATGATGACCGAGAAAATAGTGATGCACAGGTAGCGTGCGCTGACGATGTCTTTGCGTGAGATGGGCAGCGTTGCCCGATAGCGCTCCCATCCGTTTTGGTTGTCGAGCCCGGCCAGCGACGTCATGGCCATGATGGGCGACATGGCACTGATCGCGAAGGCGCCGGCGGCGCTCATATCGGAATCACCATTCGATGCCCTGACGGCGGTCAGCACGACGAAGATGAACAGGCCGACACCTGCGATGCTCGGGACGAGCGTGCGAACGATGGCAAGCTCGGACATAATGGCGCGTTTCATTTCAAGGCCCCTTTCAGCATGAAGCGAAGATAGTCTTCAATGGTTGCCCGATCGCAGGGAATCTCGGGGAAGGCCTCGAGCACTTCGCGGTGGTTGGGCACGAGCACGTCCACGCTGTAGGCGTGGCGGGCGGCGCGGGTGCCTTCGACGCAAGCCATGAGCTCGGCGGCCTGTGCCTGGGTGCAGTGGGCGATGCCGGCGCGGTCGGTAATGTCCTCGCGTGGCAGGTCAAACACAATCGAGCCGTTATCGATGCAGATGACGCGGTCGGCAGCACGATCGAGATCAGACGTAATGTGGCTCGAGAGCAGCACGCTGCGCTGGCCGTCGGAAACGAAGGCGAGCAGCTCGTCGAGCAGCTCTTCGCGCGCCATGGGATCGAGGCCCGCGGTGGCTTCGTCCAAAACGAGCAGCTTAGCATTGTGGCTGAGCGCGCAGGCAAGCTGCAGCTTCATGCCCATGCCGCGGGAGAGGTCTTTGACCTTTGTCTTGGGATCGAGGCCAAATCGGTTGATGAATCCGGCGAACGTTTCGCGGTCCCACGTGGGGTACGCCGGGCCTACGAGCGACTCGATCTGGCCCACCTTGAGCGTGGAGGGGAAGGGGCACGTGTCCAGGACAAGACCGACGCGGGAGCGTAGATGGCGTTGCGACTCATCGGGCGCGTCGGCGCCACAGCGCTGCCCAAACAGGTACACTTCGCCTGCATCGAGCTTTATAAGCCCGAGAGCAGCTCGAATCGTCGTTGTTTTGCCAGCACCGTTGGCACCAACAAAGCCGACGATCTGGCCAGGCTCCACGGCAAGCGTGACGTCGCGCAGCGAAAAGCGGTCGCTTACAGTGCGTGAGATGCCTTTGAGTTCAAGCAAGTTTTGCATGGTATAGCCTTTCTTGCAGATGGCTACTGCATGGTTTCGGGGGCTATCAGGTCGAGCATTTCGTGCAGCTTGTCGCGCGTGACGCCCAAGGCTTCGGCTTGGCTTGCCGCTTTCGCAAGCAGCTCTTCGATATGGCAGAGCTGGTTTTCGCGCAAGAGTTCTTGGTTGCCCTCGGCGACAAAGCAGCCCTTGCCCTGCACGGTGCAGATAAACCCGAGCTGTTCCAGGTCGGCGTAGGCGCGCTTGGTGGTGATGACGCTCACGCCAAGATCGCTCGCGAGTGCACGGATGCTGGGGAGTTTGGCTCCCGCAGTGAGTGCGCCCGAAAGGATCTGAGCTTTGACCTGCGAGGCTATTTGCTCGTAGATGGGCTTGTCGCTCGAATTGGATAGGATGATGTCCACAGCGGCTCCTTAGCTGTTGGGCTACACGTGTATATAACCGGTAAGCACAGTATATATACACTATGCACAGTTATGCAAGAGGTAAATACGGATTGTCCGCTCGTTCATTCATCTCAATCTGTAACATCTGGAACCGATTTGGACGGCTACCTGTTACAGATTGAGATTTTGCTGGCGGGCCCCACCTGTTTGTCTAAATCTGTAACAGGAAGAGGTTCAAAAACCGTCTAGATGTTACAGATCGAGACAAACTGCTGCGGAGTGTCGCCATCGACTGCTACCCAGGTCCCAACTGATGAATTTGTCCTGATAGGCGCCCTAGAGCGGGATTTCGCGGCTACAATAGTGCGGTTACAACGACGTAATGCACTCAATGCAAGAAAGGATCCGCATGGCAAGCCTGTCGGATGAAATCTCGTCGCGCCGCACATTCGCGATCATCAGCCACCCGGACGCCGGTAAGACCACGCTTACCGAGAAGCTGCTGCTCTATACCGGCAGCATCCAGACTGCCGGCTCGGTCAAGGGCAAGAGCTCGGCCAAGCATGCCGTCTCGGACTGGATGGACATCGAGAAGGAGCGCGGTATCTCCGTTACCTCCTCGGTGCTGCAGTTCACCTACAACGGCGCCTGCGTCAACATCCTCGATACCCCCGGCCACCAGGACTTCTCGGAGGATACCTACCGTACCCTTATGGCCGCCGACGCCGCAGTCATGGTCATCGACGGCGCTAAGGGCGTCGAGGCCCAGACCAAGAAGCTCTTTAAGGTCTGTACGCTGCGCCACATTCCCATCTTCACCTTTGTGAACAAGCTCGACCACGAGGCCCGCGATCCGTTTGAGCTCATGGAAGAGATCGAGAACGTTCTGGGCATCAATACGTATCCCATGAACTGGCCGATCGGCAGCGGCCGCAATTTCCGCGGCGTGTTCGATCGTCAGACCCGTCGCGTTATCGCCTTTGAGGGCGACGGCCACGCCAACGCCACCAAGAAGGTCGCCGAGGTCGAGGCCGAGTTGGGCGATCCTTCCATGGATGAGCTTATTGGCGAGGAAAACCATAAGAACCTGATGGACGACATCGAGCTACTCGATGGCGCCGGCGATGAGCTCGACTTGGATGCTGTGGCCTGCGGCAAGCTGAGCCCGGCGTTCTTTGGCTCGGCACTTACCAACTTTGGCGTTGAGCCCTTCCTGAAGGAGTTCCTGCGCCTGGCTCCGACGCCGCGCGCCTATACCGATACGCTCACCAGCGAGCCGGTCGATCCCTGCCGCGATGACTTTAGCGGTTTTGTGTTTAAGATCCAGGCAAACATGGACAAGAACCACCGTGACCGCATCGCCTTCGTGCGCATTTGCTCGGGCAAGTTCGAGCGCGGCATGGACGCCTTCCACGTGCAGGGCAACCGCAAGCTCAAGCTTGCCACGGGCACGTCGATGATGGCCGATGACCGCGCCATCGTGGATGAGGCGTACGCGGGCGATATCGTGGGCCTGTTCGACCCGGGTATCTTTAGCATCGGCGACACCGTGTGCTCCGGCAAGCGCCACGTGCAGTATCCGCAGATCCCGACGTTTGCCCCCGAGATGTTCGCTCGCATTACGCAGGTCGATACGCTCAAGCGCAAGCAGTTCGTCAAGGGTATGGAGGAGCTTGCCCAGGAGGGCGCCATCCAGATCTTCCGCGAGCTGGGCGCCGGCATGGAGAGCGTCATCGTGGGCGTGGTCGGCGTGCTGCAGTTTGAGGTGCTCGAGCGCCGCCTCAAGGCTGAGTACCGTGTTGAGGTTCGTCGCCAGCCGCTGCCCTATACGGACATCCGCTGGATCCAGAACGACCCCGACACCATCGATATCCCGGGCCTTTCGCTCACGCGCGACACGTTGCGCGTCGAGGACATGCGCGGCGGTAAGCTGCTGTTGTTCACGAGCCCGTGGAACGTGGATTGGGCAACCGACCACAACCCCGACCTTATCCTGTCGGAGTTTGGCAACGTGGCCTTTTAACGCATCGGCGCGGTGGCCTTGCGGGGCTGCCGCGCCGTTTGCTTGCCTGATGCCGTGTGAGCGGCTATCATACCCACCGTCGTCTCAAGACCGGGGCGTCCGAGCAGTTCGGGTCCGATATCCTGCTCGTTAAACCTAAAACCAAAGGAGTACATAATGATCAAGAAGGTCATGGAGGACTACAAGGTCCTGTTGCGGAGCATTCCCGCGGCAACGGTTTCGCTGTTTTTCGTGAGCGTCATCATGATGAACCTGCTGGCCAACAAAGAGCTTATCAGCCTGCCGTATCTGGCGCTCGACTGTGGCTTTGTGGTGAGCTGGGTTTCGTTTTTGTGCCAGGACATGATCTGCAAGCGCTTTGGCGCCAAGGCATCCATCAAAATCTCTATCCTCGCGCTGCTGGTCAACCTGGCCGTGAGTCTGTGCTTTTGGGCATGCTCGCTCACGCCCGGCATGTGGGGCGCCTACTACGACACGGGCATGATCGAGGTCAACACTGCCCTTAACGCCACCATCGGCGGCACCTGGTACGTGGTGCTGGGCTCTTCGCTGGCAATGCTCGTTTCTGCCGTGGTTAACTCCACGCTCAACCAGTCGCTCGGCCGCATGCTCAAAAAGAATAACTTTGCGAGCTTCGCCTTCCGCTCCTATGTGTCCACGGGTGTCGGCCAGTTTATCGACAACCTGGTCTTTGCCATTGTAGTGAGCCACACGTTCTTTGGTTGGACCTGGGTGCAGGTCCTTATGTGCTCGCTGACCGGCGCTGTTGCCGAGCTGCTGTGCGAGGTCTTCCTGAGCCCCGTGGGCTACAAGGTCGTGCGCGGCTGGGAGCGCGAGAATGTGGGTTCCGAGTACCTCGAGCGCCACGCAACCGCCTAAGGAGCAAGTATGCGGGTTTTGATCACGGGCGCTTCGGGCGGTATCGGAGCCGCGTGCGTGCAGCGCTTTTTGGACGAGGGCCACGAGGTCGTGGGCTTTGACCTGCTGCCGGCGGCGGTCGAACACGAGCGCTACCGCCATCTGATCGTTGATGTCCGCGAGCCTAGCTCGTTTCCAGGCGACCTTGAACCCCAGGTAATCGTGAACGTTGCCGGTACGCAGGATTCGGCCGACGACATCGCCGCCAACCTGTGTGGCACCATCAACGTGACCGAGCGCTACGCCTTTGTGGGGGAGGGGCTTGCCGCCAAGCCGGCGCCGGCTATCAAATCCGTGGTCAATGTGGGGTCGGCGAGCGGGCATACGGGATCGGAGTTTCCCACTTATGCTGCCAGCAAGGGCGGCGTTATCGCCTACACCAAGAACCTTGCAAACCGCCTGGCACCGCAGGCTATCGCCAACAGTGTGGACCCGGGCGGCGTTATCACGCCGCTCAACCGTTGCGTGATGGAAGACGAACACCTGTGGAACCAGATTATGGAGCTCACGCCGCTTAAGCGCTGGGCCACCGCCCAAGAGATTGCCGAGTGGATCTACTTTGTGGGCGCGACCAACCGGTTTATGACCGGGCAGAGCCTGCTGATCGATGGCGGCGAGGCCGGCCGCACACAATTTATTTGGCCCGAATAGGAAACGCGCCCGATGGGAAGCCGTCGGGCGCGTTTTGATGTATCGATTGTTAGCCGAGGCAAGTCCAGTTGACGGGGGTCGAGCCGTGCTGTTCGAGTAGCCGATTGACAGCGGAGAAGGGGCGCGACCCCATAAAGGCGGGGAGTTCTGCCGTGGCACGGTTGGCCGAAAGCGGCGAGGGGTGCGTGGAGGCCAGACAGAACTTGCCGGTTGCCTTGCCCGCGCCGGTCGCGGCGAGCTTGCCTGCGACCATCTGCTGGGCAAAGCGGCCCCATGCCAAAAAGACTACCGGTTGGGACAGCTGGCAGCAGCGTTCGATAACGTAGTCGGTGAGCGTGCTCCAGCCCAGTTTGGCGTGCGAGTTGGCGGCATGCTCGCGCACGGTGAGCGTAGTGTTGAGAAGCAGGACGCCCTGCTGTGCCCATGGCGTTAGATCTCCTGTGGCGGGAGTGGGGCAACCCAGATCGGCTTTGAGTTCCTTATAGATGTTGCGCAGGCTCGGCGGCAACTTGGTTTGCGTCACGGGGACCGAGAACGACAGTCCCATGGCCTGGTTGGGCCCGTGATAAGGGTCTTGACCCAAGATGACAACTTTGACCTGGTCGGCCGGCGTGTAGGCGAGGGCATTGAGGATGTCGTCTTGTGCCGGGTAGATGGTCTGCTCGGCACGCAAAAGGGCGATGCGCTCGAGCAGCTGGTTCGTAGTGTCACGTACCGGCTGCGGCGCATCGCCCAACCAAGTTGCTATGTTGCGGTCGCGAGTTGCGGTGTCCATGGGGCTCCTTTATGGCAGATGCTCTGTTGGCATCTATTGTAAAGGCGTCCGGAGACCTTTGTGCTGCGGCTGCATAAGGAGTGGGGACTACGAGACGCGCTCAGGCGCTCCTGCCATGCGAGCCTGTCCATGTCCACGGAGGCGCGGAAGCTCGACGGTTGCCACCATGACGCCAGTGAGGATGAGGGCGGCGCCAAAGAAGGCGATGGGGCTCAGGACCTCGCCAACCAAGAAGAACGAAAAGACGGCGGAGCAGACCGGCTCAAGCGAGAAGGCGAAGCCGGTGGTCTCGGCGGGCACGTGGGGCTGCACGAGCGTCTGGGTGATAAAGCCGTAGGCAGAGCAGATGAGCGCGAGCGCGACGACGACCACGATCTCGCTGGGCGTACTGGGAAGTGTGAAACCGCCAAAGACGCATGCGGCAATGCCCGAGAACAAGCCGCCAAAGCCCAGCTGCCAAACGCCCAGAGCAAGCGGGTCGACTTCTTCGACAAAGCGCTTGGCGACAATGATGTGTCCGGCGTAGATAAAGGCGGAGAGCAGCATGATGAGCGCGCCCGGGTTCAGGCTGGTGAAGTCGGCGCCCGAGAGCAGCAACATACCGCAGGTGACGATGGCGGTGCCGACGAGCACTTTGCGCTCGGGGGCGCGACGCAGCAGGGCGGCGTTGGCAAACGGCACGAT
This sequence comes from Collinsella sp., assembly GCA_037237765.1. Classification (GTDB taxonomy): domain Bacteria; phylum Actinomycetota; class Coriobacteriia; order Coriobacteriales; family Coriobacteriaceae; genus Collinsella. The sequence continues at coordinate 2,934 of JAXXEN010000045.1, read as the reverse complement.
CACGACCGTCAGGCTCTGCAAAAAGCCGGCAGTGGAGGCAGAGGTGAGGCTGGAGCCCAGGCACATGCAGGTGAGCTCGGTTGCCATGATGGCGCCGATGATGGCGGCGCGAACCATAAGGTCGCGGTTGATACGGAAAGCGCGCTTGTGGAAAAGCAGCAGGCAGGCCACAAAGGCGATGATGCAGCGCAGCGCAACGATGCTCGTGGCGTTCATGCTGTCCATGCCGATCTTCATGAGGGGATACGAAAAGCCCCATGCGACGGGAACGGAAAATGAGAGCGCGATTGCTTTTTTGCGATCCATGGGACTCCTTTTGTTACAGAACGGTTTCGTAAAAAGGATTCTGCTCCCAGATATAGATGTAGTAAAGCGAATGTATCTTCAGTATGATTAAGAAACGCTAAAGTGGGTGCGAAAAGCGCTGGCAAAACGTTTTACGGCTGCATTGATGTGGAGGCACGATGGCATCGCGGTATCAGATTGTTTGTATGGTGGTCGATCGCGGCAGTCTTAAGGGCGCGGCGGACGAGCTGGGCTATACGCAAAGTGCGGTGAGCCAGGCCGTCAAGGCGCTCGAGCGCGAGCTGGGCACCACACTTATCGAGCGCGGTAAGCAGAGCGTCTCGCTTACGCGCGACGGTAAGCAATATCTGCCGTACCTGCGCCAGATCGTGACTGCCGAGGCCGAGCTCGAGGGCAAGCGCCAGGAGCTGCTGGGGCTTTCGTCGACCGATATTCGCATCGCGACGTTTACCAACGTGAGTCGTACCGTGCTGCCGCGTGTGATCCGCGACTTTGGAGCGCTGCACCCGGGTGTGCACTTTACCCTCAAGCAGGGCGATTACACGCGCAACGCCCAGTGGGTGCACGATGGCGTGGTTGACTTTTGCTTTACGGCGCGCGGATTTACCGCTGGGCTCGAGAAGCGCGTGGTCTATCACGACGAGTTGGTGGCATTGTTGCCGGCCGCGCATCCGCTGGCGGCAAAGGAAAAGGTGACGCTCGCCGACCTGGCGTCCGAGCCGTTTGTGCTGCTGGATGAGGGCGAACAGAGCCTGGTGCTCGATGCATTCGCGGCGCATGGGCTGTCGCCGCACGTGACGAGCGAGGTCACCGACGACTACACCATTATGGCGATGGTGGAGGAGGGCCTAGGCGTGAGCATGCTCTACCGTCGTACTGTGGAGGGCATGCAGGCCGATATTCGCGTGCGGCCCATCGTGCATGCTCCCTCGCGCGACGTGGTGGCCGCCTGGCGCAGCTGGGACACCATGCCCATCGCCACGAGGCGCTTTATCGACTATATGAGCTCGCATATTGTCAATTAATGACTGGCGTGGCGTTGAGTGCGGTGTTTAGCGGGCTGTCGCTTTGGCTTGGGTGGCGCGATAGGTGCGTGCCGGGTGGCAAAGTAGCACCGCTACGACCATAAAGAACGCCGTGGTGCCCAGGCTGATGGGGTAGACCATCATGATGTTCGCAAAGGTGCGGAAGTGCGGGAACACGCAGAACACCCAATAGAAGCGGATGCCGCAGACGCAGATCATGGTGATGAGGGCGGGCGTGAGCGAGATGCCAAAGCCGCGCAGGTAGCCGGACATGTTTTCGTAGAACATGCTAAAGGCGTACGCCGGGAAGATCGAACATACGCGGATATAGCCGATCGAGACGATGTTGGGATCGCTGTTGAACAGCGACAAGATCTCGCGCCCCAGGCCAACAATAACGATAATTGTGGTGAGCGCGACGATACCGCCTTCGACTAGGCAGACCTTGAGCGTCTTGGTGCAACGGTCGATCTGGCGGGCACCGTGGTTTTGTCCCACAAAGGTGGTGCAAGCCTGACTAAAGCTGTTGAGCAGGTTGTAGCACACGTACTCCAGGCTCATGGCGGCGCTCGAGGCCGCCATGACTTCGGTGCCAAGGCTGTTGATGGCAGACTGGATGATGATGTTGGCGACGGCAAAGACAGCGCTTTGGATGCCGGCGGGCAGGCCGATCTTGACGATGCGCTTGAGGGCGACGGGGTCGATAGCCAGGTCGCGTAGGGTGACGCGGACGACGGAGTCGGTCTTGAGCAGGCGGATAAAGAGCGTGGCGGCGCTGACGGTGTAGGCGATGGCGGTGGCGATGGCGACGCCCGCGACACCCCAGTGGAGCACAGGGACAAAGATGAGATCCAGGCCAATGTTGAGGACGGTGGACACAGCAAGCGCCTGCAGCGGCATGCGCGTGATGCCGACGGAGCGGAAGATCGCGGCCTCAAAGTTGTAGAGCAAGATTGAGGGCATGCTCAGCAAAAAGACGCGTAGATAGAGTGAGGCGAGCGGCATGGTCTCGGCGGGAACGTTGAGCGCGGCGAGCATGGGCTCGGCAAAGATCTCGCCCAGTGCGATGACGACAAAGCCCACGAGCGCCATCAAAATCGAGGTGTGGACGGCGCGTTTGACCATGTTCTGATCATTGCGGCCGATAGCGTTGGCGATGACCACGTTGGAGCCAAGCGACATGCCAATAAACAGGTTGAGCATAAGACTGGTAAGCGGGACATTGGAGCCGACCGCCGCCATGGCGAGGGTTCCCTGGTCGCCCGAGAAGTTACCGATGATGACCGTGGCGATGAGGTTCGACAGCTGCTCCAAGATGCTCGTGGCGGCCACGGGGAAGGCGAATAGGGGAATATTGCGCCACAGCGATCCGGTGGTCATGTCAATGTGCTTAGATACGGTGTCAGCCATACGCTCTCAATCTCTAATATGCTCTTTCGTGCTTATTTGCGCAGACGATGATACTCCTAATGCAACCAGTCGGCACTTAGGGACGTTCCTTTTCTGTCGGCAGCTGGGGACACTCCTTATCTCTTCTAACTAGTCATTCAAGAACGTCCATTACAGTCGAAATTGTCAGCCTGGGACTGTCTCGGGCTACGAT
>JAXXEN010000050.1:0-2120 GCA_037237765.1 Collinsella sp. | reverse complement strand
TCGCCCAACAGGTCGATGACCTCCTGGTTGATGAGCGTGGAGTCGATATCCATAACGATGAGGCGTGCAGTCATGACGGGCCTTTCCAAGTGCTGTTTTATTGGGGCATATTGTCGCACGTGACGAGCGCGGGCGGGTGCCGCGGTGCGTCAATTGTTTCGTCTCCGTCAAGTCTTTGGGCAGGAGCTACTTTTCCGCGGCACATCGACACAGGTGCGATAAGATATAACGCCATGTCTGGCTGCGCGGTTTACGCAGGCTGGGCAAATCTGTACGACGCCGCCCGGAACGACACGGGGCGGCACAGATCCATAAAGGAGGATCACTGGTATGAGCCAGACCCGTCCCATCGACGAGCATTCCATGCACACCCGTACCTGCGGCGAGCTTCGCCGCGAGAACGTGGGCGAAGAGGTCACCCTCACCGGTTGGGTGAGCCGTCGCCGCGACCACGGCGGCCTTATTTTCTGCGACCTTCGCGACCGCGAGGGCATCACGCAGCTCACCTTCGACCCCGAGCACTCCGACGGCGATGCCTTTAAGATCGCCGAGACTATGCGTCCCGAGTGGCCCATCAAGATTCACGGCGTCGTGCGCGCCCGTGGCGAGGAGACCACCAACACCAAGCTCGCGACCGGCGAGATCGAGGTCCTGACCGACCACGCCGAGGTGCTCAACACGTCCGTCACCCCGCCGTTCCAGATCGAGGACGGCATCGAGACCAGCGAGGACACCCGCCTGCGCTATCGCTATCTGGACCTCCGCCGTCCCGAGATGATGGCCAACCTCAAGCTGCGCTCCGACTTCACCTTTGCCATTCGCGAGGCGCTGCACAACCGTGAGTTCATGGAGGTCGAGACGCCCTCCCTGTTTAAGTCCACGCCCGAGGGCGCTCGAGACTTCATCGTTCCCAGCCGTATCCAGCCGGGTAACTTCTACGCCCTGCCGCAGTCCCCGCAGCTCCTGAAGCAGCTGCTCATGGTCGGTGGCGTCGAGCGCTACTACCAGGTCGCCAAGTGCTTCCGCGACGAGGACCTGCGTGCCGACCGTCAGCCCGAGTTCACCCAGGTCGATATCGAGATGTCCTTCGTGGACCAGAACGACGTTATGAGCGCGCTCGAAGAGGTCCTGGCCGATGCCTTCGGCCGCATGGGCGTCGAGATGCCCACGCCGCTGCGTCGCATGAACTACTGGGAGGCCATGGACACCTATGGCTCCGACAAGCCCGATACCCGCTATGGCATGCACCTGGTCGACCTGACCGACATCTTTGCCAACTCCAAGTTCAAGGTCTTTGCGACTGCCGCAAACGAGGAGGGCTCTGTCGTCAAGGCCATCAACGCCAAGGGCGCCGGTGCCTGGGCACGTGCCAAGATCGATAAGCTCGCCGGCGTGGCCTCCACGTTTGGCGCCAAGGGCCTGGCATGGATCGCCTTCCGCGAGGACGGCTCCATCAACAGCCCCATCGTCAAGTTCTTCTCGGACGAGGAGATGGCGGCTCTGCGCGAGCGCATGGACGTCGAGCCTGGCGACCTCGTGATGTTCGCCGCCGGCCCGCGCCTGCTCTCTGACGAGATCCTGGGCGGTATGCGTTCCCACATGGCCAACGCGCTCGAGATCAAGCGTGAGGGCCACGACTTCCTGTGGGTCGTCAACTTCCCGCTGTTCCACTGGGATGAGGACCGCAAGGCCTACGCTGCCGAGCATCAGCCCTTCACGCTGCCGACCGAGACCGACATCGCCAAGATCGAGGCCGACCCGCTGGCGGCCGGTTCCTGCACCTACGACTTTGTCATGGACGGCTTTGAGGCCGGCGGCGGCGGTATGCGTATCCACAACGCCGAGATGCAGATGTCTATGCTCAAGCTCCTGGGCTTCACCGAGGAGCGAGCCGAGTCGCAGTTCGGCTTCCTCATGGAGGCGCTCAAGTTTGGTGCACCCCCGATGGGTGGTTTTGCTCTGGGCCTGGACCGCGTGTGCATGCTGCTCACCGGTTCCGACTCCATCCGCGACGTCATGGCGTTCCCCAAGACGGCCAGCGGCTCCGACCTTATGTCGGGTGCTCCGAGTGCCGTTTCCGGCGCCCAGCTCAAGGACGTCAGCCTGCGCCTGATGTAGGC
>JAXXEN010000042.1:0-2178 GCA_037237765.1 Collinsella sp. | reverse complement strand
ACGCGCATAAAGAAAGCCTCCCATTTCTCATGTCCAAGAAATGGGAGGCAGTTCAGTGGGAGATCGGGCTTTCAAGGCTTAGTTAAACCAAGTCTGTACGGTCAAATGACCCGTAGCTTACATCTGCTCGGGCGCGGAAACGCCAACGAGGGTGAGCACCAGGGCGAGCGTCACACGGACGGCATCGCAAGCGGCCAGACGGGCACGCGAAAGCTCGGGGTCGACGGGACGGCCCTCGCTCGGCAGCACCTGACAGGCAGCGTAGAAGCTGTGGAAGTCGCCGGCGAGTTCCTCAGCAAAGTGCGTCAGACGGAACGGGGCGCGGTCGCGAGCGCAGCTGGCAATCAGGTCGGTGAGCTCGTTGAGCTTACGCGAAAGGGCGAGCTCGGTCGGGTCGGTCAGCAGCGAGTAATCGACGTTCTCACCGATGGCCTTGGCGGCGACGGCCTTCATGCCCATCTCGTCAGCCTGCTCGGGCGTAACGTCAGCGGCACGGCGCAGGATAGAGCACACGCGGGCGTGAGCGTACTGCACGTAGTACACCGGGTTGGAGTTGTCGCGCTTCTTAACGGCCTCAATATCGAAGTCGACCATCTGGTTGGAGCTCTTGGAGATGAGCGTGTAGCGAGCGGCATCGGAGCCGACCTCGTCGACGAGCTCCTGCAGGGTCACCATGGTGCCCTTGCGCTTGGACATACGTACGGGCTTGCCGTTGCGCAGCAGGTTGACGAGCTGGCCCAGCAGAACCTCAAACTTGCCGGGGTAACCCAAGGCATCGCAGACGCAGCGGACGCGCTCGATGTAGCCGTGGTGGTCGGCGCCCCAGATGTCGATGACGTGGTCGACGCGCTGGAACTTATCCCAGTGATAGGCAACGTCGGAGGCGAAGTAGGTGTACTCGCCGTCGGACTTGATCAGGACGCGGTCCTTGTCATCGCCCAGGTCGGTGGAGCGGAACCACAGGGCGCCGTCCTTGGTGTAGAGGTAGCCCATCTTGTCGAGCTTCTCAAAAGCGCGGTCGACGGCAGAGGTGCCGGCGGTCTCGCCCTCGGTGTCCTTCACGTACAGCGAACGCTCGGAGTACCAACGATCGAAGTCGCAATTGACGGCGTGGCAGAGGTCGCGCATGTTGTCGACCATCTTCACATAGCCGCGCTCGCGGAAGCTCTCCATGCGCTCCTGAGGATCGGCGTTGACCCACTTGTCGCCGTCGGTGCGCCAGAACTCGGCAGCCTCGTCGATGATGTAGTCGCCGCCGTAGGAGTCCTTGCCCAGGGTCTCGGCAAAGTTGTCCTGGTACGGATGGGTCTCGGGATGCTCGTCGTTCTCGTCGGCAACAAAGGCGTCGCGGTCGGCGATCAGCAGCTTGTGAGCCTCGTCGATATCCACGCCCTGCTTGGCGATGATGTCGGCAAGCTGCATATAGCGCGTGCTGATGGAGTTGCCGAAGGTGTTCATCTGAGAGCCGTGGTCGTTGATATAGAACTCACGCTGGATGTCGTAACCGGCGTGGTCCATCACACGGCAGAGCGAGTCGCCCAGCGCGGCCCAGCGGCCGTGGCCGATGTGCATGGGGCCAACGGGGTTAGCGGAAACGAACTCGACCTGGGTCTTCAGGCCACCACCGACGTTGGACTTAGCGAAGTCCATACCCTTCTCGCGAGCCTCGCCAAAGATGGCATTCTTGACGGCAACGGAGAGGTAGAAGTTGATGAAGCCGGGGCCTGCGATCTCGACCTTCTCGATCGCGGGGTCCTCGGGCATATGGGCAACGATGGCCTCGGCGATCTTGCGCGGGGCGCAGTGGGCCAGCTTGGCGGACTTCAGGGCCATGGTAGAGGTCCACTCGCCATGAGAAGTGTCAGCCGGTCGCTCGATAGCGCAATCGTCAAGTTCAAATGCGGAAAGGTCGCCGGCCTCCTGGGCCGCAGCAAGCGCAGCGCGTACCAGCTCTTCAATCTTCTCGGGCATACATCCTCCTTGTGTTAAAGCCCCCGAGCTCTTGGTCACTCGTAGGGCAAAAGCCAGAGTTTGTAGCACTCTATCACAAGCGACGGGCACTGTCGCAGGGTAAAGCTAATAGATATTGCATATGCACAAAAATGACTACAGCTTGTATGGAGGGTAACGTAAAATTTCTTTCGCAAATTGAAAGCTGAATACATCTAGGAATGAAAA
>JAXXEN010000007.1:0-16155 GCA_037237765.1 Collinsella sp. | reverse complement strand
TTTCGACTGTAATGGACGTTCTTGTTTGACTAGTCGTTTAAGAACGTCCCCAACGGCTATTCGGATTGCTAATTTGTGTGGGTTGTGGTTTTGTGAGCTGCGGGAATTTAGGATACTGTACATCTGTACGCTAACTCATCTTCGTAGTATATTGCTACCCGCAAAACTCAACACCATTGTGCTTTGAGACGTTAAAGCGCCTACTACAATGGTTGTCGATAGTACGATTCGATTTAACGACAGGATGGATGGTCCAAGCGTGAGTCTCGGCAGCAAACTATCCAATGCAAAGGTGTCCTTTGCGATATTTAAGCGCGACATTAAGCGACTGCTTGTGAACCCCGTCGCCCTGGTGGTTACCCTAGGCGTGTGCGTTATTCCCTCGCTGTATGCCTGGTATAACATCGTGGCAAACTGGGATCCGTATGGAAACACCCAAGGCATCAAGATTGCTATCGCCAACAACGATCGAGGCACCCAAAACGACTTGGTGGGTGAGCTCAACGCGGGCGATCAGGTTGTCGATCAGCTCAAGGAGAACGATCAGTTGGGCTGGACGTTCGTCGACTCGACGGCCGATGCCAAGGAGGGCGTCGAGAGCGGCGAGTACTATGCCGCTATCGTGATTCCCAAGAACTTCTCGGATAACCTGGTTTCGATGCTCGACGGCAACTACCATCAGCCCAAGCTCACGTACTACGTCAATGAGAAGAAGAGCGCCATTGCGCCCAAGGTTACCGATACCGGTGCAAACACCATCGAGGAGCAGATCAACTCGGAATTTGTCTCTACGGTAGGCAAGACTGTTGCCGGTATCGCCAAGGATGCCGGTGTCGATTTAAAGGACAAGGCAACCCAGACTCAGGACTCGCTGGCAAGTTCGGTGTCCGAGGCGTCCGACACCTTGGGCGAGGTGCGCGATTCGATTGGCGATATGAATGCCGCCATTGATAAGACGAGTGGCGCTATCGCCTCGGCTGATGCGGCACTTGCCGGCTTGCAAGGCCAGGCACCGTCGCTGACACAGGCGATCTCCCAGGGCAACGACCTGCTGAGCGAAGCTCGCACCACGGCGGGCAACTCCATCACCTCGCTCTCCAAGGCGCTCTCGGAAGGCAGCCTTGCGCTCACCAAGACGTCGGCCTCTGCGAACGCTGCCATCGGCAAGCTGACGGGCGCGGTCACATCTACGACCACCCGTATCGACAACTCGCTCGAGTCTCTTCAAGCGACGATCGACCACAATAAGGCCGTTATCGGGCACTTGGAGATTCTCGCCAATGACACGTCGACAGGTTCCGAGGAAATTGACGCGCGCATTGTATCGACCATCGATTTGCTTCGAGAGCAGAATGAAAAGCTTCAGAGCATCAAGGACGGTCTGTCCGCGCAGTCGAGCGCCATGGCGAATGACGCAGCGGCTGTTTCGGGTGCCAGTGACGCTATCAATAACGCAATTCATACCGGTGCGACCAACCTTGGCCAAGCCCAGACGGACTTGGGCCAAAACGCGCTGCCGAAGGCCTCGAGCGCGCTTGATTCCTTTGCCGCCGTCTCGGGTGATTTGACGGGTATCGTATCTGGCCTCACGCCCACGATTGCAAGCGCGCGCGGTACGCTTTCGCAGCTTAACGCTACGCTCGGCCAGGCCAAGACCACGCTGTCCCAGACCGATTCCTCGCTTGCCAAGGTCCAGGACAAGCTTGCGACCGCAGCCAATGACATCGCGGCGCTGCGGACCTCTGAGTCTATGGGCGAGCTCGCCGACCTTATGGGCGTCGATGTCAATGACGTGGCAGATTTCATGGCCTCTCCGGTCGAGCTGACGTCCAAGTCGATCTATCCGGTCAAGAGCTTTGGCTCGGGCATCGCTCCCTTCTACACCAATCTGGCGCTTTGGGTGGGCGGCTATGTGCTCATCGCCATCTACAAGCTCGAGGTCGACCGTGAAGGTGTTGGCAGCTTTACGGCGCGCCAAGGCTACTTTGGCCGCTGGTTGCTCATGGTGATCCTGGGCGCGTTGCAGGCCATCATCGTTACGGTGGGTGATCTGGTCATTGGCGTACAGTGCGTCAACCCGCTGCTGTTCGTGCTGGGCGGCATCGCCATCTCGTTTACGTACGTCAACATCATTTACGCGCTGTCCACTACGTTTAAGCACATCGGCAAGGCAATCGGCGTCATTCTGGTTATCGTGCAGATTCCGGGTTCATCGGGCATGTACCCCATCGAGATGATGCCTGGCTTCTTCCAGTGGCTGCACCCACTGCTGCCCTTTACCTACGGCATCAATCTGCTGCGCGAGACGGTCGGCGGCATGTACTCGTTTAACTACCTGTTTAACCTGTGCATTCTGGGCGTGTTCTTGATCGTGGCGCTCTTTATCGGCCTGCAGCTGCGTCCGCTGCTGCTCAACCTTAATCTGCTCTTTGATAAACAGCTCTCCACGACCGGTATGATGATTTGCGAGTCCAACGACCTGCCGCGCCAGCGCTACTCGCTGCGCACGGCCATGCGCGTCATGCTCGATTCCGATTCGTATCGTCGCGAGCTGCTCGACCATGCGGTGACTTTTGAGCACCGTTATCCGTACTACATCAAGGGCGGCTTTGCTGCCGTGGTGGGCGTTCAGGTGTTGCTCTTTGTGCTTTCGACGGTCCTTGACATCGACAACAACGGCAAGATCATTCTACTGGTCATCTGGATTATCTCAGTCATTGCCATCTGTGGCTGGCTCATCAGCATCGAGTACATCCGCTCGAGCCTCAACACCCAGATGCGTATCTCGGCGCTTTCGGATGAGGACCTGCGTCGCGAGATGCGCGAACACACGGCCGCCATTCCTGCCGCCCGCCACATGTTTGGCCTCAACGCCAGCGAGCGTGGTGCCAAGGGCGGCGATCAGTCCACGGGCCGCTTGCCGCATATCGGCTCGCACCATAAATCTCAGGGCAGCGACAGCACAGCCACAAATGATGGAGATACCACCGCGCTTGGCAAGCACTCCAAAGGAGGTGAGGCATAAATGAAGAACATCCTGCATCTGTTTAAGCGCGATGTCCAAAACGTGTCTCGCTCCGTGATCGGCTTGGTTGTCGTGATGGGCCTCATTATCGTACCGTGTCTGTACGCGTGGTTTAACATCGCCGGCAGCTGGGATCCGTACGGCAACACCGGCAATCTTAAGATCGCCGTGGTCAACACCGATGAGGGTTACGAGAGCGATTTGATCCCCGTCGAGGTTAACGTGGGCGAAAACGTGACCGCCACCCTACGCGGCAACGAGAGCTTCGATTGGGTTGTGCTCAACAATCGCGAAAAGGCTATCGAGGGCGTTAAGTCGGGCGCGTACTATGCTGCCGTCGTTATCCCCAAAACGTTTAGCGCTGACATGATGACGCTTTTCTCGACCGACGTGAAACACGCCGATATCGAGTTTTACGAGAACCAGAAGGCCAACGCCATTGCGCAGATCGTGACCGAGAAGGGTTCGAACGCCGTTCAGAGCCAGGTTAACGAAACTTTTACCGAGACCATTACGAGCATCGGTCTTAAGACGGTGTCCAGCCTGCTCGATTACATGAGCACCGACCAGGTCAGCAACTTTATCGCCAACCTGTCCTCGACGCTTGGCGATTCGATTGAGGACCTGCGAGACGTTCAGGCAAATGCTTCGTCGCTGGCGGGCATTTTGAGCTCCACGTCCGATTCGCTGACGTCGGCGAGCGGCATGCTCAAGCAGACCGGTGCCGTCGATGAGTCGACAAAGCAGCTCATGGAACATGCCAAAAGCGGCATCGATGATTCCAAAGAAGCGCTTAAGGCGGCAAACGATGCCATCGATGCCGCAATCGATGGAAGTGCGGGTTCGTTCGACAATGTGTCTGCCGAGCTCGCGAAGGCGTTCGACACCGCAAACCAGCATGTCGACCTTACGGTGTCCCAACTCAACGATGCCGCTGCGGCCCTCAATGCGCGCGCCAAGGATATCGATACGGTGGCCGATCAGCTCCGCAGCCTTGCCGACCAGGTGAGCGATGAGAATTTGAAAGACGGCCTCAAGTCCGCCGCGACGTCGCTGGGCAGAATCGCCGTTGAGTACCGCAACAATGCCAAGGATCTGGCGGCCACCGCGAAGTCTCTCTCCGATAGCATGGCCGAGGTCAACAACTCGCGTGCCGAGGTCGATCAGGCCATCGCCGATGCCAAGGCCGGCATCGCGGGCGCCAAATCCGATTACGATTCCACGTTCTCGGTTAAGGCCAAGGAGCTCAAGAAGACGGTTTCGGGCATTCTGGACTCGCTTGATGGCATCTCGGGCGACCTGGATAGTGCCGTGAGTGGCCTCACCGATGCATCCGGTTCGCTGGCAAAGGGCCTCTCCAAGGCTGCAAAGCTGGTCAACAAGGCTTCCGATCAGCTGGGTGAAGCGTCCGATAAGATCAGTGCCTTTAAGGACGAGCTCGACGGTGCCCTTATGTCGGACGATCTGGCCACGATCAAGACGATGATTGGCAATGATCCCGAGGGCCTGGCCGTGTCGCTTTCCGGTCCTGTCGCGCTCGATCGCAAGCCGGTCTATCCGATCCGCAACTACGGCTCGGCCATGGCGCCGTTCTACACGATTCTGTCGCTATGGGTCGGCTCGATCGTACTGGCAGCTATGATGAAGGTCTCGGTCGACGATGAGCTTATCAACGAGCTCATCCCCGTGCGCTTGCACGAGATCTACCTGGGCCGCTACCTGTTCTTTGGCGGTCTGGCCCTGCTGCAGGCAACGCTCGTGTGTGCGGGCGACATCCTGTTCTTTGGCATTCAGTGCGACAACCCGCTGCAGTTTGTGCTGGCGGGCTGGGTCGCGAGTCTCGTGTTCTCCAATATCGTCTACACGCTTACGGTGTCGTTTGGCGATATCGGCAAGGCTTTGGCTGTAGTGTTGCTGGTCATGCAGGTCGGCGGTTCGGGCGGCACGTTCCCCATCGAGATGACCGGCCCCGTGTTCCAGGCGATCTATCCGTTCCTGCCGTTCACCCACGGCATCAACGCCATGCATGCTGCCATGGCAGGCGCCTACCATATGGAGTACTGGGTCGAGCTGGGTATCTTGGCGAGCTATCTGATTCCGTCACTGGCCCTGGGCGTCGTCTTCCGCCGCCCGGTCATCAAAGCCAACGACTGGATCATCGAAAAACTGGAGTCAACCAAATTGATTTAGTTCAGCAACGTAAACGCCGTCGGAACATCGAGATCTTCCAACCCGATGCTTTAGCGTAGTGAATTGCACGGGCTGCTTGGTTGTTGCTACAGTAGCGGGGCGTGCCGGGGGTCCGGTGCGCCCTGCTTTTATTTGACCATGAGGCGGCACGCAGCCATGCGCGTGCGGACACCACGCCCAGATTGAGCGCGAGGATGCCCTATGGCCCAGCATGCCACTGACAATATCGAAATGATGCCCGATAGCCCTGTTGCTCGCGAGGACCTGGGCGCGGGCGGCACCTCCCGCGGCGCCGGCGCTCGCTCGCCGCTGTTCTGGAAAGTCCTGCTGCTTTCGGTGGCAGTCGTCTGGGGCTACTCCTTTACGACCATGAAGGACGCGCTCGACACCATTCCGGTGTTCGAACTGCTCTACGTGCGCTTTCTGCCTGCGGCGTTGGTCATGTTTTTCATCTTCCACAAGCGCATCATCGCGCACCTCAACGCCCGCAACCTTATCGTCGGACTTGGCATGGGCGCACTTATGTGGGCCGCCTACGCCCTGCAGACAGTCGGTCTGGCGCACACCACGGCGGGCAAGAATGCTTTTTTGACGGGCACGTATTGCATCGTTGTGCCGTTCGCGAGCTATTTTCTGAGCGGCGAAAAACTCACCCGCTATAACCTGGGCGCGGCGCTGCTGTGCTTGGCGGGCATTGGCTTGGTGGCGCTCGATAGCGTTGAATTCAACATCGGTGATGTCATTACGCTGGCGGGTGCGGTCTTTTTCGCCATCCAGATGGCGGTGACTGCCAAGTACGGTCGCAAAATGGACATCAACGTCATCACGTTTTGGATGTTTGTGGGCAACGGCGTGCTGAGCCTGGCAACGTCGCTGCTATTCGAGACCCAAGCGCCTCTGTCCGTGTGGACGCCGAGCTTTATCAGCGCGATGGCGTTTCTCTCGGTTGGTTGCACATGCGCGGCTCTGCTCATCCAAAACGTCGGCTTGGCGCATGTCTCGGCCTCGACGGGCTCACTGCTCCTTTCGATGGAGTCGCCTTCGGGCGTGCTGTTCTCGGTGCTGCTGATGGGGGAGGCGCTCACCTCGCGCCTGCTCGCCGGCTTCGCGCTCATCTTTCTTTCGATTATCTTGAGCGAGACGCATTTCGATTTCTTGCGCCGAAAATCACACCCGCAATTGTAAACAACTTGTTGCGCCGCCCTCCCAGGGCGGTATTTTTATGTCATGCCCTTACAGTTGTACCTTGCACTTTACGCTATCAAAGTGCGTGCTGCAAAAACGTTACTGGAGGGCTTCTATGGCATCAGCTCTGTCCGATTTTCAACCGCAACCAGCGCCCCAGGCCACCGCGGCGGCGCAGGCCGCTATCGGTGACGGTCTTGTCGCAGAAGCTCAGGCTTTTGCAGACGAGCTCGCTGCATGGCGACACGATCTACACCAGATGCCCGAGCTGGGTAACAATCTTCCGCAGACGTCTGCCTATATCCAGGCACGTCTGGACGAGATGGACATCCCCCATACCACGCTAGTCGACGGTTCCTGCGTCGTTGGCCTGATCGGTGCCGGTGCGGCCGCTCAGGGCAATGGCACGTGCAAGGACGAGCAGGCCGGAACGGTCGTCATGCTCCGAGGCGATATGGATGCCCTTCCCGTTGTCGAGGAATCCGGCGAGCCCTTTGCATCCACCAATGGCTGCATGCATGCTTGCGGTCACGATATGCACGCGACGGCCCTGCTTGGTGCGGCGCGCCTGCTCAAGGCCCGCGAGGCCGAGCTTGTGGAGGCCAACGCTACCGTCAAGTTGCTGTTCCAGCCGGGCGAGGAGACCTTTGAGGGAGCACGCGCTGCCATCGCCGACGGCTTGCTCGAGAACCCGCGCCCTCAGGCGGCCTTTGCCATGCATGTCAACAGCCAGTCGCCGCTTGGCCTGGTGCTCTACGGCAGCCCGGCGCTCTCGGGTGTGTACGGTTTCCGCATCACGCTCCAGGGCAAGGGCGGCCACGGTTCCAGCCCCGAGATCTGCATCGACCCCATCACGGCCGGCGTCCACGTGCACCTGGCGCTCCAGGAGCTTATCTCCCGCGAGGTGCCGGCGGCCAAGGAAGTCGCACTTACCGTTGGTAAGTTCGCCGGCGGCTTGGCGGCCAACGTCATCCCCGACACCTGCGTGCTCGAGGGAACGCTGCGCGGCTTTGATGTTGAGCTCATGGCTCACCTAAAGACCCGCATCGCGGAGGTCGTTAACGGCGTTGCTACGACCTATCGTACGCCGGCGACCATCGAGACGCTTTCGGATGTTCCGCCGCTTGTACTCGACAGCGATATGACTCAGGCGTCGCTTGGCTACGTGGGCGCAGTGCTGCCCAAGACGGCTTTCTTGCCGCTTTTCCATGCCATGGCGAGTGAGGACTTCGCGCTTATCTCGAGCAAGATCCCAAGTGCGTACTTTACCGTGGGCGCGGCCGTAACCGACACGGACGAACACTTTGCCCAGCACCATCCCAAGGCACGTTTTAACGATGCCGAGCTGCCGCTCGGTGCCGCGGCCTATACCGCCGTCGCTTTGGGCTATATCGCCGACCACCGGTAGCACCCAACCTTGCCTTTCAAGCCTGCGGGCATGGCCGTAAGGCCTATGCCCTTGTCTTTCAAGGCAATCTTGGGCACTACCGGCGCCCGGCGCAGGCTATTCGTTTGTCTAAAAGGAGCAGTATGCCCCAGCAGCGTAAGTTCTTCCCCGGCTGGCTCGTGGTGGCCTCCGGCTTCGTGATCATGGCCACGTGTTACACGATTTTCGTCAACTGCATGAGCCTGTTCCAGCCGCTGATCGTCAGCAACCTGGGTATTTCCCTTGCGCAGTACAACGTCTCCAATGCCATCTCCACCGTGGTGAGTGTCGTGGGTTCGCTCGTTATCGGTCATGTTGCCGATAAGGTGAGTGGCCGCGTATTGGGCTCGCTTACCGTTATCGCTACCTCGGCGGTGCTTGCCGGCATGAGCTTTGTCGGTGAGCTGTGGCAGGTCTACGTGCTCTTTGCCGTTTCGGGCTCCTTTGCGAGCACCTGGATTGTGTGCCTGGCGTGCTCCGTGGTCATGCTCGTGTTCCTGCTGGCATCCGAGCCCATCGCCGCCAAGCTGCGCGCGAGCGTGGCGGGGGAGTAGACGTCCGTCGCTCTTTTCTGTTCGCCCCGTTCTTTCCGTGGCCGCCTTGGAAGCCGAATGGATGCTCGTACCATCATTCGGTTTCCAAGGCGGCCACGGGCCTACGAAATGATCCGTTTTCCTCCGTCCCCAAGGGGTCGCGTGATCCGAAGGGGGCGGAGGAAAACGGATCGCAAACAGCGGCGGCGCATCTGGCCGAACGAGCCCCCATACCCTCGTTCGGTCAGACGCGCCGCCGCGGTTTGTGTTTGTGCCGTATAATGACCACTACCTATGACGCGATACAAAAGAAAGGTGTTTGCCCATGCAGGCACAGAAGGCGGAGGGAACCCGCGACCTTATCGGCGCCGAGATGCGCGCCTGGCAAAAGATGCAGCAGATCGCTGCCGGCGTATTCGAGCCGTTTGGCTTTAAGCCTATCGAGACGCCCGCGATCGAGCAGGTGGACGTCTTTGTCCACGGTATCGGCCAGTCGACCGACGTCGTGCGCAAGGAGATGTTCCGCGTCTTTAGCGGCGCCAACCTGGAGCGCGTCTTTACCGAGGGTACCGATACCAAGCTCAAGCCCAAGCAGCGCTTGGCGCTTCGCCCCGAGGGCACGGCCGGTGTGGTGCGCGCCGTCGTGGAGAACAACCTGGTGCCTCAGGGCTCCACGCCGTTTAAGGCCTACTATGCCGAGGCCATGTTCCGCGGCGAGCGCCCCCAGAAGGGCCGTCTGCGCCAGTTCCACCAGGTGGGCATCGAGTGGCTCGGCGCTCCCGATCCGGCGGCAGACGCCGAGTGCATCATCATGCTCATGGAGTTCTACAAGCGCCTGGGCTTCGATCTTTCCAAGCTTCGTCTGCTCATCAACTCGATGGGTGACGCCCAGTGCCGTCCGGCTTACCGCGAGCAGGTCAAGCAGTTCATCCTCGATCACGCAGACGAGATGTGCGACGAGTGCCGCGAGCGCGCCGAGCTCAACCCGCTGCGTGCCTTCGACTGCAAGAACGACCATTGCCGCGAGATCATGGCCGACGCGCCGCTGATGGGTGACAACCTGTGCGACGAGTGCCGCGAGCACTACGAGCAGGTCAAGCGCTATCTGGATGCCGCCGGTATCGAGTATGTCGAGGATCCCACCTTGGTGCGCGGCCTGGACTACTACACCCGTACTGTCTTTGAGGTCGAGGCCCCTGGCGCCGGCGTCGGCTCCATCGGCGGCGGTGGCCGCTACGATGGCCTGGTCGAGCTCGAGGGCGGCAAGCCCACGGCAGGCGTCGGCTTCGCTGTCGGTTTTGAGCGCGCCCTGCTGGCCCTGCAGGCCTTTGGCAGCGATTTGGGTGCCGATGAGGCCCCGTGCGTCTACGTCGCCAACGCCGGCAAGGAGCTGCGCCAGAACGTCTTTGCCATTACGCAGGAGCTTCGCGCCGCAGGCATCGTGACCGAGGCCGACTATCAGGGCCGTTCGCTTAAGGCCCAGTTTAAGCAGGCCGATAAGGTAGGCGCCAAGCTCATCTTGGTCCTGGGTGGCGACGAACTTGCCGCCGGCAAGGTCAAGGTGCGCGACATGGAGAGCCACGAAGAGGTCCTTGCCGATCTGGCCGACGTCGTCGAGGCGGTTCGCGAGCGCCTGTAGTGCATCTTTTTGAGCTGCGGGCCCGCTAACATGTCCCGCTTGCGCCGAGCGATTGTTACGGGGGTGTTTCGCATTTATGCGTAATGCCCCCGTTTGTGTATGCCGTCCACCGAGAAATGCGACCATTTAGGGCAAAAACCTTTGCAATGCAGAAAATACTTTTGTGTGGTAAAGCGCAATCAGTGTCGAAAGTATTTCTCAAGCGCCTATAATGAATACCGCATGTTACGTGCATAGAAGGAGGAATGGGAGGAAACGTGGCTGAGAACCTAAGCAACCAGTCTGTACCCGAAGCCGCGGCGCGCGTCGCTGCCGTGGTCAACCGCCTCGTTAACCGAATCGGCTCGAATGCCGAGTCCAGGGAGCGTCTCGCCGAGATCGAGATCCCCGAGGAGCTGCGCGACAATCTGGCGCTGTTCTTGCGCCTGGAGCGCCGTGTGCTTAGCGAGTATGATCCCGAGATCGCGGACCTGTTCGACAAGATTTTGACAGCCGAGATTGTGGTCAATGCCGGCAACCCCGGTACCTGCGCTGCCGACGAAGCCGTCGACGAGCAGGGCGTGCCTACCGCCGACGAGCCCACTGCCGTGGCATTTCGTGAGGTCGTCGATTTGATCGACAGCCTGCCGCTCGATAAGCAGCAGGTCATCGTTCGCGCCTTTACGAGCTTTTTCCATCTGGCAAACCTGTCGGAGGAGAACTACCGTGTGGCGCAGCTGCGCGAGCGCGAGGCCGGTGCGTCGACCGATACCGAGGTCGATCCTGCCAACGAGCTTACCGTTGCCTATCACCAGCTGGTGAATGAGCTGGGTGTCGAGGGTGCCAACGAGCTGCTCGACAAGCTCGAGTTCCACCCTGTCTTTACCGCACATCCCACCGAGGCCCGTCGTAAGGCCGTCGAGGGCAAGATCCGCCGTATCTCCAACCTGCTGGAGGAGCGTCCGCGTCTGGGCGGCTCCGACCTGGTGGAGAACGAGCGCCATATGCTGCAGGAGATCGACGCCCTGGTGCGTACGAGTCCCATCGCGCTCAAGAAGCCCACGCCGGTCGAGGAAGCCGATACCATCATCGACATCTTCGATAACACGCTGTTCGACGTTATCCCCGTTATCTATCGTCGTTTTGACGATTGGGTGCTGGGCGACAAGGCCGGTACTGTGCCGCCGCTGTGCCCGGCGTTCTTCCATCCCGGCAGCTGGATCGGTTCCGACCGCGACGGTAACCCCAACGTCACCGCCAAGGTGAGCCGTGAGGTCGCCGCCAAGTACTTTACGCACATGGTGCTCAAGCTCGAGGACAAGTGCCGCCACATCGGCCGCAACCTCACGCTCGAGGCTACCTACAGCAAGCCGTCGGCCGAGCTCATTAACCTGTGGAACCATCAGGTCGAGATGAGCCCTCGTTACACGGCCCGCGCCGAGCTGATCTCCGAGCACGAGCCGCATCGCGCCGTCATGCTCGTCATGGCCGACCGCCTGAACGCCACCGTCCGTCGTATCACCGACACCATGTACCACAGCGCCGACGAGTTCCTGGATGACCTGCGCGTCGTCCAGCGTTCGCTGGCCGCCTGCGGTGCCGTCCGTGCTGCCTACGGCCCGGTCCAAACCATCATCTGGCAGGTCGAGTCCTTCGGCTTCCATATGGTCGAGATGGAGTTCCGTCAGCACTCCGTGGTGCATGCCCGCGCCCTTAAGGATATCCACGAGAACGGTATCCATGGCGACCTGCAGCCCATGACGCGCGAGGTCATCGATACCTTCCGCGCTATCGGCTCCATCCAAAAGCGCTACGGCAAGAAGATGGCGCACCGCTACATCATCTCGTTTACCAAGAGCGCTCAGCATGTGGCCGACGTCTTTGAGCTGGCGCACCTGTCCTTTGCACACGAGGAGGATGTCCCCGAGCTCGACGTGATCCCGTTGTTCGAGCAGCTCGAGGACCTCGAGGGCTGCGTCGACGTGCTCGATCAGATGCTTACGCTGCCCGTGGTGCAAAAGCGCCTTGCCCAGACCAACCGCCGCATGGAGGTCATGCTGGGCTATTCCGACTCTTCCAAGGATGCCGGTCCTACCACGGCCATGCTCGCGCTGCACTCCGCGCAGGAGCGCATCGCCAAGTGGGCAGAGAAGAACGATATCGACCTGGTGCTCATGCACGGTCGCGGCGGTGCCGTGGGCCGTGGCGGCGGCCCGGCCAACAAGGCCGTGCTGGCGCAGCCCAAGGGTTCGGTCAACTGCTTCTTTAAGCTTACCGAGCAGGGCGAAGTCATCTTTGCCCGTTACGGCAACCGCACGCTGGCTCAGCGCCATGTTGAGTCCGTTGCCGCCGCAACGCTTTTGCAGTCGGCCCCGAGTGTCGAGAAGACCAACACCGAGACCACGCAGAAGTTCTGGGGTATGGCCGAGAAGCTCAACACCGCAAGCCACGAGCGCTATCTGGACCTGCTGAACACCGAGGACTTTACACCGTGGTTCTCGACCGTGACGCCGCTGACCGAGGTCGGTCTGCTGCCGATCGGCTCGCGTCCCGCCAAGCGCGGCTTGGGTGCCAAGTCGCTCGACGACCTGCGTACCATTCCGTGGATCTTCAGCTGGAGCCAGGCGCGCATTAACCTGGCCGCTTGGTACGGCCTGGGCACCGCCTGCGAGCAGCTTGGCGATCTTGACCAGCTCAAGGCTGCCTACCAGGAGTGGCCGTTCTTCCGCACGTTCATCGACAACATCGAGATGTCGATCGCTAAGACCGATCAGCGCATCGCCAAGATGTATCTGCACCTGGGCGACCGCGATGATTTGTCCGAGAAGGTCTTCACCGAGATGCAGCTCACGCGTAAGTGGGTCCTTGCCATCGTCGGTGACGAGTGGCCGCTGCAGCGTCGCCGCGTGCTTGGCTGCGCCGTTCGCGTGCGTAACCCCTACGTCGACGCCCTGTCCATCGCCCAGGTCCGCGCCCTTCGCGAGGTGCGTATGAACCAGGACGAGATGGCCGAGGAGAAGAAGGCCGAATACATGAGCCTGATTCTTTCGACTGTGACCGGCGTCTCGGCAGGATTGCAGAACACGGGGTAATCGATAGCCCTGTGGCTCTCACCGGGACCCGATGGGTTTCCCTCTGAATGCGTCCTCGCACTTGAAGCCCTCTTATCCTGCTCCTTCGGAGCTGCGGATAAGGGGGCTTCGTGCTGCGGAATGCATTCAGAGGGAAACCCATCGGGCCCCTTCGTCCTCGGTCTTCTGGGATTAAAGCTGAAGGGAATAAGGCGCGCTTCGCGCATAGCGTGGAGTGCGGCGAGGGCTTCTTGCGTCCTGCGGAGTGTGCCTAAAAGTAAACTAATGGCGGGCCCTGCGATGTCCGGTCTTCGGCGGATCAGCCGCTGGGTGAGGGTGGTGCTTGGGGCGACGTGCAAAAAACGGAGTTTTCAGCAGCCAAAGATTGATGCATAAGGCCATAGCCGGCTTTCGCTGCCTTTGTTGATGCTTTTGCACGACGATTGGGCTTTGGCGACGATCATATATGGCTGGTTTCTCGCCGCATGCTATCCAGATGGGTCGAGTCATGAGGACTATCTACCTTTTGAAAGATTTTTGGCACCAAAATCTTATCCCGCGATGCTGAATACTCGCAAAAATGCACGCTCCGGAGGGTACTACCCAGTTATGGCCAGAAATCCATGCGCCATCTTATGCAATTAATTAACGAATTTATGCAAAATGGCTTACGTGCGTACGTCTCGGACTAGATGTTTGCCTCGGCGCTGCGTAAATCATCCTGTCTATAGTGTCTTTGACAGGCGGCTGCGGTCCCGTTTGGGGTCGCGGCCGTTTTGTTGTGGGTCAAATATGAACGTTGTGTTAATGAGTCGGTGGACGGTGGTGTTTTTCGGTGAGCGGCGTATCCTTCCAACGGTTAATCTAGTGTGTCAGTTGAAAGGAAGAGGGCGCTCGTCATTGTTTGAATGTGAACTACCGTTTGACCACAAGACGTTGCATCTGGAGCTCGAGGATAAGAATTTCGCGGGTGTGATGGAAGGTCATCAAAACGAGTTTAAGACCACGAAATCGCAGGAAGAGCTGGTAGAGGAGTCACTTGCCAACCCTTATGGCTCGCCTTCGCTCGAGGAGCTTTGTGCTGGCAAGAAGGATATCGTCATCATTAGCTCCGATCATACGCGTCCCGTTCCCTCGCGTGTGACGATGCCTATTCTGCTGCATCACATCCATTCCGCTGCGCCCGAGGCTCGAGTGCGTATTTTGGTTGCTACGGGTATGCACCGTCCGTCGACGCACGAGGAGCTCGTCAATAAGTATGGCGAGGAGATCGTTGCCAACGAGGAAATCGTTATGCATGTCGCGACTGACGACAGCATGATGAAAAAGATCGGCACCCTGCCTTCTGGTGGCGAGTGCATCATCAACAAGATTGCCGCCGATTGCGATCTGCTGCTTGCCGAGGGCTTTATTGAGCCGCACTTCTTTGCCGGTTTCTCTGGCAGCCGCAAGTCCGTCCTGCCTGGCATTGCCAGCTACAAGACCATCATGTACAATCACAACGGTCAGTTTGTGAACGATTCCCACTCGCGTGCCGGCAACCTGTGCCACAACCACGTGAGCGAGGACATGTTTGCCGCTGCCGAGATGGCTCACCTTGCCTTTGTGCTCAACGTGGTGCTCAACGGCAAGCACGAGGTCATCGGCTCCTTTGCCGGCGACATCCATAAGGCGCACGAGGCTGGCTGCGAGTTCGTGAAGAGCCTTGCCGGCGTTGAGCCCGTCGAGTGCGAGATTGCCATTACCACCAACGGCGGCTACCCGCTCGACCAGAACATCTATCAGGCCGTGAAGGGCATGTGCTCTGCAGAGGCCACACTTCCCGAGGGCGGCGTGATCATCGATGTCGCCGGTTGTGCCGACGGTCACGGTGGCGAGGGCTTCTATCACAACATCGCCGACAATGATCCGGCAGAGTTTGAGCGCGCCTGCATCGACCGTCCTAAGGACGAGACCCTGCCCGACCAGTGGACGAGCCAGATCTTTGCCCGCATCCTGGCGCATCACCCTGTGATCATGGTTACCGACCTGTGCGATCACCAGATGATCAAGGATATGCACATGACGCCGGTCAACACTATCGAGGAGGCGCTCAAGCTCGCCTTTGAGATGAAGGGTGCCGATGCCAAGGTGGCCGTCATTCCTGATGGCCTGGGCGTTGTCGTCGCTCAGCACTAGTACGCGGCCTAAACGAATCGTTTATAACCGACAAGAAAGATAAGGTTTTATGCTTACCAAACTCCTCTGCGAATTCGGCGCAACGGCCCTCATGATCATCTTTGGCGTGGGCGTGCACTGCGATACCGTGCTTAAGGGCACCAAGTATCAGGGCTCCGGCCACATGTTTGCCATCACCACCTGGTCTTTTGGCATCTCGGTTGCTCTGTTTATCTTTGGCGGCGCCGTGTGCATGAACCCCGCCATGGTGCTTGCCCAGTGCATCGTCGGCCTGGTGCCGTGGAGCAGCTGCATCCCCTTCATGGTTGCTGATATGCTCGGCGGCTTTGCGGGTGCCGTGATCGCGTGGTTGATGTATGCCGATGAGTTCAAGGCTTCCGATGGTGTCATCGATCCCATTGCTCAGCGCAACATCTTCTCGACCAACCCCACCACCGAGGGCACCAACTATGCCCGCAACTTCTTCTGCGAGGCTATCTGCACCTTCGTGTTCATCAGCGCCATCCTTGCTGCTGCTAACCGTGCTGGCGAGAACGTTCTGATGCTCGCCATCTGCGTCGGTCTGATCGTTTGGGCTGTTGGCATGGGCATGGGCGGCATCACCGGCTTCGCCATGAACCAGGCTCGTGACCTTGGTCCTCGCATGGCCTATCAGGTGCTGCCGATCAAGAACAAGGCTGACAACAACTGGAAGTACGGCCTGCTCGTTCCTGGCATCGCTCCGTTTGTCGGTGCCGCTCTGGCCGCGCTGTTTGTGCACGGTTTCTTGGGCATGTTCTAGTTCAAGGCTACATAGTTGTCCGCTGGCCGCATGGGGTAACTTCCCAGCGCGTCCTCGGACATGCAAAAAGGCTCGCTGCGCACTTCGTGCGGCGAGCCTCTTTGCGTCCTGACGCTCCTATTTGGCAAGGTGTTTTTTAGAATCCATT
>JAXXEN010000027.1:0-17566 GCA_037237765.1 Collinsella sp. | reverse complement strand
ATAGAGAATCTTACTCGGGAGCACCTAGACTTGCCCCCGCGCAACTTGCGGACGATATATACCTTACCTACCGACGAACCCAACTGAGGTGCCGCGCTCGGCGACCGATACATACATACGCTTGAACGGTATTTACTACCGTTCACCGAATTCGTTGACAAACGATTCGCCAGACAGTATGTATCGGCGAGGTGAGATATCAGTCTTCGTCAACCCGCAGGATAGCAGGGTTTTCGCTTGGGTTAGTCAAACGTTTTAGCGTTAATAAAACCCGAAACCAGCAGGCAATCATGGCGTAATAAATGGTTGAAAATCGCGCGATCATGTATATCAGTTGTTTAGGCTCGTGTTTAGCTATCGGAATGGCCAGCTGCCGCCTCGGCGCGCTCGTCATTCCATGCAACGAGCGCCTCGTGGACCGCCTTGGCAACATCGGCAGGTATGCCGCGAACTTCCGCGATCTCTTGCTCGCTCGCCGCGCGCAAACGCTTCATCGAGCCAAAATGGCGCATAAGGGCACGTTTTCTGGTGGGTCCCACGCCCGGAACGTCATCGAGTACCGAAACCGTCATGGCCTTGTCGCGCAACTCGCGGTGGAACGTGATGGCAAATCGGTGGGACTCATCGCGTACCTGTTTAATTAGATAGAGCGACGCGGACCCGGTCGGCAGCACGACGGGAGTCTCGTCCCAAGGCACAAAAACTTCCTCATCGGCCTTTGCCAAGCCACAAACTGGTATATCGAGCCCAAGAGCCTCAAGTTGCTTGATCGCAGCGGTCAATTGCGGCTTACCGCCATCGACAACGAGCAAATCGGGGCGCGAGCCAAAGCGCTCGTCGGCCATGCGCTCGGGAGCATAGCGTCGTCCCAAAACCTCGGACATCGACACGAAGTCGTTTGCCTCGTCCAATTCGGCCTGAATTTTAAAACGACGGTACTGACTCTTGTCGGCGCGCCCGTTGGTAAACACCACCATCGAGGCGACGGTAAAGGTTCCGTGCAGCGTCGAGATATCGAAGCACTCGATACGCATCGGCGGCGCCGGCAGCGCCAGCGCGCTTTCGAGCTCCAGGAGCGCTTGATTGGTGCGGTCGTCAGCGTACCCCGTTCGCATCATGTAGCGCATGAGGGCATGGCGCGCATTTTTGGATGCCATATCGAGCAAACGGTGCTTTTCGCCACGCTGCGGCCTATGGAGATGGCAGGAACGCTCGCGCTTGCCTGCAAGCCACTCCCCCAGCGCCTCCGCATCCTCAAGCTCGACAGAGAGGTTTATCTCAGCTGGAATATCAGCCGTCTCGTCGTAATAGCGCTTAAGAAAGCCCGACTGGAGCTCTTCCTCGTCAACATCAAGACCCTTGTCGAGAATGAACTCGCAGGTGCGAACTGTTCGGCCCTCACGCACGACAAAGACGCAAGCGGCAGAGATGGTCTCCTCGCGATAGAAACCGATGACATCGATATCGACACTGGAGGGAAAAACGACTTGCTGACGGTCGTCCAGACCCCTGATGACCTCCAAACGACGTTTGACGCGTGCCGCGCGCTCAAAGTCGAGCGCCTCGGCGGCATCCGTCATCTCGGAGGTCAGCTCATCGACGACATCCTTGCGATGGCCCGACAAAAAGCGCTCGACACGTTTGACGTTCTTGGCATAGTCCGTAGGAGAAATCGCGCCGACACACGCACCCGGGCCGCGCCCGACATGGTAGTCAAAGCAGGGACGCCCGTTTTGCGCGCAAATCATATTGACGATGTCTTCCTCGCCCTTGTGGGACTCGACGATACGACGACAACGACGCCACTCCGCACAGGATGCGGAGCAGATGGGGATAACCTTGCGCAGCGTATCTATCGTCTCACGTGCCGCACGGCTATCGGTATAGGGTCCAAAATAGCGCGTTCCCGGCTTATGGCGCTCGCGCGTATATTTGATAGCGGGATACAGGTCGCCCTTTGTAATGGCGATAAAGGGGTAGCTCTTGTCATCCTTGAGGTCGACGTTAAAGTACGGATGGTACTGGCCGATCAGGTTGCGCTCGAGTACAAGCGCCTCATGCTCGGTTTCGACAACGATGTAGTCAAAGCTCGCAACCAATTGCATCATGAGCGGAATCTTTTGACGCTCATCCTGCAGCGTCACGTACTGGCGCATACGGGAACGCAGGTTTTTCGCCTTGCCAACGTAGATGACATCGCCCTTGGCATCTTTCCAAAGGTAACATCCGGGCTGCGTGGGAACGCGCGAAACCTGCTCGGCGAGTGTTGGAATGTTGTCGTGACCGGCCACACGCACCTACTTGCGACGAAGCAGCGCCGAGACCTCGGGCATCTCAAGGACGACGGCAAGGCCAAAGGTAACAGCAAGCGAGACGACACCCGCAACGCAAACGTAACCAAGAGTAATCAGAATCGAGCCGCCAAGTGCCCCGACAAAGTGCTCAAGCGCCCACATGACGCCGGCGCCTGCGGCAGCGCCCAGGCCACCGAGCAAAAGGCCAAAGAAACCGCCATGCAGGATAGATTTGACCTGAAGGCCACGCAGACGACGACGCAGCCACCACAGCGAGCAACCGACCAAGATCACGTAGTCGACGACATACGAAAGCGCGATTGCCGGCATACCGAAGCCCAGCACAACGCCAAACAGCAGAACCGAGCCGGCCTGGCCGATGGCGGAATACAGGCAATAGCGGCTATAGGGCTTCATGTCGAGCAAGGCAGAGAAGCTCTTCTGCATCAACACGACCACGCCGTAGAGCGGCAGCGAGAACGCCAGGTAGACAAGGAACTCGGACACCAGCGCCACGCCGGACTCATCAAACTTGCCGGCACAGTAAATCATGTTGAGCGGACGCGCGAAGACAATCAGGTACAGCGCGAACGGAATCAGGAAGAACAGCATCTGGGCGACACCACGCGAAATGCCCGTGCGAACGCTGTCGTAATCCTTCTCCTGCGCGTCGTGAGAGAGCTCGGTATAGAGCGCCGTCGAAAGCGAGGCGGCAATCAGCGCGTAGGGCAGCGTGTACCACAGGCGCGCATAGGCGATGACGGAAGGACCAGTCTCGGGCTGGACCACCAGCGCGGCAGCGTTGGTGATAGAAGTCGAGACAAACATGCACACCGTGGCGAGCAGCGTCGGGATACCGAGCGCAATCGTCTGGCGCAGCGCGGGGTCCTTAAAGTCGATATGGATATGGGGATGCACGCCGTGCTTGCCAAGCGCGGGAATCTGACATGCCATCTGAACAAAGACACCGAGGGTCGTACCGGCCGCAATCAAGATGATGCCGGCACGTTCGCCAAACTGTGCGGACACGGGCACAAAACCCATAAAGCTCGCAATGACGATCACATTGTTGAGGACCGGGGCAAACGTCGACCAGAAGTAGTCGCGGTGTGCGTTGAGAACGCCCGAGAACACCGAGCCCAAACCATAAAACAGAATCTGGATGGCAAAGAAACGGAACATGAACGCAGCGGTATCCATGCTGCCGCCGTCACCCGAAAGGAACGATTGCGTCCAGATAAAGCCCGGGGCGAACACGGTCCCCAGCAACGAAATGCCACCCAGTACTAAAAGCAGAATGCCGAGCAGGTTGCCCACGTACTCGTTCGAGGCCTCGCGACCCTGCTCACGCCTCACGCCCATGTACACGGGCAAAAACGCCGTCACGAGCATGCCGCCCATCACGAGTTCGTAGAGCATATTGGGCAGGTTGTTGGCGACCTGATAGGAGGACGAGAGTAGCGACATACCAATAGCGGCCGCCATTGCCCACGTTCGGATAAAACCGGTAACGCGAGACACGATGGTCAGGATGGTCATAAGCCCAGCGGAACGACCAACCGTGGAGTAGTCCGACGAGCCCATGTCGTCAGTGTCATCTCGCGACGAAGAAGCTTCGGATGAGGGCGTCTGAGGCGCAGATTCTTTTGCAAAATGAGCTCCGCACTTCAATTCTTCCTGCGGCATCGCTCAGTCCTCTCTCGTAATCGCGGCAACCGTCGCCCCGCAAAATGCAATTAAATCATCGGGTGCAAGCTCGAGCTGATAACCACGCTTGCCTCCCGAAATAAAAATGGTATCCCAAAGGACGCATGTCTCATCAATGAGCGTCCGGTAGCGTTTTTTCATACCGACCGGGCTGCAGCCGCCGCGAACGTAGCCAGTCGCCGCAAGCAAATCCTTCACATGCATCATGGCCAAGGACTTCTCCCCCGCGGCACGCGCGGCGGACTTTAGATCGAGCTCGTCGGCAACAGGGATGCAGCACACGACATAGTCGTTGGACGGCGTCACGCAGACCAAAGTCTTAAATCCTTGACCGGGCTCCTCGCCAAGCTGCTCCGAAATCGCGACCCCCAGGCCCACCGACTCATCACCATCGTCTTCGTACGTATGTAGAACATAGGAAATGCCGGCGCTTTCCAGCTCGCGCATCGCATTGGTTTTTGGCGTCTTTACAGCCTTTGCCATGACATATCCTTTCCCTCGCATTCGGACGCAAGGATTAAGTATATGTCCAATTCGACTGCATACGTCACTTCGGCACAGCAAGCGCCATCGAATCACAAGGAGTCGATGGCGCCCATAAACTGAATCGCCTATTTATTGAGCATCAAGTTGAGCCTGACGCTCCCGGTCACGCCTGAGCAACGGCGCCAAAAACTTGCCCGTATAACTCTGCGGACAGTCCGCAACCTGCTCCGGTGTGCCCGAAACCACGACGGTTCCGCCGCCGTTACCGCCCTCGGGACCCATATCGATCAGGCGGTCGGCAACCTTGATGACATCAAGGTTGTGCTCAATCACCAGCACCGTGTTGCCCGCATCGACCAAGCGCTGCAGCACATCGAGCAGCTGGCGGACGTCCTCAAAATGAAGGCCGGTCGTCGGTTCGTCCAAAATATAGAACGTCTTGCCCGTCTGGCGTCGATGAAGCTCCTTGGCGAGCTTCACACGCTGCGCCTCGCCGCCCGAGAGCGTCGTGGCGGGCTGGCCCAGGCTCACGTAGCCTAAGCCTACATCGTACAGCGTCTGGAGCTTGCGCTTAATCTGCGGGATATTCCCAAAGAAGGCCAGCGCCTCGGTGACGCTCATGTCGAGCACGTCCGAGATGGTCTTGCCACGGTAGGTGACCTCGAGTGTCTCGCGGTTGTAGCGTTTACCGCCGCAGGCTTCGCAGGGAACGTAGATATCGGGAAGGAAGTGCATCTCGATCTTGATCTGCCCGTCGCCCTTGCACGCCTCACAGCGCCCGCCACTCACATTAAAGGAGAAACGACCCGGCGAGTAGCCACGCGCCTTCGACTCCGGCGTACTCGCAAACAGCGCGCGAAGATCATCCCACAGGCCGATATAGGTAGCAGGGTTGGAACGCGGCGTGCGGCCAATCGGCGACTGGTCGATATCGATAACCTTATCGATACACTCGATGCCCTCGATTTTCTTATACGGACCCACAGGGCGCGTCGAACGGTGAATGACATTCGTAAGGGCAGGCGCAATGGTGTCGGTAACCAGGGAGCTCTTGCCCGATCCCGACACGCCGGTAACAACCGTAAGCGTACCAAACTCGATCTTGGCGGTAACGTTTTTGAGGTTGTTGGCTCGAGCGCCCGTAATTTTAAGGCAGCCGCGACCGGGCTTGCGCCGTTCATCAGGCACCCGAATCATTCGTTTACCGGTCAGGTAAGCGCCCGTCATCGACTCAGGACACGCCATGATATCGGCAGGCGTTCCCGCCGCGACTACGTGCCCGCCGTTGACGCCGGCTCCGGGCCCCATGTCGATCACGTAGTCGGCGGCACGGATTGTATCCTCGTCGTGTTCGACAACGATAACGGTATTGCCGATATCGCGCAGGCGCTCGAGCGTCTTAATCAGGCGCTCGTTGTCACGCTGATGAAGACCGATCGAGGGCTCGTCCAGAATATAGAGCACGCCCATGAGACCCGCGCCAATCTGCGTTGCCAGTCGAATACGCTGTGCCTCGCCACCGGAAAGCGTCGCCGAGGCACGATCGAGTGTCAGATAGTCGAGTCCAACATCGACCAGAAAACGCAAGCGCTCCAGGATTTCCTTGACGATACGGCCGCCGATAAACTGTTGGCGCTCGGTGAGTTCCAGGCCCTCAAAAAACTCGAGCGACTCACGGCACGACAGGCAACAAACCTCGTAAATGGACTTGCCGCCCACGGTGACGGCGAGCATCTCAGGGCGCAAACGAGCGCCGTGGCAGCTCGAGCACGGCTCCTCGCGAATGTACTTCTCCAGGCGCGCCTTGGTGTTCTCGTTCGTCGTCTCGGTATAGCGTTCGTACAGGATGTTGCGAACGCCCGAAAACTTGGTATCCCACTGGCTGCGACGTCCGTCGAGCTTTTGGTAGTCGACCGAGATCTTCGTATCGCCCAGGCCATCCAAAAATACACGACGCACGCGAGGGGGCAAGTCCTCCCACGGCGTATCGGCGCTCACCTTAAAGTGTTTGCAGACCGCAGCAAAAATCTGCGGATAGTAGTTCGAATTGCCAAACAGGCTACCAAAGACTCCGTCGGCAATGGACTTCGAGGGATCCTCAATCAGCGCCTCGGCATCAACGGTTTTCTTAAAGCCCAGGCCGTCGCACTCAGGACATGCGCCATAGGGCGCGTTGAACGAGAAATCACGCGGCTGCAGGTCATCGATGGAGTGTCCATGCTCCGGGCACGCTAACGCCAGCGAATACTCCAGCAACTCGCCCTCGGTCCCCTCGGGAGCGTCGCGGTCGGGCAGCAAGTATACGTTCACATTGCCGTGCGCCAGCGCAGTCGCTTGTTCAACGGACTCGGCAATACGGCCCAGCGAGTTCTCGCGAATCACGATGCGGTCGACTACGACCTCGATATCGTGCTTGAACTTTTTGTCCAGATCGATCGGGTCGTCGAGCGAGCGCACTTCGCCGTCAACGCGCACGCGGCTAAAGCCCTCGGCGCGAAGGTCCTCAAACAGTTTGGTGTACTCGCCTTTTCGCCCGCGCACCACCGGTGCCAGCACAAACGCGCGGCGGCCCTCCCCCGCCGCCAAGACCTTGTCGGCAACCTGGTCGGTCGTCTGGCGCTCAATGACGCGGCCGCATTCGGGACAGTGCGGGGTGCCCACACGAGCGAACAGCAGGCGCAGATAGTCATAAATCTCGGTTACGGTGCCAACCGTCGAGCGAGGGTTTTTAGACGTCGTCTTTTGGTCGATCGACACCGCCGGCGAAAGGCCGTCGATTGAATCCAAGTCGGGTTTGTCCATCTGGCCCAAGAACTGGCGCGCATAGCTCGAAAGGCTCTCGACGTATCGACGCTGGCCCTCGGCATAGATAGTGTCAAATGCCAGCGAGCTCTTGCCCGAGCCAGAAAGACCGGTAATGACCACGAGTTGGTCACGCGGAATGGAAACATCGATATCACGGAGGTTGTGCTCACGAGCGCCGCGAATAACGATAGAAGAATCAGACATGGAAGCTCCTTGCCTCCTATTGCATCGAATCATACTGCCGATGAGTTTAGCGCACTCGACGCGCACAAATGTTCGTAATACAAGATTCGCAGACCTTTAGCTTTGCGTATCGGGTGCTTTGTTTCTCGAAATGCCGTGGAAAGGTTACGGTAATCTAATACTGAACTTAATTTGCTGTAACAGAGGAACGTCCATGACCGAAGATATCCCCCTTGAAATCACTTCGAGCGACATGGCCAATCTGCCCATATTCATCGCCGTCCTTATCGTGGCCATCGTCGTGGTGCGCGTATATTTTTCAATCAAACACAATGAAAAGCCGCCCATTGCCCGCGTCTTTTGGTGCGCGACGCTCCTCATCCCGCTCGGCATGGTAGCTGCATGGATTACGAATCAATTGCTCGTAAATGAGGACAATTCCCTATGGGTCCTTTCTTATTCGGCGCTCGGTGCTACCGCCGTCATACTTCTTGTCGAGCCCTTGGTTTCGGGACTTATCGACCAAACCGATCTTGCGACGGGAACGGTTGCCTGTATTTGCCGTGACATCCTTGTCATCGCCGCTGTTTCAGCGCTCTCGTTCGTTTCACTCGAAATTGCCTGTAACGAAACGTTCTATCGCATTCCCGCCAACTCATTCGGGTTTTCCGTCGGGCTGCTCGCGACGGTTCTGCTCTCCCTTTATTTGCTGGGACAGCGTCATGGAGGCGTCATGGCCCTCGTGCCCGTCGCCTGTTGCATCCTTGGCATTGCCGAGCACTTCGTCATAACGTTTAAAGGCGAGGCCATCCTGCCAAGCGATATCTTGGCCCTTGGCACCGCAATGGAAGTGAGCGAGGGATACGAGTTTACCTTTACCGCCGGAATCGTAACCTCTCTCGCCCTGCTGGAGATTTCCCTGGGGCTTCTTTCGCTTATCCGACCGAGAAAGCTCCGTACGCCCACCCATGTCTTCCCCGCAATCGCCGCTAACCTCTGCGCTTTTCTGCTAGTGACCGTTGTGGGGCTCTCGGGCTTTTCCAGCATCGACTTGGAGCAGGCGCTGAATTTTGGATTTGACCGTTGGCAGCCCATCACCACGTATGCGTCTCAGGGTTTTATCACTTCGTTCACCGAAATGGTCAACGAGTTGCCCATTGAGAAGCCCGAAGACTATACGCCCGATGAGGCGCAGAGCATCGAGCAGGAGCTCTCCGCCACCTACGACAGCACGTATGGCTCGAGCGAGCAGCGCGCGGCGGCCGTTGCCCAGTTCAATGAAATCAAGCCGACGATTGTTGCCGTCATGAACGAGAGTTTTAGCGACCTTTCGTGCTTTGAGCAGCTCCAGGCGGCCGGGTACACCGGCCCCGCATTCTACAACTCGCTTCCCGACACACTTGTTCGCGGCACCATGCTCGCTTCGGTCGCCGGTGGCGGAACGGCGAACTCCGAATTCGAATTTTTGACCGGAGCGACAACGGCCTTTGTCGGATTAGGCAAAATCCCCTATCAGCTATATCAGATGAATGGTGTCAACAGTCTGGCAAAGGACCTTAAGGAGCTTGGGTATACCGCTACCGCTATGCACCCGCAAAACCCCGTCAACTACCATCGAGATAAAATCTATCAGCAGCTGGGCTTTGGAGACTTTCTTTCGATCGGCGATTTCGAAGGTGCGCCCTGTTACCATGCCGGCGTATGCGACTACGCCACCTATGACAAGATACTCGACCTGCTGAGGACCGACGACGCTCCGCAGTTCATCTTCGATGTCACGATGCAAAACCATGGCGGATACGATGTCGGCACCGTTCCCGCCGAAGAGCTGACAAACTATTGGGTCGAGGGAGCCAGCGAGGGCGCCAATAGCGCGCTCAACACCTATCTTACCTGCATCAACGCATCCGACCGGGACCTCGAGTACTTTATCAACGAGCTCCGCAATATCGGCAGACCGGTTGTCCTTGTCTTTTTTGGCGACCATCAGCCGAGCGCCGCAACGACTCTCAACGACGAGCTGTACCCTCAGGAAGATACGGCAAGCCACGCTTTCCGTATCTATCAGTCGACATATTTTGTCTGGGCTAACTATGAAATCGCCGGCAATACCGAGCTCAACGTCTACGACACCGTCGGGGCAAACGAGATTGCAGCCATTACCCTTAATAAGATCGGCGCCCCGCTCACCGACTATCAAAAGGCTCTGCTTGCAACAAGGTCAGATGTGCCCACCATCAATGTCGCCGGCTACCTTGGTGCCGACGGGCTGCGCTACGACTTGGAATCTGAAGACAGCCCATACGCCTCGACGATCGACAAGCTGCAGCGCATGCAATATCTCGAGTTCGCCAGCAAAGTTCAGTAAGCCCGCCCATTCGCTTGGACCCATCGTATTGCAAGCACGCTCGGCCCAAATGCATCGCAAATGACTCCCGCTCGCAAACGAGGGTACAATGACGCTCGTGTCACATCACGGGGCCCCAGCCCCAACATATACAAAGGAGTCATACATGGGTTGCGAGCACGCACAGGCTGCCGGCGGACAAACGTCGCCGTCGCAATTTGAGGAGAACACGCTGTCCGAGGTCAAACGCGTCATCGCCGTACTTTCCGGCAAGGGCGGTGTCGGCAAGTCGTTTGTCACCGGTGCCATCGCCACCGAGCTTGCCCGTCACGGCCACAAGGTCGGCGTCCTCGATGCCGACATCACCGGTCCCTCTATCCCCAAGATGTTCGGTATGAGCGGACGCCACGTCCATGCCCTTGGCAACCTCATGCTGCCCGAAATCTCCGAGCACGGCGTCAAGGTGATGAGCTCCAACCTTCTGCTCCAAAACGAGACCGACCCCGTCCTTTGGCGCGGTCCGGTCATCGCAGGCGCCATTAGGCAGTTCTGGAGCGAGACCTCATGGGGCCCCATCGACTACCTGCTGGTCGACATGCCTCCGGGAACAGGCGACGTCGCTCTCACCGTCTTCCAGTCACTGCCCGTCGACGGCATCGTCATCGTCACGAGCCCGCAGGATCTGGTCTCGATGATCGTCGCCAAGGCGGTCAACATGGCCGAGAAGATGAACGTCCCCATTCTGGGCATCGTCGAAAACATGAGCTATATTGAGTGCCCCGACTGCGGCAAGAAGATCGAGGTCTTTGGCAAGAGCAAGCTCCCCGAGGTCGCAGAGCGCTATAACCTCGACATCTTGGGCACGCTTCCCATCAATCCGTCACTCGCCGAGGCCTGCGATAAGGGCGAGGTCGAGACCGCGCTGCCCGATGGCATGTTGCCCAAGGCAGTCTCTGCCGTCGAGGCCATTACCCCGCACGAGACCGACGAGGCCTAAGTGAACACGAGCGCCTTCTATGACGTCCTGTTAATCGGCGGCGGGGCTTCAGGCCTCGCCGCCGCCATTACGGCCGCACGTGCTGGCAAAAGCGTCTGCATCGTTGAGTGCGATGTCGCCTGCGGCCTTAAGCTCCTTGCGACCGGTAACGGCCGTTGCAACCTCTCCAACGAATCGATTGATCCTCAGCGGTATAACCACCCCGCATTCGTCGAATCTGTCATGGGGACCCAGCCCGAACAAGAGCTTATGGGTTTCTTCTCCTCGCTGGGCATCATGACAACCTCCGAGGAAGGCCGGCTGTACCCGCGCTCCCTTCGCGCCGAATCGGTGCGCGACGCACTTCTCAATGTTTGCGACCGCCTGGGTATCACCTTAATCTGCGGAGCCAACGTTGCCTCGGCACACAAAGCTTCCGAAGGCTGGGCACTCCAAATAGACCGTCCAGCGCGGGCGCTCAAGGCAAAAAAGCACGACGACCGAAAATCGGAGCTCCGCTCGCTTCGGAAAGCGCTCGCCGATGTCCCTCGCAAGAACGAGGCCCTGGAGGCACATGCCGTAATTATCGCCACGGGTGGCAACCCCACCGGTATCGCCGATACGTTTCGCCTCCCCCTCACTTCGCTGCGCCCCATCCTCTGCCCCGTATCGGCAACGGTCGTCGGCGATCGGGCGGCACTCAAGACGTTGGATGGCCTGCGCGTCCGCGCCCGCTTGACGCTCGCCCGCAATCATAATGAGCTCTGGCACGAAGACGGTGAAGTCCTGTTTCGAACCTTCGGTATCTCGGGCGTCGCTGTCTTCAACCTCTCCCGTCGTATCCAGCGCGGCGATACGATCCTGCTCGACGTTTTCCCCGACCTCTCTAAAGACGAGTTGCTCGATATGCTTAACCGGCGCGTTGAGCTGCTCGGCGGCTTTTCGCCCCGCGATCCCCGTTGGCTCGACGGTATGCTTGCCCCGCAACTCTCCCGCGTCGTCTGCACAGCGTTCGAGCAGTGCCATCCAGGCTCCAACGATGTCATCCACCTGGTCTCGATCCTCAAGCACTTTAAGTTGCTCGTCGAAGGAACCGCCGAGGAGCGCTCGGCGCAGGTCACGCGTGGTGGCATATCTGTCAAGAGCATCTCAACACCCAGTCTACGCGCGCGCAGCGTTGTCGACGCCCCGCTTTACGTCTGCGGCGAAGCGCTCGACATCGACGCCGATTGCGGAGGCTTTAACCTTGCGTGGGCATGGCTCTCGGGCATTCGCGCTGCAAGCAGCCTGTAGCCGCGCAGTCTATAATCAAAAACGCATTCGGGCCGTCTGGGATACCGGACGGCCTCTTTCTTGCCTCTAAGGAGACCTCGATGATCGAAATCACCCAAGTCAACGCGTCGCTCGATGAAGCCGGCGATGAAAATGCCTGCCTCATTGTTGGCAAGCGAGTCGCCAAGCGCGTCCTACGTTGCAAGGACTCCGAGATCAAGTCCATCGAGCTCCACCGCAAGTCAATCGACGCTCGCAAAAAACGAGACGTCCATTTTATCCTGAGCTTTCGTGTTGAGCTGACTAGTCCCCACCTCGAGCGAGAAGCGGTCGACAGCGTCGCCGAGCGTGACCGCTCGCGCGTACGCGCGATAGAGGACGATGGGCCCTCATTCCCCTCCCCCGTCTCCGACGCACCTCAAGAACGCCCTGTCGTTGTCGGCGCCGGATGCGCCGGCCTTTTCGCTGCGCTTACGCTCGCCGAAGCAGGTCTTAAGCCCTTGCTCATCGAGCGCGGCGACCCGGCATTTCGCCGCTCGCATGCGATCGACCTCTTTCTAAAGGAGCGCATCCTCGACCCCGAGAGTAATATCCAGTTTGGTCTGGGCGGCGCGGGGACCTTCTCGGACGGCAAGCTCAATACGGGAACAAAAAATCCCGCCCATCGCCTTATCCTCAAAACCTTCGTCGAGGCGGGTGCGCCCCGCGATATTCTGTGGGATGCCAAGCCGCACATTGGCTCCGACATCCTTCCCAAGGTTGTCACCGCTATATCCCAGCGCATCGAGCAGCTCGGAGGTGTCGTCCGTTATCGAACAAAGCTCGTCGACATTCGCATCGACGCGTCTGGCGCCATCACCGGTATCGATGTCCAATCGTCCCAAGACGCCGCTTACGAGCCAATTGAGACAAAGCACCTCATCCTCGCCTGCGGGCATTCTGCTCGCGATATTTTTGAGCTCCTTAAGGACCACAACGTGGCCCTCGCACAAAAGACCTTTGCCATGGGCGTTCGCATCGAGCATCCGCAGCGCGACATCGGCCGAGCCCAATATGGAGCCTTGGCGGGACATCCTGCCCTCGGAGCAGCCCCCTACAAGCTCGTCGCCCATCTTCCCAACGGCCGCAGCGTGTTCTCGTTTTGCATGTGCCCCGGCGGGCAGGTTGTCGCCGCCTCTTCCGAGCAGGGCCACCTGTGCGTCAACGGCGCCAGCCTCAATGCCCGCGACGGACGCAACGCAAACGCCGCCCTGCTCGTTAACGTCACACCTGAGGACCTTCCCAACGATGACCCGCTCGCCGGCATCGAGCTCCAGCGTGCCTGCGAGGCAGCCGCCTATCGCCTAGGCGGTTCCAACTGGAACGCACCGGCACAGCTCGTCGGAGATTTCCTCGCAGGACGCGCCAGCAAGGCGCCCGGAAAGGTAAGGCCCACCTATCCGTTCGGTGTGACCTGGACGGCAATTGACGAAGCCCTGCCGCAGCATATCGTCGAGTCGCTCCGCCTGGGGCTTCCCCTACTCGGAAAAAAGCTACGAGGCTACGACCGTCCCGATGCCGTTCTTACCGGCGTGGAGACTCGTTCGAGCTCACCGGTCACTGTCACCCGAGACCGAACGTGCCATGCCGTGTCGACCCCGGGCCTCTACCCTTGTGGTGAGGGAGCTGGATATGCCGGCGGCATCATGAGCGCGGCCACCGACGGCATCCGTTGTGCTGAAGCCCTGATCGCAGACCTCTAACGCACGAATTCCAGCGCGCAAAAGACATAGGCCCCGAGCTCCACAGGGAACTCGGGGCCTGTTCGCTATTTCTTAAACCGTGCACCCTGGCGTTTTCTGCCCGATGCGAACGTGGAACCCTTGCGGGCCTGCAAACGCAAGCGCTCGATCGTCTCGTCCTCAGACGCACCCTCGAGCATCGCCCGAATCTGAACGACAGCATCGCGCAGGCGCGCCGCCTCCTCAAAGTCCATGGCGGCAGAAGCGTTACGCATATCCTCTTCCATAGTTTCGACGATCCGTACAAGCTCGTCATGCGGCAGTTCTTCCAACTGCTCCGCAAGTGTCTGCTCGGGCGCCACCGTTTCCGGCACGCCGCCCTCGCCCGACTCATCGGGCGTATAGAATGCACCATGGCCAAGAGAGTCGTCCTTCGAGCGTCCCTTGGAACCCACGGTTTTTTCGGCCTCGGCAATAAAACTTGAGATGTCGTTGATGGCCTTGCGCACTGTCTTGGGCACGATGCCGTGCTCTTCGTTATATGCCATCTGAATCTCGCGACGGCGCTGCGTCTCCTCGATGGCCTCTTTCATCGAATCGGTCACAACGTCCGCGTACATGATGACTTCGCCATCGGCGTTACGGGCCGCGCGGCCAATCGTCTGAATCAGCGAACGGCGGTTGCGCAAGAAGCCTTCCTTATCGGCATCGAGAATTGCCACCAGTGAGACCTCGGGAAGATCCAAGCCCTCGCGAAGCAGGTTGATGCCAACGAGAACATCGATCTTGCCCTCGCGCAGCGTTCGCAGGATCTCGACACGGTCCATTGTCGCCGTATCAGAATGCATGTAATTGACCTTAATGCCCGCGTCGAGCAGATGGTCGGTCAGGTCCTCGGCCATGCGCTTGGTCAACGTGGTCACCAGCACGCGCTCCTTGCGGGCAACGCGCTCGCGAATCTCGTCCTCAAGATCGTCAATCTGACCGCGAACCGGACGCACATCGATCTTGGGATCGAGCAGACCGGTCGGACGAATAATCTGCTCAACGTCGTTCTGGCTCACCCGCAGCTCGTAATCGCCCGGCGTGGCCGAAACATAGATAAACTGGGGTATCCTTGCCTCAAACTCATCGAAACGAAGCGGGCGGTTATCGAGCGCCGAGGGCAGGCGAAAACCGTGTTCCACCAGCGTCACCTTACGCGAGCGGTCACCTTCGTGCATGCCGCGAATCTGCGGCACCGTCACATGGCTCTCATCGATGATGCAGAGCATATCCTTGGGAAAGTAATCGATTAGGGTAAACGGCGGCTCACCCGGCTTGCGACCGTCCAGATGACGCGAGTAGTTCTCGATGCCGTTGCAAAAGCCCATCGTCTCGAGCATCTCAAGATCATAATCGGTGCGCTGCTGCAGACGCTGCGCCTCGAGCAACTTGTCGGTCGCCTTGAGCTCCGCCACGCGCTTCTCGCACTCTTCGCTGATCGATTTCAGAGCCGCCTTGACCTTCGGCTTCTCGGTCACGTAGTGCGATGCCGGCCATACGGGGATGGCCTCGTACTCACGAAGCATCTCACCGGTGACCTCATCGATCTCGGCAATCAGCTCGACCTCGTCGCCAAAGAACTCAAACCGCAACGGATGCTCGGCATAAGGCGGATACACGTCGACAACATCGCCGCGCACGCGGAACGTGCCGCGTGCCAGGTCATAGTCATTGCGATCATATTGAATGTCGATAAGTGCATGGATAAAGTCATCGCGCTCGAGCGGCACCTTCTTGTCGACGTTTGGAGCCAGACCCGCATAGTCCTCAGGAGAGCCAATGCCATAGATACACGAGACCGATGCGACAACGATCACATCGCGTCGAGAGAGCAGCGATGCGGTCGCCTGATGTCGCAGCATCTCAACCTCTTCGTTAATCGAGGAGTCTTTCTCGATATATGTATCGCTTTGGGGCACATACGCCTCGGGCTGATAGTAGTCGTAGTACGAGACGAAGTAGACCACAGCGTTGTTGGGAAAGAACTCTTTGAGCTCGCTCGCAAGCTGAGCGGCGAGCGTTTTATTCGGAGCCATGACCAGCGTCGGCTTTCCCAGGGCCTCAATAGTCTTTGCCATCGTGAAGGTCTTGCCCGAACCAGTCACGCCCAGCAAAACCTGATAGCGGTCTCCGTCCCTCACGCCCTGCACAAGCGACTCAATGGCCTTAGGCTGGGAACCGGCAGGCTCATAGGGAGACACGACCTTAAACGGCACGTCAGAGCCTTCAACGCCAAAGCGCTTAAGTTCACCACCAACGCGTTCTACTTCAAATTCCGCCATGGATACTCCTAACTCATATATCTGCAGTATACGCAGGCGGCAGGCATAGTCCTATACGAACCGATCGGGATAGAGGGTCTTGTAGCGAGCCCAGGCATTATTGACACGAATCAGATACGCCTGCGTCTCGGGAAAGGTGATTGCATTATGAAGCGACGTACTCTGCTGCGCCCATCCGTCGACATTGCCCATGCCGGCGTTATAGGCGGCAATGGCACTGTCAGTCGACCCGTTAAAATACGCTAGAAGATACGAGAGATACGCACAGCCAAACTCGATATTCGTAGCCGGATCGTTAAGGTTGTCGGCCGAATACTCGCCACCGTCGACAAGGCCCTTGGCGATCATATCCTGGGCAGTCTCGGGCATCAGCTGCATCAATCCCTGAGCACCCTGATTCGACTCGGCCCCGGGATCCCAATTCGATTCAGACTTAATGACAGCGCACACCAGATACGGATCCAGATTATGCGAAATACTGGATTGCTTTACATACGCCTCGTAGTCAATCGGATACAGCGGCTTAAAGAAAGCGGCAGGAGCATACGAGTAAACGAATGAGATAAGGCCGAAGGCAAAAACGGCAGCCAGCGGTATAAGGCGATACCACGTAAGGAAACGTGTCTTAGGCATCGGCCTCCTCCTTATCCACTACATCCCCGAACCCATGGCATGCAAGCCATGAGTCAAGCTGCTCAAAGAGCGAATTATCGCCTGAGGCATTATCAATCACCGTTGTAGCGAGATTGCACAGCGCAGACTCATCGGGCTGACAAGCAGAACGGGCATCGAAATCAGATGGCTCCATGCCACGTTGAATAGCGCGCTCGCGACGAACTGACAAAGGGGCGCTAATGACCAGAATTTCATCAGCCAAGCCAAATGCATCCTCAAAACCAGTCGGAGCAGAAACCTCGACCACCGCAAAGGGGTAACGGGGAAATGAAACCGTACAACAAACCGGATCGAGAATCCTCAGCGAAAGCTGTTCAATCAGAACGGGATGCACGATGCCATTGAGTCGTGCGACCGAATCAGGAGAAGCGAAAGCTCGAGAAGCGAGGATGCTGCGGCGAATGCCGCCCTCCTCATCCAAAATGTCCCAACCGAATTCATCCGCGAGAGTATTGACGATATCAGAGCCCGGCACATACAGAGATTTTGCAAGCTCATCCAGATCGATAAGCATAGCGCCACGAGATTCGAAATAGCGGCAGGCAGTCGACTTACCCGAAGCAATATTGCCCAAGACAAACACGGTAAACATCAAGCCCTCCCTAACGCCAATGCGAGTAATTATCGCTCAAATACACTAGAAGAACTCAAAATA
Organism: Collinsella sp.; assembly: GCA_037237765.1. Taxonomy (GTDB): domain Bacteria; phylum Actinomycetota; class Coriobacteriia; order Coriobacteriales; family Coriobacteriaceae; genus Collinsella. The sequence goes on along the minus strand of JAXXEN010000027.1, from coordinate 118 downwards.
CAGCCAAACAGTAAGAGCGAATACGGGGGAGCTAGGTCCCAAAGTACAACGTGTATACAACGCAAAAAGGGGGAGGCCGCGAGGCCTCCCCCTTCTCAGTTCAAGCGTACGGCTCGGT
>JAXXEN010000038.1:0-21005 GCA_037237765.1 Collinsella sp. | reverse complement strand
CTCAGCACGTGCCCCTTGGCATCAACGCGCTTCTCATAGGGGGAGCCATCGGAAGTGGTAGAAGAATAACCAAAAGACCAGGTAAATAACCAAAGTGGGTACCAGTGAAGGCCGGTGGGTACAAATTGGGTACCAGAGAAAAACTGGCAATCCCGCAATTTGACTGAGAGGGAACCATGGTCGCCGTCGAATAGAACCATGTTGAGGGGGTGCGCCGATAGAGCTTAATCGATATGCAGAAGCATTGTTTTCCCTGATTAAACAATTGCGTATTGTCGATGGCTTGCGCCTAAATCCTGAAACCTGCGATAAAAAGAGGTGCCTTGCGATACGGCAAGGCACCTCTAATAGGTAACACACTTTTGTGTGGAATTACTCCCACTCGATGGTCGCGGGCGGCTTGGACGTGATGTCGTAGCACACGCGGTTGGCGCCGGGAACCTCGGCAACGATGCGGCCGGAGATGCGGGCCAGCACGTCGTAGGGCAGCTTGGCCCAGTCGGCGGTCATGGCATCGCTGGACTCGACGGCACGCAGGATGATCGGGCGCTGGTAGGTGCGCTCGTCGCCCATAACGCCGACGGACTTAATGTCGGGCAGGACCGCGAAATACTGCCAGCAGCTGTGCTCGGAGTTGCGCTCGCCGGTCTGCTCAAACAGGCGCTGGTTGTAGGCATCGAGCTCCTCGCGCACGATAGCGTCGGCGTTCTTGAGGATCTCGAGCTTCTCCTTGTCAACCGCGCCGATGATGCGGATGGCCAGACCCGGGCCCGGGAAAGGCTGACGGAACACGATGTGACCCGGCAGGCCCAGTGCCAGACCAAGCGCGCGGACCTCGTCCTTAAAGAAGTGGTCGAGCGGCTCGATGAGGTCGAAGTGCACGCCCTCGGGGAACGGGATCAGGTTGTGGTGGCTCTTGATGGTGGCCGTCTTGCCGCCCGTCTTGCGAGCGCCGGACTCGATGATGTCGGGGTAGATGGTGCCCTGAGCCAGATACTTGACCGGCTTGCCATCGGTCTCGAGCTGCTGCGCCACGGCGAAGAACTCTTTCCAGAACTGCGTACCGATGATGCGGCGCTTCTCCTCGGGCTCGGTCACGCCGGCCAGAAGCTCGGCATAACGGTCCTCGGCGTGAACGTGGATAAAGTCGACGTCAAACTGCTTGGTGAAGACCTCCTCCACCTGCTCGGGCTCGCCCTTGCGCAGCAGGCCGTGGTTGATAAAGACGCAGGTCATCTGCTTACCTACGGCGCGAGCACCCAGCGCAGCCACGACGGAGGAGTCGACGCCGCCGGACAGGGCCAGAATCACGCGGTCGTTGCCGACCTTCTCGCGGAACTCGGCCGTCATGGTCTCGACCAGGTTGTCCATGCTCCAGTTAGGCTCCAGGCCGCAGATCTCAAACAGGAAGTTGCTCAGCAACTGCTGACCATACTCGGAGTGCTTGACCTCGGGGTGGAACTGCGTGGTGAAAATCTTGCGCTCGACGCACTCCATGGCAGCAACCGGGCACACGTCAGTGCTGGCGGTAACGGTAAAGCCCTCGGGCACCTCGGAAACGGCGTCGCGGTGGCTCATCCACACGGTCTGCTCCATGGGCGTGGAGTTAAAGAGCTTGGCGTCGGCCGTGCGCGTGATGGTGGCGCGGCCGTACTCGCCCACCTCGGAGTGGCCGACCTTGCCGCCGAGCGTCACGGCCGTGATCTGATGGCCGTAGCAGAAGCCCAGGACGGGAAGGCCCAGGTCAAAGATGGCGGGATCGATAGACGGAGCGTCCTCGGCATACACGGAGGCCGGGCCGCCAGAAAGGATGAGCGCGGAGGCGTTCATATCGCGAATCTCGTCGGCCGAGATGTCGCAGGGGACAATCTCGGAATACACGTTGAGGTCGCGGACGCGACGGGCAATGAGCTGACCGTACTGCGCACCAAAGTCGAGTACGAGGACCTTTGCGGAAGCCTTTTGATCCATGGTTCCCCCTCTTGTTGGCGGGGAGCCGGTGCCCACCCGCGTGAATGAACGAAAATAACCTCCATAGTGTACACGTTATATGGGGTTTCTCGTCCCTCGCAGCCATCAGCGCACGGCAAACGCACGACCTGGGCCCCTATTTGACGGCAATTGAAGTGTTACCAAACGTTGCAGATGATGTAATACGTTTGAACATTGGACGCCCTGTGCCACAATACTGCCGAACGACTCCGCCTCTGCGGCGGCAAATACGATAGGAATACCAGCATGAAGCGCATCCTTCTCATCGCCACGGGCGGCACCATCGCATCGACCGAGGACGGCAACGGCCTCTCCCCCGCCCTGACCGGTGAGGAGCTCGCCCAGAGCGTCCCCGAGATCTCGGGCCTCTGCGAGCTCGACGTCGTGCAGCCCATGAACATCGACAGCACCAATATGCGCCCGAGCGACTGGATGCGTATCCGCGACGTCATCGTCAAGGGCTATGCCGACCACGACGGCTTCGTGATTCTACACGGCACCGACACCATGAGCTACACCGCGGCGGCGCTTTCCTATCTGATTCAGGACAGCCTCAAGCCTATCGTGCTCACCGGCTCGCAAAAGCCCATGGGCAATCCCTTTACCGACGCCAAGCTCAACCTGTACCAGAGCCTGCTCTATGCGCTCGACGAGCATTCGCACGACGTTTCGATCGTGTTTGGCGGCGTCGCCATTGCCGGCACGCGCGCCCGCAAGCAGCGCACCATGAGCTTTAACGCGTTCATTAGCGTCAACTATCCGCCCATCGCCTATATCCGCAACGACCGCATCGTGCGCAACGGGCTTCACGGCACGCATCAGGGCGAAAACCCGGTGCGTTTCTACGACAGCATCGATCCGCGCGTATTTGTACTCAAGCTTACGCCCGGCGTAAACCCGGGCATCCTCGACGCCCTTGCCGATAGCTACGATGCTGTAATCCTTGAGACCTTTGGCATTGGCGGTATTCCCGAGTTTGGCGAGTCCGGCGAATCATTCCAGGAGGCGATTTTCCGCTGGGTCGATTCGGGTCGCACTGTCGTTATGACCACGCAGGTCCCCGAAGAGGGCCTCGATCTGGGCGTTTATGAGGTCGGCCGTGCTTACGCCGATCATCCGGGTATTCTGCGCGGCGACGACATGACCACCGAGACGCTCGTGGCCAAGACCATGTGGGCACTCGGCCAGTCACGTGATGCGTCAGAAATTCAGCGCCTGTTCTACAGCCAAGTCAACCACGACCGCATCCCGATGGCGTAATCCCTAAGGCAGTTCCACTTATCGCAGCCTCAAACGACAGGTGGTCCCCCTCGGGCCGTGCAAAAATCGGAGTATTCTGCAATTTCTCCGCCGGAGACATAGAATCGGCCGATTGTTAGACGAACTTTTAGGGCGAAGAGGCCGTCTAGTAAATATTTATTCCACATTTTTATTAAGGGTGTGGATTAACTACTGTCAAAAAGGCAAAGCCAGCCGCGCGAGCTACCATCTACGGCTGAACAGGTGCTGAATACTCGCGATTTTGCACATCGCAACCAGGGGGACCCGCCCAAAGAGCGTCAATTAGCAGCGGGGAACGCCCTATTCGATACCCTCGAGAAGTTCTGACACCGTCATGCCGAGTGCGGGCGCGATCTTAAATAGAACCTTGAGCGTGAAATTTGCCGTCCCATCTTCGATTCGGTCGAGGTAGGGTCGGCTGATTCCTGTCGCCACACAAAAATCAACCTTGGAGATACCAAGGTCCCTGCGTGTCTCTTCGACCCGCCTGCCAAGAATCTGTTTCGCACGTTCGTCCATGCAGCCGAGTTTGAAATGGAGCCGAACATAAACGTAAACTATAGTTTACGTTTTGCCGAATACACAGGAGTTTTCTATGTCGGGTTCTTCGGTCCGCATGTACCGAGCCACGCTTCGCACAAACAGCGCACCGCCCAAGCTCGTCGTCGTTGAAGCAGAATGCCTTTCGCCCGATGAGCGCACAGCATTTGCATTGCTATCAAGTCGCGTCGCCGCTGTTCTGGTCCCTTGCCCGGCGCAAGGTGAACTTGCCATCCAATGCCAAGCGCACAGCTGCTCGCTCAATCAGGCTGCCGTAATCGCAACCAGCCAACGCGGCCTGCCGCTCCTTTTAGAAGCCGGTATCGCGCTCTGCCTTCGCGGTGCCGGATACGAAAACGAGGCCGCCGCCGATGTAGTCTTTCAACCACGATCGAGCGGCGGCCTCGCAGCAGCCATCGAATATGCTTGCAGGCTCGTTGCCTAAAGGCGCAAGCTAAAAGCCCAGGCCAAAGCCCATACCGGTAATCGCCGAATACATAAAGTAGACGTTGATCACGTTGAGGAACACACCCGTGATGCAACCGTTACGCAGGTAGCGCTCGCACACGATGCGCGCCATGGCGGCGGAGTCATCATTGTTTTTAGCCTGGCGTCCTGCCGTAAAGTACGTCGCCACGCTCAGCAGCAGGTTGAGCACCGGCAGTGCCAGCAACTCATAGCTCTTGCCCCAGCGCGTCGCCTCGCCGGCGGCATTAAACTTCGTTGCCACCTCGGGGCCAATGTTAGGGATCACAAACGCCGCTACCACCAGCGGAAGCACTGCAAGCACGAGCAGCGCAATACCCATGTAGCCGGCTTTTTTGCCATATTTAAACATGCGCGTCGTCCTTACACGTTAAAGCGGAAGTGCACGACGTCGCCATCGGCCATGACATAGTCCTTGCCCTCAATACGCAGCTTGCCGGCGGCCTTGGCGCCCTGCTCGCCGCCGAGCTCGATGTAGTCGTCGTAGCCAATGACCTCGGCCTTAATAAAGCCGCGCTCAAAATCGGTGTGGATGACACCGGCGGCCTGCGGGGCGGTCGCGCCCTGACGAACCGTCCAGGCCTTGACCTCCATCTCGCCGGCCGTAAAGAACGACTGCAGGCCGAGCAGCTTGTAGGCAGCCTGAGCGAGCACGTCCAGGCCGGGCTGTTCCAGGCCCAGGCTCTCCAGGTAGTCGGCAGCGTCCTCGGGATCGAGCTCGGAAAGCTCGGCCTCGATCTTGGCGCAGATGGGCAACGGCTTGACGCCATCGATGGGCGCCAGATCGTCGTTGAGCATATCCTCGTCCACGTTGGCAACATACAGGATGGGCTTCATAGTGAGCAGGAACAGGCCCTTGGCGGCAGCACGCTCCTCGTCGGTCATCTCCATGGATGCGGCGCGCTTGCCCTCGTTGAGCCAGGCAAGCAGGCGCTTAGCGACCTCGAACTTGGACATGAGCTCCTTGTCGCGCTTGGCCTCCTTCTCGAGCTTGGGCAGCTGTTTCTCGAGCGTTCCCATATCGGCCAGGATGAGCTCGGTCATGATGGTGTCTGCATCGCCGGCAGGATCGACGAACTCGCCCGTGCGGCCCACCTCACGCATGACGTTGGGGTCCTTAAAGTAACGCACGACCTCGCAGATGGCATCGGTCTCGCGGATGTTTGCCAAGAACTGATTGCCCAGGCCCTCGCCCTCGTTGGCACCCTTCACCAGGCCCGCGATGTCGACAAACTCGACCGTCGCCGGCACAATGCGACCCGGGTTGACGATGTCGGCGAGCTTTTGCAGGCGGCTATCGGGCACGTCGACGATACCCACGTTGGGGTCGATCGTGGCAAACGGGTAGTTGGCGGCAAGGCCGGTCTTTTTGGTAAGCGCGGTGAACAGCGTCGACTTGCCCACGTTGGGCAGGCCCACGATACCGATGGAAAGGGACACGACAGCTCCTTTTGGTACAGGTACTTCAAACTGCATAAGTATAGCGCCGCCGCAGCATCCGGGCGAATCCGGACGCCACGACGGCGCAAATGAAGCAGAGATGCGTGAGAGTTCGAGACAGTAGTCCTTACTTAAGCTCGGGCCAGAAATCCTTGTTGGCCTCGATGAGCTCGTCCAGGATCTGCTTAGCAACGCTCGCCGAAGGAATGGTCTTGGAGAGCGTGAGTGCCTGCCAGAGCTTCTGGTAGCTGCCCTCGACCCAAGCCTGGACAACGAGCTTCTCAACGGAAACCTGCTGCTCCATCAGGCCCTTCTGGAACTGCGGAATCGGGCCCTGGCAGATCTTCTCAAAGCCGTTGGAACCGACGATGCAAGGCACCTCGACCATGGCCGTCGGGTCGAAGTTGGGCACAGCGCCATCGTTGGGGACGATCAGCAGGAAGCGCTCGAGCGTGTTCTCGGCCAGTGCGCAGGCAAGGTCGACGATGTAGTTGGCATGTACATCTGGCTCAAAGCCGCCGTCTTTAGCCGTACCCTTGGCGATGATGTCGCGGCAAGCGCCAAAGACCTTCTTCTCGCGGCCGTCCATAACCTCATTGGCGCGAGTGTAGTTGGGGTCAGACGTCTCAACGACATAGTCCGGGTACAGGTAATACTTGAGGTAGGTATTGGGAATCGTCTCGGGATCGACAGCATAGACATCCTTGGCCTTGCCGAAGGTGTGAATCCAGCTCTCCTCGACATGCTGCTCCTTACCGGCCTCGTGCTCGATGCCGTCCAGGTAGCCGTTCTTAGCCATGTGCTCCTTAATCTGCGGCATGAGGTCGTTGCCGTCCTTGTCGTAGATCTTGCTCCACCAACCAAAGTGGTTGAGGCCGTAGTAGCTATACTGCAGCTCGCGACGATCCTTGATGCCGCACATACGGCTCATCTTATCCATGAGGTCGATCGGCATGTCGCAGATGTTGATGATGCGGCTGTTGGGGCGCAGCACGCGGCAGGCCTCGGCGACGATGGCCGCGGGGTTGGAGTAGTTGAGCATCCAGGCGTCGGGGCTGTACTTCTCCATGTAGTCGAGGATCTCGATGACGCCGCCGATGGAGCGCATGCCGTAGGCGATACCGCCGGCACCGCAGGTCTCTTGGCCAACGCAGCCGTACTTGAGAGGAATCTTCTCGTCGAGCTCACGCATGGCGTACAGGCCAACGCGGATGTGAGCAAGCACGAAGTCGGTCCCGGTGAATGCGGTCTCGGGATCGGTGGTGTAGTTGAACTCAACCTCGGGGGCGTTCTCGTGGAAGTAGATCTCGCAGGCCTTGGCCACGGTCTCCTGGCGCTCGGCGTTGTTGTCGTAGAAGGTCACCTTGTTGACCGGGAAGCGGTCGCGCTCCTCAAGCAGCATCAGAGCGATGCCCGGAGTGAAGGTAGAGCCACCGCCGGCAATGGTCACGGCATAGTTTTTCTTGGACATGATGTCCTCCTCATTCTGGCCGCTTGCTCAATCCATCCCCGCACGCGGCCTGTACGGTTTGGAATTGTTACCTAGAAGTGGAGTTTTTATCTCTAGAATCGGCCTTGCGGTGCATACCGGCTCTACAAGGCCGATTGTTTCGATGGACGATGGTTTACAGAAGAGTCTCGAACTTCAGAAGACTCTCGAACTTCTCGCGAACCTGCGGGACGGTAAGGCCGATGATGACCTGGATTGACTGGCCTTGGACCACCAAGCCATGCGTACCGATCGCCTTGAAGGAAGCCTCGGGTGCAACGACGCTCTTGTCCTTGACGTTAACGCGCAGACGGGTAGCGCAGTTAGTTACATCGATGATGTTATCCGTGCCACCGAGCAGATCGAGGATGTTCTCGGCAAGCACCAAGCGCTCATCATCTTTACTCTGGGCGACCGATTTGCCAGCAGCAGCACCGCCCTGCTTTTGCTTGTAGTCGGCCTTGGACTTGAGCTCGACCTCAACATCGTCATCCTCGCGACCGGGGGTCTTAAAGTCGAACTTGACGATCAGGAAACGGAATACCACGACCCAAAGAGCGGTAAAGCACAGACCGACAAGGATGGAGATGGCATACTGCAGACCGTGTGCGGCCCAAAGGGGCAGCCAGTCCCACGAGAGCATCGAGATGATGCCGCCGTCGAAGATGCCCACGACGCCAAGGAGGTTTTGAGCCATGCAGCCGAGCGCTCCGAGCACGCAGTGGACGACGAACAGGCCGGGCGCGATGAACAGGAAGGTGAAGTCAAGCGGCTCGGTGATACCGCAAAGCATAGCGGTAAGGGTGACCGGGATCAGCAGAGCCTTGACGCGCTGCTTGCGCTCGGGTTTGGCGGTCATATAAAACGCAATGGCGACGCCAAGCGAGCCGAAGACTTTAGTCCATCCAGGGCAGGTATAGGCAGCCCAGGGTGCGGCATCCTTAAGAGCAATGCTCGGATCTGCAGCCAGTTGGGGCAGGATGTTGGCCCAAGCGGCAAAGATGCCGCCATTGACCGCCGCGTTATCGTAATAGAACGGCGTATAGATAAAGTGGTGCAGGCCTGTAGGGATCAGCACGCGCTCGAAGAAAGCAAAGACACCCACGCCAAACGTACCGGCGGAAAGGATGAATCCCTGGAAGGCGGAGATAGCAGCCTGAACATGCGGCCACACCAGGCAGGCGATAAGAGCGACCGGAACCATAACGAAGAAACCGATCATATAGATGAACACGGAGCCCGAGAACACGCCCAGCCACTCAGGAAGTTCGGTGTCGAAGAACTTGTTATGCAGCATCGTGGCGATACCAGAGATAATGAGGGCGCCCATGATGCCCATGTCAAGCGTTTTGATGCTTGCGATAGTGGCAAGACCAGTACCGCTGCCCGCCTCGACAGAGTAGTCGACCCCAAAGACAGGGCCCCACTGCCCCAAGATTGTGCTTACAAAGTAGTTGAAGGTAAGGTAGATGGCCAAAGCCTCCATGCAGCAGCGAGCGTTCTGCTTGTTCGCGAGCGAGATTGGCAACGCTACGCAAAACAGCAACGGCATCTGGTTAAAGAGCGTCCAACCACCCTGGAGCAGCACATTCCAGCAATCAAACCAAAGATGGCCCGCAGTGGCCATCTCGCCAAAGATCGCCTCGGTGGTAAACAGCGTACCCAGGCCGACGACGATTCCGGAAAATGCGAAAAGAATTGCAGGCGTGTACATTGCACCGCCGAAACGTTGTATCTTTTGCATCATGACGGGGAATCCCCCTCTCTTCATTCGGAGCGACTGCGGTTTTGGCTTCACTCGAGACCGCAGACGCGCCGTTTGCGTGTACCTCGTGCAATAGGACGGGTGGGCCCGCTTCCCTGACTTCTTGCGCTTCTATTTTTATCATATCACTTATCTAGACAAGTTAATACGTTTTTTATGTTCGGTCAGCGGTCGATTATTGGCCGTAAACGGTATAAGTCCAGTATTTTGCCTGCTAAATCTGACATAGCTGATGGCTGCAATTTATATTTCTTTTCAACTTGTCTAGATGTGCTTGTCTGTTCCTCTAGACATACCTATACTTCATTACAATATTCACCGCCACGTTAAGGAGTCACCATGAAAAGCGCGGTCTTCTATGGAAAGCACGACCTCAGAGTCGAGGAATCGGCAAAGCCGGCCGTGGGCAGGCGCGACGTTCTGATCAACGTCAAAGCTTGCGGCGTCTGCGGTACCGACGTTCATATCTATGAAGGCGACAAGGGTGCAGCCGACGTTACCCCGCCCACGATCCTTGGTCATGAGTTTGCGGGCGTTGTCGAGGCCGTGGGCAGCGACGTCGCTGGCTTTAAACCGGGCGATCGCGTGTGCATCGACCCAAACCATCCCTGCGGCTGCTGCGAACCCTGCCGCGACGGAATCAACCACTACTGCGAGCATATGACCGGTTACGGCACCACTGTTAACGGCGGCTTTGCCGAGTACTGCTCCGTCGATATGCAGCAAGTCTACAAGTTGGGCGATCACACCAGCTTTGAGCAGGGTGCTATGACCGAGCCCGTCGCCTGCTGCCTGCACGGCATCGATATGTGCAACATCAAGCCCGGCAGCACAGTTGTCGTTATCGGCGGTGGCATGATCGGTCTGCTCATGATGCAGCTTGCTAAAAACGCCGGCGCCACCAAGGTTGTCTTGCTCGAGCCCGTCGAAGGCAAGCGCGAGGTTGCGCTCAAACTCGGCGCCGACCTGGCAATTGATTCCATCCACGAGGACGTCCCGGCCCGCCTGAAGCAGGAGGGCGTCGGCAACGTCGATGTCGTTATCGAGTGTGTTGGCAAGCCCGTCACCATCGAGCAGGCCATCCAGATCGCCGGCCACAAGGCTACGGTCATGATGTTCGGCCTCACCAAGCCCGATGAGACAATCACCGTCAAGCCCTTCGAGGTCTTCCAGAAGGAGCTTGTGCTTACCTCGTCCTACATCAACCCTTATACGCAGCGTCGCGCGCTCGAGCTCATCGACTCTGGCAGGCTCGACGTATCCTCGATGGTCGCCAAGGTGGCTTCCCTCGACGAACTCGGCGCCATCCTGTCAGACCCAGCTCTGCGTGCCATGGGTAAATATATAATCGACCCCAGCAAGTAAATCGATCGACACCTGTGCGAGCAGTCCTCATCCACCGCTCGCGTAATCAGCTCTAGGAGACCGTCATGGCGCGAGCCATCTTCCAAACCATTTATGACAACGTGAAGCAGTCGATTGACGACGGCACATACGCCTATCTAAGCTATCTGCCTTCGGAGACTGAACTCACGCAGCTGTTTGGCTGTTCGCGCATGACGGTCCGTCGCGCCATCTCGATGCTTGCGGCAGATGGATACGTGCTCCCCCAGCAAGGCAAAGGCATGCGCGTCATTCGCAACATCAGTGACGAGACGAATCGTGGTGGCGGCGGACTCGAGACCTTTAAGGAAATCGCAGCCAACCGAGGCTTTGAGCTCAAAACGGTTACCACTGTCTTTGAGCTCCTCGTCTGTAACAAGGCACTCTCCAAGATTACCGGGTTTCCTGAAGGCTGTGAGCTCACGCGTGCCAAACGCATCCGTTATGCAGACGGACGGGCCGTGTGCTCCGACGACTCCTATTACCTAAGCTCACAGGTACCGGGGCTGACAACCGAGATTGTCAACGACTCAATCTATCGTTACCTCGAAGAAGGCCTTGGCATTAAGATTGCCACGGGCAAACGCGATGTAACGATTGAGCATCCCACACCCGAGGATGCACGCGTGCTCGATCTCGACGACTTTAACGCACTCGCCGTTGTACGCGGGCAGACCTACAACGCCGACGGTATCCTTATGGAATACACCGAGACAAAGCAGGTTCCCAGCTTCTTTTTACTCCACGAAACGGTCACCCGCCGCAATAACGGCAGCGAGACCCATCAGAGCAGTATGAGCTAACCATCTATTAGTTGCGGTGGAATAGTTCCTAGAATGGCCAGCTTAAGGGCAAAACAGGAACTATTCCACCGCAACTTTTTTGGCCGGTGGGGCAGTACCTATCCCACCGGCCATCATGTACGCTCTTTTAGCTAGTCCGCGAGCTTCTCCACCTGATCGAGCATCTTGTCAAGCTTGGCCTTTGCCTCAGCCTTAACCTTCTCAGCTTCTTCGTGAGCCTTCGCCTTCTGGGCGGCCTTTTCCTCGGCCTCGGGATCGACGACGACCAGGTTGGATGCATCTTGCTCAACCAACTTAAGCGCATGCTCGGGGCACACCTTGACGCAGGCTCCGCAACCTAAGCAATACGTGGACTCCAGTGCAAAGCGACCGCTTCCCACCAAATCGCAGGCAAACGTGGGGCACACGTTGACGCACTCGCCGCACGACGTGCACTTGTCAAAATCGCACTCCGGCGTGCTCACCTGCATATTCTGGGCAAGCTCGGGATGGTTCTGCAGTGTCGAGAGCACCAGCTGCCGCCCATGGGTGAGCGAACGGCGACGCTTGGTCGTCGTGGTGCCGCACATGGTGTTGAGCGTGCGCTCCAGCTGGGTAATCTGATGGCGATGGGCCTTGAGCTTTTGCGTCACCGAGGCCAGCGCCGCCGTCGCCGGGTTGAGCTTGGTCACCGTCAGGCCCGTGGTGCGGGCAATTTTTTCCATGTACTCTTTGCGCTCGTACTCGCGGCGCTTATGGCATTTGAGGCTCTTGGGGTCGACCTCCAAGCCCATACCCGTGCCGGACCACTCCTCGGCCTTCGCAATCGCCTCGCCCAGAATGTCCTCACCGCCGGTGTTGCGGCATTTATCGCACACGCCCAACGGCAGGTACACACTCACGTTGGGATAGTCTGCCAGTACCGAGAACCAGGTCTCGGCCGTAATATCGCCCACGCAGGCAACGACGACCTCGTTTTCGCGCGGCATGCGCTTGAGGGCGCGCGTGCAGGTGACGTAGGCGGTCTCGTGGCTCGTAGCCGCCGAGACAATGTCGTCGTAGACGTTTTTGGGCGCCAGGCGCGGCGAGATGATCGCCTCGGTCGGACAGGCAGCGGCGCACAGGCCGCACTTGCGACAGGAGTCGAGGATCTCGATGGAGTCTTCCTCGACCTCGATAGCGTTGACCGGGCACACGTCCATGCACGCGGTGCAGCCGCTCTTTTCGTTTTTGCAGGTCAGGCACGGAATGGTGTTGCCGCGCGGACGCTCCTTGTAGTCAGCAGGATTCCATTGAGGCGCCGACGGATCGAGTGCATCGGTCACACCGCCAAGCGGGTTTTTAAGAAAGTCGAAACCCTTGCTGATCTCGATAATGTCATCAAACAGATCGTGTTCCTGCGCCATGCGCGGCCCCTCCCTGAGCAGTGCAAACAAGCAAGAGATAATGATACGCTATCGGCCCACGCCTTGGGCAAATTACATGCGGCGCATCTTTGCGGCAAATAGCTTATGGTCTATCGCCGCCTCGATTGCACAAGATCAATCAAGCGCCAAGCTATGCCTCGCACATGAGCTGCACGAGTTTTTGTTTGGTCACCTTGGCCTGTTCGTTAGCCATATTGCGCTCGTTTCTAAAGACCGCATTCGCAACGCTCAGCAAATCGGCATCGGAAATCTCGCTGCACGGACCGTCCATCGACGCCGCCGTGGGGCATACGCACAACGGCAACTCGGCATAAAACGCAACGGCCTTGGCGATATCGAGCATTTTGCCGCCGCCAATACCCACTACCATGTCGCAATACTCGGCCTGGGCTTCCTTAGCCATATCGACAACGGCCTCTTCCGTACACGGACCGTCATAAATCTTAAAGAACGGCTCGCTTAGATCTTCGTCCAGAAATCCATCGACGATCTGCCTGCACAGCCGATCCTCGGTGCCCTGGTCAAACAAGACATAGGCAGCGCAGCCCAACCATGACAAATACTTGCCTTGACGCGACAGTTCGCCCGGCCCCTGAACATACCGGCCGGGACCGCCATAAACCATGGGAAGCGCCATACGAGAATCCGCCCTTCATCAAACAACGATTGGTGCAAAGTAACCTTGCCCCTTTGCACCATAGCAAAAAGGGGCAAAGCCATCTGCTGGCTTTGCCCCTTCCTTAGCTTGATTTACTCATCCATGAGATAGTAGTGGCCCAGTGCGTCTGCACCCAGAATGGCGTTTGCGACCATCTCGGGCGTCACCTCAAACGGCATGTTGCACATGGTGTCATCGGGCGCGCAGGCGGCCTCGGCAACAATCATGGCTTGCTCGCGCGTAAGCTCGGCAACGCCAAGTTCCTTCATCGTGACCGGCAGGCCCAGCTCAATGCAGAAGCCCAAGACTTCCTCGAGCTTCTCGGTCGGGGCATCCTCGAGTACCAGCTGGACGATGGTACCGAAAGCGACCTTCTCGCCGTGATACATGCCATGGCACTCGGGCAGCATCGTCAAACCGTTGTGGATGGCATGAGCAGCAGCAAGGCCCGAGCTCTCAAAGCCAATGCCCGAAAGCAGCGTATTGGCCTCGATGATATGCTCGACGGCAGGCGTCAGCGCACCCTTCTCCAGCGCGACCTTGGCCTTGACGCCATCGGCCATAAGCGTCTCATAGCAGAGCTTGGCGAGTGCCAGACCGGCCATACCGCCCTTGCCGCCAGCGCAGGTGCCGCCGTCGGCGTCATGCGTCGCCTGAGCCTCGAAATAAGTTGCGAGCGCATCGCCCATACCGGAAACCGTCAGGCGCACCGGGCTCGCCGCGATAACCGTCGTATCCATAAGGACGATATTGGGGTTTGCCTTCAGGAAGAGGTACTTGTCGAACTGGCCGTCATCGGTATAGAGCACCGAAAGCGCCGAACACGGAGCATCGGTCGAAGCAATGGTGGGGCAAATGATAACCGGGGACTCCAGGTAATAGGCGACGGCCTTCGCGGTGTCGAGGATCTTGCCGCCACCGACGCCGACGATGATGTCGCAACCGTTGTCGCGCGCGAGCGCAACCAGACGATCGACCTCGCCCTTGGAGCACTCGCCGTTAAAGTCCTCAAACAGCAGCTCGGCCTTAGCCTCGGCAAAGCCGCCCTCGATCTTGGCACCGACGCGCTTCTTGCCCGAAGGCGTCACGATGACGAGGGCCTTAGCGCCGAGCGGCTCGACATAGGAACCGAGCTTGGCCAGCTCGTCCGGGCCCTGGATGTACTTGCTGGGGCTATTGAAAATTGCAGCCATAACTATCCCATTCTCTAAAATAAAAAAGAAAGGGGCTCCGTACAGATACGTGCGGAGCCCCTCGTTACGATAACAAGAGTCGATTAGAAATCGATGTCGGTGTCGTAGTAGCAGGCCTTGAGGATCTTCTCGAAGTCGGCAGCCTTGGTCTCACGCGGGTTCTCGGGCGTGCAGGCGTCCTGCTCGGCGTTCGCGGCGATCTCGGGCAGCTTGGCGAGGAACTCCTCCTCGGAGACCATCTGCGGGTTCTCGGCGTCGACCTTCACGCCACCATTCGCGTAATCCTTGATGGACTGCGGAATGTTAAGCTGGTCGTTGAGGTCGCGAATCTTCTGGACGAGCGCGGCGATGAGCTCCTCGTTGGTCTCGCCGGGAAGGTGCAGAATCTCCTTGGCCACGTAAGCATAACGCTCGGCAGCACGGGGATCCTTGGAGTTCCACTGGATGACCTTGCCCAGGTACATGGCGTTAGCGGCACCGTGGATGATGTGGCCGTTCTCGAAGGCAGCACCGGTCTTGTGAGCCATGGAGTGAACGATGCCGAGCAGGCCCGAGGAGAAGGCGATACCGGCGATGCACTGAGCCTCGTGCATGTGCTGACGGGCCTCATGGTCGCCAGCATAGGACTTGGGCAGCCACTCGACGATCTCGCGGATGCCGTGCAGAGCGTTGGCGTCGGTGAACATAGAGGCGCAGGTGGAAACGTAGGCCTCCATGCAGTGGGTCAGAGCATCCATGCCGGTGTGAGCGCACAGCTTGGCGGGCATGGTGTAGGTGAGCTCGGGGTCGACGATGGCGACATCAGGGGTGATGTTGAAGTCGGCCAGCGGGTACTTGATGCCCTTGGCGTAGTCGGTAATGACGGAGAAGGCAGTAACCTCGGTAGCGGTACCGGAGGTGGAGGAAATGGCGCAGAAGTGAGCCTTCTGACGCAGCTCGGGGAAGCTGAACGGCTGGATGATGTTATCGAAGGACTCCTCGGGATACTCGTAGAAGACCCACATGGCCTTAGCGGCATCGATGGGCGAGCCGCCACCGATGGCGATAATCCAGTCGGGCTCGAACTCGCGCATGGCCTCGGCGCCCTTCATGACCGTCTCGATGGACGGATCGGACTCGACGCCCTCGAACAGCTTGACCTCGAAGCCGCCCTCTTTGAGGTCGGCCTCAACGTCCTGCAGGAACCCGCCGCGGCGCATAGAGCTGCCGCCAGAAACGATGATGGCCTTCTTGCCCTTGAGGTTCTTCACCTCGTGGCGAGCGCCCTCACCAAAGTACAGATCGCGAGGATTGGTAAAACGTCCCATACTGTGCCTCCTAAACAAGCCCCTCTTAGACTTGCGTATATAACGGAGCACCCAATTGGCTCCGTTAGGACCGGTTTGCGCGTTGCCGGCGATGACAATGCGCGATGTCTAAACGTCTCAACGCTCAGACAAACACTATTTTACCGTTCTGGTTGGTCAGTTATTCACCTAAAGCCACCAATGATGAAACGTTTTTTCTATCCCTGAAGACCCTTGTGCGGCATTCATACTCCCAAGCTGGGCAAACGTTTTATCAAGGTTGGCTACATATCCCGGGCAGGACGGTGCCCCTCCAAAATATGCACCGTTCGCCGCCAAAAATCGACCGTTTGCGGCACCGTGATACCACTCGGTCGTCCAAGGTGCCGACATTTGTGCGACATCCGTCTTCGTGGTGCAAAGGTGCAAGTCCAAGTGCGGCACCCCCGGTGTGCCACATGCGGGTAAACTAGAACCTTATATAGAAACATTTGAACCCTAACCGCAGCAAAGGAGGCCCCATGGCATTCGATCCCATTCAAGAGGATTGCCATCGCCTCGTTCTTGAGGCCTTGCGCCGCGACAATATCCCGCTCACCGACGGCGCCGCCGTAGAGCGTCTGATGGAACAATTCACCCGCAACCCCGCACCACTCATCGTGCACGACCGCGACCGCGCCGGGCATCTGATTGCCAAGGTGGTCGAGGCCGTCGACTACCGCATTCCCTTTATCCCTGACGATGCCCAGGCAGAGCAGGAAGAGGCAGCTGCCGAGAACATGCTCCGCGAGGCGGCCGCACTCGATCCGGCCAACTGGGATGCCCAGCGCATGCTGACGGCACTCACCGCCGAATCCAACGAGGAATACGTGCAGTACCTGGTGTCCAAGTGCGACGAGGTGGAGCACGATCTGGCGCTCAAGATCGCCTCGGCGCAGGACCCCTACGAGCGCGAGGCCGCAGGCGACCTTACGCGCCGCCCCTATCTGCGCTGGCTTGCCGCCTTGGCATCGCGCGCCCTCATTAGCGGACGCTACCGCATGTCGCTCGAAGCCGCAAACCGCAGCCTGGACTTTGCGCCCAACGACCCCGCTGGTGTCCGCCACACCGCGATGCTCGCCATGGCAAAGCTCGAATACCCCGCCGAGGAGCTCAAGCGCTTTCGCTCCGCACACTCCGTGCCGTACCTCGCGAATACCCCGCTGCGCCGCCGTCCCAAGGATGCAGAGCGCGACTTGGACCCGTGGACGCTCATCGCGCTGATGAGCGCTGCCTGGCGCGAGCTGGACTACGAGGGCGCCGAGCACTACTTGCGCATCCTTGCGCGCTCGTGTCCGCACGCAGCCGAGGCACTCTACTTCCAAACCGAGTTTCCCGATGGCGTCTATGCCCGCGTCAATGTGAGTGTGGGCTCCACCGACGAGCTTGTCCTTGCGCTGTCCGAGGCGACGCCGGTACTGCAGGAGGGCCTGGGCGCCCCCGACAACGCCAGCTTTGCTGCCTGGGTCGCCACCAACGATATCGTGCGTTCCCAGATCGACGAGCGCATCCTGCGGGCGGCCGAGCAGGGCTTGCCGTTTAAGGGAGGAGACCTCTAATGGATCCGAGCGTCTACATCCCCGCCTACCTGGAGCGCGCCTACGTTGCGTCGCACCCCGAACTCACCGATGCAGCACGCGAGCTTGTCCATAACGACATTAGCGCGAATCCCCAAAAGTATGCGCAGTCCGAGCATGCCCAGGCGCTGCTGTCCTACGCCGGTGTTCATCGCCACCTGCTCGACGAGCTCCATCGCATCGAGGACATGGGCAGCGACGAGGAGTTCGAGCAGACGCGCAATCGCCTGTTCGACGACATGCGCGATGAGCTGCTCAAGATCGTCCGCATCGATGCGTATGTCCTCGACGCGCAGCTGCTCGCCATCATCCTGGCCGACACGCCCGTTGACGCCTGCCTGGGCGACCTGATGAAGCTCGAGGCGATCACGGCCGATTACCTGCAGCAAAGCGTGCCCGGGTTCGATATGGAGGCCCCACACTACTGGGCCAATAATGTTTTGGCCGACGGTGTCACCGCAGCAGACCTTACCGTGAGCGAGCCGGCTCTTATCGGGTGGCTTCACACGCTCGAGGCCATCTCGCAGCTGTGCATGGCGAGCGCCCGCTACCGCGCTGCTGCCAACTACGCCCGCCGTGTTCTTAAGGCAGAAGGCTATCCCACCCGAGCTGCAGGCACCGTGCTACTCGCCCTCGCTCGCTTGGAAGACGAGGACGGCTTTTTTGCCCTGGCCCACCAGCTCGAGGAAGAGATCGGGGCTGACGCGCTCGAGAACTCTCCTTGGTATCTGCTCGCCCGCACGATTCTGCTGTTCAAAACAAACAAGATGCGCCCGGCGACACGCGCGCTGCGCGAGTTTGCCAACCGTTGCGAGGGCGGTGCGTTCTTCTTACTGAACCCCATGTACCAGACACCGTACCTTCCCTGCCGGCCCGAGCCACACGATCCCTGGGATCTTTCGCACCAGGCCGTTTGGGAAGCGGACGGTATTATCTCGGACACTCCCGACTTTGCCCCCTGGGCCAATGCCTGCGAAGACGTGTCGCAGCTTGCCCAGGAATTTGCGCGCCGCTACGGTTTTTAGTGACGCACTCGACCCGACCATGTCGTTTACGTTAGGAACGGTTTCATGAACCTCCGCTCATCTCTTGCCTGCACCTCGAGCGATATCGCTCGCTGGGGGCTGCGCTCCGTCCTTAAGCGCCAGGGCGGCGTGCTTCCCGGCCGCATCGCCATGAAGATCGACCCCGAGTTGCTGAGCGACCTCGCTGCCCTTGTCGACCGCAGCGTGGTGATCACCGGCACCAACGGCAAGACCACCACCTCCAACCTCATCGCCGACGCCGTTGCCGCCAGCGGAGCCACCGTGGTATGCAACCGCGCCGGCAACAACATGGAGCCGGGCGTGGTGGGCGCACTGCTCGAGGCGCGCAGCGGCCTCAAGCGAGCCGGTGGCAAGCGCGTGGGCGTTTTTGAGTGCGATGAGCTTTACACCGTACGCGTTCTGCCCAAGCTCAAGCCGACGTACTTTGTGCTGCTCAACCTGTTCCGCGACCAGCTGGACCGCTACGGCGAGATCGACCACACCCAGGACGTCATCGCCCACGCGCTGGAGCTTTCGCCGACAACGACGCTCATCTATAACGCCGACGACCCGCTGTGTGCCGCGATCGCCGCGCGCGTTCCCAATGCAAGCATCGCCTTTGGCATCGACGGCGCTACGGGCACCGAGTCCGATCGCATTAGCGACTCGCGTTTTTGCTCGCAGTGCAACGCGCCGCTGGAGTACGACTATGTGCAGTACGGACAGCTCGGCGCATACCATTGCCCCTCGTGCGGCTGGGGTCGTCCCGCGCTGGTCCGTCGCGTGACGGGCGTTGAGCTCACCTGCAACGGCTACGGCTTTGACCTGAACTTTGGACCCGATACCGACGCACCCGCAACGCACATCGCCACTCGCTACAACGGCCTATACATGGTCTACAACGTTGCCGCCGCCTTCTTTGCGGCGCGCGAGCTGGGCGTGGACGCGGCGCATCTACAGCCCACGCTCGATGCCTACGTCCCCGCCGGCGGACGCATGGGCCGCTGGAACATTGCCGGCCGCACCGTCGAGGCAAACCTGGCCAAGAATCCCGTGGGCTTTGATCGCCAGATCCAGTCCATCAAGACGGCAGGTGGCAGGCTCTGCGCCTTTTTTCTGAACGACAACGATGCCGATGGCCACGATGTATCGTGGATCTACGACGTCGACTTTGAGCGCATCGCCGATACAACGGGGCTTGTCGCCTTTGCCGGCGGCACGCGCGCGCACGATATGCAGGTGCGCCTCAAGTACGCCGGCATTGACGCCGTCATCATCTCGAATATCGAGCAGGCGATCGGCGCCGTTGGGGATGAAGCCGCCGGCGACACTTTCTATGCCGTCGCCAACTACACGGCCTTTCCGCCGCTGGTCAAGGAGCTCGACGGGCTTAAGGATACCGATGCGAGCTCGGTTGCCTCCTGCGCCGTAACACGCGCCGATGGGAGCGCTGTCCCCGTCGGCGTCGCGCCGGTCGAGCTTTCGCGCCCCCTGCGCATCGTCTATCTGTACCCCGATGCCCTCAACCTCTATGGCGACGGCGGCAACGTCATCGCCCTCGAGCGCCGCTGCGCCTGGCGTGGCATTCCCGTGCGCGTGGACGAGGTCCGTATGGGCGAGTCGCTCGATCTCACCGACGCCGATATCGTCATGATGGGCGGCGGCTCCGATCGCGACCAGCTGGCCGTGGCGCACGAGCTGCTCGCTCAAAAAGACAAGGTCGCGGCCTATGTTGAAGATGGTGGCTCA
Organism: Collinsella sp.; assembly: GCA_037237765.1. Lineage (GTDB taxonomy): Bacteria > Actinomycetota > Coriobacteriia > Coriobacteriales > Coriobacteriaceae > Collinsella. The sequence continues at coordinate 893 of JAXXEN010000038.1, read as the reverse complement.
TTGCTTGCCATCTGTGGTAGCTACCAGCTGCTCGGCCGTTCATACTACATGGGTGAAGATCGCATTGAAGGCTTGGGCATCATCGCCGCCGAAACCGTGCGCGGTTCTGACCGCCTGATCGGCAACGTCGCCGTCAAGACCGACCTGGCGCCCGAGCCCTTTGTGGGATTCGAGAACCACGGCGGCCGCACTCTGCTCGACGCAGATGCCACGCCGCTTGGAACGTCCGTCGTCACGGGCACCGGCAACAACGGAGACGACGGCTTCGAGGGTCTGATCTACAAGGGCGTCATCGGCACGTACCTGCATGGCCCGGCGCTGCCCAAGAACCCCGAGCTCGCCGACTGGCTCATCGCGCACGCCCTCGAGCGCCGCGGCGATGCACAGGCCACAGCCCTGCTGCCGCTCAAGTCCCTCGACGACACCTACGAGCACGCCGCCCACGACGCAGCCATGAAGCTCCTCCCCTAGCACCTCACAACCACAAAGGGGACAGGCACCTTTGTGGTGGTTTTGACCCATCCCAGCGGTTTGTCTCAATCTGTAACATCTAGACCGTTAAAAGTCGTCTTACTGTTACAGAATGAGATGTTCGTCCCGACGCCTGCCTTTTGTCTCGATCTGTAACAGCTAGAGCCGATTTGCCCGCCCAGATGTTACAGGTTGAGATATTTGAAGATCGGGATAGAGAGCCAGCTCCTATGTGGTGGTTTTCCAGTTTGCCAACGATATACGCGCCGGCAAAAAAGTCTGCTATACTCTTTCCCGCTGTCCCCATCGTCTAGCGGCCAAGGACGCCACCCTTTCAAGGTGGATATCGCGGGTTCGAATCCCGCTGGGGGCACCAGGTTGATTCAGTGCGAACTCGCGAGAGGATAAGCCTCGCGGGTTCG
>JAXXEN010000043.1:0-23615 GCA_037237765.1 Collinsella sp. | reverse complement strand
GCCATGCCCGGGGCCGGCCGTTTGATTTTTGCTCGGTCAGGTCCTGGGCTCGCTCGAAGAGCACATTAAGTGCTCTTCGGCTCGTGCGGAATCTACAAAAATCAAACGGCCGGCCCCGGGCATGGCTACGTTGACTTGCTTGCCGTCTGGATGGCGTCTTGGCGCCTAGATACTTTGGCTGATTTTTATTGAACGAAGGACGCTCCTTGTTAATGAGGGGCGTCCTTCTGGTTTTGGTTACTTTGGGGTTGTTGGTGCGTCTTTACTTGGCGTCGGCCCAGGTTATGCCGGTGCTGGCTTCGGCGATCAACGGTACGCGGAGGTCTACTACGTGCTCCATGACGTCGCGGACCATGGCGGTGAGGCGCTCGACTTCGTCGACGGGGCACTCAAAGTCCAGTTCGTCGTGTACCTGCAGAATCATGTGGGCGGCAAAGCCCTCTTCTTCCAGGCGGCGGCTTACGCGGGCCATGGCGATCTTGATGATGTCTGCTGCGGTTCCCTGCATGGGGTGGTTCATGGCCGTGCGCTCGCCAAAGCCGCGGAGCTGTGGGTTTTTGGCCTTGAGCTCCGGAATATGACGCCGGCGACCGTACATGGTCTCGGCGTAGCCCGTCTGCTTGGCACGCGCCACCACGTTGTCGAGGAACGTGCGCACGCCCGGATAGGCCTCGTAGTAGCGGTCGATCATGCCACGCGCCTCGGCCATCGAGATATGCAGCGACTGCGACAGACCGTAGGCCTGCTGGCCGTACACGATGCCAAAGTTCACGGCCTTGGCGCGGCTGCGCAAGTCGGGCGTTACCTCGGACACCGGCACGCCAAATACGCGCGCGGCCGTCTCGGCATGGAAGTCCTCGCCCTCGTTAAAGGCACGTACCAGATGTTCATCACCCGAAAGATGCGCGAGCAGACGCAGCTCGATCTGCGAGTAGTCCACCGCCAAAAAGACGCTGCCCTCGCCCGCCGAGAACGCCGTCTTGACGGTACGCCCCAGCTCCGAGCGCGTCGGAATGTTTTGCAGATTGGGGTCGCTCGAAGACAGACGCCCCGTCGCGGTGATGGTCTGGTTGTACGTGGTGTGCACGCGACCGTCACCACGGCGCAGCGGGCCCAGCGTGTCCAGATAGGTCGACTTAATCTTGGACTTCTCACGCCAGTCCAAAATCAGGCGCACGATCTCGTGATCGCGGGCAAGATCGCTCAACACCTTGGCGTTGGTCGAATAGTAACCGCGCTTGGTCTTCTTGAGGCCCTTGGTCGGAAGCCCCATCACATCAAAGAGTACGTGCGACAGCTGCATGGGACTGCCAATATTAAAGGTCTCGTCACCCGCCAGGTCGCGAATGCTGCGCTCAACCTCGGCAATCTGGGTCGCCAGTCCCTCGGACAGACTGTGCAGGCGGTCGGGATCCACGAGCATGCCCGCGCGCTCCATCTTAGCAAGCACCGGCACGAGTGGCATCTCGATGCCATCGAACACGTTGGCGGCGTTCTCGCGGGCCATGCGGTCGCGCAGCGGTGCGACCAGCGCCAGCGTCAAGGCCGCCGTGCGAGCGGCGGGTGCAGGAGCGTCCTCGCCGGCACCCTCTGCACCGCGCGCCGCAGGCAGCGTCATCTGCAGATAGGTATCGGCCAGATATGCCTCATCGAACTCGGAGCGGTCGGAATCCAGCAGGTAGGCGGCGACCACGGTATCGAAGATGCGCGTAGAATCGACTGCCAGCGAATCCATGAGCTCGGGCTCAGAAGAATCGATGGGCGAAAGCTCGTGCAACAGCGTCTTCATATCCGGGCTCGTCACGCGGCCTTCCATAAACAGGCGCGCGAGCACACCAGCGATCACGCCGTGGGCAAAATTGAAGCCCTCAACCTCAGCCGCCACACCGCTGTCGCCCTCCTCGAGCGCGAACAGGCCCTTGGACGTCGCCAACCACAGCGTGCGCGTCAGTCCAAAGAGCGCGCCCTCTTCCTTGTCGTCGTCCACCACGGCGGCGGCCCACTCGCCGGCATCGATCGCGCGGGAGATCTCAGCCGCAACGGCACCAAGCGCGTCAGCATCGCCGGCGGCTGCGCGAACCATCGCAGGCATCTCAAACACACTGGAGGCAGCAGCAGCCCCGTCCTCGCCGCCGATCAGCGCCAAGAAACGGTTCTGCATGGCGGTGATACCAAGCGTACCCAGCGCCGCGGAAACCTCATCAGCAGAAAACGCCGGGAAGGACGTCGCCTCAAAATCGAGCTCAACAGGCGCATCGGTGCGGATGGTCGCGACCTTGCGACTCAGCAGCGCGTCGTCGATGTGCGCGCGCAGGTTTTCGCCCATCTTGCCCTTGACCTCGTCGGCATGTGCGATGACCTCGTCCAGGCTACCGTACTGCGCAATGAGCGCGCTCGCCTTTTTGGGGCCGATGCCCGGCACGCCGGGGATGTTATCGGACGTGTCGCCCTTCAGACCATAAAAGTCGGGTACGAGCGCCGGCGTGATGCCGTGATACAGATCGTCCACGCTCTCGGGTGTCATGATCGCCACGTCGGACAGGCCCTTGCGGGTCGAGACCACGTTGACGTGCTCGGTCACAAGCTGATACATATCGCGATCACCGGTCACCAGCAGCATGTCACAGCCGGCCTGCTCGCCCAGGCGCGCCATAGTGCCCAGGATGTCATCGCCTTCCCAGCCCTCAGACTGCAGAATCGGCACGTTGAGCGCGGTGAGCAGCTCCTTGATCATAGGGAACTGCGCGTGCAGATCGGGGTCCATGGGCGGACGTTGAACCTTGTACTGCGGCAGCATCTCCATGCGCACGCGCGGCTTGCCCTTGTCAAACGCCACGACCACGCCGTCGGGATTAAAGGCGTCAATCATCTTGAGGAACATATTCAAAAAGCCAAAGATCGCGTTGGTGGGACGACCGTCCGGCGCGTTCATGGTGGGCGGCACGGCGTGGAAGGCGCGGTGCATGAGCGAGTTGCCGTCGATAACGGCAAAGGTGCGGCGCTTGTCAGACATATTGAATACCTCGCTTTGGGCTGGGCACGGTTTGCTCACTCCAGTTTACACGCTCCCCGCCCCTCGGCCACCTCATATCAAGCTCCCCCGCCACCGTGAGCCCGCGCGTGATACGATGGCTCACGGTACATCAACCAGCACGATCGATCCGAAAGGAGCCTGCGTCATGGAGCGTCCCTGCGCATGGAAAAAGTACACGCCACAGCAAATCGAGGAGCTCGAGGAGCTTTGCCGCGGCTATAAGCAGTTTTTGAGCGAGAACAAGACCGAGCGCTTGTGCGTCAAGACCGGCATCAAGATGGCCGAGGAGGCGGGCTATGTCGACCTGGAGACCGTAATCGCCGAAGGCCGCGAACTCAAGGCAGGCGACAAAGTGTACGCCGCCAACCACGGCAAAGACCTTATGCTCGTCAACCTGGGCACCGCCCCGCTCGAGCAGGGCTTTAACATCTTGGGCGCCCACGTGGACTCGCCGCGCCTGGATCTCAAGCAGAACCCCGCCTTCGAGGCCGGCGACATGGCCTACCTCGACACGCACTACTACGGCGGCGTCAAGAGCTACCACTGGGTGGCCTCCCCGCTTGCACTCGTTGGCGTCATCTGCAAAAAGGACGGCACCACCGTCGACATCAACATCGGCGACAAGGCAGACGATCCGGTCTTTACCATCTCCGACCTGCTGATCCACCTCTCGAGCGAGCAGATGTCCAAGCCCGCCAAGGACGCCGTCGACGCCGAGATCCTCGACGTGATCGTGGGCGGCCGTCCCGTCAAGTTCGATGAGGACGACAAGGACGCCCCCAAGGAGCCCGTCAAGCAGATGTTCCTGGACATCCTCAAGGAGCAATACGACGTCGAGGAGGAGGACTTCCTCTCCGCCGAGATCGAGGTCGTGCCCGCCGGTCCCGCCCGCGACATGGGCCTCGACCGCTCCATGATTTTGGGCTATGGCCACGACGACCGTGTCTGCGCTTACCCCTCCATGCTTGCCCAGATCAACGTCGCAAACGTGGAGCGCACGAGCATCACGCTCATCGTCGACAAGGAGGAGATCGGCTCCGTGGGCGCCACCGGCATGACGAGCCGCTTCTTCGAGAACACCGTCGCCGAGATCATGACGCTCGCCGGCGAGGATAGCCCGCTGGCCCTGCGCCGTGCACTCGCCCACAGCCGTATGCTCTCCTCTGACGTGTCCGCCGGCTTCGACCCGGGCTACGCCGGCAAGTTCGAAACCAAGAACGCCGCCTTTATGGGTCGTGGCCTGTGCTTTAACAAGTACACGGGCAGCCGCGGCAAGGGCGGCTCCAACGACGCCGATGCCGAGTACGTGGCCCTCGTCCGCGACATCATGGATGAGGCCGGCGTGGACTTCCAGACCTGCGAGCTCGGTCGCGTCAACGCGGGCGGCGGCGGCACCATCGCCTACATCATGGCCAAGTACAGCATGAACGTCATCGACTCCGGCGTTGCCGTCCTGTCCATGCACGCCCTGTGGGAGGTCGCCAACAAGGCCGACATCTACGAGGCCTATCGCGGCTACAAGGCCTTCCTCGAGCGCGCCTAACCAGCCCTTCATCAGTTGCGGTGAAATACGGACTAAACTGGCCCATAAACGGCCAAAACAGACCGTATTCCACCGCAACTTCCTTTTTGGCAGAGGAGAGTTCATGCTGCAGGTCATCATTTCGCCCGCCAAGCAGATGCGCGCGGCCCAAGATGCTTTTGAAGTCCTAGGCATTCCACCCTTTGTGCGCGAGACAGCTCGACTGCATCGCGCGTTGCTAGATATTGAGCGAAATGAAGGCAGCGACGGTTTGCAGGAGCTATGGAATGTAAGCGACAAACTGCTGGCGTCTTGCCTCGACAGTCTGTATGAGTTCGAGCCCATCTTGGAAAACGGCGACCTCGACAATCCCGATATCGCCCGCAATACCTCCCCCGCCGTCATGTCCTATCACGGCATTCAATACCAGAGCATGGCGCCAGAGGTTATGGATGACGAGCAACTCACTTGGTTGCAAACCCATCTTTGGATTCTCTCCGGATTGTACGGATGCGTGCGACCTTTCCATGGCGTTGAGCCCTATCGGCTCGAAATGGGAGCCAAACTCGCCGTCGACGACGCCCGCGACCTCTACGGCTTTTGGGACGACAAGCTTGCATGTGCTATTGCACCGACCGGCTCCAACACCACGGTCGTCAACCTTGCCAGCGTGGAGTACGCCAAGGCCGTTCTGCCCCATCTCGCAGGCGACGCCACAACCGTCACTTGTCTCTTTGGTGAAGGTGTCCGCAACGGCAAGCCCATCCAGCGCTCGACCGCCAGCAAAAAGGCACGCGGTTCGATGGTCCGCTGGATGGCGGAAAACAAGGTCGAGGACGCCGCCGGTCTTACCGAGTTCAACCTTGGCTACCGCTATGTCCCTGAGTTCTCGTCCCCAGACAGCATGGTCTTCATCAACGAACAGATGCCCTAGAGCCGACACTCGACACTGACCCGCTCAGCCTTCTCTATATAACTTGCGGTGGAATAGTTCCTATTTGAGCCTTTTATCGCACAAGCAGGAACTATTCCACCGCAGCTTTTATGATTTGGCCGGCTAGGCGCGACACCTATTCTGCTAGACCGTCGGCCTTTGCAATCACGTTTGTCGTGCCGTCCTGATAGGTAATCTTGACATGCTCAACCTCGGACACCGCAACACCCGCCGGGGGCTCCAGGCGCCATTCCGTCAGCGCGATATCCATGGTCGTGGGCACATCTCCTTGATCTTTGAGCTCGACCGACAGCGTCTTAAGCGACGCATCGAAGGTCACGCGCTCAATCTCTTCACCGGGAATGGACCCACCACTCAGCTGCAACTGCACAAACTCATCGCGCGGATACCAATAGTCGCCCGGCGCGGCCACCGTGTTGCCGCCAGCGACCTTCACCGTCATGATCGGCAGGGCATCGTCGGCCTCAAACTCCCAGGCAGCGCCGCCGCGACCGCCAAACGTCCAAATACAAAAGGCAATCACCAGCACGGCAAGCACCGCAAAGCCAATCGCGACCAACCCATGGTGCGCACGGCCCTCCTCGGCCGATACATCCCATTGCGTCTCTCGATATAGATGCTTGTCTTCCATGTTCGCCTCCCCACAGGCACGCTCGTTGGCCCAATCGTACCCATTCAGGCTATACTTGAGCCCATTACATAAACGGGGAGCTTGCGGGACAAGACGGCAGGCTGAGATTGGGCGCGCCCGCCCTGACCCGCAAACCTGATATGGGTAATGCCAACGAAGGGAGCCGTGCCAATGAGCACACAGACCGAGCCCAAGCTCGTCACGCAAATCGACTTCGCCCGCGCTGGGCAGATCACACCGCAGATGAAGGAAGTCGCCGAGCGTGAGCATCGCGATCCCGAGTACATCCGCGAGCGCGTGGCCGACGGCCGCATCGCCATCCCCGCCAACATCGTGCACATCAAAAAGGGCATGCGCGCCTTTGGCGTCGGTGAGGGCCTGTCCACCAAGGTCAATGTGAACCTGGGCATCTCGGGCGACAAGGCCGATGCCGCCGAGGAATGGAAGAAGGTCAAGATCGCCGAGGACTATGGCGCCGACGCCATCATGGACCTCTCCAACTCGGGCAAAACGCGCCAGTTCCGCCAGCAGCTCATCGACGAGACGCCGCTCATGGTGGGCACCGTCCCCATGTACGACGCCATCGGCTACATGGAAAAGCCGCTGGTCAAACTCACCAAGGACGACTTGTTCGAAGTCGTGCGCGCGCACGCCGAGGACGGCGTGGACTTTATGACTATCCACTGCGGCATCAACAAGTCGGTCACCAAGACCTTTAAGGAGACCGGCCGCCTCATGAACATCGTCAGCCGCGGCGGCTCGCTGCTGTTTGGCTGGATGGAGGTCACCGGCAACGAAAACCCCTTCTACGAGTACTTTGACGAGCTGCTCGAGATTTGCCACGAATACGACGTGACGATTTCGCTCGGCGACTCCTGCCGCCCGGGCTGCCTATACGACTCCAACGACGCCACCGAGACCGCCGAGATGATCGAGCTGGGCAAGCTGTGCAAGCGCGCCTGGGCAGCCGGCGTCCAGGTCATGGTCGAGGGCCCGGGTCACATGGCGCTTGACGAGATCGCCGCCAACATGAAGTTGCAGAAGCGCCTGTGCCACAACGCCCCGTTCTATGTGCTGGGGCCGCTGGTGACCGATATCGGCGTGGGTTACGACCACATCACCGCAGCCATCGGCGGCGCCATCTCCGCCAGCTCCGGTGCCGACTTCCTGTGCTACGTGACACCAGCCGAGCACCTGTGCCTGCCTAACGCTCAGGATGTGCTCGACGGCCTCATGGCCACCAAGATCGCCGCACACGCCGCCGATATCGCCAAGAAGGTGCCCCACGCCCGCGACATGGACGACAAGATGGGCCAGGCACGTCGCAAGCTCGACTGGGACGCCATGTGGAAGTGCGCGCTCGACCCGGTTACGGGCAAGAAGCGCTACGAGGAGTCCCCCGCCGCCACCGAGGGCACTTGCACCATGTGTGGCAAGATGTGCGCCGTCCGCACCGTCAACAAGGTGTTCGAGGGCACCACGATCGACTTGGGCATGGAGGACTAGCCTTATCGCCGCGATCGCCTGTGGCACGCCGCAGCACCTGCCAATTGTTAACTTGTGAACATTTGCTTGCATTTGCGTAAAAATTGCATCTCGCGCCCGGGTTCGGCATATCGCCGGCCCGGGCATCTTTATAATGCGGTGTAAAAGACCCATTTGAATCCGACCAGACAAGGGAGCGAACATGGATCGCAGCAAGGTACCTGCCGTTCTATCCATCGCAGGATCCGATTCCAGCGGTGGCGCCGGCATTCAGGCAGACATTAAGACCATCACGGCGCACCGTCTGTATGCCGAGACAGCCATCACAGCGATCACAGCGCAAAACACACTGGGTGTCACCGCCGTGCAGAATATCTCCCCGGATATTGTCGCGGCGCAGATCGATGCCGTCTTTGACGATATCCGACCCAGCGCCGTCAAGATCGGCATGGTTTCCTCTGCTGAGATTATCGAGGTTATCGCCGACCGCCTGAGCGCATGGAACGCAACCAACGTGGTCGTCGACCCCGTCATGGTCGCCACTTCGGGCGCCCGCCTCATTGCCGAGGATGCCGCCGAGGCGCTCACGCGTCGCCTGTTCCCGCTGGCGACCGTCATCACGCCCAACATTCCCGAGGCCATGGCGCTGCTCGACTACGAGGTCGATTCCGAGCGCACCCAACAAAACGCTGCCATGCTCCTCACCCGCCGCTTTGGCTGCGCGTCCCTCGTTAAGGGCGGGCATTTTGTCAACGAAGCCAACGATGTGCTAGCAGAGCCCGCGCCACTCGATGACGAGGGTAACCACCTGGGCGATCCGCTCACCACATGGTTCCGCCACAAGCGCATCGAGACCGGCAACACGCACGGCACCGGCTGCACGCTCTCATCTGCCATCGCCTGTGCACTGGCCCAAGGCATGGATCTTGCCGACGCCGTCAATGCGGGCAAGGCATTCCTGACAGGCGCTCTGGCCGCCGGCCTGAACATGGGCAAAGGCTCCGGCCCTGTCAACCACATGTGGCAATATTAAGATTCGCAGCCCAAGCCACCGCAAAGGCGCCCGTCCCCTTTGCGGTGGCTTGTGGTCGCGCTACTCACCAAGCATCTCTTGGAGCTTGGCTGCCACGGCGTGGCCCAGGCTCTCGTGGCTTTCGGGCATCATGTGCAGATAATCGATATCGCCCGGCTCGGCAAAATCAGCGGCATTCAAAAAGTCGCAGCCAAACTGTTTAGCAGCATACGCATAGTATTCGGCAAAATGCTCCGAGGCCTCGACGGAGCGCTCGTCAAAGTCGGTCATGTACACATCGGCGATCTGCGGTTTAATCTTGATAGGCGCCATCAGCAGAATACGCGGGCAGGGCGCGGCTTCGGTCCAGGGAAACGCACGGACGGTGCGAATCAGCGCCATGGCACCGTCAGCGATATCGGCAGCCCCCACGCTAAAGACCGTCTTGCAGTCGTTGGTGCCCAGCATAATCACGATCGCATCCAGCGGCTTATGAGCCTCGAGCAGCATCGGCAACGCGCGGATGCCGTTGAGATTAGTGTCCAGATGGCACATGTCGTCGCGTACCGTCGTGCGGCCGTTGAGGCCTTCCTCAATCACGTGCCAGCCCTCGCCCAGGTCGCGCTGGGCCACACCGCACCAGCGCTCATCGTGCGCATAGCGTACCGCGGTGCCGTCGCGCATGCCTGCCGGATCATAGCCGTAGGTATTACTGTCGCCAAAGCACAGAACGTTTTTCATCGTAAGCCCTTCCTCTAGTAAAAAGAAAAAGTCGGCGGGAGCAGTCTCTCCCGCCGGATCGACCTATCTGTCAGCACACACCGATTACAGGTACTTGCGCCAATCGTCATCGTCTTCATCGTCCTCGGCGGCAGCCTGGGCCTGCTCGGCGGCGCGGGCAGCCGCAGCGCGAGCGGCAACCTGGGCATAGGACTCCTCGTTGCGCTCGGGGAAGTTTGCCAGCACGTGCTCGAACTTGGCAAAATCTTCGTCCCAGCGCGTAGAGGGCACGGCAAAAAAGACCTGCTTGACCTTAAAGTCGCCCGATGCGAGCTCCTTGCGGAAGAGCTCGGCCACGGCCTCGGCGTCAAAGCCGTTGTTGTCGCAGCCCCAAGCGCCCAGCACGAGCTTCTCGCGACCCAGCTCGTCGCAGATGGCAAGCACAAAGCGGATGCGATCGCGCAGGGCGTCCAGCAAGGCATCGTCACCCACGCGATACTCCTGGCGAGCGCGCTTGGCGTTGGGCGCGGCGGCGACGATTACGTCGGCATAGGCGTGCACATGGTTGCGGTCGAAACGCACCGCGGGCACCACCAGCGCACGGTTGCGGTAAAGCTCGCAGTTGATGTTGCGGCGACGGTTCTCGCCGTACCATTTGCGCTGTTTATCGAGCACGTTGTACAGGTACGAATCGGCACAGAGCGTGGCCTCCTGACCCAGATAGCCCTGGATGTAGCCGCCGCCCGGGTTGGTGAACGAGGCAAAGGCGAGCACGGCCATGTCGCAGAATTGCGCGTAGCCTCGGCCGTTATCCAGAATGGCCTGCGTGGCAGAGGCGTCGAGCACGGTAACCTCGGGCAGGACCGGAGCGGGCTCCTCGGCGGCAGGCGCGGACTCAGCTTCAGCGATTTCTTCGACGGGCTCAGGCGCTGCCTCGGTCTCGGCAGCCTCCGCGCCCTCGACGTCCTCGGCAACCCGTTCCTCGACAGCGTCGGCCACTTGGGCCTTGGCCTTCATCGCCGCGACAAAACCGGCAGGCATACCATCGAACTCGTACACGCCGGCAAGCGAACGCTCGATATCCTTGGCGCACGCTTCGGACACAGTTGCCACGTGACGCTCGGCGGCCTTGGCACGGGCCTCGCGCTTGGGATTGGGCTGACCCGCTCGGTTGGACCTGCGGTTACGGTTCCTGTTGTCGACGTCTGCCATAAGTGGTCACCTTTCCTGTCGCTGCCGCTATCGGCTTTTCCCATCCATGATACCCCGCCGCGCACAAAAAAGACGGCCCCGAAGGACCGCCTTTCGCATCGTTTTACCGTGTCCGGCAGGAAGCGTCGCAATGCCGCGCTTTAATCGCGACGGCCGAGGATGTTCAAAATGCGCAGGAACACGTTGATAATATCCACGAACAGGTTAGAGGCCATGAGCACGGCGTTGGGCAGCGTAGGCGGCACCGTCGTGGCAACATAGGTGTCGTAGCCAATAAAGCCAGCGAACACCACAATCACGATCAGGTCGGTGATGGACTGCGAAACGCCCATGAACATCAGTACGATCTCAACCAGAATAGTGGCGAGCAGAATACCAAAACCGATGCCATATACGCGCTGGAAAAACTTGGGGAACGTCACGCCCAAGGCGCCAAAGACAAAGGTGATGGCGGCCGTGGCGATAAAGGCAGTGTTGATGGTGGGCAGGTCGTAGTTGGCAAGGCCAAACGACGCGGTCAGGCCAAAGGTACTCGCAAAGATTACGTAGCCCACAAGGGACAGGCCCACGGACTGCTTGCTGGCGGCGGCCGACATCATGACCATGCCGACGATGGTCAAAATAAACGAGCCAAAGACCAGCGGCAGGGCGGCGCCGCTCATCATCATGCGCGCAAACGACATGGTGCTCGTAAAGTAGGCGCCGGCGCCCATGGCGCAAAAGCCCAAGAAGATCAGGGCAGACATGGCGAGATTGTACGCGCGCGGCGACATCTCCTTGGCGCGGCTTGCGCCGCTCTCGACGGGGCCGTTCTGATAGCCCTGGATATCGTTCATAGGTTCGTCCTTTCAAAAAGTGCCGTGAAAGACGGCGCAGCAGGTGACAAGATTCCTGTCATTGTACCCGAATGCCGTACGTCCTTACCCACGGCGCTCGCCCTCGAGCGTACGGTCGAATGCCCACACCCACCAACGCATCAGATGGGCCTGCGAACCATCTGGTCGTTCGCGCGTCTGGTCCTCCAGATACAACTCGGTCGCGTGCCCGCCAAAACGCACCTTATAGGTTGCCGTACGGATGCCGTGAACCGTCAGGCCAAACCCAGTGGTCGAGACAATCTCGTCAATCGTAAAGCAACGACCGTCGACCCAGCAGACGGTGACCGGCACGACCTGCCCGCCCGCGAGGATGCGAGCCACGACGTCCACATACTGCTTGTGCACGCGCCGAGTTTTGCCATCTGTCTGTCGATATTCCATGCCTCCTATTATCGAACGCATGTTTGCATGTTGTAAAGCGAACAGACTGTGGTTTTGGAGTGTCGTAGTAATCGCACGTGTCCGCATGGCGTGTTAGCAAAAAGAACACCCGCGGTCAACAGGGCTAATATTCAATTTTAGTGCCAAAAAGTTCACTTCTCCCATCAGAACTCGGTAAAGAGACCCACAGGAGGTGATACGATTTATCATGTTTTTGTAACGTGTCTGCAAACTTCGAGAAAGCCCATATATGGACGTAACGTTCTCAACCTTCCTCGGCCAAATTGTGTCGAACCCAGTCCTTGCCGTCACCGTGATCCTCGCGTTGGGCGCCATCTTCGTCAATGGATGGACCGACGCGCCCAACGCCATCGCGACCTGCGTCACTACGCGTTGCATGCCCGCCCGCGCCGCCATTCTCATGAGCGCCGCATTCAACTTCCTCGGCGTGCTCATCATGACGCACTTTAACGCGAGCGTCGCCAACACCATCTCACATATCGTCGACTTTGGCGGAAACAGCACCATGGCGCTCGCGTGCCTCTGCGCGGCGCTGTTCTCCATCGTCGTCTACGGCGCCACAGCGTCGCGTTTTGGTATCCCCACCTCGCAAAGCCACAGCCTTATCGCCGGCCTGACCGGTGCCGCTATCGCCCTCGGCGGCGCGAGCAGCGTCAACGTCCACGAATGGATGAAGGTCATCTACGGCCTGGCGCTCTCCATCGGTCTGGGCTTTGTCATGGGCTGGATCCTGTGCAAACTCGTCTCGATTCTGTTTGCCGCCGCCAACAGGCGACGTGCCAACGTCTTCTTTAAATACGCTCAGATCGCGAGTGCCGCGGCCATGAGCTTTATGCACGGCGCGCAGGATGGACAGAAGTTCATCGGCGTGCTCTTTTTAGGCGTGGCCTTCGCCAGCGGCCAGACGAGCGTCGGCGATGCCGGCATCCCCATCTGGATTATGCTGCTGTGCTCGGCCACTATGGGCATCGGCACCAGCGTGGGCGGCGAGCGCATCATCAAGTCCGTCGGCCAGAGCATGGTTAAGCTCGAGAAGTATCAGGGCTTCTCTGCCGACCTCGCAGGCGCCGCGAACCTGCTGCTTGCCACCCTTACCGGCATCCCCGTGTCCTCCACGCACATCAAAACCTGCGCCATTATGGGTGTCGGTGCCGTCAAGCGCCTTTCGGCCATCAACTTTGGCGTCGTCAAGGACATGATGTTCACCTGGTTCTTCACCTTCCCCGCCTGCGGACTCATCAGCTTTGTCATGGCCAAGCTGTTCATGATGTTCCTCTAGTCAAACCGAACGCCCATCCGGACCGCAACACTTCGCCCGCCCATCTTCACCTCGAAAGGACCACTCATGGCAAAGAAACCCGATTCGTTCTACTTTGACAACTACGTCGCCTGCGCCGACCTCGCCGTCCAGGCCGCAGAGCTGCTCACCAAGATTTTTGAGAACTTTGACCCCGCGCAGATCCACGACATGCTCGATAAGATGCATGCGATTGAGCATGCGGCAGACAAGAAGCACCATGAGCTCGAAGACGCCCTGCTCACCGCCTTTATAACCCCGCTTGAGCGCGAGGATCTGGACCTGATGAGCTGCTCGCTCGACACCGTGCTCGACCGCATCGAAGGCGTCGTGCAGCGCGTCTACTTCACCAACATCCAGAGCATCCACCCCGATGCCATCGTCATCGCCCACAAGGTGACCGACGCTTGCCGCGCCATGAAGGACCTGATGGTCGAGCTGCCTAACTACCGCAAGTCCAAAACGCTGCGCGAGCTGGTCATCCAGATCAACACCATCGAGTCCGAGGCCGACGAGCTCTACATCAACGCCATGCGCAACCTGCACGTCAACGGCAAGGATCCGCTCGAGGTCATCGCCTGGCGTGACGTGTACGCCTTCCTGGAGTACTGCGCTGACTGCTGCGAGAATGTGGCCGATGTCGTGGATTCGATTGTCATGAAGAACAGTTAATTGGGGGTACGTGTCCCGGCGGCGAAGGGTCGGCCACGGTTTGCTTTCTCACTCCGGCTGCTTTGCAGAGTCGTTCGAAAGCAAACCGTGGCCGGCCCTTCGCCTTACGTACCACCATTGGGAACTTTGGCTGATACTTTGAAAGCAATGAGGCTTTTGTTGGCAGGACCTTTGAGCCCGATTGGGAACTTTGGGACCGCCTTAAACGTTTGGCTGGATGGTGCTTTGGGTACCCTTTGTTTTACTTTGGATTGATTCGCTGACTTTGGAGGGTTTGGTTATGGGGTATTTGGATCTGGCTCGGGGTCGGTATTCTTGTCGCGAGTTTGAGAATCGTTCTGTTGAGCAGGCTGTGGTGGATGCCATTGTTGAGGCTGGGCGGATTGCTCCTTCTGCTTGTAATAATCATCCAACCCGTGTGATGGTGTTGGATACGCCTGAGCTTCTGGAGAAGGCTGCTGCTTGTCAGCCTCGGTTTGCTCGTGATGGGTCTATCTTTGGGGCTCCGCTTGTCTTCCTTATTTGCAGCGTTACCGATGATGCTTGGGTGCGCCCGTATGATCAGATGAATTCCAGCGAAATCGATACGTCCATCGTGTGTGATCAGATGATGATGGAGGCCACCGAGCAGGGCCTGGGAACGTGCTGGGTATGCCATTTTAAGCCTGAGGTGGCACAAGAGCAGTTCAACCTGCCCGAGGGCGTCTATCCCTATCACATGCTCGTCTGTGGCTATCCCGCCGACCACATCGCCGATCCCGAGCATCGCGAGGCCCACACCATTCCCCTCTCCGACTTCCTCCTCAAGTAGATTTTTGGGACATGCCTTAAAACCTACCCTTGACCGCTCACCCGTTCGCCGAGTTCTGCGCCACTATGTGCAGGGCTCGGTTTTTATGTTACGCACCCCGGCACAGTCATAAAAAAGGACCCGCAAGCTGCGGGTCCTTTCTAGGCACTAAATTGTAGGCCGAATGTTAGTCCAGGTCGTCGGCAGCGAAGTTGTCGATCGGGGCGAAGGGATCGGCCACGGGGACAACCGGGTCAGCGACGGGCAGCGGCTCGGCGGGAACAGTCACCGCAGGAGAAGCGGCGGAACCGACCGGCGTGGAGGCCATGAGATCGGCCGGGAAGGAGTTCTGGGCATCGTCCATGAAGTGCTGGATGAGCTTGAGATACTCGGCCTTGAACTCCTCACGGGAAGCCTTGAGACGATCGATCTCCTCGAGCTCGGCCTGCTTCTCAGTCAGAGCCTGGCGGATAACCTCGCGGGCCTTGGCGTCAGCCTCGTTGCGGATACGCTCAGCGTTCTCGTTGGCATCGTTGACGATGGTCTCAGCGGTCTGCTGGGCAGCGATCAAGGCAGCGGAAATCTGGCGCTCCTGAGCGGAGAAGTCAGGGGCGGGAGCAGCCACGGGGGCGGCAGGAGCGGCCTGGGCGGTGACATCCTGAGCCTGGGCAAGCTGAGCCTGCGCATCGGCAAGCTGCTGCTCGGTAGCAGTCAGACGACCCTTAAGGTCGACGATCTTAGCGAGCATAGCGTCAACCTCGGAGGACAGCGTCTCCAAGAAGACGTCGACCTCAGCAGGATCGTAGCCACGCTTGGCCTCAGAGAAAGTCTGAGCCTGGATATCTGCAGGGGTAATAGCCATAACAAGTCTCCTTTTTCATCGCCTCGGCGCTACACGCCCGACGTAAGTTACTAAGTCAGTTCTACACGAGTATACCTATAAGAAGCTGCAGAACCAGCCTCTGCACCAACTGCAACGCAATAATCGCAACGACCGGCGAAAAATCGATACCGCCCATCGGCGGGATGAAACGACGGAACAGGTTAAGCCACGGACCGCACACGCTATCAAGCACCGCGGCAATATCCTGAAGCAAACCACCCTGCTTCATGGGAATCCACGTCATAAAGCAGTAGACGATAATGAGCGTGGAATAGAAGTTGAACAGCGTGTTGACCAGCTGGACGATAGTGTAGATGTTGATGGGAATCTCCTCGTCTTGTCTTTACTTGAGGTAGCCGTCGGCACGAAGCTTCTTGAGATCGGAATCTTTGACCTCGCAACCGGCGGGCAGCACCATGAACACGCGGTCGCCCACCTCCTTGACCGTGGCACCCAGACCGCAGGCAAAGCCGTAAGAGAAGTCCAAAACGCGCTTGGCAACTTCGGTGCGTACGCCCACAAAAATCAGTGCGACAGGCTGCTTGGTGCGAACGCGGCGCACCACGGTCTCCACGTCATCATAGCTCTCGGGGCGCAGGACATAGGCCGGCAGCTGCGGCGTGGCGTTGATGATATTGCTCGCATAGGCCGAGGCATCGCTCGGTGCAGGCGCGGGCGCAGCGGCGGCACGGGCGCGGGTGTTCTCGGCGTAGCTCGACGGCGTGTCATAAGCACCAGGACGATAACCGCTCGCAACACTGTCCTGCGAGCGCGAAGGCGGGTTATACGTCGTGGCATGGCGAGAGTCATCGCCGACCAACTGTCCGGAGCGTGTATACACGGCAACCGACTCAGCTTCACCACGGCGCGTCTGACCAAGCAGGCCGTTGCTCGGCTCGTCTTGGGTGTAGAAGCCCTCGCCCGAAGCACCGCTGTAGCCGTTGCCCTGATAGCCATCGTCATAGCCATCATCGTAGCCGTAGTCGTCGTCCTGGCCATAACCCTGGTCGTAACCCTGCTGGCCGCCCAGGTGCATCTTATTTTTAATCTCGTCAAGGAAGCCCATGGTTGTGTCCTCTCGCGGTTTAGTGCAGGCGCCCCGATAATCAGTGCGCACTTCAGAGCCTTATTTTACTGCAAACTCCGGGCTAAATACTACCCTGCCCAGGCGAACGAGCGTAGAGCCCTCCTCAAGGGCAGGCTCAAAGTCCTCGCTCATACCGCAGGAAAGCTCAGGCAGGTTCAAATCGGGATGCGCCGCCTCCAGCTCATCCCTCAGCTCACGAAGCCCCGCAAAGGTGCGGCGTGCCACATCCTTATTCCCCCGGGGCGCCATAGTCATAAGCCCCTGTACGCAAATTCCCTCAAGTTCCGCAAGCTCACCCGCGGCGGCGCGAATCTCATCGGGCGAAAAGCCTCCCTTCGACTCCTCACCACTCACATTGACCTCAATGAGCACACGCTGGGGGCCGGCGAGCTCGCCTGCCTCAATCTTGCGGACAGCACGGCTCGAGATCGCCTGCGCCAGATGCAGCGAACCCACCGAGTGAATCAGCTCGGCTGAGCCCAGCACCGCATTGATCTTATTGGTCTGCAGGTTGCCGATCATATCGAAGCGCACCTCGGGCAGCTCCGGATGCTCCGCCAGACCCGTGAGCTTGCGAACCAGCTCCTGCGGGCGATTCTCGGCAAAATGGCGATACCCCGCCTGGATGGCGGCAACGGTCTCATCGACACCAACGGTCTTGGACACGGCAATGAGGCGCGCGGCGTCGTGGGGACGGCCTGCGCGATCGAGCGCCGCATAAAAACGTTCAAGAATCTGCTCGCGGCGAGCGCGCATCAAGTCCAAATAGTTATCCATTGCTAATCGCCTCCGCTGACAGCCAAACAAGTAGTCCCATGCTAACGCAAGAGCGCGGCCCCGCATGTGCAAGGCCGCGCTCACTTAGGTATTTACAATCTTTCGACGAACGGGGTTACTTACTCCTCGTCGTCCTCGCCATCGTCCTCGTCCTCAAGATGATCGAGCAGATAGCGAAGACCCTCGCTGACCTCGTTAACGGGCACCTTGGCAACGTAGCGCGCGTCGACGGCGGGCCTCATGATAACACCCTCGCCCGAAGGCACGCGCATGCTCTCGAGCTCATCCTCATCAGTGCGGGCGATATCGCCGGCATTCATGCGCTGACCAGTCAACAGGAAGGTCAGACGGCAGGCGGCATCGATGGAAATCGAGGCGATGCGATCGAGGTAGCGCGAAACCATGATGGCGCGGCGCAGGTCGTCATAGTTGCTGCCGTCGTCCATAAAGTCGCCCGTATCCATACGGTTAAAGGTGCGGAAGAACTTCTCGTAGGCGGCGTGCACTGGCTCGTCCTCGACGGCCAAGTTGCAGATGATGGACATATCATTGGTGACGAGCGCGGAAAGCGAAGAGCCCAGCACCTGGTAGACAGCCTCAGCCTCAGCCTCAACCGTGCCGACAAGCTCCTTGGGCAGCGAGATGTCGGCCTTGATCATATGACGCGTGGCGCGGCAGATCTGACGGACCTTATCGGTCATGCGCTGCAGGTTAAAGTCGACGTAGATGATCGTCTGAAGCAGGCGGAAGTCGGAGGCGACCGGTGACTGCGTGGCGATCAGGTTGTAGCAGACGGCCTCCAGGTTGGCGCAGCGTGCGTCAATCGAAAGCGTGCGCTTCTTGGTCTTGGTGGCGAGCTTGCGGTCGTCGGTCACATAGGCCTTCACGGCATCGTGGAGGGCCAGATCGACGGCCTCGTAGATGCTCAGCATCTCGTGGCGGGCCTCGATGAGCTGACGGGAAAACAGTTTGCGCATGGTTCACTCCAATCAGTTGGGTGCGGTCATGCCGCCCGCACAGTGAATACGCACCGGACCAGGTCCGATCGGCTTGGGACTAGTCGCACCGATCAGCCAAAGCGGCCGGTGATATAGTCTTCCGTCCGCGAGTCCACCGGGCTGGTGAAGATCGCGTCGGTTTGACCATACTCGATGAGTGTGGCGGGCTCGCCGGCAACTTCCTGCAAGAAGAATGCGGTGTAGTCGCTGATACGAGCTGCTTGCTGCATTGAATGCGTGACGATGATGATCGTCATCTCGGGCGCCAGCTCGGCCATCAAATCCTCGACCTTAGAGACGGACGTGGGGTCGATGGCGGAGCAGGGCTCGTCCATCAGAAGGACATCGGGTTGCACCGCAAGCACGCGCGCGATGCACAGACGCTGCTGCTGACCGCCCGAGAGCGCCAAACCATCCTTGTTGAGCTGATTGGATACCTCTTTCCAGAGGTTGGCGCGCTTGAGCGATTCTTCCACGATGTCATCGAGGTCGCTTTTGCTAGTCACGCCCTGCAGACGAGGGCCAAAGGCGACATTCTCGTAGATGGATTTGGGAAACGGGTTGGGCTGCTGAAAGATCATGCCCACGCGACGACGGAGATCGACCGGGTCGACACCCTCGGCATAGATATCGTTGCCGTCGAGCGTCATGGTGCCCTCGATGCGCGTGTCCTCGATCAGGTCGTTCATGCGGTTGATGCAGCGCAAAAACGTCGATTTGCCGCAGCCCGAAGGGCCAATAAACGAGGTGATGGCGTTTTTGGCGATGTTGAGGTCGAGCCCCGTCAGCGCATGAAAGTCACCGTACCAAAAGTTGAAATCCTTGGCCGTAATGGCCGCTTGCTCCAGCGTGGGAGCGGACTGATAAACGGACATGGGACTCCTTAACTAGCGACGCCTGCGCGACAGGAAGCGCGCAAACAGGTTGAAGGCCAGAATGATCACCATCAGCAAGAGCGCGGTGCCGTAGGCTGCGTTCATGTTGATGCCGTCGTTGGCAAGCAGGTACAGGTGAACCGTCATGGGGCGGCCGGAATCGAGCGGCGAAATAGGTAGATTGATGGCCTGCCCCATGGTGTAGAGCACCACCGCGGTCTCGCCAATGGCACGGCCGATGGCGAGGACGATGCCCGTGGCAATACGGCCAAAGGCAGAAGGAAGCACGATCTTGGAGACAACCTGCCACTTGGTGGCGCCCAGACCGTACGCGCCCCAACGGATATAGCGCGGAACGGCGCGAATGGCCTCTTCGGTGGTGCGCATGACGATGGGAAGCATCAAGAGCGCGAGTGCCAGGGCGGCAGAGACCATCGAAAGGCCCAAGCCCATGGCCTCGACAAACAAGGCGTAGCCAAACAGACCCATAACGATGGAGGGCACCGAGGCCAAAGCGTCAGCAGCGTAGCGAATGAGCTCGACGACCTTGCCCTGCTTGGCGTACTCGGCCAGATAGACGGCTGCCAGCACAGCGATCGGCGTGCAGATAAGCATGGCGAGCGCCGTCACATAGACGGTCGAGACGATCGTGGGCCAAATACCGCCCTCGGCGTTGACGCCCTGGGGCCAACCGAAGATAAAGTCGAGCGAGATGTGTGGCAGGCCGTTGATGACCACGTAGGCGATGATAGCGACCAGCACCAGCGTGGTGATGTAGGCAGCGGCACGGAACACGCCAAGCATGATCTTGTTGGACAGGTCCTTGTTGATGCGGCCCTTCTTGCCGTGGGAAAGGGCACGCTTGATGCGCTCGCGCGACGAGGTCGTATCGACCGTCGCGTCAACGGAATCGGACATAGCCTACCCCCTCTTCTTCTTGGAAATCAGACGGACGATGCCCACCAGTGTGGCGGAGATGATAAACAGGACCACACCCATGCCGAACAGCGCCGAGCGGTGCAGACCCGAGGAATAGCTCATGTCGAGCGCAATCTGGCTCGTGAGCGTCGAGATGGGGCTCGCAATGCTGTCGGGAATAACCGGGGCGTTACCTACGACCATGAGCACGGCCATGGTCTCGCCGATGGCACGGCCCATACCCAGCACGATGGCATCAACGATACCCAGCTTCGCGGCAGGTAGCACGACCTTATAGATGGTCTGCCACTTGGTGGCGCCCATGGCATACGATGCCTCGCGAATGCCCATGGGAATGGAATTGAGAGCATCGATGGTGAGCGTGGTGATGGTAGGGACGATCATGATGGCGAGCACAAACCACGCCGTCAGCGCACCAAAACCAAGGCCGCCGGTCAGTTGTGCGATAAACGGGCGGATGATGATCATGCCAAAGAAGCCGTAGATGATGGAGGGTATGCCCGCCAGCAGGTCAACGGCGGGGCTGATGAGCTTGCGCACGCGCTTGCTGGCAATCTCGACCAGGTAAACGGCCGTACCCACGCCCAGCGGCACGCCCATGGCGAGCGCACCGACGGTCACCAGACCCGAGCCGGCAAGCAGCGACAAGATGCCGTAGTGGCCCTCAGAGGGCGCCCACGTAAAGCTAAAGAAGTCCGCCAGACCGATGTCAGTAAAGACGGGCAGCGCCGAGTACGTGGTAAAGACAAAAATCAGGATGACGGTAACGACCGCCAAGAACGCGCAGGCAAAGAAGATCCACTGCAGCGCCTTCTCCTTGATATAGGTACTGTGCGATACGAGCGCCAGCTCGCGCTTCTTGGGCGTCTGAACATTCTGCTCAGTCTGGGAGTTTTCCTGTGCTTCCATGCTACTCACTCCCCTTCTCGTCGTTGGTGACGGGAATAAAGCCCGCCTCGCGAATCTGCTTGTCCATCTTTTCGGACGTCACATAGTCGATGTAATCCTGCGCCTGCTGCGAAGGCGCACCCTTCACAAAGAAGTAAAGGTCGCGTGAGATGGGATAGCCGCCGCTCGCGACCGTCTTCTCGGACGCCTCAACATGATTGACCGAGACGGCCTTGACCGAGGTCTTGGCGTTGAGACTATCGACGAAGCCCAGCGAAATGTAGCCAATGGCACCGCGCGAACGAGATACCACGTCGCGCACCTGGCCCGTGCCCGAAAGAACGGCCGAGCGGCGATCGAACGGGGTGCCGTCCATCACGATGGTGCGGAAGGCCTCACGCGTGCCGGACGCCTCATCTCGATTGATGACCTGGATCCTCAGGTCCTCGCCACCGACTTCTTTCCAGTTGGTGATCTTGCCGGCGTAAATATCGCGGAGCTGCTCGGTCGAGAGGTTATCGACCGGGTTATCGTCGTTCACGATGACCGCGATACCGTCGTGGGCAATGACGATGGGAGTCAGGCCCAGATCCTGTTCGTCGGCATTGAGTCCACGGGAGGAGCTGGCGATATCGGCTGTGCCGGCGCTGACGGCCTCGATGCCAGCGGAAGAACCCAAACCGGAAACGAGCACGTCGATGCCGGTCTCCTCCTTAAAGCCCTCGGCCGCAATCTCGGCGATAGGAAGGCAGGTCGTGGAGCCGGCGACGGTAATGGAAGAGGTAGAAGATCCCGAAGAACAGGCGCACAGCGTAAGCGTAAGCACAGCGGCGCTCAGGACCGATACGATCTTTCTCATAGCATCACGCCGATCGCAGCATGGCGCCCACAGGTGCCGTCCTCGTTACGGTAGGAATAAAAGCGGTCGTTCTGACGCACAGTCGAAAGCTGGGTATCCACGATATTATCCGCGTCGACACCGACATCTACCAGCGCCTCGCGAATGGCAGCGGAAAGATCGAGCATGCGAGAGGCACTCGCATCGATGCAAGAGAACTCGGCGGCAAAGCGATCCATGAGTTCCTGGGATACCTCATATTCGTCACCCAAGATATGGGGGCCGATATAGGCGGAAACGTTGCTCGCATCGCAGCCGGCAGCATCGCAAAGCGCCTGGCACGCCTTGGCAGAAATACGTGCAATCGTGCCCTTCCAACCGGAGTGCACCACGGCAAATCCGCCAGGGGCCACCAGCACCACGGGAACGCAGTCGGCAAAGCAGAGCAGCACGGGCACGTTATGCGCCGTGCAGACGATGGCATCACAGCCCTCGGCAATCTGCTCGCGAACGTCCTCAAGGTCATCGGCGCCGTTCGAGGTCACCGCAACGATATGATCACCATGGACCTGATTGGGAACGAGCAGGTTGTGCTCGCACTCGGCGGCACCCATAGCTTCGAGCGCACGACGACGATTTTCTTGAACAGCAAAGGGGTCATCACCAACATGCGAGCCCAAGTTGAGTGAGGAGTACGCATCTTCGGAAACGCCACCGGCGCGCTCGGTGAAGGCAAAGCGAACATCGGATGTCGCGCCCTCCACCAACGTAACTCCATCATGGTCGACACGCGAAACGTTGTCCGCACGTGCTGCCATACTAAAGCCTCCTAATAACACAAGTACCGCGGCATCGCCGCTACAGCCCGCGTTTATACGGCTGTCATACTTCTCTAAAAGGATACCTGCTGCGCTGGAGGCAATCGTAAAGGGAACGTAAAGAGATTGGAGGTTCTAGTTTACAAAGTCGAAATCAGAACCACCCTTAAAAAGGGTGGTTTGCTCTTAGGGTATAACCCACGGGCCCCGGGCTCGCGTCTAAAGGCGCGGGCCCGGACTTCGTCCAGGCCTAGTGCATCTTGACCCGTGGCGCGCCGGTCGAACCGGCAGCATCACCCCCTCTTGAAGGGGTCCTCGTACTCCTTCACGCTCAGCTTGTCCAGCGCGATGTCGTGGGACTCCTGCTCCCTGATGTACTTGGCGATCGTCGCCTCGTTCAGGCCGACGGTGGACACGTAGTAGCCCTCCGCCCAGAACTTCCTGTTGCCGAACTTGTACTTGAGGTTGGCGTGCCTGTCGAATATCATCAGCGAGCTCTTCCCCTTCAGGTAGCCCATGACGCTCGCGACGCTGTACTTCGGCGGGATCGCCAGCAGCACGTGCACGTGGTCGGGCATCAGGTGCCCCTCGATTATCTCGATCCCCTTGTACTCGCACAGCTTCCTGAGGATCTCCCCTATGTCGCTCCTGATTTGGTTGTAGATCACTTTGCGCCTATACTTCGGCGTGAACACGATGTGGTACTTGCACATCCACTTCGTGTGGGAAAGGCTGTAGGCCTTCTGGGCCATGGCGACCACCCCTTCGACTCGAACTCTTGACGGCCTGAACAATCGTCAATATCGGTCGGAGGGGTGGCTTTGTAAAGCCGTTTGTCTCCACCCGCGTAGCGGGTGGTTTAAAGCTGGCCGCTGCGCGGCCAGCGGACTAAAGTCTTGAAA
>JAXXEN010000026.1:0-24098 GCA_037237765.1 Collinsella sp. | reverse complement strand
CGAGGCCGAGCGCAAAATGGATTCTAAAAAACACCTTGCCAAATAGGAGCGTCAGACCAGGAAACCCCCTTATCCGCAGCTCCGAAGGAGCAGGATAAGGGGGTTTCCATGGTCGAGGACGTTCTGAAAACTAAGTCCAGCACGGGCCCGGACAAACAACCGACTACAGGTCGATGTGCGATTCCTTGATCGGGAACGGCTCCGCGAAGTGACAAGCGCAGCAGTGACCCGGTGCGACTTCCTTAAACTCGGGAAGCTTCTCGGAGCAGATGCCCTGCGCGATCGGGCAGCGCGTGTGGAAACGGCAGCCGGTCGGCGGATCCAACGGTGACGGCGGATCGCCGGCGAGGATGATGCGCTTGCGGGTCTTCTGGATATCCGGATCGGGCACCGGCACGGCAGACAGCAGCGACTGCGTGTACGGATGGTGAGGCTCGCTATAGAGCGTCTTCCAGTCGGAAACCTCGACCATCTTACCCAGATACATAACGGCAACGCGATCGGAGATGTGCTGCACGACGGACAGGTCGTGGGCGATAAACAGATATGCGGTACCGAACTTGTCCTGCAGCTCCTTGAGCAGGTTCAAAACCTGGGCCTGAATGGACACATCCAGAGCAGAAACCGGCTCGTCGCAGATAATCAGCTTGGGCTTCAGAGCGAACGCGCGGGCAATGCCAACACGCTGACGCTGACCGCCGGAGAACTCATGAGGATAGCGGTTAATGTGCTCGGGGTTCAGTCCGACAACGTCGAGAAGCTCGCGGACACGCTCAATGCGCTCTTCCTTGGTGCCCACGCCGTGAATGGTCATGGGCTCGGAGACGATCTCGCCGATGGTCATACGGGGATTCAGCGAAGCATAAGGATCCTGGAAGATAAACTGCATCTCGCGACGCATGTCCTTGATCTCATGCTTGCTCATCTCGGCAACATCTTTACCCTGGAAGAACACCTTACCGGCGGTCGGCTTGGTCAGGCGCATGATGGTGCGGCCCGTCGTGGACTTACCGCAACCAGACTCACCAACCAGACCAAAGGTCTCGCCCGGATAAATCTCGAACGAAATGTCATTTACTGCAGAGACAACACGCTTGGAGAAGCGCTTGGCGAACATGCCGGACTCAGCGGGGAACTCCTTAGAGAGGTGCTCGACCTTCAGCAGCGGAGTACGCTCGTTGGTATCTGCCATTACGCCTCGCCTCCCTTCTTGGAATCCTTGCGCGTACGGGACGTCTCAGGAGCGTTCTTGAGGAACTCGGGGTCACCGGAGTAGTGGCACGCAGAGTAATGACCAGACTCGGTGACAACGCGCTCGGGGCGCTGCTTGCGGCACTTGTCCGTCGCATAGGGACAACGAGGAGAGAAGACGCAGCCCTCAGGCAGGTTCATGAGCGAAGGCGGGTTGCCGTGAATCGGCGTAAGCGGCTTCTTCTCTTCGATGGCCTGCTCCGGGATGGAGCGGATAAGGCCCCAGGTGTAGGGGTGGCGACTCTCGTAGAAGATTTCCTCAGCAGTACCGAACTCGACGGGACGGCCGGCGTACATAACCATGATCTTATCGGCCATATCGGCAACGACGCCCAGGTCATGGGTAATCATGATGATGGCGTTGCCGTTCTTCTCCTGCATTTCCTGCATGAGCTCGATAATCTGAGCCTGAATGGTAACGTCCAGAGCCGTCGTGGGCTCGTCGGCAATCAGGATATCGGGATCGCAGGCAAGAGCCATAGCGATCATGACACGCTGACGCATACCGCCGGAGAACTGGTGCGGATACTCATTGACGCGCTTCTCGGGCTCGGGGATACCCACGAGGTCCAAAAGCTCGGTAGCGCGCTTGAGCGCCTCCTGCTTGGAGTAGCCACGGTGCAGACGAAGGCCCTCGCCCACCTGCTTGCCGATCTTATAGACCGGGTTCAAGGAGGTCATAGGATCCTGGAAGATCATCGCGATGTCGTTACCGCGAATGTGCTGCATCTCTTCCTCGGTCATCTCGAGGATAGAACGACCGCGGTAGCGAACGTCGCCACCCTCGATCTTTCCCGGAGGCATCGAGATAAGACCCATGATGGTCATGGCGGTCACGGACTTACCGGAGCCGGACTCACCGACGACGCCCAGGGTCTCGCCGCGATCGAGCGTGTAGGAGACACCATCGACAGCGCGAACAACGCCATCCTCGGTGTGGAAATACATCTTAAGGTCATCGACCTCGAGCAGATGCTGGCCCTCGGGAACCGGCTGGTCCTTCAGGTCCACATAGTTCTTGTTCTTCTTCATCCTTATGCGTCCTTCATCTTGACGTCGAGGGCGTCGCGCAGACCATCACCCAACAGGGTGAAGGCGAGCACCGTCGAGAGAATTGCCAGACCGGGCATGATCATCATCCAGGGAGCAGTCAGAAGATACTGCTGACCGTCCTGAATCATGGAGCCCCACGAAGGCGTAGGCGGAATAACGCCCATGCCGAGGAAGGACAGAGCGGACTCGGTCAGAATGGCGCCACCAATGTTCATGGTCGCGTAGACCACGATGGAGGCGACGGAGTTCGGGAAGATGTGACGCACAACGATACGAGCATCAGATGCACCCATCGCGCGCGCAGCATCAACATAGTCGTTTTCCTTGACGGTCAAGATCGCAGAGCGGAAGACGCGCGCAATCGAAGGCCAGCCGAGAATACCGATGGCGATAAAGACGTTCTGAAGACCACGGCCGATAACGGCGATCATGGCGACAACGAACAGCACGTACGGGAACGCCAGGAAGATGTCCGCACAGCGCATGATGATCGTATCCCAGATGCCGCCGTAGAAACCGGCCAGAGCACCCATGACCAGACCAATCAGCGTGGAGATCGCGGTGGCCATAATGCCGACGGACAGCGAAACGCGCGCACCGTAGATAACGCGGACGAGAATGTCACGACCAAGGGCGTCGGTGCCAAACGGGTGCTCGGCACACGGAGCCAGCAGCGACGTCTCGGCCATAGTGGTCGAGTCGGAAGCCGTCGGAGAACCGAGCCAGGGCTTAGCCCATAGATCTGCGGTCAGGGCAACCACAACGACGATGATGATCCAGCAGACACCGATAACGGCGAGCTTGTTCTTACGAAGACGCTTAAAAGCGTCGCCCCACAGCGTGCGGGACTTGGCGGGAGCAGATGCGGCCTTGGTGGCGGTAGCCTGCTCCTGAGACTGAGAATCAGTTTCCTGCATGAGACGTACCTCCCTTAGGCCTTATCCGACGGACCGCCAAGGCGGATGCGCGGGTCGAGGAATGCATAGCTAATGTCGACGAGCAGGTTGATCACCATGACGACGACGACGATGAGCGTAACGCCGCCCATAACAATGGGCCAGTCACGCATGCTAATGGCGCGATAAACCTCATAGCCGATACCGGGCCAGTTAAAGACCGTCTCGGTCAGGATGGCGCCCGAAAGCATGCCACCAAAGTCGACACCAATATAGGTAACGACGGGGATGAGTGCATTCTTAAGCGCATGCTTGATGATGATCGCGCGATTGGAGAGACCCTTGGCCTTTGCCGTACGGATGTAATCCTGGTTCATGACGTCAAGCAGCTGCGAGCGCATAATGCGGGCAGCGTAAGCGGTCGAAACCGAAGCCAGCGTAATGGTCGGAAGCACATAGTGCATCCAATCTTGATACTGAGAGCTGGAACCGCCGGCACCCGAGATCGGCATGGAGAATGCACCGCCCGTGGCGTCCTTGAGGATGACGCCAAAGAACAACTGCAGCAACATACCGAGCCAGAAGGCCGGGACCGCAACGAGGATCGACGTGGTGAGCGTTACCAAAATATCCCAGAAGGAATAACGCTTTACCGCCGAAATGATACCCGCACCGATACCCATGATTGCCTCGAGTACGATGGCACACGCGGCAAGTTTGACCGTATACGGATACTTCTGGGCAAAGATTTCCGTAACCGGCAGCTTGCGCTGATACGAATTGCCCAGATCGCCATGAAGCAGGCCGTTCATGTAATACAAGTAACGGTCCACGAGCGACGTTTGAACGGGGTCGCCGTTCTCGTCAAGGATCGCGTTGCCGTCCTCGTCCGACTGGACCAGGTGATAGCGGACGCGAAGCTGAAGCTCCACCTCGGGGGACAGAGCCTTGTCTCCACCGATCAGCTTGATCGGATCTCCCGGCACGATATTCTGGAGGGCGAACAGAATCAGCGTGACGCCCAAAAACACCGGGATGAACTGAAGCACACGTTTAACGATGTACTTACCCATACCACTCCCCTATCTAGGGATTAACCTAAATGGGATGCCGATCGCCAGACCGGCATCCCAAAATTACCATCAGCCAGTTTACCCCAGGTTAGGGAGAACTGTATGTTTCCCATGAGGTCTACGTAAATACTTGACCCTCACGGAAGCTGCAAACTCTTAAGCGAGCTCAGCGGTACCCAGATCGGCGTGCTTCTGCGGATCGACATAGAGGTGCTTGATGCGATCGGAGCCGGCGATGGTGTGCGTGTAGAACATCACCGGGATGACCGGGCAGTCGGCAGCGACCATTGCGTCGGCCTCCTGCATCTTAGCGACGCGCTCCTTGTCGTCAACAGTAGTGCGAGCCTCGTCGACCTTGGCGTCGAACTCGGGGTTGTTGTAACCAGAACGGTTGTCGCCACCGAGAGAGTCGGAGTGGAACAGCGGATACAGGAAGTTGTCCATGATCGGGTAGTCGGCAATCCAACCCAGACGACCGAACTGATAGTTAAAGTTCTGATACTGCTCGAGCAGGGCAGACCACTCGGGGGTATCGGAGACAGCGGTAACGCCAACCTTGGCGAGGTCGCCGATGATGGACTCCATGATCTCCTTGTGGCCACCGTCCTGGTTGTAGGAAAGGGTCACGTTAATGCCACGATCGCCGTTAGCGCCAGCGGGAGCAACCTTATCGAGGTACTCGTTAGCCTTGTCGACGTCGTAGGCGCAGAACTCCCATGCGCCCTCCTTGTAGCCATCGATGCCCGGAGGAACAATGCCGTCGGCGGGGGTACGGGTACCCTTGAAGATGGTCTTGCAGATGGCCTCACGGTTAATGGCCAAGGAGATACCCCTACGCAGGTCGGCGTTGTTGAACGGCTCGGCCGTGTTGTTGCAGGTCAGGTAGTAGGTGGAAGGCTCGGCGCCGAGCAGCATGCGCTCGCCGTCACCCATGGTGTAGCCGTCCTTGGACACGCCGCGATCCTTCTTGGCGGCGTCGATCTGAGCGACGGGAACGTCGCAGACATCGAGGTTACCGGCCTGGAACTCCTTGTAAGCGGTCTCCATGTCCTTGATGACCTGGAAGTGGATGCCATCGATCTTGGCCTTGTCGCCATAGTAATCGTCGAACTTCTTGACGTTGATCTCCTGGCCATCCTCCCACTTGCCGTCCATCATGAACGGACCGTTACCGACCGGGGCAAGGTAGAAGCTCTTGACATCGGACTCGGCGCACTCGGGAACCGGGGCCAGAGCCGGGTGAGAGGCGACGAAGGGGAAGTCGGCGTAAGCGGAAGACAGCTTGACGACGAGGGTCTCATCGTCAGGGCACGTAACACCGCTGAGCTCAGTGGCGTTACCGGCAAGCAGATCGTCATAGCCCTCGACCATGGAAAGGTGATAGGAGACCTCGGAAGGGCCATACTCGGTAGCGATGGCCGACTTGGTGTTGACCAGACGCTCCCAACCGAGCTTGAAGGACTTAGAGGTAACGTCGTCACCGTTGTGGAACTTGGCCTTCTTGATCTTGAAGGTAAACTCGGTGGCGTCGTCGTTGGACTCAAAGGACTCGCAAGCCAGCGGAACGATCTCGCCCTTCTCGGCGTCGTAAGAGGTCAGAGCGTCAAAGAGCTGATACTCGACCTGAGTACCCTGGTCCTCCTGGACGTTGTAGGGGTCGATGCAGACCGGGTTGTTGATGTAGAAGTTCAGCGTCGAACCGGACTCAGAACCGGAAGCGTCGCCGCCCTTCTTGCCACATGCGGCAAGAAAAGCCATGGAGCTCGCAGCAAGGGTGCCGCCAACAAAGGCGCGACGACCCATAACGGGCTGGTGGAACATAGAATCAGCCATGCCATCCTCCTTATGAGATAGGACAAAGAAATGTTCAGTCGGACACATGTCGAGACAATCCGATCCGAACCATCAAAACGCTGCCCGCTGCTATGGCTGGTTATGCACAACAGGCCAACGTTTTGCAATACAGTAGCGCATTTTATGCACGATTTGGGGCTAATTCCGGTTAACGGTCAAGAATTTCTTTAGTTGGGCGCAGTATGTGGTGATATTTTTGACTCTGTTACGAATATGTAAACAAAAAAGGGTCCCGCACTTGCGGAACCCTTTACAAGTACTTATGCGGCTCGTGATTAGTAGCCCACGATGCCCTGCGGGAAGAAGAACATGCACAGCACGACGCACACGGCAAACACGACAGCCATGATGACGGTCAGGCGGTCGAGGTTCTGCTCCATAACACCTGTGGCAGAGCTGGAGTTATACAGCGAGCTAGCGATCATATCCGAAACGCCGGTACCCTTACCGGAATGCATCAGGACGAGAATCGTCAGCGCCACGGCAGAAACAGCCCAAACGACAAACAGAAGAATCTGGAACGGACCCATAGATAAGCTCCTTAATAGAACAATTCAAACTCCAGTACTGTACCACAATCCCCCGCTCTCCCCTACCTGCCACTCGGGGACGGTGCGGAAATGGCAGAAATACCAAAAAGGGGGTTGCCCGAATATGGGCAACCCCCTGCAAGAAAACGCTTGGAGTTTTCTCTTAGGCCTCGGTGGCGAGCACGCGGCCCGTCATCTCGGCGGAAGGCTCAATACCAGCCATGGTGAGCATGGTCGGAGCGATATCGGAAAGACGACCGTCCTCGATACCGGTGAGCTGCGCCTTCTCATCAACGATGATGAACGGCACACGGTTGGTGGTGTGAGCCGTAAACGGATGCTTGGAACCGTCAGAAGCAACGTCAAACATGTGATCGGCGTTGCCGTGGTCGGCGGTAATCAGCGCAAAGCCGCCCTTGGCGAGAATCGCCGGGACAACCTTGGACAGGGCATCGTCAACAGCCTCGACGGCCTTAACGGCAGCGTCGAAGACACCGGTGTGACCAACCATGTCGCAGTTCGCGAAGTTCACGATGTAGAAATCAGCGCGATCCTCGTTGATGGCGGCGACAAGCTTCTCGGTAACCTCGGGAGCGCTCATCTCAGGCTGCAGATCGTAGGTAGCGACCTTGGGGGAAGCGACGAGCACGCGCTCCTCGCCCTCCTTGGGCTCCTCGATGCCGCCGTTGAGGAAGAACGTCACGTGGGCGTACTTCTCGGTCTCGGCGGTGTGCAGCTGCTTCAGGCCGTTGGCGGCGATAACGTCTGCCAGGACGTTCTCGGGGAACGTCTTGGGGAAGGCAACCTCGACGTCAAACGTCGGATCGTACTCGGTCATCGTCACAAAGTGCGAAAGCTTGATCTGCTCGCGCTCAAAGCCGTCGAACTCCTTGTCCGTGAACACGCGGGTCATCTGACGAGCGCGGTCGGGACGGAAGTTGAAGAAGATAGCCGCGTCGCCCTCGTGGATGCCCTCGTTGTGGGCAGCGAAGGGCTCGACGAACTCGTCGCCGCGCGGATCCTTCTCGTAGTAGGCCTTGATACCGGCAACGGGGTCGGTATCAGCATCGGACGCGTTGACCATGACGTCGTAGGCGCGCTGGATGCGCTCCCAACGATTATCGCGGTCCATGGCCCAATAACGGCCCGAGACGGTGGCAACGCGAGCGTCGCAACCGGTCTCCTCGGAAATCTTAGCCAGGAAGGCGCAGAACTCACTCATGTAGCCAGCGCCGGACTGCGGGTCAACGTCGCGGCCATCCATGAAGGCGTGGACGCGAACGGTCTTGACACCGTGCTCGGCAGCCATCTTGACCAGAGCCTCGACGTGGTTCATGTGGGAGTGAACGCCGCCAGGGCTCATAAGGCCCATAAGGTGAAGGGTCTTGCCCTCGGCCTTGACATCGTCCATAGCCTTGACGAAAACCTCGTTCTTGGCGATGGAGCCGTCCTTGATGGCATTGTTGATGCGCGAAAGCTCCTGGAACACGATGCGGCCGGCACCGATGTTGAGGTGACCCACCTCGGAGTTGCCCATCTGGCCGTCGGGAAGGCCCACGTCCTCGCCCGAAGCACCGAGCGTGGTGTGGGGGTACTTCACGTACAGGCTATCAAGGAAGGGCGTCTTGGCAGCGGCGACGGCGTTCTCGCCATCGGCCGGAGCCAGGCCGCAGCCGTCCATGATAATCAGGAGTGCAGGAAGATGACGCTGTGCCATATGTCCTACTCGCCTGCCTTGACGACCATAGAGGCGAAGTCGGCAGCCTTGAGCGAAGCGCCGCCCACGAGGGCGCCGTCAACGTCGGGCTTGGCGACGAGCTCAGCGATGTTGCCGGGCTTGGCAGAGCCACCATAGAGAACGCGGATACCGTTAGCGAGCTCCTCGCCGAACATCTCCTTGAGGGTCTCACGGATAGCGCCGCAGACCTCCTGAGCATCCTCGGCGGTAGCGGTCTTGCCGGTGCCAATGGCCCAGATGGGCTCGTAGGCGACGACGACCTGCTTGGGGCAGGTGATCTCAAGACCAGCAAGGCCAGCCTTGACCTGGTTCACGACGTGCTCGACATAGGTGCCGGCCTCGCGGACCTCGAGGGACTCGCCGCAGCAGAAGACGGGAACAAGACCGGCGGCAACGAGGGCCTTGGCCTTCTTGTTCTGGTCCTCGTCGGTCTCGTGGAAGTAATCACGACGCTCGGAGTGACCGATGATGCAGTAGGTGCAGCCAGCGGACTTGAGCATGTCGCAAGAGGACTCACCGGTGAAGGCACCCTTGGCCTCCCAGTACACGTTCTGTGCACCGAGGGCGATGGGAGCAGCCTGAATGCGGTCATGAACCGTGGTGATGTCGATGGTCGGAGGGCAGACGAGCACCTCGACGCCGGCCGGGACCTCGGGCAGAGCCTGAGCCAGCTCGTCGGCGAGCTTGGCGGCCTCGGCGACGTCGTTGTTCATCTTCCAGTTACCAGCGATAAGGAGGGTGCGATTAGGCATCGAGAAGCGCCTCCACTCCGGGCAGGGCCTTACCCTCGACGAGCTCCATGGAAGCGCCACCGCCGGTGGAGATCCAGCTCATCTTGTCGGCCAGGTTGAACTTGTTGACAGCTGCGACAGAGTCGCCACCGCCGATGATCGAGGTGCAGTCGGCCTCGGCGACAGCCTCGGCGATAGCCTGAGTGCCGTGAGCGAAGTTGTCGAACTCGAAGACGCCCATGGGGCCGTTCCAGAACACGGTCTTGGCGCCCTTGACGGCCTCGGCATAAAGCTCCTCGGTCTTGGGGCCGATGTCCATACCCTCACGGTCGTCGGGGATAGCGTCGGAAGCGACAACCTCGGGGACAGCGTCCTCGCCAAAGTGATCGGCAACGCGGTTGTCGATGGGGAGCAGGATCTTGACGCCCTTCTCCTCGGCCTTCTTGAGCATCTCGCCGGCGCGCTCGACCCAGTCCTCTTCCTTGAGGGACTGACCAACGGACAGGCCCTGAGCCAGGAAGAAGGTGTAGGCCATGCCGCCACCGATGATCAGAGTGTCAGCGGAGTCGATGAGGTGATCGAGAACGCCGATCTTGGAGGAAACCTTGGAACCGCCGACGATAGCGACGAAGGGGCGCTCGGGCTCGGCGAAAATGCCGGTCAGCGTGTCGACCTCCTTCTCAAGCAGGAAGCCAGCGACGGCAGGCAGGTAAGCGGCGGGGCCCACGACGGAACCCTGGGCGCGGTGGGCGGTGCCGAAGGCATCGAGAACGAAGACGTCACCATAGGAAGCGAGCTTCTTAGCGATCTCGGGGTCGTTCTTCTTCTCACGCTTATCGAAGCGGACGTTCTCGAGAACGAGAACCTTGCCCGGCTCGACGGCAGCGACAGCCTCGGCAGCCTTCTCGCCGTAAGTGTCGGCGACAAAGGCAACGTCGAGACCAGAGAGCTCAGCGAGCTTCTTAGCGACGGGCTCAAGGGAGAGCTCAGGCTGGAAGCCGGTACCCTCGGGGCGGCCGAGGTGGCTCATGAGGATGACGCGAGCGTTGTGCTCAACGAGGTAGTTGATGGTGGGCAGGGCAGCCTTGATACGGGTGGTGTCGCCAACGACGCCATCCTTGATAGGCACGTTGAAGTCAACGCGGACGAGAACGCGCTTGCCGTCGACATCGATGTCGCGGACGGTCTTCTTGGTAAAGGCCATGTTTGCTTCTACCTTTCGTACGTGTCTGCCTCCCATTACGGCAGACGATTTCCTATAAAAAGGGCGCGACCCTAGGGTGTAAGCCCTATGAGGCCGCGCCCTTCTTTAGACGCTCAACGAGCTATTCGCTAAAAGCTAAATTAAGCAACGAACTTCTCGAAGTACTTGATGGTGCGGACCATCTGAGAGGTGTAGGAGTTCTCGTTGTCGTACCAAGAGGTGACCTGAACGAGGGTCTGGCCGTTGCCGAGGTCAGAGCACATGGTCTGAGTGGCGTCGAAGATGGAGCCGTGGGTCTCGCCGACGATGTCGCGGGAGACGATCTGGTCCTCGTTGTAGGCGAAGGTCTCGGGGATGG
Source organism: Collinsella sp. (assembly GCA_037237765.1). GTDB lineage: Bacteria > Actinomycetota > Coriobacteriia > Coriobacteriales > Coriobacteriaceae > Collinsella. The sequence continues at coordinate 13,410 of JAXXEN010000026.1, read as the reverse complement.
TTTCGGCGTAGGACTTCATGGCAGCGTTGACCTCGTCGACGGTGACCTTCTTGTCAACGACGGCGTAGAGGTTGGTCAGCGAGCCGGTCGGCGTCGGGACGCGCTGGGCGGCACCGATGAGCTTGCCGTTGAGCTCGGGGAGAACCAGGCCGATGGCCTTGGCAGCGCCCGTGGTGTTCGGGACGATGTTCTCGGAGCAGGCGCGGGAGCGACGGAAGTTGCCCTTGCGCTGCGGGCCGTCGAGCGGCATCTGGTCGCCGGTGAAGGCGTGGATGGTGGTCATGATGCCGGACACGATGGGAGCGAAGTCGTTCAGACCCTTGGCCATCGGGGCGAGGCAGTTGGTGGTGCAGGAAGCAGCGGAGATGATGTTGTCCTCAGCGGTCAGCGTCTCATGGTTGACGTTGTACACGATGGTGGGCAGATCGCTGCCGGCCGGAGCGGAGATGACGACCTTCTTGGCGCCAGCGTTGATGTGGGCCTGAGCCTTAGCCTTGCTGGTGTAGAAGCCGGTGCACTCGAGAACGACGTCGACGTCAAGGTCGCCCCAAGGCAGGTTGTTAGCGTCGGCCTCCTTGTAGATCTTGATCTCCTTGCCGTCAACGGTGATGGAATCCTCGCCAGCAACGACCTCGTGATCGCGAGCGTAGTTGCCCTGCGTGGAGTCGTACTTCAGCAGGTAAGCGAGCATATCGGGAGAGGTGAGGTCGTTGATAGCGACGATCTCGGAGCCCTCATGACCGAACATCTGACGGAAAGCCAGACGACCGATGCGACCGAAGCCGTTAATAGCAACCTTTACTGCCATTGTGTCTCCTTTCGTAAGGCCCCCGCGAGCTACAGCGCCCGCCGTTGAGGCCCACAAACTAACCACTCGCCTAATATACCTTTTTTTTGACTTGAATTTCACGAGAATGCTCGAAATTGAAAATCAAATTTACGTTAAAACGTTTTAAAGACTAAAATAGCAGCTAAATCCATATATAAGTCGTTACTTCAAACTACCTGTTTGCTTCAATGAGCTTTTCAAGCCGTAAAACACGATGGTAGAGGGCTGACTTCGACAAGGGAGGGTCAGCCATCTCGCCCAGATCGCGCAGCGACAGATCGGGATAGCGCTCGCGCAGGTCGCAAAAGACTGCCAAGGCGTCCGGAAGCGTGTCGCGCAAACCCCGCTGTTCGAGCTCATCGATCAACGCAAGCTGATGCTGGGCGGCACCCGCACTTCTGGTCTGATTGGCCAGTTCGGCATTCACGCGACGGTTTACATCGTTCTTAACCAATTTGACCGCGCGCGCCTCCTCGATCTCGGCAACGCTGCGCTTGGCGCCGACCAGCTTTAGGAGCTGCTCGATCTCCTCGGCGCTCTTAATGTAGACAGCAAAGGATCCGCGCCGTGCATTAACACGCGCATGGACCCCAATCTGCTCCAACAAATCGCAAAGTCCCTTGGCATATTGCTCGCCCTGCACCGCAATCTCCAAATGAAAATCGCCGCGTGGATCGGCCACGAAACCGCCGGCGATGAGCGCGCCGCGGATGTAGGCAAGCCTGCAGCAGGGACGGGCAACGATGTGCCGGGGAACACCAGCGACGAGCCCTCCCCTGCGGTCTAGAATGCCCAGCAGCACCAGAGCCTTGTCCAGGTCGGGTTGATCGGGCAGGGTAATGAGATAGTTACGGACCTTATGCAAGACCGATTTACGAACGGTGAATTCCGTTTTGAGCTTAAGGATGCGATGCGTCAGTGTGATCATCGTGCGCGCGACGGCACCCGTCTCGGTCGCGACCGTCAAACGATACCGCCCGGAGCCGGCCAGCGAAAGTGTACCGCTCACACGCGTCAGGGCGGCAAGCGTCGACAAATCGCAGTATTCACATTCGGGTTCGCAGCGCGCGAGCTCGTCACGCACCTCGGCGGTAAACGACATGCAGACCTATGCTTTCGTGTTGGCGCGCGACAGGTCGCGATGGGAAATGCTCACGTGATATTGGGTGCCTTCCAGGTAACGTGCCGTGGCCTCGGCGATGGCAACGCTGCGGTGTTGACCGCCCGTGCAGCCGATGGCAATAGAAAGCTGTGGCTTGCCCTCCGCGATATAGCCGGGCATGACCGTATCGAGCAGCTGCGTCCAGGCCTTCCAGAACTCCTGGGTCTTGGGATGGTCCAGAACAAAGTCAGAGACTTTCTTATCGAGACCGGTCATGGTGCGCATCTCGGGATCGTAGAACGGATTGGGCAGGAAGCGAACGTCGATCATAATGTCCGCCTCGACGGGCATGCCGTGCTTAAAGCCAAACGAGAACACGTGAACGTCCATGAGCTGCTGGTCGGACAGCTCGGAGAACGCCATGCGCAATTTGTTGCGCAGGGCAGAGGTGCGCAGACGGCTCGTGTCGATAATCATATCGGCTCGATCGCGCACACCCTGCAGCTGCAGGCGCTCGCGCTGAATCGCATCGGCCGTAGTCTCCCCCGGCTTGGCAATGGGGTGGCGGCGGCGGTTTTCGCTATAACGACGGATCAGCACCTCGTCAGAGGCCTCGAGAAACACGATGTCACAGCTCATCTCGCGCTCCTCGAGCGCGGCAACGGCATCGAGCAGCTCATCGAACAAGCCCTGGCTGCGCAGGTCGCAGGTGACGGCAAGATGCCTGCCCACGCCCGTATTGATGCCGACGAGTTCGGCAAGCTGGGCGATCAGACGCGGAGGCAAGTTGTCGATGCAAAAATAGCCCATGTCCTCGAACACATGCATGGCCTGCGTTCGGCCCGATCCGGACATTCCTGTGATGATGACGATATCGGGGATGCGCTCCGAGCGCTCCGCCGCATCCATGGCATCTCCCTTTTGCATGTGTGCCTCCTAAAACAAGCGCGGGACCCGGCCAGCGGATCCCGCGCGATCAATTGCCTTTATTGAGTATACCGCCCCAAGCGGATACGAGGCCTGTCTTACGCCTCAAGCGCAGCCTTGAACCAACTTGTAATACTCGTGGGGTGCGTGATGGCGGTGCCGACGACAACGGCCCAGGCGCCCGCATCAATCGCGGCGCGGGCCTCCTCGGGCGTGTGCACGCGGCCCTCGCAGATGATGGGAAGACCGGGGAATTCCTCGGTCGCCTGACGCAGAAGCGGCAGATCGGGGCCATCGGCCATGGTGCAGTCGATAGCGGCAACACCATGAGAAAGCGTGGTGGACACCAGGTCGAAGCCCATGTCGACAGCACGACGAATATCCTCGATGGTGGCACAGTCGGCCATCAGGAGCACGCCCTCCTCGTGCAGCGGGCGGAAGGTATCCTCGACCGACTTGCCATCGGGACGTGGGCGATCGGTGGCGTCAATCGCCACGATATCGGCACCCGCAGCAACGCAGGCGCGAGCGTGGCGCAGCGTCGGCGTGATGTAAACGCCCTCGTGCCCATCCTTCCACAGGCCGATAACAGGAACCTCACAGCGACCCTTAATGGCGGCAATGTCGGCAAGGCCCTGGCAGCGAATGGCGGCGGCGCCGCCGAGCTCGCAAGCGCGAGACATTTGAGCCATGGTCTCGGGCGTACGAAGCGGCTCGCCCATATACGCCTGAACGCTCACGACGAGCTTGCCCTTCAGGGATTGAATCAAAGGATCGACGGTCATGATCGACTCAACCTTTCTCAAAACAGCCTTCTGAGACACCGCACCTTGGCGTTCAAACTGTCGCTCACGTACCGAAGTACGCTTCGCTCCTCTTTCACGTCAATCTGCGGCACCTCAGAAGGCGCACTTGGTAGTTATGTTTACTTCAACGATGCAAGAAGGTGTTCGGCGGCACCGATGAGCGGAGCATCGCCCTCCAGAGAACCGATGAGGATCGGCGTGTCCTGAAGCGGATCGAGCGCCTGGCTGGCATAGCCCTCGTGCACCGAATCCTTCCACGTCTGTGAACGCCAATCGGGACCTTGGTGAATCACGCCGCCCGAAAGCACGATGACCTCAGGGTCCAGGATGTTAGCGAGCGAGCCCAAGCTGGCACCCAGCGCAAAGCCGGCGTCATGGATGACCTCGGTCGCCTTTGCGTCGCCCGCACGGCACAGGTCGTTCACGTCGCGACCGACCGAAGGACGGCTGGGGTCGACGCGACCGAAGCGCTCATCGTACATACGACCAATGGAAGTGCCCGAAGCAACCGACTCAAGATGACCGGAACGTCCGCAGGCGCAGGGAATGCCGGCGGCAGCCGAGCACTCGATGTGGCCCATATGGCCGGCAGCACCATGGAAGCCCTGCATCACGCGGCCGTTCTCGACATATGCGCCGCCGATGCCCGTACCGATGCCCAGACACAAGACGGAGAACTTGCCCTTGCCGACGCCCCAGTGGGCCTCGCCCAGAGCATGAGCCTGCACGTCGCCCACAACGGCAACGGGAAGACCAAGGTCCTCGCGCAGACGCGGCCCCAACTGAACGCCGGACCAGCCGGGCATAATCTCGTTGGCATACGCGATGGCGCCCGTCTTGGGATCGACGACGCCTGCGGCACCGATACCGACACCGAGGACCTCGACATCGGGATTCGCCTCAAGAGCGGCCTTGATGGACGCCTCGATCCGCTGGAAGACGGCCTCGCCGCCCTCCTGGGCCTCGGTAGGAACCTCGGCCTCAAATACGGGATGGGGCACGCTGCCGTCAGCCGGGTACTCCATAATGGCGGTCGCGATCTTAGTTCCGCCGATATCGACAGAGCAGACGTACTTGTTCTCCATGTCGTTCTCCTTAGGAGATAAAAAACAACTACAGGAAATGCGCCGTCAGGCTAGCCGTCACAGCGCGGTAAAGGTTTTCCAGGTGCCCGAGATCGCCGAGAAACCGTGTGGCCATTGACCTAATGGGTCATGGCCGCACGGTTAAACGGCGAGGTCGGGTGCCTGGGGAAGCTTTACAGGAGACCGTTGTCCTGGAGGACCTTCTTAATCGCCTCGACGTTCTCGCCGGTCATGGCCTTCACCGGGCGCGGCATGGTCGGGCTGTCGAAGATGCCCATGAGGTTCATAGCGGTCTTGAAGGCGCCGACGCCACCGGCATAGCCCTGAACGCCCGAGGTGACATCCCAGATGTGGGAAATCTCGTTGAGGCGATCCTGCTCGGCCTTGACGGTAGCCCAGTCGCCGGCCTGAGCGGCCTTCCACTGACGCACGTAGCCCTCGGGCTCAACGTTGGCGAGACCCGGGACGGAACCGTCGGCGCCGCCGAGGTAAGCACCGTCGACGACGACCTCGTGACCGGTGAGGATGCTCATCGGATGACCGTTCTTCTCGTTCTCCTGAACGAGGTAGCGGAACGAGATGTCATCACCCGAGGAATCCTTGACGCCGGCCAGGACGCCCTCGGCGCCGAGCTTGGCAAGGAGCTTCCAGGGGAGCTTGGTGTGGACGCAGACGGGAATGTCATAGGCAAAGATGGGCAGGTCGAGCTCCTCGTGCAGGATGCGGAAGTGCTCCTCGACCTCGGTCATGCCCTGCAGGGCATAGAACGGGCAGGTGGCGACAAGTGCATCGGCACCCAGCTCCTGAGCGACCTTGCCGTGCTCGATCATGCGCTCGGTCTCAGTGTCGATGATACCGACCAGAACAGGCACGCGGTGGTCGACGATGCGCACGGCCTCGGCGACAATCTGGCGACGGCGCTCGTCGGTGGAGAAGACAACCTCGCCCGAGGAGCCCAGGAAGAACAGGCCATCGACGCCGGCATCGATCATGCGGTTGATGCTGCGCTCAAAGGAGGCAACATCGAGCTGGTGGTCTTCGGTATCGGGAACAACGACGGGAGGGATAACGCCGGTGAATTTCTGAGTTGCCACAAGAATCTCCTTAGTTGTCTGGCAGGCGGCCCTATGCCGCCCACTCTTGTTGGCAGTGTCCAGGCCGTCTAGGCCAAAGAACACGGGTAGAACGTTTGGTTAAAGAAGTCGACGACTTCGTTTTCGAACGCATTGATGCGCTCGTGAGCGTATTTGGCATAGATGATATGCCTTCGGTCACACTCAAGACCGTTGAATACGGCAAACTGACCCTTGGGATCGCTCACGGTGTCCATAAGCGATGTGCCCATGAGCACCGATCCGCGCACCCGAGACGACAGGGCCTCGAGGCCACCGGGGATTGGATTGGCAACCGCCGTGCAGGCAAGGCCCCGCTCGTCCAGAGCGGAAACCGCCAGCGCAACACCGCCGCCAAGGCCCTCGCCCCACGCAAAAATGCGATCGGAGTCCACGCCATCAAGATTGCGCGCAACCTTCGCCATCGCGCAACCCCAACGGACGCGCTCGACAAAAGCGGGTGAAGCAATCCCCCGCTGCAGGTCGTCCGCACCAGCAACATCGTCATCCAGCGCGAGGACGGCATACCCCATGGCGGCAAATCTCGTCATGTGATGCCAGCCGCGCACAGGCCGATCGATGTCATGGAACATCAGGCACAGCGGCACGCGCTCAGATACTCGGGCACGACCGACAGGCTCAATCAAACGAGCGTGGACCGCATCGTCACCGAGCTTAAAGGAAACCTCCGAGTAACGGGCGCAGGGGTTAACAAAGTCAATTGCCGTAATGGCCAGGCCTTGAATCTCAAGATTCGGAGCGTATGTCTCTAAATCAGAAACATCTGCTTGGACATCACCGTGCCAGTCCCGATATTCTGCGAGCCTTGACGAAACCGTTCCAGGAATTCCCACGAGCCCGGGGACTATCAGCTCGTCAACATTGCTCTCGCACTTAGACATGAGCCTCCCCTCCCTCACAGAAAAACGGAATGATCAGATCGTCAAAATCCTGAATCTCCTCGTGGCCAAAGCCTTCAAAGAACTCATGACGCTTGTCGCAGGACAGGTTGTTGTACACCGCAAACTGCGTTGCCGGCGGACAGACGATATCGGCCGTGCCCGTGCCAAACAGCACGGGGCACTTGACCATGGGGGCAAAATTCTTGGAATCGAAGTACGCCAGCTTGGCATAGGCTTCCTCGATACGAGTCGAGTCCTCGTCAAACCAACGCGACCAATAGCGCAGACCCTCGTAGGCAATATCGTCGGCGTCCAGATCCCAAACCAGGCGGAAGTCCGACAGGAAGGGATAGAGGATGGCGGCGCGATTGATAAGCTCGCTGTTAAGCGCGCAGGTTGCAATACCCAACCCGCCGCCCTGCGATGCGCCGTTCACATACACGCGGGCAAGATCGATGCCCTCGAGCTCGCGAACGATACGGCACAGAATGCGAATATCCTGATGTAGGCGGACATAGTAGAGGTTGGCCGGGTCGCCGTCGATACCGGCGACGATATGGCCCGCGACCGTCGTGCCCTCAAATCCACCAATGTCCTCGGAGGGGCCTCCTTGGCCAGGACAATCGAGAGCAATGAGCGCCATGCCCATGCCCGCAAACGACGCCTGCTCAAACCAGCTGCGGCTTGCACCCGGATACCCATGGAACTGAAGTACCAATGGCACAGGCTCGTCCGAGACGGGTTTAAGGTACTTGGCATGCAGGCGTGCACCACACATGCCGGTATACCAGAGGTCGAAAAACCGACAGGTCGCGGAATCCGCAACCGAAGCCATCTCAATCTCGTAGTCGAGCTCGACAGCGTCGGCCTCGGCCATGCGGTCCTTCCAAAAGAGATCGAAATCCGATGGACGGGGCATAGCGCCTCGGTATTCACCAAATCGCTGTTGTAGCTCCTGAGCACTTGGCATGGCTCGTGAACCCAACCTTTCGAAATCGCAACGGAGGTGCGCCCGGCAAGGGAACCGGGCGCACGGGAGGGAAAGCGAGGCTACTCGCCGAGCTTGGGATGCAGCAGCGACGGCGCAGCGCCGAGCAGCATCTTGGTGTAGGGGTCCTGAGGGTGCTGGAAGACCTGCTTGGCCTCGCCCTGCTCGACGATCTTGCCACCATTCATAACGATGATGTCGTCAGAGATATAGCGGACCGTCTGGATGTCATGGCTGATGAACACCATGGCCAGGCCGAGCTCCTTCTTAAGGTCGGTCAGCAGGTTCAGAATCTGCGCGCGGACCGAAACGTCCAGAGCCGAGGTGGGCTCGTCGGCGATGATGGCATCGGGGTTCAGCGACAGGGCACGGGCAATTGCGACGCGCTGGCGCTGGCCGCCCGAAAGCTGGCCGGGAAGAACCTCGGCGGCGGAGCTGGGCAGACCGGTGAGCTCCAAGAGCTCCTTGACGCGCTTCTCCTGCTCGGCCTCGGTACCCAGGTTGTGGACGCGCATGGGGTCGAGCAGTTGCTCGCGAACGACCATGCGGGGGTTGAGCGCCGTGGCTGGGTTCTGGAACACGACCGAGATGACGCGGCCCATGTGGCGACGGTCCTCGGCGGTACGCTTGGTAACGTCCTTGCCCTTAAAGTAGACTTTGCCGCTCGTGGGGGCCTGCAGGCCGCACATGACGTTGGCGGTGGTGGACTTTCCGCAACCGGACTCGCCGACGATGCCGATGGTCTGTCCGGGCATGAGCTTAATCGTTACACCCTGGACGGCGTGAACCAGGTTGGGGTGCAGAATCGAGCCGGTACGGGTCCTAAAGGTGACGTGGACGTCATCAAGGAAGATGATCGGCTCGACGCCGTTGACTGCGGTCTCGCTCATCTACATCACCTCCGCGTGAGGGGTCAAACCATTTGCCTTGAGCACCTCGTCGGGGAGCTCGGAATAGAAGTGCTCGGTGCCGGGCACGCGCTTGAAGACCGGACGGGTGTCCAGGCCAATGCGCGGATGGCTCGAGCGGGGCGCGAAGCGATCGCCCTTGGGGAAATCGCGCGGGCTCGGAACGGCGCCGGGCACCTGATGCAGGCGGCCCGAACCGCTCTCGATGGACAGGACGGAACCCAGAAGACCGCGAGTGTACTCGTGGATCGGGTTGGTGAGCAGCTCCTTGGTGGGCGCCTGCTCGATAACCTGACCGGCGTACATAACCGTGATGTTATGAGCGACCTCGGCGACCAGTGCCAGGTCGTGCGAAACGAAGATCATGGCAAAGCCGAGCTTGGCCTGAAGGTCGTTAAGCAGCTTGATGACCTGCTTCTGGACGGTAACGTCCAGAGCGGTCGTGGGCTCGTCGCAGATGACCAGCTTGGGGTCGCGGGTAAGGGCCATAGCGATCAGAACGCGCTGACGCTGACCACCGGAAAGCTCATGCGGATAGCTCTCGAGCGTACGCTTGGGGTCGAGGCCCACGAGCTCCAGGAGCTCCTCGGCGCTACGGGTGCCGCCACGCTTGGTGAGCTGCTTCATCTGGGCGGAAATGAGCATGGAGGGGTTGAGCGAGGACAGGGCGTCCTGATAGACCATGGCGATATCGGTACCGCGCAGGCCGAACCACTCCTTCTTGCTCATCTTGAGCAGGTCGCGGCCCTCCCAGAGAACCTCACCGGAAAGATGCTCGTCATCGTCGGTCAGGCCCATGATGGCCAGCGTGGTGATGGACTTACCGCAGCCGGACTCGCCTACCAGGCCCATGGTCTGGCCGGGACGGACGTCAAAGTTGACGTGGTCGACGACGTTGATGTCACCGTGGTGCTCAAACTGGATGCAAAAATCGCGGACCGAAAGGATCGGCTCAACGGACTCATCGGGCACATGGCGGTCGTTACGCTTGAGTTCGACATCGCGCAGAGCGCCAAGACGGGCGGACAGGGACTGAGCCTGCTCCTTGTAGGCGCGAACGGGGTCGGAGACCAGCAGGTCGGCCTCGCGGCGCTTGGAGGAATCGGTCGGATCCAGGGCGGCAGAGGGAGCGGCAGCCATGGCGTCGGTAATGCCCTCGGAGAGGATGTTGAGCGCCAGGCAGGTGATCATGATGGCCAGGCCCGGGAACAGTGCCTGCCACCAACGGCCAGCGAGCACGCCGCCGCGGGCGTCGGCGAGGATGTTGCCCCAGGTAGCGGTGGGCTCCTGGATACCAGCGCCGATGAAGGTCAGCGAGGCCTCGAAGATGATGGCGTCGGCGACCAGGGTAACGGTGAAGACCATGATCGGGGCGATGCAGTTACGCAGAACATGCTTGATCAAAATCCACGGAGCCTTGGCGCCGGAAACGATGACCGCGCGGACATAGTCCTCGCCGTACTCGGACACGATGTTGGCGCGCACGATACGGGCAATCTGCGGAGTGTACATAAAGCCGATGGCGAAGATGATCGACGGCACGGAATTGCCCAGGATGGAGACGAAGACGGCAGCGAGGGCGATGCCCGGGATGGACATGATGATGTCCAGGATGCGCATGATCGCCTCGGAAACGGACTTGCGCGAAACTGCCGCGAGGGCGCCCACGACCGAGCCGCAGACCAGAGCCATGGCAGTGGCGCCAAAGCCGATGATCAGCGAGTAACGACCACCGTAGAGCATGCGCGACAGAATGTCGCGACCCTTATCGTCGGTACCGAAGATAAATCCGTTGCCGGGAGCCTGGCGAGCAGTGAAAATCTCGACCGGGCTATAGGGGGCAAGAAGGGGCGCCAGAATCGCGGTCAGGGCGACCAACACCAGCACGACGGCGGCAATCTTAGAAGACAGCGTCATCTTCTTCCAGCCACCGAGCTTGAGCCCCTTGGAGGCAGCTTTCTCGAGCTGCTCGGTTTGCTTCTCTCGAATCTTTACCATAATCTACACCGTCCTGATGCGCGGGTTGATGAGCAGGTAGAGCATGTCAACCACGATGTTGATGATGATGAAGGCAAGAGCAACGACGATGACGACGCCCTGAACCAGGTTCGCCTCGTTGCCCTGAACGCCCTGCAGGATCGCAGTACCCATGCCGGGGAGGTTGAAGATGACCTCGATGACGACAGCACCGCCCATGAGGTAGCCGATCTTAAGACCGAGGGTGGTGACCGGGGTGATCAGTGCGTTGCGAAGAACGTTGATGCCGACGACGACCTTCTCGGGAACGCCGGCGCCGCGAGCCATACGGACATAGTCCTTATCGAGCTCCTCAACCATGGCCGTACGCACGATACGAGTCATCTGGCCCGTCAGCGGGAATGCCAGAGCGATAGCGGGCATGATCATACGTCCCAGATAGCCAGCCGGGTTGGTGGTGAAGTGAGGCAGAGCACCGGACGCCGGGAGCACCTTAAGGTAGGAAGAGAACAGCAGGATCAACAGAACAGCAAGCCAGAACGACGGGGTTGCCAAGCCGGCGATGGAGAAGACGCGGATCACTTGGTCCGGCCATTTATCGCGATACAGTGCCGCGATGACGCCGAGCAAAAACGAGACGACCGCGCCGATGGCAAGACCGATGAAGGTCAGCTGCATCGTGACGGGCAGGGCCGTGGAGATGCGCTTGGCAACGGAGTTGCGAGCAGCACCATAGGTGCCCATGTCGCCATGGATCAAATCGCCCATGTAGCGCACGTAGCGCACGGGCCAGGGGTCGTCCAGACCATACTTCTCATGGTACTCGGCAACCGCCTCGGGCGAGGCGCCGTCACCCAACGCCGTGTAGGCGGGGTCGGTCTTGGAGAACGACATAAGGAAGAACACCAGGACGGTGACGCCCAATGCCATGATCGGCAGCGCCACAAGACGCCTTCCAATCAAACGTAGCAAGTTGTTCACGTTCTCTCCCCTTTCTTTTGTCGGTAGGACCAACTGGTATATGAGTACGGATACTCATTACAAGACCCGAGCGACATCGTTGCCGCCCGGGTCTTTGTTTCAACTATGAGGATACGGTCCCAACGACCGACATCCTGCATACAGACTCAAGCGAGTCTTACGCCTTGACGGTCGCAACGCCCCTGAAGGACATGCTCGTCGTGCCGATGCCCTTGAAGCCATCGAGGGCCTCGCCGTTGGGCGCAGTGGACGGATCGTCCCAGGAAGCGGAGACGGTCTTGACGTGGACAACGGGGTACAGAACGGCGTTGTCGGCAATGATGTCGAAGCACTCGTTCCACTTCTTCTGCTGCTCGTCGCCCTCGGCGGCAAGAGCCTCGTCCATGAGACCGTGGAGCTTCTGCCACTCAGCGGACTCCTTCCACGGGCAACGGGTCTGCATCCAGACGTTGTCGCCGTACCACCAGTTGAGCAGCAGGTCGGGATCAGCGCCGAAGCAGGAAGGATCGCCAGGGGCAAGGAGGATATCGTAGGCCTCGCCGCCGTCAATGGCAGCGTAGGTAGCCGGCGAGGTATCGGTCTGGATGGTCACATCGAAGCCGAGAGCGTCGAGGTCGTTCTTGACCTGGGCGGCCATGCCCTTAATCTGCTCGTTGTCGGTGGTGCGCAGGGTGATGGCACCCGGGGTGATGCCAGACTCCTCGATGAGCTTCTTAGCCTTCTTGGCGTCGGTCTTGTACACCGTGGAAGCCTCATGATAGTTGGTGAAGCTCTTGGGCAGGTAGCAGCTGGCAGCGGTGGCAAGGCCGGCGAAGGTGTTGCTGACCATCTTCTCGGTGTCGAGCGCATACATGACGGCCTGACGGACCTTGACGTTGTTCCAAGGCTCCTTGGCGACGTTGAACATGATGAAGCGGGTGCCGAAACCCTGAACGTTATCGATCTTGCAGCCGGCGCTCTCGAGCTGGTCGACGGCGTCAGCGGTAACGAGCTCCATAACGAGCGTGGAGCCCTCCTGCTGAGCGGTAACGCGAGCGGTGGGGTCGGTCAGGATGCTGTACTGGATCTTCTTATCCTCGGCAGCATACTCACCGTTGTACTCGGGGTTGGGAACCAGAGTGATCTCGGTATCGGAGATAGAGTCGTACATCCAGGGGCCGGAACCGATCGGCTGCTTGGCGCGATCCTCCTCGGTCTGGGTGGCCGGGGTAACGCGGACGATGGCCAGACGATCCTTGAGCAGGGAGAAGTTGGGGACCTTGGTCTTGACCGTCACGGTGCTGGCGTCCTTGGCCTCGATGGACTCGAAGGGCTGGAAGAACGGAGCATAGGTAGCGGAAGCGGCGCAAGCGGTGTAGGAGGCAACGACATCGTCAGCGGTGACCTCAGTGCCATCGGAGAACTTGGCACCCTTACGGATGGTGACCTCGAAAGTGGTGTCGTCCACAGACTTGGGATCGTCGGTGGCGAGCTCGTTGAAGGTGCTGTAGTCGTGGTAATCGATGCCGTAGAGGCCCTCGACGACGTGCCAGTTAGCACCCAGGCCCACAGCGGAGCCGGTGCTGGCGGGATCGAAGCTGGACGGAGCGTAAGCGGAACCAGCGGTGATCACGCCGCCGCCACGGTTGGCGGAATCGGTGGAACCGGAAGCGGAACCCTCGTCGCTAGAGCTGCCACCGCAGCCGGTGAGACCAAGCCCTGCGACAGCAGCGACGCTGCCGGTGAGGCCGAGGAACGAACGCCTGGACATACCCTTGTTGATGATGGCCATGTCTTCTCCTATCAATAGAGAA
>JAXXEN010000046.1:0-2831 GCA_037237765.1 Collinsella sp. | reverse complement strand
TATACGGGTGCATCATCGACGTCTTCAATACAGAAAATATCAGTGCGGAATGCGCTGGGAAGTTACCCCATGCGGCCAGCTGCGGGGTCTTTGCTGCGCTCGAGCAAGCAGCCCAACATATAAATCTGAATTTGGATTTGGATGGGAGGGGCTTGTTGCTGTTGGGGGCGGTGAAGCGCGAGTGACACTTTGGGATGCGTGGCGGCCTGGGTTGGGGCGATGCTTTGGGATGAGGTTCTTACTTAGTTGAAGAGGGGTTTTATGGCTGAGAGGTAGTCTTTGGCTACGTCCTCTTTTGGGGCTTGGAAGTTGTGCCAGGCCCACCATTGGACCATTCCTACGAAGCTTGAGGCTATGTGGTGTAGTAGGAAGCTGCGGTCCATGGTGCTGGCGGGGCCCGTGGGGTCGGCGGAGACGGTTTCGGCTGCGCGCGACATGATGGTCTTGCGGAGACAGTCGGCGAAGACGCGTGAGCCGGCGCCGGCTACGAGGGCTCGAACGCCCTGACGGCGTTCCCAGAGGTTGTTGAGGATATGCTCGACTTGCACGAGTGGGTCGTCGAGCGGTGTGCCATCGTCGTCGAGGACGTGGGTGCAGATGTCGCTCACGAGCTCGGACAGTAGGTCGTCCTTGCTCTTAAAGAGACCGTAGAATGTCGCACGGCCTACGTGAGCGCGCGCGATGATGTCGCCGACGGTAATCTTGTCGTAGTCCTCTTCGCGTAGCAGCTCGGAGAACGCCGCAACGATGGCGGCGCGGCTTTTTGCCTTGCGGGCATCCATGGCTATGCATCCACGTGAACGAGCAGACAGCGGAGCGTGCCGGAGCAACCCTCGTAGGGGCGCTTGCCGGCGCCGTAGCCGACGGCTTCGATGTGGTAGCGTGAGGGCAGTTGGTCGGACGTACGCAGCGCGGTGACGATGGCGGCGCCCGTGGGCGTCACGAGCTCGCCAGCGACTGGTGCAGGCATGAGGGCGATATTGCCCGCCTGGCACAGGTTGACGACAGCGGGGACGGGAATGGGCATAAGGCCGTGGGCACAGTGGATGGTTCCGTGGCCCTCGGAGAGCGACTCGACAACGATGTCCTCAATACCCAGGTCATCGAGGCAGATGGCGACAGAGCAGACGTCGACGATGGAATCGACGGCGCCTACCTCGTGGAACATGACGGTCTCGGGCGTTTTGCCGTGGGCCTTGGCCTCGGCGGCGGCGAGCGCGGTAAAGATGGCGAGCGCACGACGCTTAGCGCCATCGCTTAGCTGCGAGCCGTCGATGATGGCGGTGACGTCCGCCAAAGAACGATGGTGATGGTGGTGGGCGTGATGATGACCCTCGTGGCCATGGCCGTGGGTCTCATGATCATGCTCATGGCAGTGTTCGTGCTCACCATGGTCATGATGGTGGTGCTCGTGCTCGTGCTCGGCAGCTGCTTCGTTGCCGTAGAGCCAGGCCATATCGTGATCGTGGTTCTCGAGCTCCTCTGCCAGCTGAACGTCAAAGTCGCAGGCGTCGATGCCATGCTTGTTTACGCGTGTAACGGCAACCTCAAACCCGTCAACCGGCAGTGTGGCGAGCTGTTCGCGCAGGTGCTCCTCGCTGGCGCCCAGATCGAGCAGGGCCGCGACGGTCATGTCGCCGCTGATGCCCGAGGTGCCGTCGATGATAAGCGTGTGCTGATGGTTGGACATGGAATGCTCCTTAACGGGCGCGGGATGTGCCGGCGCTCAGATGATTGATAAGACTTGCCTGGTAGGCGGCACCAAAGCCGTTGTCGATATTGACGACCGAAACACCGCTGGCGCAGGAGTTGAGCATGGCGAGCAGCGCGGCTACGCCACCAAAACTTGCGCCGTAACCCACGCTGGTGGGAACGGCAATGACCGGACAGCTCACCAGACCGCCGATAACGCTCGCCAACGCGCCCTCCATGCCGGCGATGGCGATGACCACCTGCGCCTGGGCAAGTTCCTCGGCATGCGCGAGCAGGCGGTGCAGGCCGGCGACACCTACGTCGTAGAGGCGGTCGACCTCGTTACCATAGAACTCGGCCGTCAACGCGGCTTCTTCGGCGACGGGCAGGTCGCTCGTGCCGGCGCAGGCGACGACGATGCGCCCGTTGCCGGTGGGGGAGGGCTTGCCGCCCGCGAGGGCGAGCTGGGCGTCCGGGACATATCCCAGGTCAATGCCGTTGCCGAGAAGCTCAGCGGTGCGCGCGGCTTTTTCGGCATCCAGGCGCGTGACCAGGATGCGCTCCTGGCCGGCATCGCGCAGTGCTTCGATAATGGCGGCAATTTGCTCGGCGGTTTTACCGGCACCGTAGACAACCTCGCCGGCTCCCTGGCGCACCCCGCGCGAAAGATCGAGCTGCGCAAAACCCAGATCGGCAGTTGGCGCCGTCTGGATGCGCGTGAGGGCGACTGCCGGGGCGACTGCTCCGTCGGCAACATCGCTCAGCAATTGCTCAAGATCTCGCTTATCCATATATGTTCCCTTCGACGGCGCAAAGTCTAGCACTCAAAGGGTATGTTTCCGAACACTAAGACAAAATTGTTCGGAAACTATAGGACAGACTAATTCAATTGTTAGACGGATCGGCTAGTCGCGCAGGATGATGTCCATGGCGAGCATCAGGTTGCGCTCGTCGATGGCAAACGGGGCGGCCTCGCGCGTCTTGGGCTTGGCACAAAACGCGATGCCCGTGCCCGCGGCTTGAATCATGGGGATGTCGTTGGCGCCGTCGCCGATTGCCACGGTATGGGCCATGTCGACACCGCACTCAACTGCCCAGTCCAGCAGCTGGATGAGCTTGGACTCCTTGGTCACAATGTC
>JAXXEN010000031.1:0-25071 GCA_037237765.1 Collinsella sp. | reverse complement strand
CGTAGCCCGAGACAGTCCCAGGCTGACAATTTCGACTGTAATGGACGTTCTTAAATGACTACCCAATGACTACTCTGTGGTATCTTCGTCCTCGGCAAGTTGGGGGAACACGGCGTCCTTGGGCATGGTGACCTTCGTCAGCGAGGTGAGCTTTTTGCTCAATGCCGTGTCCGTCTTGACCAGGTCGCTGAGCGTCACGATCTTGTAGCCGTCGGCAATGAGGCCGTCGATAATCTGCGGCAGCGCCTCGAGCGTCTGCTCGGCGCATTCGTCTCTATCGGTGAGCAGCACGATATTGCCCGGCGTCACCGAATCGAGCACCGTCGAGACCTGCTCGTCGACACCGTTGAGCAGCCAGTCGCCCGAGTCAATATTCCACGAGACCACGGCGGAGACCAGGTCCATCGCATCAATCCAGTTTTGCTCGTCAAAGGCAGCGTAGGGAGCACGCAGCAGCATCGTCTTCACGCCGGTCGCCGACTTAATCGCATCGGTGCCTTTCGTGATCTGTTCGCGTACCGCCTCACGGTCCTGACCCTTGAGCGAATCGTCGCTGTAGCTGTTGGATCCGATCTCGCACCCGGCATCGACAATCGCCTTGGCCGTGGCAGGCGAGGCCTCGGCCGCATCGCCCGAAAGGAAGAACGTCGCGGTGACGCCCTTTTCCTTGAGCACCTGCAAGATCTGTTTGGTGGCGCCGCTCGGACCCTCGTCAAACGTCAGCGCCACGTACTTTTTGTTGCCCTTGGGCGCCACGCTGGCGCACGCAACAACGCAATCGGTGGCGGGCACGACCTCGCCGCGGTCCTGCGTCTTGCCCGATTGCTCACCAACCCACACCTCGGAGCGGCCCTGGGCACCCCACGTCTGCACATACTCGATAGCGCCCGTGCCCTCGACCTTGAGCTTGGGCTCGATAACCGTAGCCTGAACCTCGTGCTTCTCGTAGGTGTTACGGCCATCCTTGACCGTCACCTTCTCGCCGCCCTCAAGTTCGCGGCTATCCCATTTGCCCTGCTTCACGCGCTTGCCGTCGACCTTCACCGACAGCTTTTCGCCCCCATGGCGCTTGAGCACGCTGTCATCGACGGCCAGCAGGTCGCCTGCGTCGTAGGTGCCAGTCAAATCCTGTTCGTCGATGAGATTCTGCAGCGTAGAGCCCACGCGCACTGCGGTCTTCTGGCCGTTGAGCTCCACGTCCACGCTGCGGTTGACGTAGCCCACGACGGCAGCGATAAACAGCACGAGTGCGCAACCCACGGCGATGAGCGCATAGGGCAGGCGAGACGAACGACGGGGTGTGCGGCTGTTGCCGATGCGAGCGCTGCGGTCGCTAAAGCCGCGGCTATGGTTGAGATACATCGCGCCGGGCTTACGGTGACGCTTGCGCTGACCGCTGGGCAGCTGCCCCAGGTCGCGGCGCGCCGTCGGACGCGCACCCGAACGCCCGTTTAAGTTGGATCCGTTTTGGCGCATATGCCCTCCCCCATAAACACAGCAAGCCGGAGCAACAGGTCTCCGGCTTGCCTCCCATCATTTGGTACGTCGCTATTTTGTAGCTTTTGACGAGCCTCCGCTCGCCTTTTGGTATTCGTCCTTAAAGGCCTTGAACATGCCGCGCGTCTTGCCGAGCTGCTTGCCCAGTGCGCGACTGCCCTTGTCCACGGCAACCGATCCCTTGTCGTCGAGCATCTTGGCGCCCTTTTTGACCTTGTCGCCCACCACGACGCTGGCCTCGGCGGCCTTGGCAGCCGCACCGCCCGAATACCCGAGCGACTTGACCTCGTCCGAGACGACCATCGCGCCGTTCTCATAGCCGCGCAGCATCGTCGGCGGCACCTGCGTGTCACCAACCAAAACACTCGAAGCAGCACCGGCGGTCACATAGAATGCCTGCACGATGCCCGAACGCGGCTTGAACTCCACATCCGAGCAATAGCCCACGACGTCGCCCGATTCCGTGCGCACGTCCATACCGACCCAGATGATGCAATCGTCCAGGTTGATGTCGAGGCGCTTGGCGGCGGCGGCATCGTACGTGTCCTTGACGTCATCGACCGCAATGGCGCCCTCGTAGACACCAATGGCGTCGAGCGCTACGAATCGGTCGGGACGCTCGATCATGCCCGCGATATCGGACTGGCGGACCATAAAGCCGACCACGCGCGTACCGCCCGGGGTAAAGACCGGAAAGTGAATCTTTCCGAGCTTTTTAGGGCTGCGCGGCGTGCCGTCCTTTTTGGTGCGCTTGTCCTCGGTAGGCTTGCGATAGATCTTGGCGCCGACAAAATCCCCGGCGCGCATTATGCCTCGGTCGAGGGCTCCGCAGCCTCGGTATCAGCCTCGACGGCGTTCTCGACCACGACGTCGGCGGCAGGCGTCACGTTGCCGCCCGAAATGGCGTCGTTGAGCTGCTCGCGCAGCTGGTCCATGCGCTCGCGGGCCAGGTCGACCTTGGCGCGCAGGTCATCGGTCTTGGCGTCGACCATCGGGCCAAAGTCATTCACCGCAGCACGGGCCTCCTCGGCGCTGTGCTCGTAGGTGTCGCGCATATTGTCCCAGGCGTCGTTGGCGATATCGGCAGCCATGGCGCGGGTCTCGGCGCCCGAACGCGGGGCCAGAGCAACGCCGACAATAGCGCCGGCAGCGGCACCAAAAAGTGCGCCGGAGACAAAGCTGAAAGTCTTACCCATGATCATTCCTCTCCTGCGGGCACGTCGGTGCCCACCGTTTGAATGCTGTCCATTATACCCGCAGCGCATCACTTGCCGCTCCGCTCATCTGCGTACGGCAAAGGCGCAGGTATGTGATGGTGATAAACGCCTAGGCCTACTCCTGGGGCATAGCCGGCATGGCCACCGTGGCACCCGGGTCCTCGCCGGCGCCGTCCACGAGCGGCAGACCGCCCTCATGCGCAGGTCCTGCCGGAACCGTCGCCGCACCGCCAAAGACGGCAGCGGAGGCCTCGTGGTTCTCGGCAACCGCGCCCTCGGTATCAATCGCCACCTGGGGCTCGTCGTCAAAGTTGGGGACGCCCTGGGGCTCGGTGGGAACGGGCTCGGCGGTCGCATCGGCAACGGGCTCGGCGTCGACCGGCACATCGCCCTCGTCAGCGCCCTCGTCCTCGGCAACATCTTCGCCGTTCGCAGCGGCGACGGCCTCGTGAGGATCCTTGCCCTCGGCCTCGGCGCGCATGCCCAGCACCAGGTTGCGCAGGCCCGCGACCGTGCCTTCCACGTCGGGGGCAGGCTGGTCGGCGTGCAGGTACGCCCAGTCCATCATAAAGGCGGCCGAAGACAGCGCACCGATGGCCAGCGCGTCGTCGGGGCACGAAAGCTCAACCTCAAAAACGCGCTCGTCGTGCTCGCTTACGCGCGTGCGGCCGCACGAGATGCTGCCGGCAAGCCCGGTCTCGTTCATGAGCTCGACCGTCACGTGCTCCAGCAGATGGCAGAGCTCGGTCTGGCCCATGCAGTCCTGGAACTCGCGGCCGGTATCGCCCAGGCACAGGTGCTTGGCAATCGCGGGCACCAGGTAGTACACGCGCGCCGTGGCCTCGATGTCCTCCGAGGTCATGAGCGGCATGCCGGGGTTCACCAGCACATGCGCGCAGATCTTGTCCTCACTGACGGTGACCTTAAGGATGTTGAACAGGCCTGCCATAACTCTCCCCTACTCTTCCTTGTCCTACTCGTCGCCGTCGTGCGGATTCGCGGAACTCGCACCCGACGTCGTCGGCTCGTCTACCGAAGACTCGGAATCCTTCTTATCGGTTTCGGCCGGAGCGATCACGCGAATGAGCGAGATGCGCTGGCCACGCATCGACTGCACTTTAAACTTGTACCCCGCAACCTCAAACACCTCTCCGATGTCGGGCACCGAGTCGCAAAGCTCCAAAATCCAGCCGGCGATGGTCTCATAATCATCGCTTTCCTCGAGCGGCCAACCAAGCTCAATCGCGTCATCGCACGAAAAACGCCCATCAACGAGCCACTCGCGGCGCGAAAGGCGCGTGAGATACTTGTTGTCGGGGTCGAACTCGTCCTCGATCTCGCCGACGATCTCCTCGACGATGTCCTCGATAGTGATGATGCCTGCCGTGCCGCCGTACTCGTCCACGACCACCACGATCTGGTCGTGCGAGGTCTGCATCTCGGACAGCAGCGGCAGGATGTCCTTGGTGTCGGGCACAAAGGTGGCGTCGCGCAAAAAGCCGGCGATGGGCTGGTCGCCCTTGCCGTCGAGCGCGGGCTGAATCAGGTCCTTGATGTGCGCGATGCCGGCGACGTTGTCGGGATCCTCGTGATAGACGGGGATGCGGCTGAAGCCGGTCTGGCGCATGGTGGACAGCACGTCGGCGACCGTCTCGTCGTCCTCGCACATGGTGGTGTCCACGCGCGGCACCATGACCTCGCGGGCAACGGTGTCGCCTAGGTCGAAGATCTCGTGGATCATGCGCTTTTCCTCGTCGAGCAGGTCGTCCTGCTCCGAGACCATGTACTTGATCTCTTCTTCCGAGACGTTCTGGCGGTCGTCGGCACTCTTGATGCGCAGGATGCGGGCCAGGCCATCGGAGCAAGCGCCAGTCAGCCACACGAGCGGACGGGCGATCTTTTGGAAAAACGACAACGGTCCCACGACCTGCTTGGATACGCCCTCGGCATTGGCCAGACCAATGCGCTTGGGCACAAGCTCGCCAATCACGATGGACACGAAGGCGACCGCGACGGTGATGATGACCGGCGCCAGGCCGCGCGCGATGGCGGAGAGCGGCGCGATGCCAAAGCTCATGAGCCACGTGGCGAGTGGGTCGGACAGACTCGTCGAGGCGACGGCGGACGAGGCGAAGCCCACGAGTGTGATGGCGACCTGGATGGTGGCGAGCAGCTGGTCGGAGTCGGCAGCCAGCTTAATGGCACGCTCGGCGCGCTTGTCGCCTTCCTCGGCCTCATGCTCCAGCACGGCGCGCTTGGCCGTGGTGAGCGCCATCTCGGACATAGAGAAGTAGCCGTTGATGAGGGTCAAAACGAGGGTGGTGATAAGGGAGATGGTTATGTCCATCGGGAGTTTCTCGAACCTCCAAGATTCGGGACGTCGGATTAAAACGTTGGTGGCGGATACGGCAATTGCACTGGCGACCGAGCGGGGGCACGGGCGCTGGCGTGGTCGCTAGATTACGAAGAGGATCACCGCCATGAACTGGAAGATGCTGCCGGCGAGTACCCACAGGTGAAACACGCTGTGAAGATAGCGCACGTTTTTGGCGATATAGAACGGCACGCCCGCGGTGTAGCACACGCCGCCGACGGCGAGCAGGGCAAGTGCCACGGGGTTGAGCAGCGCCACAAGTTCGGGCAGCTTAAAGACAACGAGCCAGCCCATCAGCAGGTAGACCAAGCCGCTTACCCAGTGCGGTTGACGCTCGCGCAAAAAGCACTCGAGGGCGATGCCGATGACGGCGATGGCCCATACGGCAAAGAACAGCACAGCGCCGCCGTCGTTTGCGAGCGTAATGAGGCAAAACGGCGTATAGCTGCCGGCTATGAGCAGGTAGATGCAGCTATGGTCGATGATGCGAAACACGCGCTTGGCGCGCGCGGGCTGAATCGCGTGGTAGAGCGTGGAGGCTAGGTATTCGAGGATAATGCTGACGCCATAGACAATTGCCGCGGCCATGTGGGCCGGGCCTCCGCCGCGCAGGGCGGCGAATACGATCAGGAGCACCAGGCCCGCGATACCCAGCAGGCAGCCGACACCATGGGTGACGGAGTTCATGATCTCCTCACCCACCGTGTAGTGTGGAACGGCCGCGGTCTTGGGTCGCGGCTTAGAACTGTCGCTCGAATCGGGCATGCCGGTTACATCCTCCAACGTAAAGAGTTCTCAACACTATATCAAAGCGTCTAGGTACGTGCGAAATTTGCACCATACGTGACCATTCGTTTACCCATTCTTTGCCTGTTGACGCATCAACGGCGAACGTCCATAATGCGCTTGCATTAAATGTTGATGTATTAACATCTTATAGGAGAATACCGCATGGCTCAAAACGCACGTTCCCATCGAAAGCTCAAGATAGCCGGCATCGTTGCACTGGTGGTTGTCGTTGCGCTGCTCGGATTTGCCGGCAACTTTCTGTTTGACTTCGCGCTGAATCCCCGCGCGCCATACACCATGAAGATGATGCAGGATAGCAAGAACGACAAAGAAGGTGAGCAGCCGGATGCCGAGGATACCGAGGCACGGGCGTGGTTTAAGGAAAACCGCGAGAGCAGCAGCCTCACCGCGAACGACGGGACTGAGCTTGCCGCCTGGTATTTTGCTGCGTCGGAGAGCACGCACGACTACGCCGTCTGCCTGCATGGATATACCAACGAGCCCATCGGTATGGCCCGATACGTCAAGCGATTCCACGACCGCGGCATGAACGTACTCGCACCCGCCGCACGCGCCCACGAGCGCTCCGGCGGCGACTATATCGGCATGGGCTGGCCCGAGCGGCTCGATGTCGTCGCATGGATCGAGCGAATCGTTCAGGCTGACCCCGAGGCGCGCATCCTGGTCTTTGGCGAGTCGATGGGTGCGGCAACCGCCATGAACGTCGCGGGGGAACCTCTGCCCGCAAACGTGAAATGCATTATCGAGGACTGCGGTTATACGAGTGTTTGGGACGAGTTTTCCCTACAGCTCAAGGACGTGTTCGGCCTGCCCAGCTTTCCCTTGCTCGATGTAGCAAACTTGGTGTGCAACGTGCGCTCGGGTTACGACTTTCATAAGGCGAGCAGTGTGGAGCAACTCAAACACGCGACGGTTCCCATGCTGTTTATCCACGGCGACCAGGACACCTTTGTGCCGTACGACATGCTCGACCAAAACTACGACGCATGCGCCAGCAAGGTCAAGCAAAAGCTCACTATCCATGGCGCCACCCACGCCAAGAGCGCGCAGGTCGACCCCGAACTCTACTGGAACACGGTCGACGACTTCCTCGACAAGAATTTTTAGGCAAAAAGCAACGTCTGGGGTTTTGTTGCCAAAAAACGGTTTGTGGTCGGCGGGATTCGATTTTTCGCCGCACTTCCAAAAAGCCGCCCGTGAGCGCTGTGCTCACGGGCGGCTTTTGCTCAACTAACGCTACAAAGGCGCTTATTTTGTCCAATAGCTAGGCGCTACTTGACCTCGATGAGCTCATACTCGCTCGTGCCCAGGCCAATCTTCTCGGCGTGCGCGATGCACACGCGCCAGTCGGTGTCGGGATGCGTGATGCAGAAGGGATCCTTGGCCTGCTCGCCCTCCAGATGCTCGTGATTGTGCTCCATCTTGGCCGCGCTGTCGGTAAGCTCGGTGTTGGGCAGCGGCTCGGATGCCATGACGGCATCGGCGCAGGCCTGGTCGATGGCGACCGGGTCGAAGCTCGCGAACATGCCGATATCGTTGACGATAGGTGTGTCGTTTTCGGGATGGCAATCGCAGTTGGGGCTGATATCCATAGCCAGCGAAATGTGGAAGCTGGGACGATCCTGGACAACGGCCTTGGTGTACTCGGCGATCTTGCAGTTGAGCACGTCGGCCGCGGCCTCATAGCCGGGCTTGATGCAGTCCTGGTTGCATGCCGCAATGCAGCGTCCGCAGCCCACGCAGCGATCGTGGTCGATGGCAGCCACGTGCACCGTGCGAGTGTTGCCGCTGGCAAGCTCGCGCTCGCGGGTGCCGTCGAACGAGATGGCGTTGTGCGCGCAGATCTTTTCGCAGGCACGGCAGCCAACGCAGTGCTCGGTCGCGACGTTCGGCTTGCCGGCGGCATGCTGCTCCATCTTGCCGGCACGGCTGCCGCCTCCCATGCCCAGGTTCTTCATGGCGCCGCCAAAACCGGCCTGCTCATGGCCCTTAAAGTGGGTGAGGCTAATCACGATATCGGCGTCCATGAGCGCCTGACCGATCTTGGCCTCGTGCACGTACTCGCCGCCCTCGACCGGGACGAGCGCCTCGTCGGTGCCCTTGAGGCCGTCGGCAATGATGATCTGGCAACCCGTAGCATACGGGGTAAAGCCGTTCTGGTAGGCGGTATCGATGTGCTCGAGCGCGTTTTTGCGGCTACCGACATAGAGCGTATTGCAGTCGGTGAGGAAGGGCTTGCCGCCCAGCTCCTTCACGACGTCCGCGACGGCGCGGGCGTAGTTGGGGCGCAAAAAGCTCAGGTTGCCCAGCTCGCCAAAGTGAATCTTGATGGCGACGAACTTGTTCTCAAAGTCGATCTGCTCGATACCGGCGTGACGGATGAGGCGCTTGAGCTTGTCGAGCTGGCTCTCGCGAGCATGCGTGCGCAGGTTGGTGAAGTACACCTTAGCGGGTGCTGCGGGTGCAGTTGCGGTCATAGATATATCCCCTCTGTCTATATGGCGTTACAGACATAGAGGATGGTACCAGTTAAAGCAGAGTTAAAGTCAAGTACGGCACCTAGTCATTGGGAACGTTCTTAAATGACTAGTCGCAAGGGACACTCTTTCGCCGCCCGGCAGTTGGAGACAGTCCTTGCCAGCCCGGCCGGCGAGCCGACGAATGGCAAGGACTGTCCCCGATGGCTACTCCTGCACTTTGAGGGCTTCGGCCAAGCTGACGCGCTTGATGGAGCGCGTGTGCAGCAGTGCCACGACCAGGTAGGTCGCAAAGCCGATTCCTGCGCACGCCGCCATGGACCAAGCGGGCACGTAGATCTCGATATTGCCGTTATAGGCGAGCAGCATCGAACGGAAGATGGCCGTTAGCGAGCCAATAATGACCGGCAGGCTCAGCATGAGTGACGCCGCCACGCACAGCGTGATCGAGCGGATGTACAGATGCGCAATCTCGCCATCGCGATAGCCAAAGACTTTCATGTAGCTAATCGAACGGGCGCTGTGGTCGATCACAGCCTTGGTCAGCAGGTACATAAACAGCAAGAAGATGAACACCGCAAGCCCGACCATCATGCCGATCATTTTGCTCATCATGCCGATGAACTGGTCGCCCACGGCACGCATGTCGTCGGGCGTGGTGTCGCCGGCAAAGTAGCGCGCGTCGAGGTCGAGCTTCTCGTCGCTCACATAGCCGTTGAAGTAGGCCGCATCGTTGCCAAAGAGCTCGTTAAAGTCATCGATACTCATATAGATATTCATGTCCGACTTGGAGCCCCAGGCACAGTCCTTGCCCGCATACTCAAGGGAATAATTCTCGCCCTCATACTTGTCGCCGAGCGTGACCTTCTGGCCCTCGCTCCAGCCAAACTTGTCGAGCAAGCCACCGCCAAAGACGACGCGTCCGTTGCCGACATCCAGCCCTTTCCAGTAGCGCGAATCGGGCGAGATGCCGTAGACAGAAATCGTCTCCTCGCCATTTCCGCCGCCGCGGTCGTATTGCAGCTGGTAGACGGCGTATTTCTCGGCCTGCGCGATTGTGCCCGCGCCGTTGTCGGTCGTGTTGACCGGGTGGATGTCGTCGTTGTCAGTGTCGATCTTAGAGGCCTTGTCAATCAGGTCGATGGCCTCATCGCGGTCGCAGCCGAGGATATCGGCAAGGTCATCGAGGCGCGCATAAAGCGCATCCTTCTTGTCCTGGACCTTGGTAAGCGCATCCTGCGCCGCAGTCAGGCTCTCGGCAGACGGAGATGCGGTCGCGGCATCGGCTGCCGCCTGCGCCGCATCGGCCGCGTCGTCAAGCTCATCATCGGCATCCCGGGCGGCGGAAAGCAGCGCGCCGTCCACCGACTGCAGACGCTCGAGCGCCGCCCATTGCTCGCGCTCCTCGGCAGTGCCCTCGAGCTCCAGCGGCGCCTTGAGCGTGTACTGGTGCTCGGCGACCAGGCTTGTCTCGAGGTTGTCCGCGTAATGCGTCATCGTGGGCAGAATCGCCAGGCCAAAGAGCAGTAGCAGCGAGGCAAACGCAATGCCCACGAAGAGCGTGGCGAAGTTGCCCAAGTTGCGCAGGAAGATGCGCAGGCGGAAGCGCGAGACAAAACCCATGCGCTCCGGCAGCTGCAGGCCGCGCTTGGTGCCCGATTTGCCGCTCGCCTCGTGACGAAGGAACTGCAACGGCGTCTTGCCCATCTTGCGAAGCAGACCCACCAGCGTGATGAGGATGAGCGCGGCGGCGGGAACCACGGCGCACTTCACAAAGATCTCCCAGCTCCAGTACACCTGGAAGGGCGGCAGGCTGTACGAACCGTAATAGAGGCTGCGCATGGGCTCGGTAAAGAACACAACGCCGAGCGCAGTGCCCAAAAGCGCCGCAACCACGCCCACGATGGCGGGAAGCGCCAGGTAGTGCAGGACGATCTCGCGACGGCGATAACCGCTGGCGAGCAGCGTGCCGATGATGGCGCTCTCCTCCTCGATGGTGGCGTCGGTAAGGACCACAAAGACAAACGCCATGATCACGATGATGATGTCGAGCAGCGTCATCCACATCATGGAGTCGCCGTCCACGTCGTCGCGCGCATAGCCAATGCCCTGATTGGAATCGGCATCGACCAGATCGTCCACGCGCGCATCGGCATCGGTCAGCGCCTCGACCATATCCTGCTCCGCATCGATGCGATCCGCGGTGGAGAGGTCGCGATCGGTAAAGGTAAAGGAGTAGGTGTAGGCAGGCGCGCCGCCGGCATCCTCGAGCGCGGCAAAGCCGCCATCGGTGACCTCGGCTACGCCATAGGTGATGGTGTTCACCGTAAAGTCCGAATTGTTGAGGAACAGCGCCTGGCTATCGGGCTGGGTCAAGATGCCGCAGATGGTGTAGGTGCGACCCTCGAGCTCGACTTTATCGCCCACGGACAGGTTGTTGGTGGTGGCGAAGACACGGTCGATTGCCACCTCATCGTCCGTTTTGGGCTCCTTGCCCTCACAGTAGGACGCGATATCGACCTTGGTGCGGTGCGCATAGGTGCGCAGCGTGCGCTTGGTGCCGTCGTCGCCGGCGGTCTTTTTGATGATGGCGTCGATGGAGAAATTCTTGTAGAGCGTGACGCCGCCGACATCGCCGGCCGCGTCCTCGGCTGCCTTGAGCTGGTCTTTGGTGGCCTCGAAGGAGGTGGTCACGCGGCCGTCCTCAATCGTGTACGCATCGCGCATGTCGTCGATAAGGCAGCCGATGGAATGCGCCGCAAGCAAAAAGCCCGATGTAAGGGCAATGCTTCCGCACATAAGCAAAAAGATGCCCAGGTACTTACCGATATTGCGGCGCAGCTCGCGCGGGAGACGTTTTGCGAGAGGTGTCATGGCGCCGCCTACCAATCGAGCTCGGCGGCTGCGACGGGCGACTCGTTGAGCTCATCCTCGACGATGCGCCCGTCGCGCAGGCGCAGCACGCGATTGGCCATGCGGGCGATGGCAGCGTTGTGGGTGACGATAATGACGGTGCAGCCGTACTCGCGGTTGACGTCTTCCATGAGCTGCAAGATTTCCTTGGACGTCTTATAGTCGAGCGCACCGGTGGGCTCGTCGCACAGCAGCAGACCCGGGTTTTTGACGAGCGCACGGCCGATGGCACAGCGCTGCTGCTGGCCGCCCGAGACCTGGCGCGGGAACTTGTTGCGATGCTCGTAAAGGCCCAGCGAACGCAGCAGGTCGTCGACATTGAGCGGGTTTTTGGACAGGTGCGCCGTGACCTCGATGTTTTCCTTGATGGTGAGATCGGGCACCAGGTTGTAGAACTGGAAGACAAAGCCCAGCTCACGGCGGCGATACTCGCCCAGGTCGGTAGGTTTGAGCACCGTGAGGTCGCAGCCGTCCACCATGATGGAGCCGCCGTCGGCATCCTCCAGGCCGCCGATCAGGTTGAGAAACGTCGACTTGCCCGAGCCCGAGGGCCCCAGCATGACGCAGATCTCGCCGCGGTTGATGGACGTGTCGATGCCATCGAGTACCGTCAGGCGCGCATCACCGTCGCCGTAGTGCTTCTTGAGCCCCTTGACCTGGACGTAGGCTTGCTTTGTCGCCATGCTACCCCCCATTGTTAGCCTATTGCTACTTTTATAGGGTAATAGTAAACCCAAGTGAACTATTTTTGGGCGAGAGTGGGGGTTTGTTTCAAGACTAGTCGTTGGGGACGTTCTTAAACGACTAGCTGTTGGGGGCGCCCTTTCGCCACCCGGCAGTTAGGGACGTTCCCTTTCTGTCGGCAGCTGGGGACAGTCCTTGGCAAGCCGGCGGTTCGGCAAAGACTGTCCCCGATGACTAGTCGTTTAAGTCTGTCCCCAATGAGTACCCGATGACTAGGTGGCTAGGCGCGGGATTTGTTGTGAGCGAGGGCTAGGTCTACGGCGGCGATGGCGGCAGCGAAGAGCACGGTGACGCCCAGGTCGCAGGCGATGTCGCCCAGCACGGTGGACGTCAGGTCCGCGGCGAGCGCCTTGCCGATCGCGTCGTTCACCCAATATGTCGGCACAAAGTGCGCCACGGTCTGCACGGCCGAACCCATGAGCGACAGCGGCATCCAGGCGCCACCCAAAAACGTCATGAGCATGCCAAGCAGGTTGCCCACACCGTTGAGCAGCTCCTCGCGCGCGCCCAGGCTCGACAGCGTAAAGCCAACGGCCAGTGGCGTCAGCGCTAGGGCAAACGTTGCCGCCAGCGCCAGGCACACGCGGCCCACGCCGACCTCGGCAACCGCGCTGGCAAAGCCCACGACGCCCATCATGCTCGACACAAACCAGATACAGACGGTGAGCACGGCGGCGGCCGCAAACACGGCAAGCGAACGCTGGCGATCGGAGATTGGGCCGGCATCCATGCGGCGCACGCGCTCGGGCTCGTTCATGCCCGAAAACACCAAGCCCACCGACACGATGACCGACGAGATAATCGCGTACGCGCCAAAGTTGAAGTACGACTCGAGCGTGGCGGCAGCAGCCGAGTCGACCTTGACCCGCTCGATCTGGACCTCCGCGCGCTTTGCAGCGGCATGTTCGGCGGCCTTGGCAACGTCGCCGTTGGAGGCAGTGGGCTCAAGTGCGGCTGCAGCGCCCGCGAGCGAGATCCAGCGCGAAGCCTCGGCAGACGAAAGCGCCGCCGCCATGGTGCCGGCACCGTAGGTCACATCGAGCTTGGGCAGGGACTCCCCCGCGCGGGCAGCCGCGACCAGGTCGTCCTCGAACCCCTCCGGGATAAAGAACACGCAGTCGGCGCTGCCCTTGGCGCTGTTGCTCTTGGAGAGCGCGTCCGCAAGGTCGTACGTGTCATCGCCGACGCCCGTGACCAGGTCAAACCGCGAACCTAGGTGCTTGGTGAGCGCACGTGAAAGATCACTGCCATCGCGGTCGACCACGATCACGTTGGCGTCGTAGGGCTTGTACTCGGTGAGCTGCGACGAGTTCCAGCTCACCGATGCCGCGATGAATACGCCCATCAGCGAAATGAACACCGTGTAGATGAGCAGGTAGAACGGGTGAGCGAGCGCCATGCGAAGCGCGGTCTTAAAGGTGCTCATAGCGGCTCCTTCCAAAGATCAGCGTGGCGGCGGCAACGAACAGCAGTGCCATGAGGACCAGTGCGCCGGCGCGAACGGCAAAAGGATCCAGGTCCTCAAAGAAATACAGGCGGTTGAACATGTCGCAGATGAGCTTGACGGGGTTGAGCCAGCACTCGGCCGGACAGGCGCGGGCGACGTCATCGGCAAGCGCCATCGCCGGTTCGCCGTAGAGCCCAGCGAACAAAGCGCACGTGGTGGCAAAGCCTGTGAGGATGCCCGACTTGGATGCCTTGCCGCCCTTAACGGGAAGCGTGCCCACAAAGAGTCCCAAGCCCGTGGCGGCAAGCGCGGAAGCGGCACCGCCCACCAGACACAGCCCCTCGCGCCCGCCAAAGTCGACGCCCACAACCAGGCGCACGTAGCCGATCGCGATCGCCATCGAGGCAAAGGAGACCAGCCACGAGCCCACAAAGATACCGGCCAGCGACGCCGTTTTGGAAAGACCGCCCGCGCAGCGGCGCGCGCCAAGGCCCGACAGATTGGGCTGCAGATCGACGACGCTCAAGGCGGCAAACTCCGCAGACATCATCGCGACCAGGCCAAAGAGCGCGTAATAGTAGATGACCGTGCCATCGGGCGTGGTGCGTGTCAGGCTTACGCGGCGGGTGCCGCCCTCGAGCGACAGGGCGCGCGCAACCGCCTCCGGGTCGGCGAGCGCCGCCGGGTTGTCCTGGGCAATCTGAGACATGAGCTCGGCATTTTGTGTATACGAGCTTGCCACCGTCTCCAGAATGCTGCGGTCGGTGAGCACCGTTGAGGCACGCGAGCTGTCGTAGCTCGACAGCAACGTGAGCTTGGGTGCGCCCGCGTCGTCGACCGTATAGATGCCCGCGACCTCGCCGGCCTTAAGCGCACGGTTCGCATCGGCTGCGTCGTCGCACTCGTGGATCTCGAGCAGCTGATTGTCGCTCTCCTTGGCAAGCGACGTCGCCACGTCCTTAAAGGTCGAGGCGTCCCAGGCCTCGTCCGCTATGACGGCAACCGGTACCGGGTCGACCGTGCCGTCAGAGCTCAGATTCGCAAACATAAACATGAACATCGTGGAAAGTGCGATGGGAAAGAGAGCGCCCCAGACCCACGTGCTCGGCCGGCGCAGCAGCGTCTTGACCGTAGTGATGATGGTGTTGAACATGACTGCCCCCTAGTCGCGCAGCTCGCGGCCGGTGATCTCGAGGAACACGTCGTTGAGGGTCGGCGGCTCGCTCCACACGCGGCCGAGCGCCACATCGGCGGCGCGCAGCGTGTCGAGGATGTCGACCAAATTGTGCGGGCTCGCTTCGCAGGTGCAGACAAGCTCGCCGCCGGACAGCTCAACCGAAAGCACGTGCTCGAGGGCGCGCAGCCGCTCGACCGTGGCGGTCTCGACGGCGCCGACCTCGACAGTCACGCGCTCGCCCATTTGAATCATGCGTTTGAGCTCGTCATTGGTGCCCTGCGCCAGCACACGTCCGCCGTCCATGATCATGATGCGGCTGCAAATCTGCTCGACTTCCTCCATGTAATGGCTGGTATACACCACCGTGGCGCCCTCGTCGCGCAAGCGGCAGATGCCCTCCAGGATAGCGTTGCGACTCTGCGGGTCGACTGCCACCGTAGGCTCGTCAAAGAAGATGAGCTCGGGCTTGTGCGCAATGCCGCAGGCAATGTTGAGGCGACGCGCCAGGCCGCCCGAGAGCTTGCCGGGGCGAAACTTGGCAAAGTCGCCCAGCCCGACAAAGTCGATCGCCTCGTCCACCAGCGCGCGGCGGCGCTTGCGGTCGCTAACGTAAAGGCTGCAGAAATAGTCGATGTTCTCACGCACCGTGAGCTCGTCGAACACCGCAACTTGCTGCGGGACCACGCCGATGCGGCGCTTGAGGTCGTAGCGGGCGGGCGTCATGGACTCGCCGAACAGCTCGATGGTGCCTTTGTCGTAGGCAAGCAGCTGCAGGATGCAGTTGATGGACGTTGTCTTGCCCGAGCCGTTGGGGCCGAGCAGGCCAAAGATCTCGCCGGGGGCAATGCTCAGGTTAAAGTGGTCGAGCGCGATAAGATCGTCGTAGCGCTTGACGAGGTTTTCGACGTGGACGATGTCTGTCATGAGGCGGCCCTTCCGTTGATTGCGGTCCGGTACGATTGCATCATCGCAGGAGCCGCCGGCGCGTGCCAGTGAGCTTTGTCACGAGTGCGGGGGGGGTCGGAGGCGAACCCCCCCCGCTTGCGCGAGCGATCGACGCCGCTTTGCCGCGCGGGAGGAATGTCACGGTTGTGCCAGGCGGCCCCTCCACCACGCGCGGTTTCGCGTACAATACCCGTATGAACAGGCTTTTCGACAAATCGATCGTGCTGGCGTGCTGCATTGCGGCCGCCACGGGCCTTGCTGCGGACGCTTGCCTGGTCGCGGCGTTTTGCCTTGGCGTTATTGCCACCTCGCTGGCCGAGGTCGCACAGGGGGAACGCACGCGCCGTGTAAGCGAGGCCGCGAGTTGCGCTTACATCATCGCGGCCGTCTTCGCGCCGCCCTTTGTGCCGTTTGCGCCTCTCGCCCTCTATGACATCGCGCGGCGCGTGCGCCGTGAGCGCGCCTGGGTCGCGCTGGGCATTGGCTCCGTCTTTGCTTTTGCGCTCGTCGCGGACCTTCGTGCCGATGCGCTTACCGCCCGAACGCTCCTGCTGACCGCCATCCTTTCGGTTGCCGCCACCTTGTTATCACTACGTACCGCCCAGTTGGAGCGCGAGCAGCAGCGCATGCACCGTATCCGCGACGAGCTGCAGGAACGAGCCCTCGTGCTCGAAGCGCGCAACCGCGATCTTGCCGACCGCCAGGACTACGAAGTCGAGATCGCGACGCTCGCCGAACGCGCCCGCATCGCGCGCGAGATCCACGATAACGTCGGGCACCAACTGACGCGCGCCTCACTGCAGACCGAAGCCCTGCGCGTGGTCCACGCCGACGAGCCCGGCGTCGCCGCCGATTTCGCCGACGTCAAACGCACGGTTGACGAGGCGCTTCAGCTTGTGCGCACCAGCGTCCACGCACTCAACGACAACGCCGTCGACCTTTCCGTGCAGCTCGAACGCATTGTTGAAGGCGCGCGCTCGGACGGCGGCCCGCAGATTGAGCTTGAAGTTATGACCGAACATGCGCCCGCAAATGTCGCGAACTGCTTTGCGGCGGTCCTGCGCGAGGCGCTCTCCAACACCATGCGCCACGCTTGCGCCCAGACCGTCACCGTACGATGCATGGAGCATCCGTCGTTTTACCAGCTCATCGTTACCGACGATGGCGCGGGCAGGGTCCAAGCAAGCGGCCGCGGCACCGCGGAGGGCATGGGGCTCGCCTCCATGCGCGAGCGCATCGAGGCGCTTGGCGGCACCTTCACCGCCGGTCCGCGTGCCGGCGCCGGCGGCTGGCGCGTGTTTGCCACCGCTCCCAAACAGCAAGGAGATGAGGACCGATGAGGCTCATCGTTGTCGACGACGACCGCTTGGTGGTCGATTCGCTCAAGATAATCCTGGGCGCCCAGCCGCAGATCGAGGTGGTGGGCGCCGGCGCCAACGGCAACGATGCGGTAGCGCTCTACGCCGAGCACTCACCCGATATCGCACTGCTCGACATTCAGATGCCAGGACGCGACGGACTTTCGGCGGCACGCGAAATCCTTGAGCGCGACCCTGCGGCGCGCGTGGTGTTTCTGACGACATTCTCGGATGACGAGTACATTGTGTCGGCGCTCAAACTGGGTGCCCGCGGCTATCTGATCAAAACCGATGTCGCCGCCATTCCGCCAGCGTTGGCGCAGGTCATGGACGGCAAACGCGTGCTCGAGGGCAAAGCAATCGAGGATATCAACTTTGATGGGGCGGACGTCGAGGCCGGCGCGACCCGCCGGCCCGCGGCCTTTGTCAGCCTGACCGACCGCGAGTTCGAAGTCGCCGAGCTTATCGCCCGCGGCCTCGACAACAAGGAGATCGCCGCCACCGCCTACATGGGCGAAGGCACCGTGCGAAACCACATCAGCTCGATCCTAGCCAAAATGGGCCTGCGCAACCGCACGCAGATCGCCATCGCCTACCTGCGGGGGTAATCGCCCGAAGACCGACCGCCCCGGCAAAGAAAAATAGCTGCTACCGATTTAATGCCATTTCAAAACTATGTCGGATTACGGGGCAAAAGTCGGAGCCCTCATCCATAGCCGCATTTTCTGCAAAATGACAGCCCATCTACCTGCGGTTTTATTTTCACGGATATCGGCATGGTTGAGGGCTCGTGACTCAGCCCCGTAAACCGGCATTGTTTTGTTCGGGCGGCCCTGCACGAGCGCCTCCGCAAGTCTCGCGGGACCAAAATGATCCGTTTTCTTCCGCCGCGGAGATCGGCTGACGGCGCCCGCCACGAAATGGGCCCATCTACTACGTT
Source organism: Collinsella sp. (assembly GCA_037237765.1). Classification (GTDB taxonomy): domain Bacteria; phylum Actinomycetota; class Coriobacteriia; order Coriobacteriales; family Coriobacteriaceae; genus Collinsella. The sequence continues at coordinate 7,172 of JAXXEN010000031.1, read as the reverse complement.
TGACTCGATACCCCCGACCATAGCCGCTTTTCATGAAAAACCGCAAGCGTTCTACCTGCGGTTTTCATTTCGCATTACTTGACGTGGTCGAGGGCTGCCGCCTAAACGTAGTAGATAGGCCCATTTCGTGGCAGACGGGTCACGCGGCAGCCCTCGTGAGGCAAAAATGATCCGTTTCCCTCTGTCCACGGGAGATCAAGGGCTGCTACGGATATGGTGCTATTTCAAAACTATGCCGGATTACGGGGCTAAAGTCGGAGTCCTCATCCATACAGCCTTTTTTTGAAAAACGGCAAGCAGTCTACCTGCGGTTTTGTTTTTGAGATTTTCTGTATGGTCGGAGGTTCGCTATCCAGCCCCGTAATCCGGCATAGTTTTGTTCGCGACGGCACAACCGCGCGTTTAAGCGCGGGGCCGGTGGGGCATTTTTGCCCCACCGGCCCCTATTCCAGCGCTATTCCGGCTTGGTTTCTACTGTGGGAGTCTTGTCCGCTGCGACTGGGGTGCGGGCGGTGTCCATAGTCAGGCAGTGCTTGGGGCAGCTCTCGATGCACTCACCGCACACCACGCAGGCATACGGGTCGATCGACCACGTTCCACCCTTGCGATCGACCGCGAGCGCGCCCGCCGGACAGCGACGCGCGCACATACCGCAGCAAATGCACACGTCCATGTCGTTGACGATATGCCCGCGCAGGCGCTCGGGAGCCGTCAGCTTCTCCTGCGGATAGCACACCGTGACCGGCTGCTTGACCATAGAGCCCAAGGCTGTCTTGGCAAATGTCAGCAAACTCATGCCGCGCCTACCTTTCCGTGCAGCTAATACAGGGGTCGATGGTCAGGATAATCATGGGCACGTTGGCAAGGAGCACGCCCTGCAGCGCATGTGTCAGACCCGCCAGGTTCTGCGACGTCGGCGTGCGCACGCGGAAGCGATCCAGGTTCTTGGTGCCGTTGCCGCGCACATAGTAATACGCCTCGCCACGCGGCTGCTCAATCACAACCTCGCCACGCGCGCCGTCGGCCGGCGTGAGCTTGGTGCGCCCGCCGATGCCGTCGTGCGGGATCTTGCCCACAAGCTCCTCGATGATGTCCATGGCCTGCGTGACCTCGGCACAGCGCACCTGGCAGCGGGCATAGCAATCGCCATCGGTAGCAACGATGGGCTCAAACGCAGCCAGATCCGCATAGGCGCCGTCGCCGAACATGCGCACGTCGTAATCCACGCCCGAGGCGCGACCGAACGGGCCGACCATCGACAGATTCAGCGCATCCTTCTCGCTAATCACGCCCACGCCATGCAGGCGCTCGCCGCAGCTGGCATCGTCCAAAAACGTATGCACCAGAGCCTCGTAGTCGGGGCGCATGGCGTCAAGCGTCTCGACAATGCCCGCCAGCTCGGAGTCCTCGATATCGTGCTTAAGGCCGCCGATCTCATTAATCGACAGAATCACGCGGCCGCCGCAAGTGCTCTCAAAGATCTTGAGAATCTGCTCGCGCAGAGTCCACGAACGATAGAACAGTGCCTCGAAGCCAAAGGCATCGGCGAGCAGGCCCAGCCACAGCAGATGCGAGTGGATGCGCGAAAGCTCGTGCAGAATGGTGCGGATATACTGCACGCGGCCGGGCACCTCGATGTCGAGCATGCGCTCGCAGGCGCTGGCATAGCCATAGCTGTGACCCACGGCGCAAATGCCACAGATGCGCTCAGCGATGTAGCCAAACTGGTGCATATCGCGCTTTTCGGTGAGCTTCTCGAGTCCGCGGTGCACAAAGCCGATCTGCGGAATTGCCTCGATGACGCGGTCGTCCTCGATCACCAGGTCCAGGTGAAGCGGCTCGGGCAGCACTGGGTGCTGCGGGCCAAACGGAATAACGGAGCGATGTGCCATGGACCTTACGCCTCCTCTTTCTGCCTGTCGCGGGCGGCCTTGGCGGCAAGCGCCGCGCGGACCTTGATCGCCTTCTCGGGATCCATGGCGGCGAGCTTTGCTTCCAGCTCGGCAGCTTTGAGCGCGGCCTTGGCAGCGGCATCGTCATGCTGAGCATCGGAGCCGGCAGCCGCAGCGGGCTGAGCGACGGCAGCGCCCGCAGCATCGCCAGCGCCCTCCCCCGCAGCCGCCGTGGCAGCGGCGGCCTTCTCGGCGGCGGCCTTCTCGGCCGCAGCCTTGCGCGCCTTGGCCTCGGCGGCAGCACGGACCTTCATGGCCTTCTCGCGCGCGGCCTTCACCTCGGGCGTGATAACGCTCATGGGCTCGGCAGTCGAAACCTGGTAGAAAAAGCCCTTAAAGTCAATCTGCATATCGGTGATGGCAAGACCGAATAGGTCGTGCGCTTCGTTTTCAAACGGAAATACCGCCGGATAGTACGAGCTGATGGACGGAATCTCCTGATACTGATCAATTCCCTCAACCATCAGGTTCTCGATCGCATAGCTGCCGTCCTGCGCAATATGCTCCTGAGCAGCACGAACGTCGATAAACGTATAGACCAGGCGATACGATCCGTCGTCCACACAGCGCTCGGCATGCATCTGCACAAAGCGCGCGCCGGTACCTTTGAGCGCCTGCACATGCGGCAACAGCTCATCGATCCCGACGGTAGTGTAGATTGCCTTTTGCATTACTCGGCCTCCTTTGCAGCGGCAGGCGTCTCAGCAGGTGTGTCGCCAGCGGCGGGCGCGTCGCCGGCCTCAGCCGCAGCCACGAACCCGTCCTCGCCCAACTCGACGCCGCCATCCCAGGTAGCAGCGCCGCCCACGGTAAGCGGGTCACCGCCGGCGCGCATCACGGCCTCCTTCTGATCAAGGATGCCGCACGCCTCCACGATGGCATCGATCACGGTCTCGGGACGAATGGCGCACCCGGGCGCATACACGTCCACGGGAATCGCGCGGTCCACGCCGCCGATCACGTTGTAGGCATCGCGGAACACGCCACCCGAACACGCGCAGATACCGCAGGCCACCACGCACTTGGGCTCGAGCATCTGGTTGTAGATCTGGCGCACGACGGGCAGGTTCTGGGCATTGACCGACCCCGTCACCAAAAAGATGTCCGCATGCTTGGGGTTGCCGGTGTTGACCACGCCAAAGCGCTCCGCATCGAACAGCGGCGTGAGCGAGGCCAGCACCTCGATATCGCATCCGTTGCAACTCGAACCGTCGTAATGAATAACCCACGGCGAGCGCGACATTTTATGATCCATGGATGCCGCCTCCTAAATAAACACGTCGACGAGGATGGGCATAAGGTTGAGCAGGCCAAACACCAGCGCCACGCCCCATCCGAGCCTAAAGCAGCTGCGCCAGGTGCTACGGGCGAAGGTGTTGTCGATCAGCACCTCGACAAAGTACGTCGCGACCATCACGACCAGGGCAACCACCCAGCTCACCGGGTTGTCCCAGACAAAGAACATGCCCACCCACATCAAAAACAGCACGGTCTCGCACCAGTGCATAAGGGTCATCTTGGCCAGCGTGCCGCCGCTCATCTCGGTGGCGACGCCCTGGACGATCTCCTGATGCGCGTGATGCGAGTATGAAAGATCGAACGGCGACTTGCGCAGCTTAATGGTAAGTACCGCGAGCAGCGCGAGGAAAATGGGCGCGCTGTACACGATGATGGGCGCCGACTGCCCCGTCACGGCGATGGAATCAAAGCTGTCGGTGGCAAGGTACAGGCCCACGCTCATCAGCAGAACGGCGGGCTCGTAACTCATAACCTGCAGCAACTCACGGTCGGCGCCGACCTGGGCAAACGGGCTTTGCGTCGAGGCGGACGCCAACACCACAAAGATCGCGGCGAGGGTAACCATAAAAGCGCACAGCAGCGTGTTGGAGCCCGACACAAAGATGCCGCCGCCCACGGCAGTGAAGATGAGCGCGCACGCCATGTAGGTATCGTCCATGGTGTTTACGCTGGCGGGGGCCTTGCGCAGCAGCTTGGCAACGTCGTAGAAGGGCTGCAGCAGACACGGACCCACGCGGCCCTGCATACGGGCCGAAAGTTTGCGGTCAACGCCGTCGATCAGGCCGCCCACAAGCGGTGCCAGCAGGGCAAACGCCACGGTGCCAATAAAAATGCCCACGACGCCCGAGCCTTCGAAATACTTGCCGCGCAGCACCGAGGGCGCGCTCATGGCAAGCCGCTCGGGCCCAATCCACGCGCAACACAGCAGCGCAAACAAGATAATGCTGCAGCACACGACGCTGCCCGCGGGGCCAATACGCTTCTCGCCAAGGGCGTCCTCCGAGTACCAATTGCGCTTTTCGGCCTTTACCTCGCGACCCATCGAGCCGCGGAAATGGCGATATTTATCGGTTCCCACGCCCGAAAGATATACGTTTACGTGCGGTTTGTTGCTCACGCGGAACGAAGTCAGCAGCACCACGGCGATAAACGCCACGATAACCACCATCAGGTACATGGCGTCCTTGCCAATAACGTACGGCACGCGGCCAAACACCATGGCCAAGTAAGGCGACACCAGACCGCTCGAGATAACCGGGAACGCCACGCAGCACAGAATCAGCAGCGCGGCGATGGTGTTGAGGGCCATCCATTCGGTCTTATGGACATTGACCTCAACGTTTTGAGCCGTGGGGTCGACGCCCGAAAGCTTGGCAAGCCACTTGCCCCAGAAGAAGAACGTCGCGGCCGAGCCAAAGGCAAGCACCATGATCATGAGCACGTTGCCGGTCTGCGCGAACGCCACCAGAGCGCCCCACTTGGACACGAGCATGCCAAACGGCGCCACAAACATGCCCATGATGCCCAGCATCATCAGGCGCGTCAGGTGCGGCATGCGGCTGAACATACCGTCCATGTCCTCGATATTGCGGCTGCCGATATGATGCTCGGCAGTGCCTACGCACAGGAACAGCAGTGACTTGGCCACCGTGTGGAACAAGATCAGGAAGATGGCAGCCCACACGGCCTCGGGCGCGCCGACGCCCAGGCAGGCACTGATGAGGCCCAAGTTGGAAATGGTGGAGAACGCGAGCACGCGCTTGGCATTGCTCTGCGAGATGGCCATGAGGGCAGCGAGCAAAAACGTGATGGCACCCACACTCGTAACCATAAAGCCGGTCACGGGATAGATGGCATAGAGCGGGCTGAGCTTGACCATCAGGAACACGCCGGCTTTGACCATGGTTGACGAGTGCAGCAGGGCGCTCGTGGGCGTGGGGGCAACCATGGCACCGAGCAGCCAGGTGTGGAACGGCATCTGTGCGGCCTTGGTGAGTGCGGCGAGCGACAGAAGGACGACCGGCATCACCAGCAGCGCAGATTGCGCGGTGCCGGCGCCGGCAAGCTCGATCATGCCCGAGATGGTCAGCGGCATGCCGTTAACGTGCAGGTACATGAGTCCGGCCAAAAACGCGATACCGCCCAGCATGTTGAGGATGATCTGGGTAAAGGCATTCTTGATGGCCTCGGGCGTGCGCGTGTAGCCAATCATGAGGAACGAGCACACGGTGGTGATTTCCCAGCCGCAGAACAGCCACTCGAGGTTGTCGCTCGTCACGATGACGAACATGGCTGAAAGGAACAGGAACATAAGCGCCAGGAACTGCGGGCGACGGTCGGGCGCGGTCTGCCCGCGCAGCGCAGCCTCGTGCTCGTCATGGGCCTGGAAGTCCTTCATGTAGCCCAAGGCATACACGCAGATAAGGCTGCCGACGATGCCGACGGCGAGGACCATGATCACACTCATGTAGTCCAGGTAGAGCGGCGTCGCCGTGACGGCTTCGGCCGCGGGCAGCGTCATGGCTGCAAAGGCGAGCGAGCCCACCAGCTGGACTATGCCGAGCACCGTGGTGAGCGCGTTCCTATATTTGTACGCGTTGTACAGGATGACGGCGCACAGAATTACGTCGATGACGGAGCTGATGATCGAGAGCACATGCGAGGTGCCGGGGGCAACCTCAAAGCTCTGCGGACCCGTGCCAAAAAACATGACGGCGACTACAACTGTCACCGCCATAATAATGCCGGAGCCTATGAGCCCCACCGCATCGCGGACGCGGTCACCGCGCGTGAGCAGCATGCCCAGCGCTGGTACCAGCGGAAACAGGGTAAGGAAATACAGTAGCGTCATACCATCACTCCCCCATGCAAAAACGCTGCAATTGTTTAACGTTATAGCTCAATTACGGGGTTGCAGTGGCAGGTTTTCGGTCAACTGGGGAGTTTTAGGCGTACGGGGCAAGGAGTCTGTCCGCATTGGAGCAGAGAGACGACGCTCCCCCAATCGCAGCGACAGGCGCGCGGGCCACTGTGCGCGGTTTATTGGCCACTTTGGAGGATGTCCCGATAGGCTCGCGCTGGTCCAAAAGTTGGCGCGGCAAGAAAAATGCGCCCCCGTGGGCGCACCATCCCGTTTGCTATTCCGCCTTTTTAACGCGCGGCTTGCGACCGCGCGGCTTATCGACCAGTGCGGACTCACCGCTCTCGCGGTACTGACGGCACCAAGCCTTGACCGAAGACTCGCTGGGAATCTTGTGCTTGATCATGGCCTCGCGAACCGTCAAGCCGTTTTCCAGACGGTCCTTAACCACAGCGAGCTTTACGTCGTACGAATAGGTGTGATGATGCGAACCGGCATTGAGAACGGCGTCGGCACCGCCCACGGCATACGCGCGGGCCCACTGACGAGCCGTGGCCTGGGGAATGCCAAGCTCCGCAGCGAGGGCGCGATGACCGACCCCCTCTTGGAGGATCTCGACGGCGCGCTGCCTAACCTCGGGCGCATGCGTGCGAGTCCTAGTTGCTTCCGACATACCTGCCACTTCTTAGCCTTAACCGTTAATCTGCTTTCTTACGTGCAAGTTAGATAGTAGCATTTTACTGTTTGCTCAAAGCAGTTAATTAAAATAGACGCGGCATTATCTGGGCATTTGGCACCAAATTACGACATATCTTTATCGATTATTTACGCTGGTAGCTGACTCACAGCTAATCGTCATTCGCTTGTCAACAAAATTGGCATCTCTTTATGTCCTTTGGTATAGAGGATATAGTTATTAACCCCTCCCCCAATAATTTTGAGTGATCTGCAAGGTAGTAGACGCCCTCACTCCTCATGATTACCGCTCATTGCCATCCACCGGAGCAAAATCAGAACCACCCTTAAAAAGGGTGGTTTGCTCTTAGGGTATAACCCACGGG
>JAXXEN010000017.1:0-26200 GCA_037237765.1 Collinsella sp. | reverse complement strand
TTTCGACTGTAATGGACGTTCTTGTTTGACTAGTCGTTTAAGAACGTCCCCAACGACTATCAATCGTTTTCAGTTCGTAAACTTGTATATATGCATTTATATATGCATTTGCTGGAGGTAGCGCTGAGCGGTATCCTGTTAAGTCGTCAGCATACGATTCAACAGGGAAGGCAGATTATGCATTCTCCCCATCAACGCGACGCGCATCCACAGCCGGTATGCAGCCGTCGCATCTTTTTGGGTAGCGCTCTCGCTGCGAGCGCTACTGTCGTCGCCGGCGCACTTGCCGGTTGCCAGCGCCCCTCCACGCTGGAAGTAGTTCAGCCCACGACGGGTGGCGGTCGCGACGACCTGTCCGATTCCGTTATCGGCAAGGATAAGATCCGCATTGGCATGGAGGCGGCCTACGCCCCGTACAACTGGCAGGTTTCCGAAGCCAGCGAGTACACCATCCCCATCGACAACGTGCAGGGCGCCTATGCCGATGGCTACGACGTGCAGATCGCCAAGATCGTCTGCAAGGCCCTCGGTGGCGAGCCCGTTGCCGTCAAGCAGAGCTTTTCGGGCCTTATCGATTCGCTCAACAACGGCCAGATCGACCTCATCATTGCCGGCATGAGCGCCACGCCCGAGCGCGAGGAGTCCGTCGGCTTTTCCGACCCGTACTTCATTGGCTACTTTGGCCTGTTCGTAAAAGAGGGTTCCCCCTACCAAAACGCCACCAAGCTCAGCGACTTCAGTGGCGCCACGGTGCTCGGCCAAAAGGACACCATGCTCGATACCGTTATCGACGAGATTCCGGGCGTTGTGCACAAGAACCCGGTCGATTCGGTTCCCACGGTGTTCTCGAACCTGCTGCAGGGCACGTGCGACGCCGTGACCTACAACACCGAAAACGAGAAGGGCTATATGGCCCAAAATCCCGGTATCGTCCCCATCCATTTTGCCGAGGGCGAGGGCTTTAAGCAGGAGGTCGCGGCAAATGTCGGTTGCCGCAAGGGCTCGGACAAGCTGCTTAAGCTCATCGACAAGACACTCAAGGGCATTAGCCAAGAGGAGCGCGACCAAATGTGGGACGCGTGCCTCGACCGTCAGCCGGCATAGGGAGGCAGCATGAAAACCATTAATCGCCTGGCCTCCTTTATCAAGGCCGACCACCGTTATGTATACCTGGGCACGAGCGTTATCGCGGCGCTCGGCCTGGCGTTTAGCCAGCGCAACCCCACGCCGCTGAGCTTCTTGGCCCCCACGGGCGTGTTCCAGGATTGCCTTTGGGCGATTCTTTGGGCCTGGCTTGTCGTGTCGGCGGCGGCGCTGGTCACCAAGCTTATGCACTGGAGCGACTATCGCGTAAAGTCGCCGTTCGCATCCGAGCGTTTCCGTCGCGGCGCGCGCCTGGGCAGCTATGTCGTGGTCGCCATTGCGGCGATCTTCTTTATCGACCGTTGCGTCATGTCGTTTATCGACCTGGTACAGGTGAGCATTGTCTCGGACTCCAACCCCAGCGACTTTTTGTCGAGCCTGGTCTACATGACCTACAAGAGCGGCGACTTCTTTATCCGCGGTATCGAGATCACCATCGCGCTTGCCACCTTCGGCACTGTCATCGCATTCTTCCTGGCACTGCTCTTCGTGTTCCTGCGTATTCAGACGTTCGACCGCGTGGATAACGACCTGGTGCGCTTCTTTAAGAGTATCGGCCGCGGCTTTGCGACCGTCTACTCCACCATCGTGCGCGGCACGCCCATGATGGTCCAGGGTCTGCTCATCTATTACGCGGGCTTCACCGTTTTGCGCGGCATGGGCTTCGAGACCGCCCAGGCCAACCAGATCTGGAGCACCTTTACCGCTGGCCTCGTCACCATCTCGCTCAACTCCACCGCCTACATGATGGAGGTTCTGCGCGGCGGCATCGAGTCCATCGATCCCGGCCAGGCCGAGGCGGCGCGCTCGCTGGGTCTGTCGCAGTGGCAGGCCATGCGCAAGGTCGTGTTCCCCCAGGGTATTAAAAACGCGATCCCCGCACTCACCAACGAGCTCATCATCAACATCAAGGATTCGTCGGTGCTCTCGGTCATCGGCGTGTTCGACCTTATGTACGCCACCACTACCGTCGCCGGCGTGTACTATCGCCAGATGGAGGTCTACTGCGTGGCGCTCGTGGTCTACCTGATCCTAACGCTCGTGGCGAGCCGCCTGCTCGAGGCCTTTGGCAAAAAGCTCGGTGCCGAGGCCCCGGCCACGCTGCCCAGCTCCAACTAGGCTTAAGACGAGGAGAATCATCATGGCAGATACCGCCATTACCGGCGTTGCGGCCGCCGCACAGATCAATGAGCCGCTCATCCGCGTCGAGGGCCTGCGCAAGAGCTTCGGCTCGCTCGAGGTGCTCAAGGGCATTGACCTGTCCGTTAACCCCGGCGAGGTCGTCACCATTATCGGCGCCTCGGGCTCGGGCAAGTCGACTTTCCTGCGCTGCCTTAACCTGCTCGAGACCCCGGACGCGGGCCACATCTGGTTCCACGGCCAGGACCTCACGGCCGAGCGCTGCAACATCAACAAGCTGCGCGAGGACATCGGCATGGTGTTCCAGGGCTTTAACCTGTTCAACAACATGGACGTGCTCGACAACTGCACGCTCGCGCCCGTCACGCTCAAAAAGATGAGCAAGGCCGAGGCCGAGAAGGTCGCGATGGAGCATCTGACGAGCGTGGGACTCGAAAAGTTCGCGCACGCCGCCGTGGGTCGCCTGTCCGGTGGTCAGAAGCAGCGCGTGGCCATCGCTCGTGCCCTATGCATGAATCCGCAGATCATGCTGTTCGACGAGCCGACCTCCGCTCTCGACCCCGAGATCGTGGGCGAGGTGCTCGAGGTCATGCGCAAGCTTGCTGCCGACGGCATGACCATGGTCGTCGTCACGCACGAGATGGCCTTTGCCCGCACGGTGTCCGACCGCGTGGTCTTTATGGACAAGGGCGTGGTGCTCGAGGATGCCGCGCCAGCCGAGCTCTTCGGCAACCCCAAACACCAGCGCACCCGCGAGTTCCTCTCGCGTTATCTCGAGGACAAATAACCGACCGCAAACGTTTACGTGACAGGGCCGCTCCGGTGGGGCGGCCCTTGTCGTTACAATCGAAAGGATGTCATGGCCGAGGTTTGGCGCTTCTTTGCGCGTGAGGATGATTTTGCCGATATAGACGAGGCTGGTGCGTGCGAGCGCCTGGGCCGTGTGCTGTCGTTTCCGACCATTTCGAGTATGGATGCCGAGGCGGTGAACTGGCAGCCGTTCGACGACCTGCGCGCGTATATGCAGCAGGCGTATCCGCGCGTGTTCGCGGCGGGCGAGGTCGAGCTTATCGACCATTCGCTATTGGTGACGCTTAGCGGTTCCGACCCTGCCCTCAAACCCGTCATGCTCATGGGCCACATGGACGTGGTTCCCGTGGTACCCGGCACCGAGGCTGACTGGACGCATGCCCCCTTTAGCGGACATGTGGACGACACCTACATTTGGGGTCGCGGCGCCATCGATATGAAAGACCAGGTCGCAGGCATTCTCGAGGCGGTTGAGTATGCGCTCGCGCACGGCTGGGAGCACAAGCGTACCCTGCTGCTCGCCTTTGGCCAGGACGAGGAAACCACGCAGTGCGGCGCAGGCGCCATCGGCCGCGCGCTCGAGGAGCGCGGCATTGAGCTTGAGTACCTGATCGACGAGGGCGACTACCGTATTGTTTCGGCTGCCGAGTATGGCGCGGGCGAGGGCTGGCTTATGCATGCCGACCTCGCGGAGAAGGGCTATGCCGATATCGTGCTCAAGACGAAGAGTGAAGGCGGGCATTCGTCTAACCCCTACGGCGGCACATCGCTCGAGATGCTCAGTCGTGCCATCACCGCAATCTGCGATATCGAGTGGCCGCCGCGCGTGACCGACTTGCTTGCCGCCCAACTCGTCGAGTTGGGGCTCTACACGGCCGATGAAATTGCCGCCAACGGGGATGCCATTGTCCGCGATTGCCTCGCCAGCAAAAAGCTCTATCCGCTGGTGACGACCACCTGCGCGCCCACGCAGATCGAGGGTGGCAGCACCGGCGCCAACGTGATGCCGCGGGATATGTGGGCCAATATCAACTTCCGCATGCTCGAGGGCACGAGCGTGGCCGACGTTGTGGCGCGCTGCCGCGAGGCGGTTGCCGCGGCGGGCCTTGCCGGTCGTGTCGAAGTGGAGTTGGGCCCCGGCAGCTCCGAACCCTCGCCGTCCCCGCGCATCGGTGGACCGGGACTCGAGGCCGTTCGCGCCATTGCCGCTCGCTATTTCCGTGATCCAAAGGGGACGGAGGAAAACGGATCATTCGAGCCAGTGGCAATTGTGCCCTCGACCGTGATCGGTGCGACCGACGCTGCCAACTACCAGCACATTTGCCCTGAGTGCATTCGCTTCTCGGCCTTTGTGGTTGATGACGACGAGTGCGATCGCGGTGTCCACGGCACCAACGAGCGCATCACCCGCCGCGCCTACCTCCAGGGCATCCGCTTCCTCGTCGCTTTACTCCAAACGCTCTAGCCAAAAAGCAAGCCCTTGGTGCAATGGAGTCAGGTTTGTTTGCACCAATCATTCCGTGCGGGTTATATGCAGGTTTGCCTGCGCACGCTATCATGTATGGGTTAGACCGCAATTATGTACCCCATACGCGAAGGGATGCGCATGTATCTGAAGATCGACATGTTCTAGCTGGGCTTACCCCCGCAGCGGCGCCCCGCGTCCCATCAATTCTGCCGATTTTCACCTTCACGCATATAAAGGAGTCCGTCATGCGCGACAAGCTCGAAAAGATCATCAAGGCCTACGAGGAGCTCGAGAAGAAGCTTTCCGACCCGGCCGTCGCCTCCGATATCAAGGAGTTCACGCGTCTCAACAAGGAGTACGCGCACCAGTCCGACCTCATCGCCGCCTCGCGCGAGTACATCGGCGCGCTCGATGACATCGAGGCTGCCAAGGAAATGCTGCACGATACCACCGATGCCGATGAGAAGGAGATGCTCCAGATGGACATCTCCGAAAACGAGGCAAAGCTCCCCCAGCTCGAGGAAGACATCAAGTACATGCTCATCCCGAGCGACCCCAACGACGACAAGAACACCATCGTCGAGATTCGCTCCGCCGCCGGTGGCGACGAGGCGGCCATCTTTGCCGGCGATCTGTACAAGATGTACCAGCGCTTTTGTGAGTCGCGCGGCTGGAAGACCACCGTGCTCGATTCCAGCCCCAGTGAGGCCGGTGGCTTTAAGTCCATTGAGTTCAAGGTTGAGGGCGACCGCGTCTACTCCGTTATGAAGTACGAGTCCGGCGTGCACCGTGTCCAGCGCGTCCCCAAGACCGAGTCCCAGGGCCGCATCCAGACTTCAACGGCTACCGTTGCCGTGCTTCCCGAGGCCGAGGAAATCGACGTCCAGATCAACCAGTCTGACCTGCGCATCGACACCTACTGCGCCTCCGGCCCTGGCGGTCAGTGCGTTAACACCACCTACTCCGCCGTGCGCATCACCCACCTGCCCACCAACACCGTGGTGCAGTCGCAGGAGCAGCGTTCCCAGATCCAGAACCGCGAGGTCTGCATGCAGATGCTGCGCGCCCGTCTGTACGAGATGGAACTCGAGAAGCAACAGGCAGAGCTCGGTGCCGAGCGCCAGAGCCAGATCGGCCACGGTAACCGTTCCGAGAAGATCCGCACCTACAACCAGCCCCAGGACCGCGTGACCGATCACCGCATCGGTTTCAACTCCACTTATAACGGCGTCCTTCTGGGCGACCAGCTCGGCACCGTGATCGAGGCGCTCGCCGCCGCCGAGCGAGCCGAGAAGCTGGCACAGGCTGTGTAGTGGGTTACGCGGTTTTGCCAAACCGCGTAACGGCTTGACGCTGCGCGCCGCCCAGAGCGACAATTTGTCATTCAAAAGGCAAGGCATGACCAGAAGGTCTATGCCTTGCCTTTTTCATGCCAACTTGTTCGCTCTGGACGTCGCTCGCTGTCCGTCCTCTGCCTGCGGCGTTGCCTTGCTCCGGATGCGGTATGCTCAACCTGTGGCGCCTTAGATGTAGTCATTGGGGACGTTCTTAAATGACTGGGTTGAGTAAAATACTTTTCGAGTTTATTTAATCTGCTTTGTTAGAAATTAAGCTGTCTACCTGCTCAAAGTAATTAACAGTCTTCATCTGATATTGAAAATATTGCTCGAAAAATCGTTCAAGAAGTCGCGGGGCGATTTTTGATGGGTCGTGCGTCAAGCGATGTGGCAAGTTCTTGGTTAGATATTGGTCAGTTTTGGGCAACCTTGTCAAAAGCTTGACGAATGCAGATTTAGACGTCGACGAATGAACATTTCAGGCAGGTTCCAAGCAAAATTCTGGGCTGATTCTCGATAATCGCCTCCAATCGCCCCTTGCCATGCGCTGGCCTCGCGTACAATCTGCTCCGACATTCGCGCGCCGTCCGGCGCTTAAGAGGGGAGGGCCCCATGGCAAACGAGATCTGGACCATCAAGCGTTGTCTCGAGTGGACCAAGGAGTACCTGGCCGAGCGCGGCGAGGAGCACCCCCGTCTTTCTGCCGAGTGGCTGCTCTGCGCCGCCACGGGCCTGGCGCGTATTGACCTATATATGCGTATGGACGAGACGCTTAACGCGGCCCAGCTCGAGACCATGCATGCGGCCGTTGTCCGCCGCGCTAAGGGCGAGCCGCTGCAATACATCACGGGCAGCACGCAGTTTCGCATGATCGACGTCGCGTGCGCTCCCGGTGTGCTCATTCCGCGCCCCGAAACCGAGATGCTCGTCGAGGAAGTCCTCAATTATCTGGATGCCGAGGTGCTGAGCCCCGAGGCTGCTGCCCGTCAGCGTGTTGAGCTGCCTTGGAACGATGAGGTCGAGCAGGCTCGCAAGGCTGAGGCCGCGCTGGCAGACGAACGGGCGACCGCCGAGCGCCGTGCCGCTAACCTGACGGCTGCCGATGAGGCGGCGCTAGGCGGCGACGTACTGGGTAGCCGCGCCTATGCCGAGGAACTGGCCGACCGCGAGGCCGAGGAAGCCGCGCAGGCAGCAGAAGCCGAAGTCGCGGAAGCCGCCGAGTCCGAGCTCGACGAATACGGCATCGCCATCGAGGGCGCCGACCAGGAGACGGCTTTAGCTCAGGATGCCGCTGCGCCCGCCCCAACCGAGCCCTGCACTGCCCGCGTTCTCGAGGTCGGCTGCGGCACGGGCTGCATTTCGCTCTCCCTTGCCTGGGAGCGCCGCGGTCACGTTACCTGCACCGCCACCGATATCGAGCCGCGCGCCATCGATCTGGCCACCAAAAACCGCGACGCCCTCGGCCTCACGGCAGATGAGGTTGCCTTTAGCCTCACCAACCTGGTGAGTTCCATTCCCCGCGAAGAGTGGGGCACCTTTGACGTGCTCGTCTCCAACCCACCTTACATCCCGACCGGCGTCATGCGCTCGCTGCCGCACGAGGTCAAGGACTTTGAGCCCGATCTGGCGCTCGAGGGCGGTGCCGACGGCCTCGATATCTTCCGCCGCCTGCTCAACGCGGCGCCCTACATGTTGCGCGCCGGCGGCCTGTTTGCCTGCGAGCTCTACGAGGGCGCCCTCGATGCCGCGGCCGAGCTCTGTCGTCAAGCGGGTCTGTCGGACGTGCGCATCGTCCACGACCTCACCGATCGTCCCCGTATCGTCCGAGCCATCGTCACCGAGCCCAAACAGCGCCAGTAATATTTATTAACTGGTTAGCAACAATTATAAACTAGTTTATAATTAGGACGGCTGAAAGAGGTCGGCCCATGCAACCTCCTACCTTTCGGGAAATCATTGCCCTACTCAAGCACGATGGATTCGTGAAGGTCGCGCAAGTCGGTAGTCATGCTAAGTATGTTTCTGGCGACCGTGTTGTCACCGTGAACGGCTCTGGTGGTGATCGACCAAAGAAGGGCACGTGGGCAAGTATTCGTCGCCAAGCTGGATGGTAGTTGGAGGCAAAATGAGGCAGCGATTTACCTATGACTGCGTTCTCATAAAAGAAGACGACGGGTACTGCGCCAGCTTCCCGCAGATTCCCGGCGCTTTTGCCGATGGCGATACGCGCGAAGAAGCGATTGCCCATGCCACCGAGGCGCTGATGGCGTTTTTGGCCGACGACCTCAACAACGGTTTGACTCCGGCAGGGTACGAACGCTCGGCCGAGGTCGTGGCCCTTTCAGTCGAAATCGACTACGAGGACGCTCGGGAGGCGGCGTGCCGAACATTTAAAGACGCGGCGCTGGACCTCAAAGTCTCCGCTCCGCGGATTACCGCTCTGGTCAAAGCCGGAAAGCTCGATGTTGAACTCGTCGACGGCCGTCGGATGATAACGATAGACAGCATCGAGCGCTACGCCGCCCAAAAACGCCACGCCGGCAGGCCAAAGAAGTTCGTCGCAGTTCAATAACCCCCTCACTTTCACCGACTACTAAAGCCGCTCACCAAACCAACATGCGCTCTGGGCAAATAGGTTGAATGTTTCGTGCGAGAATGCCCCTCAGTAAACAAACTTGCACCAGAGCGTAAGGGGCTGGCATACACATGCAGACGGTCTATCGGGTATACAAGGGAACGCGCGAGCCGCATCGGCTTGCCGTCGAGCGCGCGGCCGAGGTGCTCGGCCGCGGCGGCCTGGTCTTGATCCCGACCGAGACCGTCTACGGTGTCGCCGTGGCAGTCAACGCCTTCTCGGACGCCATGCCCCAAGATACAAGCGAATTTCCATCGTGGCCGCGCGATCCGCAGGCTGCCGTCAATGGCGCCGCGGTCCCTGCGCTCGGTACCGGCTACCGCCGCATCTTTACCCTCAAGCAGCGCAAGCTCATCCAAACGGTCGCCTGGCTGGTCGATGGCGTCGAGGCGCTCGACCGCTATGGCGTGGATATCCCGGAAGATGCCCGCGTACTTGCGCGACGATGCTGGCCGGGAGCCCTGACTATCGTGGTCAAGGCGGCTCCCTGCGTGCCGACCTTTATGCGTGCTGCCGACGACACCGTGGCCCTGCGCGCTTCGGCCTCTCCCGTGGTCCAAGCGCTCATCCGCGCCTGCGGCAGTCCCCTTGCCTGCACGAGCGCCAACACACACGGCGCGCCCTCGCCGGCAAGCTTTGCCGCCGTCGAAGGTCGCATCCTGGAGGGGGTCGATGTTGCCGTCGACGCCGGCGAGACCCCGTGTCGCGACGCCTCGACCATCGTGTCGTTCCAGCACGGCGGGCTCCAGATCCTGCGCCAAGGCGCACTTCCCGCATCAGAGATCGAACGGGTCCTGTCCGACCCGATGCAATAGAAAGGTGTAAGCGATGTCGTTGAATCTGGGCAGCCTGGGCATGGAAGATGCCTCGTTTAACTTTGGCGGTTCCTACATCATGGCGCTCGACTGCGGCACCACCTCGGTACTTGCGACCATCGTCGACGAGTACGGCTGCATCGTCGCGCAGGCACGTCGTAGCGTCAAAACCAGCTTCCCGCGTCCCGGTTGGATAGAGCAAGACCCCATGGAGGTGCTTGCCAGCCAGGTCGGCGTGATGATGGAGGTCCAGTTTAAGAGCGGCATCCATTCTGACCGCATCGCCGCCATCGGTATCTCCAACCAGCGCGAGACCACGGTGGTGTGGGACCGCATAAGCGGCCAACCCATCTATAACGCCATCGTGTGGCAATGCCGTCGCACCGCACCTCTGATCGACGAGCTGGTCGAGCGGGGCGCAGAAGAGCTGGTGCGCTCCCGCACGGGACTCACGCTCGATCCGTATTTCTCGGCTTCCAAGGTGCAGTGGATCCTCGACAACGTCGACGGTGCGCGTGAGAGCGCGGCGGCGGGCGACCTCATGTTCGGCACCATCGATACCTGGCTCATCTACAACCTCACCGGCAGTCAGGTCTTTGCCACCGACTACACCAATGCCAGCCGCACGGCGCTCTTTAATATCCATACGCTCGATTGGGACGACGACCTGCTGGCGCTCTTTGACGTTCCACGTTCCATGATGCCCGAGGTTCGTTGGAGCTCGGGCGACTACGGCCGCGTCGCGAGCGACATCATGACCAACATGCCGCCCATCATGGGCGTGGCGGGCGATCAGCAGGCGTCGCTGTTCGGCCACTGCTGCTTCCATCCCGGCCAGACCAAAAACACCTATGGCACGGGTTGCTTTATGCTCATGAACACCGGCGACGAGGTCGTCGAATCCAAGAACGGTCTGGTCTCCACGATCGGTATCGCCGCGGACGGCAAGATCAGCTATGCGCTCGAGGGTTCTATCTTTGCCGCCGGCTCAACCATGAACTGGCTGCGCAACAACATGGGCATCATCTCGAGTGTGAGCGAGTCCGCGCAACTCGCCGCTTCGATCAACGACAACGAGGGCTGCTACTTCGTCCCCGCCTTCGCTGGCCTGGGCGCTCCCTGGTGGGACCCGCGTGCCCGCGGTATCGTGTGCGGCCTGACCGGTGCCTCGAGTCGCGCGACCATTGTGCGTGCGGCCTGCGAGTCCATGGCCTACCAGAGTTATGACGTGCTGCGCGCCATGGAGCAGGACGTGGGACTTTCGATTGAGCGCCTGTCCGTCGATGGCGGCGCCTCACGCAACGAGTTCATCATGCAATTCCAGGCCGACCTGCTGGATATCCCCGTGCTGCAATGCGAGACGGTGGAGACCACGGCAATCGGTGCCGCGTACTTGGCGGGTCTTGCCGTCGGCTATTGGGAAGACCTTGAAGAGCTGGAGCAAAATGCCCAGATCGTTAGGACCTTCCTTCCCCATATGTCCGCCGAGCGTCGCGAGCAAAACCTTGCGGGCTGGCGTGATGCAGTCAAGCGCTCGCTCAGTACCGCGCAGTAGGGCTGCGATGGGCTGCTCGATATAACAAACCGCTAAACTAATGCATGGCGTGCGGCGGCAACATTGCTTCGCGCCTTGTCAGCAAGGTCGTTTTGCGGCCGCAACGAAAGGGGCAATCAACCCATGACCGTCACCTACGACGCGTCCCGTGTGACGCTTGTCGACCACCCGCTCGTCCAGCACAAGCTGTCGATCCTGCGCGACAAAAACACCGGCACCAACCAGTTCCGCCAGCTTGTGCGCGAGCTCGCACTTTTTGACGGCTACGAGGCCATGCGCGACCTGCCCATGGAAGACGTCGAAGTCGAGACCCCCATCACCACCGCAACGTTTAAGCAGCTCGCCGGCAAAAAGCTCGCCATCGTTCCCATTCTGCGTGCGGGCCTTGGCATGGTCGATGGCATCCTCGACTTGGTACCCTCCGCTCGCGTGGGCCACATCGGTATGGAGCGCGACGAGGTTACCCACGAGCCGCATGAGTATTACTGCAAGATGCCCAAGGATATCGACCAGCGCATCTGCCTGGTCGTCGACCCCATGCTCGCCACGGGCGGTTCGGCCGAGATGGCCATCAGCTACCTGCGCGAGCGCGGTGTCAAGGACATCCGCATGCTGTGCATCGTCGCGGCCCCCGAGGGCCTCAAGTCGCTGACTGAGAAGGACCCCGATGTGCATATCTATACCTGCGCCATCGACGACCATCTCAACGAAGCTGCCTACATCGTTCCCGGCCTGGGCGACGCCGGCGACCGCATCTACGGCACGCTGTAATCTCTGGGCCATACCGGCTAACGTCGAAAATACGAAGAAATGGTGCGCGCGGGCGAGCAAAAGACGACCGCGCGCACTCCTGTTAACGGACGTTTTGCCCTGCAGGGTTCGAGAAAAACGTATTACCGTACCTGCGGCATAAAGAAGGTCTTAAGAAAACGAACAGGTGCGTATTAACCGATGCTTTTTCGGTTGTACTTTAGCGATTGGCTCGTACAATAGTCACCAATGTTTGGCGGGAACTGTTCTGTGAGGCGTTAAAAAAGGAAAGTGAGGACGCCAATGTTTCAGATAGCCGATCTGCTCGCTATCGTTGCAGGCGCCATCGCGGGCGCAATTGCCTTCCTTCCCTTTGTCTTTACGCTCAAGCCGGTTCTTGACGATAAACAGAATGCGGACATGCTCAAGGGTATGGTGAGTCTGGCGGTCTCGGCAATCGCCCTGCTCTTCTTTACCTTGGTTGTGTTTGTGTTGTTCGGAGAGGCATTTCGCATGTTCCTCCTGGGCGAGGCGATCGGCTTCGTGGCCTTTATGGCCGCCTGCACGGTTCGCGTCGCCAAGGCGCTGCGAGATCCTCATGAGGTCGAAAGGTAAGTCGTGGAAATTTTTGAAAAGCTGCCTGATGAGATTAATCATCTGGTCAGCGAGTTCAGCTCCACCCCTGTCGTGGGCGATCTGAGCTGCGGCATCACGCAGTACTCGTTTTGGCTGATCGTCTCCACGATCGTGCTCCTGATCGTCCTGGCCGTGTTCAAGAAGAAGCAGACCCTGGTTCCCAAGGGCTTCTTCGTCAACGGTTTCGAGTACATCATCGAGTACGTCGAGAACGATATCGGCAAGGGCGTCGTGGGTGAGAACTGGAAGAAGCACTTCCCGTTCCTGTGCTCGCTTTTCCTGTTCATCCTGATCAATAACATGATCGGCCTGATCCCGGGAATGAAGCCCGGCACCGGTGCAATCGGCTCCACCGCCGCGCTCGCCATCTTCGCCTTCGTGTACTTCATCTACTACGGATGCAAGGCTCACGGCGTGATCGGCTACATCAAGAGCCTCGCCCCGCAGGGCGTGAGCTTCCCGATGAACGTGCTCGTGTGGGTCGTCGAGCTTTTCTCGACCTTCCTGCGCCTCATCACGCTCGCCGTCCGTCTGTTCTGCAACATGTTCGCAGGACACGTGGTCATGGGCTCGTTCGCCATCATGGCGAGCATGTTCATGCAGCCGCTGCTTCAGCAGGTTTCCGCGGCCCACGCCGTCGGCGCCCTGCCTTCGCTGGCCTGGCTTGCCATCCTCATCCTGATCTATGCGATCGAGCTTGTGGTCGGCGCCATCCAGGCTTACGTCTTCACGGTCCTTACCGCCGTGTATGTCTCCGAGGCAGAGGAGGTCGCGGAGGAGGAGTAGTCTTCCGTTCGCGCCTTAAAGGTAAGGCAATTCGTTAAACCGCCGGTGCCCGTACCCATGGAGCCCGGCAGTTATAAAAAGGTTATCCTGCGTGAAATAAGACACGCACGACAAAGGAGGAATCGTGGGAGTTATCGGTTACGGTCTCGGTGTTATCGGCGCTGGTCTTGCTATCGGCCTGTCTGCTCTGGGTGCTACGGGTGCTATGGCCCGTCAGCCTGAGGTCCAGGGCCGCGTGTTCACCGTCTTCATCATGGGCTCCGCCTTCGGCGAGGCTCTGGCTCTGATCGGCTTCGTTGTCGCGCTGATCGTTAAATAGCACGGAGCGTCAAGTATGAATCTTTCATCCCAGAAGAGCGCGATCGCACTCTCCGCGTCCGCGGCCGCGCTGCTCATGCCGGTTTCCGCGTTCGCCGAGGACGGCGCCGCCGGTGCGGACATCCTCATCCCTAAGATGGCGGAGTTCATCCCGGCGCTTATCGCCTTCCTGATTATCTGGATCGTGCTGGCCAAGGTCGCCCTGCCGGGCATCATGAGAACCATGGAGGAGCGCGGCAAGAAGATCGAGGAGAGCCTCGACGAGGCCGAGAAGACCAAGCAGGAGGCTATCTCCAAGCGCGCTGAGTCCGACTCGATCGTCACCGACGCCCGTCGTCAGGCTGCCGACATCGTTCTCGAGGCCCGCAAGGACGCCGAGTCCGAGCGCGCCCGTATCATCGAGGCTGCTCACAAGGAGGCCGAAGAGATTATCGCCAAGGCCCATACGACCGTCGAGGACGAGCGCAAGTCCATCTACGCCGGTGCCGCGAGCTCCATCGCCGACCTGTCCGTTGCCGTCGCCACCAAGATCGTGGGCGAGGCACTCGAGGACGAGACCGAGCAGAAGAAGCTCATCGAGCGCTACATCCAGGAAGCAGGTAGCCTGAATGCCGACTAGCCGCTATCAGGACAAGGTGCTCGAGACCTACGCGCGTTCCCTTTTGGAAGCCGCCAAGGCCGAGAACCATGTGTTCGAGGACCTCGAGATGGTCGAGCGCTTGGCTTCTGCCAGCCCCGAGATCATCGCCGTGCTCGACACCATGTCCAAGCGCGACCAGCTCGACCTTCTTCCCAAGGTGGCAGCTGCCTTTAAGTATGTTGCCGAGGAAGACGAGGATGTAGTGGGCGTGACCGTCACCACGGCGATCCCGCTCGACGACGAGCTGCGTCAAACCATCACTAAGAAATGCGAGCAGGACTTCGGCCGCAAGGTATTCCTTATCGAGCAGGTCGACCCGTCTATCGTGGGCGGCCTGGTGCTCGAGGCCCGCGGCGAGCGTCGTGACATTTCCGTCAAGACGCAGCTGCGCATCGCGCAGGAGACCCTCGCAAACTCTGCTAATTCGTACGGAGGTGAAGCCTAATGTCCGAAACCCTCAATGCCCAGGATATCGCCAAGAAACTGCAGGAGCAGCTCACGAGCCTCTCCGCGACGGTCGATACGCATGAGGTTTCAACGGTCGACGAGGTAGGCGACGGCATCGCGCGCGTCTCCGGCCTTAAGAGCGCCATGGCAGGCGAGCTTCTGGAGTTCAAGAGCTCCGATACCGGTGAGACCGTCTTCGGCCTTGCCCAGAACCTTGACCGTGACGAGGTCGGCGCCGTTCTGTTTGGTGCCGTCGACTCCATCAAGGAAGGCGACGAGTGCCGCACCACTGGCCGCATTATGGATATCCCCGTGAGCCGTGCCATGCTCGGCCGCGTCGTCAATCCGCTCGGCCAGCCCATCGACGGCCTGGGCGACATCGTCGCCACGCACCGTCGCCCCATCGAGTTCAAGGCTCCCGGCGTCATCGATCGTACCCCGGTGTGCGAGCCGGTTCAGACCGGTCTGCTCGCTATCGACTCCATGGTGCCTATTGGCCGCGGTCAGCGTGAGCTCATCATCGGCGACCGTAAGACCGGTAAGACCGCCATCGCCATCGACGCTATCCTCAACCAGCGCGGCAAGGGCATGGTCTGCATCTATGTCGCCATCGGCCAGAAGGCCTCCACGGTTGCCAACATCCGTGAGACCCTCGCTCAGCACGGTGCGCTCGACTACACCATCATCGTTTCGGCCACTGCTGCCGATTCCGCCCCTATGCAGTACATCGCGCCTATGGCCGGTGCCGCTATTGGCGAGTTCTTCATGTACAACGGCGAGGACGGCAAGCCCGCCAGCGAGACCAACCCCGGCGGCCACGTGCTCGTCATCTACGACGACCTGTCCAAGCAGGCTGTGGCCTACCGTCAGATGTCGCTGACGCTGCATCGTCCGCCCGGACGCGAGGCCTATCCTGGCGACATCTTCTACCTGCACTCTCGTCTGCTCGAGCGTGCCGTCAAGATGTCCAAGAAGAACGGTTACGGCTCCATGACGGCACTGCCGATCATCGAGACCCAGGACGGCGACGTCTCGGCCTACATTCCGACCAACGTCATTTCCATTACCGATGGTCAGATCTACCTGCAGTCCGAGCTCTTCTTCCAGGGTCAGCGCCCGGCAGTCGACGTGGGTATCTCCGTGTCCCGCGTCGGTGGCGATGCGCAGACCAAGGCCATGAAGCAGGTCGCCGGCAACCTCCGTCTGGACCTCGCTTCCTATCAGGAGCTCGCTGGCTTTACGCAGTTCGGCTCCGACCTCGACGAGGCTACTCAGAAGCAGCTGACCCACGGTGCTCGCATGACCGAGCTCCTGAAGCAGCCGCGTTACAAGCCGTTTGAGGTTGGCGAGCAGATCGTTACGCTGTTCGCTGGCAACGAGGGCTTCCTGGATGACCTGGAGATCGCCGACGTGCTGCCCTTCCGTGCCGAGCTCATCGAGTACATGGACAATGGCTTTGGTTCGCTGCTCGACAAGGTTCGCGCCAAGAAGATCGATGATGACACCAAGGCTGAGCTCTTGCGCGTCATCGGCGACTTCAAGCAGCAGTTCATGGCCAAGCACCATTCGGATGTTTCTGGATCAGAGGAGAACTAAGCCCCATGGCCAACCTTCGCGACATTAAGAAGCGAATCTCCTCGGTTACCACGACCAAGCAGATCACGCGCACGATGGAGATGGTCTCTACGGCCAAGATTCGTCGTGCCCTCGATCGCTCCAAGCAGGCCGAGCCCTATAAGGAGGCGCTGACCGACGTCATGTTGACGGTCGCCGGCGACGCCTCCTGTTCGGGCACCGATCCCATGCTGCAGAAGCATGAGAGCGTCAAGCATGGCCTGATTGTCGTTATTGCCTCGGACCGCGGCCTTGCCGGCGGTTTCAATACGACGGTGGAGCGCACGGCCGAAAAGCTCGCCGCTTCTTGGGCGAACGACGGCATCGAATACGAGATCATCGCGTGCGGGCGTAAGCCGGCCACGTATTTCCGTGACCGCGCAAACGTTGTCATGCACTTTGAGGGCAACTCCTCTGAGCCCGATTTCAATCAGGCCCGCATGATCTCCTCTCATATCTGCGATGCGTATCGTGCCGGTGAGCTTGACCGTGTCGAGCTTGTCTACCACCACGCCAAGAACCGCGTGGATCAGGAGCTTCGCGTCGAGCATCTTTTGCCGCTCGACCCCGAGATGATCGCTATGGCCCACGGTCCGCGTAAGAACGAGACCGACGCCCCTAAGCGCATCTCGTCCACGTTCGAGTTCGTGCCCTCTCCCGAGCATGTTCTCGGCAAGCTTGTGCCGTCTTATATCCTGACGGTCATCTACCAGGCCCTGATCGATTCGGCGGCTGCCGAGCAGGGTGCACGCCGCAAGGCCATGCACTCCGCGACGGAAAACGCCACCGCGATCATCTCGACCCTTACCCGCACGTATAGTCGCGTGCGCCAGGCTTCGATCACGACCGAGATTAACGAGATCGTCGGCGGAGCCTCAGCATTGGAGGAACAGTAATGGCTAATAACACCGTAAAGCTTGCGGTCGAGGAAGCCACCAAGAAGACGACTGCCGGTGATGGTCGCATCGTGCGAATCATCGGCCCTGTCGTCGACGTCAAGTTTGACGGCGCGGTGCCCCCGATCTACAACGCGCTCACGGTCGAGGCCGAGACCCCGATCGGTCATCTGAGCACGATCCTCGAGGTCGAGAGCCAGCTTCCGGGCGGCGTCGTCCGCACGGTCGCCATGTCCTCGACCGACGGCCTGCAGCGCGGCCTCATCGCCACCGATACCGGTGAGCCCATGAAGATGCCCGTTGGTCCCAAGACGCTCGGCCGCATTTGGAACGTCATGGGCAAGCCCGTCGACGGCAAGCCCATGCCCGAGGTGGAGGAGTTCTACCCTATCCACCATGCAGCGCCCCGTTTCGACGAGCTCACCACCAAGACCGAGATCTTCGAGACCGGCATCAAGGCCGTCGACCTGCTCGAGCCCTACATCCGCGGCGGCAAGACAGGTCTGTTCGGCGGCGCCGGCGTCGGCAAGACCGTTCTGATCCAGGAGCTCATCAACAACCTCGCCCAGGAGCACGGCGGCACCTCGGTGTTCACCGGCGTCGGCGAGCGTACCCGCGAGGGCACCGACCTGTTCCTCGAGATGAGCGAGTCTGGCGTTATCGACAAGACCTGCTTGGTCTATGGTCAGATGAACGAGCCGCCCGGAGCGCGTCTGCGCATCGGTCTGGCCGGCCTTACCACCGCTGAGTACTTCCGCGATCGCGGCCAGGACGTTCTGCTGTTCATCGACAACATCTTCCGCTTCTCCCAGGCAGGTTCCGAGGTTTCCGCACTGCTGGGCCGTATGCCGTCCGCCGTTGGTTACCAGCCCACGCTGGCAACCGAGATGGGCGACCTCCAGGAGCGCATTACCTCGACCAAGACGGGCTCCATTACCTCCGTCCAGGCTGTCTACGTCCCCGCAGACGACCTGACCGACCCGGCGCCTGCCACGACGTTTACGCACCTCGATGCCACCACGGTTCTTTCGCGTAGCATTTCGTCGCTCGGCCTGTTCCCGGCTATCGACCCGCTTGCGTCTTCCTCCGACGCTCTCGATCCCTCGATCGTTGGCGAGGAGCACTACCGTGTCGCCGTCAAGGTCCAGGAGCTCCTGCAGGAGTACTCCGACCTTCAGGACATCATCGCCATTCTGGGTATGGACGAGCTGTCCGAGGAGCAGCGCCTTACGGTCAACCGTGCCCGTAAGATTCAGCAGTTCCTCTCGCAGTCCTTCCACGTCGCCGAGAAGTTCACCGGCAACCCCGGTGTCTACGTCCGCGTCGAGGATACCGTCCGCTCTTTCGCCGAGATTGTCGACGGCAAGGCCGATGACCTGCCCGAGCAGGCTTTCCGCTATGCTTCCACGATTGAGGACGTGCGCGAGCGCGCCCGCAAGATGGGGGAGAAGTAGGTTATGCGTATCCGCATCGTGTGCCCCGTGAGCTGCGCCTATGAGGGCGACGCTGCGTTTGTGTCGATTCCGTCCACGGATGGCGAGTTTGGCGTTCTGCCTGCTCACTCCAGCGAGATCTGCACGATCGACCGCGGTTACGTTCGCGTTTCCGATAAGGCCATGGGCACTGTCGACCACACGTTTGCCGTGGCCGGCGGCTATGCCCAGGTTGCGGACGATGTCGTGACCGTTCTCGCCGAGCGCGCTTGCGATTTGGCGACCGTCGATGCCGACAAGCTTAAAGCTGATATTCAAGGTTTTGAAGAGAAGCTGGGTAATTTGTCGGAGGATGATGCACGCCGCGCCTACCTCTATAATGAAATCGCATGGTGTAAGCTCAAGCTTGCCCAATAGTCAAACGATTTAGCGTTCGACCATTTGCGAACACATCATGCCCGGGATGGCCCAGCCACCCCGGGCATGCTTTTTGAAAGGGTAGACCTTGGATATTATCCGCGTTGAGGGTGGCCACGCCATCGGAGGCTCCGTGCCCGTTTCGGGCGCCAAGAACTCCGCGCTCAAACTCATGGCGGCAACGCTTCTGGCGCCGGGCAAGACGACGCTGCAGAACGTGCCCGATATTTCCGATGTCCACGTGATGGGCAAGGTGCTCAAGGGTATGGGCGCCACAATCGATGTCCTTGACGAGCACACGCTCGAGATTGATACCTCTCAGGTCGATTCTTGGGAGGCCCCCTACGAGCTCGTTGCCAAGATGCGTGCTTCCACAGCCGTGATGGGACCCCTGCTGGGTCGCTTCCATCGCGCCAAGATCGCCATGCCGGGCGGCTGCAACCTGGGTGCTCGCAAGATCGATATGCACATTCTTGGTCTTGAGGCCCTGGGCGTTGAGTTCGATACCGCCCACGGCTACATCAACGCTAATGCGCCCCAAGGTCTGCGCGGTACCACCGTCACGCTCGAGTTCGCCAGCGTCGGTGCGACCGAGAACCTCATCATGGCCTCTGTGCGCGCACAGGGCACCACGGTTATCGACAATGCCGCCCGCGAGCCCGAGATTGTCGATCTCGCCAACATGCTCAACGAGATGGGCGCCAAGATTGTAGGCGCCGGTACGCCCGTCGTGACTATCGAAGGCGTGGAAGAGCTCCATCCCGTTACCCATCGCGTGGTGGGCGACCGCATCGAGGCCGGTACCTTTATCGTTGCCGGTGCGTTGATGGCCGACGATCGCGGTGTCGATGTCACGGGCTTTTGCCCCATTCACTTGGGCATGGTGCTCAAGAAGATGGAGCTCATGGGTATCGACTGCGAGCGCGTCGAGGATGGCGTCCATGTGAACCGTGCCGAGCGTATCAAGCCGGTCGACATCCAGACGCTTCCGTTCCCCGGTTTCCCGACCGACATGCAGGCGCAGATTATGGTGCTCTCCGCCCTTGCCGACGGCAGTTCCGTTATTACCGAAAATATCTTCGAGAATCGCTTTATGTTTGCCTCTGAGCTGGTGCGCATGGGTGCCGACATTCGTATCGAGAGCCATCATGCCATGATTCATGGCGTCAAGGGCTTCTCGGGTGCACAGGTTACCTCGCCCGATCTGCGTGGCGGAGCGGCCCTCGTCGTAGCGGGCTTGATCGCCGACGGGACGACCGAGGTTTCGGCCATCCATCACATCAAGCGCGGCTACGAGCAGTTTGTCGAAAAGCTGCAGGCGCTCGGCGCGCATGTCGAGCATGCTACCGTCCCCGATCCCGTCATCTACTAATACAGGTTGCCTATGTTTAATAAAAAGCCCCTCGCGGATACCACCGCCCGAAGACCCTCAACTGGTGCGCAGGCCAAGATCTACAGTCGCGATAACGTGGCTCGCTATTCCGAGCGCGCTCGTCAACGTCGTCGTAGCCACACGATTCGTCACGTCGCGCTCATTGTCGTGCTTGGCGTGCTGCTGAGTGCCACTACCGCTGCCGGCCTGTGGTTTGCCACCATTATGGGCAAGCTCGGCGATTCCAATGTCATTACCGACAATCTGCGTCGGGTTCTGGTTGACACCGATGAGGCAAAGGATCCGTTCTACGTGCTGCTTCTTGGCACCGACGGCCGTCCGGGCGAGGATACGTATCGTGCCGACTCGATTATCCTGGCACGCATCGACCCCACGCAAAAGCAGGCGACGCTCATTTCCGTTCCGCGCGACACCAAGGTCGAGTACAAGGGCGAGACCATGAAGATCAACGCCTGCCATACCGTTGGCGGCGCCGAGGCCATGGTCGAGGCGGTCAACGAGCTGTGCGGTGTTCAGATTTCCCACTATGCCGAGGTCAGCTTCGACGGTATGCAGGCGCTGATTGATTCGGTTGGCGGTATCGACATTAACGCAACCGATGATGTTGACGACCCCGAGCACCTGGATATTAAGATTACCGCTGGCCAGCAGCATATGGACGGTGCCACCGCCCTTACCTATGCCCGCTGCCGCTACACCTATGCCGACGGCGATTACACGCGCATGCGCCACCAGCGTCAGGTGCTTGGCGCCCTTGCCAACCAGATTCTCAATAACTTCGATGCCACGAAGATCTTTGGCCTGGTTAATTCGCTGTCCGATATGCTCGTAACCGATATGAGCGTTCAGGATATCGTGGCTACGGTCAACGCCATGCGCGGTATGGATGTCGACGGTATCTACTCGGCCAACCTGCCCTCGTACGCCGACGACAGCACCATGATCGACGGTGTGAGCTACGTCTTTGTCTACGAGGACGAGCTCAAGGAAATGATGGAGCGCGTCGATGCCGGCAAGGACCCCAAGGGTCCCAACACCATGGGCCTTTCCGACGGTTCCAGCTCTACGATCGGCGACCTGAACAACAACACGTCTGACGACTACGCAAATGGTACCGCAACCTCATCGGTCAGCTCTGACGATTCCGATGACTCAAGCGATTCGAGCGATTCGGACTACTACGAAGAGCCCACCGGCGACGGCAACGGCTACGAGGCCAACTACTAAGTTACGCGGTTTTACCAAACCGCGTAACTGCTCGACGCTGCAAACCCGCCAGAGCGGCAATCTGCCTTTCAACTTCGGCGGCATGATCAAAAGATCAATGCCGCCTCGTTTCAAGGCACCTTGCTCGCTCTGGCGGGTTTTCGCTGTCCGCGCCAAAACATCGGCGTTGCCGGAACACTTGGCACTTGGGGACGTTCCTTTTGTGCCGGCAGTTTGGGACACTCCTTGCGTTAAGAGGCTGGCGTGCGTCAACCTGTTCACATTGCAGCAAAAAAATCGCCCCGTTCTCGGTTGAGGACGGGGCGATTCGTCTTTCGGACTTGTGCAGCCAGGCTTATGCAAAGCGGGCGACGAGCTCCTGGAGCACATCGGTCATCTTGACGAGCGAACTGACCGGGACGAACTCGTTGACGCCGTGGTAGCAATAGCCGCCGGTGGAAAGGTTGGGGCAGGGCAGACCGCGGAACGACAGCTGCGCGCCGTCGGTGCCGCCGCGAATCGGCAGCACTTGGGGCTCAACGCCGCAGGCAAGGTAGGCTTCCTTGGCAACATCAATAAGCTCGGGATAGTCACGAACGATCTCGGCCATATTTCGATACTGCTGCTTAATCTCGACCGTCACACGCTCCTCACCCAGACGCTGGTTGAGCATCGAGGCGGCGGCATCAATAAGGTCGAGTTTCTGCTGGAACTTGGCGGCGTCATGGTCGCGGACGATATAGCGCGCTGTGGCGTGATCGACGGTCGCAGATACACCCTCAAGGTGATAAAAGCCCTCGTAGCCTTCCGTATACTCCGGGCGCTGCACGTAGGGGAGCAACGCGTTGAAGTCGCAGAACAGATTGCCTGCGTTGACCATACGACCCTTAGCGTCGCCCGGGTGGATGGACTGGCCCTCAAAGCGGACGGTCGCCTCGGCGGCGTTAAAGCACTCCCACTCCAGCTCGCCGATGGGGCCGCCGTCGACCGTGTAGGCGTACTTGCAGCCAAAGGTATCGATATCCAACAGCTCGGCTCCGTGGCCGATCTCCTCGTCAGGGCAGAAGCAAATGCCGAGTGCGGGATGGGGCAGAGAAGGGTCCTGAGCGATACGCGCGACAAGCGACATGATCTCGGCGACGCCTGCCTTGTCGTCTGCGCCCAGCAGCGTGGTGCCGTCGCTGCAGACCAGGTCCTCACCCGCGAGGTCATTCAGGGCGGGAAGCTTGGCGGTACTCATGGCAACGGGTTTACCGTCAACCGTGCCGCAGACCAGGTTGCCGCCTTCGTAGTGCACGATGTGCGGCTTCACGCCGGCGCCCGGTGCAACTTCGGTGGTGTCGAGATGGGCGATCAGGCCCAGGGCGGGCTTGTCCTCAGCGCCCGCACTTGCGGGGATATGCGCGCAGACATAGGCGTGCTCGGTCACGTGGGCATCTTCCGCACCAAGCTCGCGCAGCTCTTCAGCCAGCACGTTGGCAAGGTCAAACTGAACGGCGCTCGAGGGTACCTGGTCGCAGTTTGCATCCTCGGACTGCGTGTTGATCTGGACGTAGCGCAAAAAGCGTTCGAGGACATCGGGGCTCGTGGTGGTGTTTTCCATAAAGACCGCTCCAATCTTGGTCGTCGTGTGCAACAAGAACTCTAGCACGGTATGCCACGGCATACCACGACGCTTGGATGGGGTAGAATCAGCCATTGAATGCAGAAGGGACGGAAGATCATGGATACGACAAATAGCTCGCGCGAACTACATCTGACGGTGGCGAACGAAGACTACTTGGAGTGCATGGTTCGCATTGAAAGCGAAGAGGGGGAAACCAACGGCGTGCGATCGGTCGACATCGCGCAGCGCCTTGGCGTCTCCAAGGCATCGGTCAATAAAGCGGTTTCGGCGCTCAAGGCATCCGAACTTGTCGAGCAATCGCACTACGGCAAGGTAGTCCTGACCGATCGCGGCCGCGAGGTTGGTACGGCTATCTGGTACCGTCATCGCCTCATCCGCACGTTTTTGGTTCAGGAGCTCGGTGTCGAATTTGAGCGAGCCGATTCCGAGGCCTGCATGATGGAGCATGCGCTTTCCGAGGACACGATGAACCGCTGGCTCGCCTATTTCGAAAAGCAGGGAATCAGCGTCGAGGAATAGCGGGATATATATGGATACGAGTTATTACAACCGCTTTGGTGCCGAGGAACTTACGCGCCGCTTGTCGAGCGAGACCTTGTTGGCGCAGGGTCCCATGGGCAGTGTTCTGTTGAGTGAGTACGATGCCGCCGACATTCCACCGGCGTTTTGGAATCTGGCAGAGCCGCAGACCGTTTCTCGTATCCATCGCTTGTATGTCGCCGCCGGCGCGCAGGTGCTCATTACCAACACCTTTCAGGCATCGAGCTATGCCCTCAAGCACGACCAGATTGCGCCGTCCGTGGCGGAGGTCAATCGCGGGGCTGTCGACGATGCCCGCCAGGCGCACCCTCAGCTGCTGCTGGGCTCGATGGGCCCGATCGGTATTGAGTGGTTTGCCGAGGACTCTGCCGAGTATCGTGAAATCCGAGGCATTGCGCGCGAACAGGCGCACGCCTTGCTCAATGCCGGCGTTGACGGTCTGCTGATCGAGACGGTGACGTCTATCCGTAATTTGCAGCCCATGCTTGCCGGCGCCCGAGACGCCGCCGACGGCATGCCTGTTCTGGTGAGTTTTGTCGTTGACGATAAAGGCGACCTGTTGGGCGATGGCCTCAACATCGAGGCAGCCGTTTTGTACGCCGAAAAACACGGCGCAAACTCGGTTGGTGTTAATTGCTGTTCGCTTGCGGCCGCGAACGCGGCGGTGCCCAGGATGGTTGCATCGGCGACTACTCCCGTCACGGTGCGTCCCAACGTGGGCGATCCGGTCCAGACTCAGGATGGCCCCGTATGGCACGAGAACCCCGAAGCTTTCGCGCGCGCATGCATCGAATGGAGGCATGCCGGTGCCGCAATGGTGGGCAGTTGCTGTGGAACCACGGCAATCACTACGGCAGCGATGGCCGAGGCGCTCGATATATAAAGGGCAAAACCGCTCCATACGGGGCGGTTTTTTTATTGCCTGCATGTCCTCGGCAGCATTTGCCCAAATGGTGAATGCTGGTGCCGGCAGGTTGCCGAGTGCATGTTGCGGGTATACCCCATGCGTACCATGATCCAAACACTGCGAGGTGTCTGCGCGTGTGCGCGATAATTCATTTTGGAACTGACGGTTGGCGCGCTCGCGTCGATGAGGACTTCACTGCCGATAACGTTGCCCGTATCGCCGATGCCGTCGGCGAGTTGTGGCAAAAGACCAATCCGGGCAAAACGGTATATATAGGGTTCGATACCCGGCCCCTGGCGCGCGAGTTCGCTGAGCTTGCGGCGGGCGTGCTAGCGGCGCACGGGCTAGACGCCGTGCTCGCTTCGCGACCTGTCCCGACCCCTGCCCTTACGTGGGCGGCGGCTTATGACGGTGAGGCGTGCGGCGCGCTCATGGTGACGGGGTCCCATCATCCGCAGGGCTATCTGTGCCTCAAGATTCGCATGGGTGACGGCTCGACCGCCAACCAGGATGTCATCGAAGAGCTCGAAGAGACCATGGCTCCCGAGCCAACGGGGATCGAGGGGCAATATCGCACCGCGGATATCATTCCTGACTATATGCAGACGGTGGCATCGTTTGTCGATGCCGAAGCCATCCGCGCCGCGCACCTGCGCGTGGTTGTCGATCCCATGGGCGGCGCAGCCCAGGGCTATCTAGCCGACTTGCTGCGCGAGCTTGGCGTTGAGGTGCACGAGATTCACGCCTGGCAGGCGTCTGACCAAGAAGATATCTGCCCCGACCCCGTTGAGCCGTGGGTGGACGCTTGCGAGCGCACGGTTATCGAGGACGGAGCTTGCGCTGGCCTGGTGACCGACGGCGACGCTGACCGTATCGGCGCGGTTGACGAGCGCGGCAGATATATACATCCGCATCAGATCATGGCGCTCGTTTTGGGCGACTTGGTTCAATTTCGTAATTTGAAGGGGCGCGTCGTCGTCAATCTTTCATGCTCGACGCTCGTGCGCCGCATTGCCGATGCGCTTGGCTGCCGCGTGACCGTCAAACCAGTCGGTTTCAAATATATA
This sequence comes from Collinsella sp., assembly GCA_037237765.1. Classification (GTDB taxonomy): domain Bacteria; phylum Actinomycetota; class Coriobacteriia; order Coriobacteriales; family Coriobacteriaceae; genus Collinsella. Next base: position 620 of record JAXXEN010000017.1, on the reverse strand, counting down.
GCGGCGGAGATGAAGAAGGGCGGCGTCCTCATGGGCGGCGAAGAAGCCGGTGGTATCGGCATCGCTGCGCATATGCCCGAGCGCGATGGAATCCTCGCCTGTCTGATTCTGTGTGAGCTTATGGCAAAGACGGACGCGCCTTTGGGCGTTCTGGTCGACCAACTCGAGGACAGTTTTGGTAAGACGAGTTACGGTCGACGCGATTTGCGCCTTGAGGCCGAAGATGCCGAAACGTTACGAACCCTGCTGCCGGGCGTAAACCCCAAGTCGATTTGTGGCAAGGTGCCGCAAAACGTTAGTCATATGGACGGCTTGCGTCTGTCATTTGAGGATGACACGTGGCTGCTGGTCCGTCCTAGCGGGACCGAACCAGTGGTGCGCGTCTACGCCGAGGGGTTCTCGGTGGAAGAACGCGATGAGTTGCTCGATGCTGGCTGTGCTTTAGCTAGGGGGACGTATCCGCTTTAACCATGAGACTGCCTTATATAAAGAGATGCTCGGCGAGCGGTAGTTAACGGCTGGCAAACGTTAGTCGGATCACAAGATGTGTAGGAAATGTGTACGCCCAGATTCCCGCCCACGGCGCCCCTCCGGTCTGGCAATATATCTCCTTGCCGCGC
>JAXXEN010000010.1:0-3031 GCA_037237765.1 Collinsella sp. | reverse complement strand
AAGACCGAGCCGTGCGGGTCCGCCGCGGCAACCTCTATGCTACCGCCATGCGCCAGCGCAATGGAGCGGCAGAGCGAAAGACCCAAGCCCACGCTGCGGTGGCTGTCGGCCAAACCGTGGTTGGCGGTATAGAACGACTCAAAGATCCGCTCGCGGTCCTCGGGCGCAATGCCCGGGCCGTCATCGGCCACCGAGCACGCCACGCGTCCATCGTCGACGCTAATCGAAATCATGATATGCGAGCCTGCGGGCGTATAGGTGATGGCGTTGTTCACCAGATTGACCACCAGCTGCACCATCAGGCGCGCGTCGACGTTGACGAGCGCCGGCTCGTCGCACGCCACCACCTTAAGGTCGTGCTCGCGCACGGCCGGACTTACGTGGCGCAGCGCCTCCTCCACGATATCGTCCATGAGCTCGAGCGTGGTCGACAGGCGCATACCGCCGCCCTCGAGCTTGGTGATGGCGAGCAGGTTCTCGACGGTGGCGTTGAGCCATTGCGCATCCGAGCGAATGGACAAGAGCAGGCCGCGGCGCGTTTGGGCGTCGAGCACGGCGATGCCGGTCGAGCCCTGGTCGAGCAGCACGTCGGCATTACCCGAAATACTGGTAAGTGGCGTGCGCAGATCGTGCGAGATGGAGCGCAGCAGGTTGGCGCGCAGCTGCTCGTTTTTGGCGAGCACCGCCGCCTCCTCGCGGGCCTCCATGGCGCGGGCGCGATCGAGTGCCAGCTCGCCTTCGCTCACGATAGCATCGGCAAGTGTCCGCTCCTCATGTGTCAGCACGTCGGGCTCGGCAACGATAGCCAGCACGCCCACCACCGAGCCGGGGTCGTCCGAGCGCACGAAGCCGTCGCCCGTGCGAACCGTCAGGTAGATGCCATAAAACGCCGAGCCGCCAAACGTGGCGTCGAGCGGCGTTCCCACATAGGCGGACGCCGAGAGCCGCGGCGGCATCTGCGGCGCCGGCTCGTGCACCGGGGCGGCATCCCCCACGGCTGTGTACGTCGCACGCGGCAGCAGGTCATCGCCCTCGGCGTCGGCGCTGTACCACACGACCGGACAGCCCGAAAGACGCGCCAGCTGCGTGGCCATGGCGTGAACGATCTGATGCTGATCGGCGCACCGCTGCAGCATGCGGTTGGTCTCGAGCACCATATGCGTGCGGCGGTCGCTGGCGGCAGCCTGTGCCAAGGCGCGGCGCAGGGCCAACGCAATCGAGCTCGACACAAGCGAGACCACGAACATGATGAAGAACATGCCGGGATAGCCGCGGTCGATAAGCGACAGCGAGTAGCGCGGGTCGACAAACAAAAAGTTGTAGAGCGCCACGGCGGCAGCCGAGCTCAGCAAGCAATACAGGCGACTCCAGGTAAAGAATGCGCACAGCTGAACGGCGAACACATAGACGATCATGATGCTCGGCGCGAGACCCGGATGGTCGAGCAGCGCGCCCACAATCGTCGCCGCGACCAGCAGCCCCACCGATACGCAGGCGTCATACAGAGGAGTGCGGCGCGTCAGCGTTGTGCGCCGCCACCAAAAGCTATCGGCAATATCGCCGTCCGTACGGACGTCCATCAGCGTCCCGCCCCTCTCACAAAAACCACCACAAAGGGACAGGCACCTTTGTGGTGGTTTCCCTTGTGGTGGTTCCAAGTGTATAGCCTTTGCAGCCTGCGATCGTTAGACAAACAGCACGTGCGCGAGCAGCGCGCAAACGCACGCCACGGCAAACACCGTCACCACGACCGAAATCACACGATCGGCCATGTCCATGTTGGCACGATTCGTAAAGAACCGATCTTCGGCGGCGTCGACGCGCGCTTCACGCACCAGGTCGGCAGCAAGATCGCAACCGTCAAGCACCTTTGCATCCATGGTTTCCTCCCAGGACTCAATCCCCGTCATTACAAGCCCGCCCGTTCGCAGACAAACCTCGAGTGTCGACTACGGCCGCTCGTTGGGGGCCAAGCGCTGCATCTTGTTCACGGCCTTGAACTTGGTGAACAGCGGCACGTACTCAAAGCTCACGTTGGAGTTCTCCAGGCCGTACCAACGCGCGGGCGTGCCGGCGGCGCGGCGGATGATGTACTTGAGCGTAATGGCCGTACGCTCGCTGGGCTCCACATCGCTTTCGGGCGCCAGAAGCTTACGGATCAGGACGAACTTGAACGTGCCGATGTTACCCGGATCCTTGTAGACCGAGTAGTCATGCGTCTGCGGCGGCAGCTCGCCGGTGGCAGCCAGGTCCTGAACAACCTGACGCAGGTAGGCATTGACGCGCTGGTTGATCTTGTAGCCCAGGTACAGATGCACGCGGAACACGTAGTCGGTGCCGAACGTCTCGACCGAATAGGCAAAGGTGTGCGGCTCGTCCATGGTCTCGACATTCACAAACCACCAGGCGCGGGCGCGCTTGGGATGCTTGTCCAAGATCGAATAGACGATATCGCGGTCGATGTAGTCGGTATGGGTGTCCTTGGTCAGGTACACGACGTTGTCGCTCATGCGCTCGTAACGGTCGTCGTCGCGCAGGCGCTTGAGCTGCGGCAGGTAGCTGCGCAGCGGCAGCAGCGTAAACTGGCGCTGCTCGACCGCCGTGCCGTTGTACCAGCACACCATAATGCCCATGATGAGTGCAGCCATGAGGATGGTGAAGTAGCCGCCGTGGAAGAACTTGGTGAGCGAGCTCACGAAGAAGAAGCCTTCGAGCAAAAGGAAGAAAGCCGCGAAGATCCACGGAGCAACCTTGAGCTTGCGCTCCTCGTGCAGGTAGAAGAAGAGCAGCAGCGTGGTGCACATCATAGTCAGCGTAATGGCAAGGCCGTAGGCGGCTTCCATATGCGCCGAGTTCTGGAACAGCAGTACCACGATGACGCAGCCGACAAGCATGACGTTGTTGACCATGGGGATGTAGAGCTGGCCCTTGGTCTCGGCAGGGTAGAAGACCTGCATGTGCGGCATGAGGTCCAGACGGCTGGCCTCGGACACCAGCGAGAATGCGCCGGTGATGAGCGCCTGCGAGGCAA
>JAXXEN010000003.1:0-3040 GCA_037237765.1 Collinsella sp. | reverse complement strand
TTGCCTCGCAGGCGCTCATCACCGGCGCATTCTCGCTGGTGTCCGAGGCCAGCCGCCTGGACCTCATGCCGCACATGCAGGTCTTCTATCCTGCCGAGACCAAGGGCCAGCTCTATATTCCCATGGTCAACAACGTCATGCTTGTGGGCTGCGTCGTCGTGGTGCTGTTGTTCCAGAGCTCGGCGCACATGGAGGCCGCCTACGGCTTGGCGATTACCCTGACCATGATGTGCACGACGCTGCTGCTCTTCTTCTACTTGCATGTTGATCGCGGCCTTAAGGTCGCCCCGTATATCTTCGTTGCGTTCTTCCTTATGCTCGAGGGCTTCTTCTTTGTGAGTTCGCTCACCAAGTTCTTCCACGGCGGCTACTTCACCATCCTTATGGCTGCACTCATCATGGGCGTTATGGTGTGCTGGTACAACGGCACGGCGGTCGAGCAGCGTCAGTTTACGCTGCTGCCGCTGCGCAGCTATCTGCCACAGCTCAAGCGCCTGCGCGACGACGACCGTTACGAGCGCCTGAGTGACAACATCGTGTATCTGACCAAGGACACCCATACCGACTACATCGACCGCGACATCGTCTACTCGATTCTGGACAAGCATCCCAAGCGTGCCCGCGCCTGGTGGTTTGTGAATGTCGAGACCATGGACGAACCGCACACCTTTGCCTATTCGGTCGAGACGTTTGGCACCGACTATGTTTTCCGCGTGCATCTGTACCTGGGCTACAAGGTTAACCAGCGCGTGAACGCCTACCTGCGCCAGGTTGTTCAGGATCTGGCCGCAACGGGCGAGCTGCCGCCGCAGATGCACGACTACTCGGTCTACAAGGATCCGGGCAACATCGGCACGTTCAAGTTCGTCATGATCCGCAAGCTCCTTGCGCCCGAGAGTGACGTGGAGCCGAGTGAGCGTACGGCCATCACGCTCAAGTACATCATCCGCCGCTTTGCCGGTACGCCGGCGCGCTGGTATGGCCTGGAGAACTCCAACGTGAGCTTTGAGTATGTGCCGCTGTTCACCAAGTTCAAGGCTGTGAACAAGATGCAGCGCCTGGCCCCCAACGAGCGTCCGTAGTCGACGCTCGAGGTTTGTCTGCGAACGGGCGGGTTTGTATTGACGGGGATTGAGTCCTGGGAGGAAACCATGGATGCAAAGGTGCTTGACGGTTGCGATCTTGCGACCGAGCTGGTGCGTGAGGTACGCGCCGATGCTGCCGAAGATCGGTTCTTTACGAATCGGGCCAACATGGATATGGCCGACCGCGTGATTTCGATCGTGGTGACGGTGCTTGTCGCGGTGTGCGTGTGTGCCCTGCTCGCGCACGTGCTGTTTGTCTAGCGACTGCCGGTCGTAGAAGGCTTTACACTTAGAACCACCACGAGGGAAAACCACCACAAAGGTGCCTGTCCCCTTTGTGGTGGTTTTTGTTTTTGAGGGAGGGGTACGGTGTCTATGGACGTCCGTACGGACGGTGATATTGCCGATAGCTTTTGGTGGCGGCGCACAACGCTGATGCGCCGCACTCCTCTGTATGACGCCTGCGTGTCGGTGGGGCTGCTGGTCGCGGCGACGATTGTGGGTGCGCTGCTCGACCATCCTGGTCTCGCGCCGAGCATCATGATCGTCTATGTGCTCGCCGTGCAGCTGTGCGCATTCTTTACCTGGAGCCGCCTGTATTGCTTGCTGAGCTCGGCTGCCGCCGTAGCGCTCTACAACTTCTTGTTTGTCGACCCGCGCCGCTCGCTATCGTTTATCGACCGCGTCTATCCCGGCATGTTCTTCATCATGTTTGTGGTCTCGCTTGTGTCGAGCTCGATTGCGTTGGCCCTGCGCCGCGCCTTGGCACAGGCTGCCGCCAGCGACCGTCGCACGCATATGGTGCTCGAGACCAACCGCATGCTGCAGCGGTGTTCCGATCAGCAGCAGATTGTGCATGCCATGGCAACGCAGCTGGCTCGTCTTTCGGGCTGTCCGGTCGTGTGGTACAGCGCCGACGCCGACGATGATGATTTGCTGCCGCGCGCGACGTACACGGCCGTGGGTGACGCCTCGCCGGTGCACCAGCTGACGCCCCAGATGCCGCCGCGGCTCTCGGCGTCCGCCTATGTGGGAACGCCGCTCGATGCCACCTATGGCGGCTCGGCGTTTTATGGCGTCTACCTGACGGTTTGCGCAGGCGACAGCTTCGTGCGCTCGGGCGACCCCGCCTCGGTGGTGGGCGTGCTGGCTATCGTTGCCGAGCCCGACGTGCTGACGCACGAGGAACGGACACTTGCCGACGCCATCGTGAGCGAAGGCGAGCTGGCACTCGATCGCGCCCGCGCCATGGAGGCCCGCGAGGAGGCGGCGGTGCTCGCCAAAAACGAACAGCTGCGCGCCAATCTGCTGCGCTCCATCTCGCACGATCTGCGCACACCGCTTACCAGCATTTCGGGCAATGCTGACGTGCTACTCGACCAGGGTTCGACCGGCACGGCCGTGCTCGATAGCCAGACGCGCCGCAGCATGCTCCTTTCCATTCGTTCGGATGCGCAATGGCTCAACGCCACCGTCGAGAATTTGCTCGCCATCACAAAGCTCGAGGGCGGCGGCATGCATCTGTCGACCACGCTCGAGCTCATGGACGATATCGTCGAGGAGGCGCTGCGCCACGTGAATCCGGCCGTACGCGAGCACGATCTTAAGGTGGTGCCGTGCGACGAGCCGGCGCTCGTCAACGTCGATGCGCGCCTGATGGTGCAGCTGGTGGTGAACCTGGTGAACAACGCTATTGCCTATACGCCGTCGGGCTCGCATATCGTGATCTCGATTATGGCGAACGATGGACAGGTGGCATGTTCCGTCGCCGATGACGGTCCCGGTATTGCACCCGAGGAGCAGGGCCGGATCTTTGAATCGTTCTACACTGTCAACCATGGCTTGGCTGATAGCCATCGCAGCGTGGGCTTGGGACTTTCGCTCTGTCGATCCATTATGTTGGCGCATGGCGGTAGCATAGAGGTTGCCGCGGCGGACCCGCACGGCTCGGTCTT
>JAXXEN010000025.1:0-247027 GCA_037237765.1 Collinsella sp. | reverse complement strand
GTATACGGGTGCATCATCGACGTCTTCAATACAGAAAATATCAGTGCGGAATGTTCCGGAGAGAAACCCCCGTCACGCCCCCGGATTCCCTGCGTTTACGGCCTTGAGGTCGGCGTGGGCGGAGATCGTGGCTGATAGGGATACGTATCCCGGTTGCTGTTTCGCGCTTTGCGCGAAAGGCGCATCACTTTGGGATGGGTGGGGAACGTGGTTGTTGCGGCAACTGATCCCCACCATAAATTACCCTTGGCATACTTGCGCAAAAGCCTGCTGGTGCTACACTTGCAATTGCTGTTTCAGGGCGGGGTGGAATTCCCCACTGGCGGTAAATTGGGCGGTGCCAAAGGGGTGCCGTGGCGCAGGCGAGGACCTGCGTCGAGCCGATGAGTCCGCGACCCGTGCGTGTGTTGGTTCGCATGCAGGCTGAACTGGTGAAATCCCAGTACCAACGGTTAGAGTCCGGATGAAAGAGGCAGGTGATCTTATGTCTGAACAGTCGCAGCATATCCATTTTGAGAACACGAATAGGTGGAGCACCAAACAGCTCGTAACCATGGCGCTTATGTGTGCCCTGGGCGCGCTCTTTATGTATGTGCAGCTGCCCATTCTTCCCTCGGCGCCGTTTTTGACGTATGACCCGTCGCTGGTGCCGGCGATGGTGTGTGGATTTGCGTATGGTCCTGGTGCCGGCACCGCTGTTGCCGCCATGGCGATCGTTATCCATGCGCTTACCACGGGCGATTGGGTCGGTGCGCTTATGAACTTGGTTGCCACGCTGGGCTACATTCTGCCCGCGGCTATTGTCTACCAGAAGATGCATACCTATAAGGGTGCCGTGATTGGCCTGGTGCTCGGCGTTATTGCCGCTACGGCGTTGTCTATGGTCGCAAATCTTACCATTGGCGTATGGTTCTGGTATGGCTCGGTCGATGTGATCGCCCCGCTTATGATTCCTGCCGTGCTGCCGTTCAACCTTATCAAGACCGTGCTTAACTCGGTATTGACGCTTGCGGTGTATAAGGCGGTCTCCAACCTCATCACGCCTAAAAAGGACCAGGTCAAAGGCCGCGCATGATTGAGTGTCGGGGCGTTTCCTTTAGCTATGACGGTGCCGCACCGGCACTCGACGGCGTCGATCTAAACATCGAGGACGGCGAGTTTTTCTGCATCCTCGGTGGCAATGGGTCGGGTAAGTCGACGTTTGCCAAGCATCTGAATGCGCTGCTGCAGCCCGATGCGGGCACGGTACGCATCAACGGCATGGATGCGTCCGATCCCGAGCTGGTTTACGACATTCGTTCGACCGCGGGCATGGTATTCCAGAATCCCGATGATCAGCTGGTGGCAACGCTTGTCGAAGATGACGTTGCGTTTGGTCCCGAAAACCTTGGCGTGCCATCGGCGCAAATTGCGCAGCGCGTACGCGAGGCGCTAAAGGGCGTGGGCCTGGTGGGCTTTGAGCGCCACGAGACTCATGCGCTTTCGGGCGGCCAAAAGCAGCGCGTGGCGCTTGCCGGCGTGCTCGCCATGGAACCGCGTGTGCTCATTTTGGACGAGGCTTCCTCGATGCTCGATCCGCGTGGACGTCAGGGCCTTATGAAGGCTTGCCGCGCGTTGCACGATCGCGGCATGACCATCGTGATGATTACGCACTTTATGGAAGAGGCCGCCGAGGCCGATCGTGTCGCGGTGTTTCGGGCAGGGCGCGTTGCCATGATCGGTACGCCCGAGGAAATCTTGACGCGGGCGGACGAACTTGCGCAGCTCAACCTGGATATGCCGGCGTCGTGCTGTCTGGGCAGAGCACTTCGTAAGAAGGGCGTGCCCGTTTGCGCACAGGTGCGTGAGGTGGATATGGTCGCCGAGATTGCGCAGGTTTATGCCGAGCGGAGCGGGGCGGACATCGCGGGGCAGCCTTCCGCATCCGATTCTCATGTGCTTGACAATGGATCCTCTGCAGCCGACGGGATAGCTGCGTCGGAGCCCGTTATCGAGATTTCGCACCTCTCGCATAGTTACTCGCTGAGCGCCCGCGAGCGCCGTCGCTGGCGTAAGCGCTCGGCCACTGCGGACGCATCGAGCAAACAGGCCCTTTGGGGCAACGATCCAAACAGCCCCTGGGCACTGCGCGACGTTTCGCTGACGGTGTGTCGCGGTGAGTTTCTGGGCCTGGCGGGTCATACCGGCTCGGGTAAATCAACGCTGGTTCAGCATCTCAACGGGTTGATTCGTCCGCAGGAGGGAAGCGTTTGCGCGCTGGGGCTCGACCTGTCAAACAAGAAAGACGCCGCCGCGGTTAAGGCCAAGGTCGGCGTGGTGTTTCAGTATCCCGAGCGCCAGTTATTTGCTGAGACCGTGGCGCAGGACGTGGCGTTTGGCCCGCGCAACCTTGGTCTGCCGCAAGACGAGGTTGCGCGCCGTGTCGCATCATCGCTTGCACGCGTGGGCCTCGACCTTGCCGCGATAGGCGACAAGAGCCCCTTTGAGCTTTCGGGCGGCCAGCAGCGGCGTGTGGCGTTTGCTGGCGTGCTTGCTATGGAGCCCGAGGTCCTAGTACTCGATGAGCCCATGGCAGGGCTCGATCCGGCTGCGCGCAGGGATTTCCTAGGGCTCATCGGTCGACTCCATCGCGAGGGTCTGACCGTTGTCATGGTTTCGCACAGCATGGATGACCTGGCAAATTGTTGTGACCGTATCGTTGTGATGAACGAGGGTGCGGTGTTTGCCGAGGGAACGCCCACGCAGGTTTTTGCGCACGCGAACGAGCTCAAGTCGATTGGCCTGGGCGTTCCCGCCGCCCAGCGCATGGCGCTGGCGCTCGTGCAAGCCGGTGTGCCGCTCCGCTGCGACAAGCTTTATACGGTTGGGGCGCTGGCCGACGAGCTGGCCGGCTTGCTGCTGGGCTGCGCGGACGGACCTTTGAGGGTTCCGTGTCAGGCCGGTTCCAAGATAGCCGCGCGAGAGGAGGAATGCTAATGGAGGCGTTCTCATTTGGCAGCTATTATCCCGGGGATAGCGCGGTGCATCGCCTGGATCCGCGCACTAAGTTGCTCCTAGGTTTCGCATTTCTGATCACCGTGCTCACCGTCGGAAGCTTCCGCGGGCTGGTTCCGGTTGCAATGTTTGTGGTTCTGGTCTATGTCGTGGCCCGGGTGCCGCTTCGCCGCGTCCTGTCATCGATGGCGCCGCTGCTGGCGATCGTCGTGGTGGTCGCGGTGCTCAACCTGTTTTCCGACCAGAGTGGCCGCACCCTGTGGCAGCTTGGCTTTTTGCAAGTGAGCGAGGGCTCGCTGCGTTCTGCGACGTTTATGACATGCCGTCTGACCCTGATGATGGCCGGCATGAGCGCCATTACACTCACCACGCCCACGCTCGATCTCACTGCGGGCTTTGAGCGTTTGCTCGCACCGCTTGCGCGTCTGGGGCTTCCGGCACACGAGCTCGGTATGATCATGGGCATCGCGCTGCGCTTTATGCCGCAATTTGCCACCGAGATGAAGCAGACGGCCGATGCACAGGCAAGTCGCGGCGCGCGCGTGACGGGCGGTCCGCTCGGCGGTGTGCGCATGCTCGGCAGTGTGGCGATTCCGCTGTTCACCGGCGTGTTCCGTCATGCCGAGACGCTTTCGGCCGCCATGGATGCGCGCTGTTATCACGGCGAGCAGGGACGCACGCGTCTGCATGCGCTTGCGTTTGGCCGGGGGGATGTACTGGCAGCGCTGGCGATGGCGCTGCTGGTGACATGCGTTGTCGTTATCAATCTTCAACTCGTCTAAGCTCGATTCGAGCGCAAGAAAGGGGTCTCTATGACCGACATCGATCGCACGGCTCAGCTCGAGCGCGCCTGCTCGTATCTCAGGCGCATTCCGGCGTGGTATCTTGCCACGACCGATGCGAGCGACGGGCATCAGCCCCGCGTGAGGCCGTTTTCCTTTGCCATGGTCGATGATGGCAAGCTGTGGTTTTGCACGTCGCGCGACAAGGACGTGTGGGCGGAGTTGAGCGCGAATCCCAAGTTTGAGGTATCGGGCTGGAAGCCGGGGGAGTGCTGGATCGTGTTAACTGGCGAGGCCGCGCTCGAGGACGATGCATTCGTGAGCGACAAGGTGCGCCAAGCGGGCTTTAAGCACATGGTGGGCATTGGCGAGCAACACGATAGCGCCAACGATGGCCGCCTTGCATTCTTCTCGGTCCGCAACATCGCCGCACGGTTCTGCGATATCGACGGCAGCGAAGAGCGCCTCGAGCTCTAATTTCCCAAATTGACTACCCATTCCAAAAAGACTGGTCAGGCGACAGGAGGAAACGTGGACGGATTGAATACGGTGCTGGAGTATCTGACGTCGGTGCCGGCGTGGTATCTGGCGACGAGCGTGGGCGGGCAGCCGCATGTGCGTCCGTTCTCGTTTGTGCAGATTCAGGACGGCAAGCTGTGGTTTGTGACAGCGCGCACCAAAGATGTGTGGCAGGAGCTACTGCAAAACCAGCGCTTTGAGGCCACGAGTTGGTGGCCGGGCCATGGTTGGTTGATCCTGCGCGGGCGTGCGGGGCTGGAAGACCGGGCTTCGAGCGAAATGCGCGAGGCCGGATGGAAGCATCTCGAGCGCTTGAGCGAGCACTATGAGGGGCCTAACGACCCCGCGCTCGTCTTCTTTAGCGTCGAGGATCCCGAGACATTTATCTGCAATCACGACGAATGGGTGCCGGTTGAGCTCTAGCCAGCTGGCTCATCCTAACAACTTAGTTTTCGCATGGGCGGACCCCGTGTTGCCCGGCACCGTAAGGAGTGCCGGTCAATACGGGGCCCGCTCTATTTGTCAATTCCTTCAAGCGAATGTGTCGGGAATGTTTCAATGCATGAACATGCAAGCTATTTACGTATTCATGCATCTTTTGGTGCTAAAGTTTCAACCCATCTCATAATGACTGCTGCGAAATGCGCATCGGTGCATAAATCGCAGACAAGGAGTCTGATATGTCTTTGAAGGTTGGAATCGTCGGCGCGGCTGGATATGCCGGAGCCGAGCTCATTCGCCTCGTACTCGGCCATCCCGAGTTTGAACTTGTTGCCATTACGTCCAACGCCGATGCCGGCCAGCCGCTGTCCGCGGTGTATCCGAGCTTTGCTGGCGTGAGCGATCTGGTTTTCACCACGCATGACGCCCCCGAGCTCAAGAGCTGCGATGCGGTTTTTCTTGCCGTGCCGCACACGGCTGCCATGGCGCAGGTGCCCGCGCTCCTTGCCGCGGGCGTTTCCTGCTTTGATCTTTCGGCCGATTACCGTCTGAGCGACCCGTCCGTCTTTGAGGCATGGTATGCCGCCGAGCACACGAGCCCCGAGCTGCTCAAGACCCGCGCTTTTGGCCTGCCCGAGCTGTTCTGCCAGGACTTAGAGACCGCTGCTTCCAGCCATGCCGCCGGAAAGCCCGTTTTGGTCGCTTGCGCCGGCTGCTATCCCACCGCAACGAGCCTCGCTGCCGCTCCTGCCGTGCGTGCGGGCTGGATGGCAGAGAACGGCCCCGTAATCGTCGATGCCATTAGTGGCGTGACGGGCGCCGGTAAGTCCTGCAACGCTCGCACCCATTTTTGTAGCGCAGACGAGAACTTAGAGGCCTATGGCGTAGGCAAACATCGCCACACACCAGAGATCGAGCAGATTCTGGGCCTGACCGATCGTGTCGTCTTTACTCCGCACTTGGCACCGCTCAAGCGCGGCCTGCTTTCCACGGTGACGATGCCGCTCGCGCCGCGGGCTCTCGACACGTTGACCCTTGAGGACGTCGTCGACCATTACAAGATGTTCTACGCCGGTCGCACCTTTGTGCGCGTGCTCGATGCCGGCCAGCAGCCCAAGACGGCTTCGGTCGCCGGCACCAACGCTGCCCAGATCGGTCTTGCGCTCAACAAGCGCGCGGGCGTGCTGGTGGCGACGGGTGCTATCGACAATCTGTGCAAGGGTGCAGCAGGCCAGGCGGTCCAGTGCGCCAACATCGTTTTTGGCTTTGACGAGCGACGAGGCTTGCCCACAGTGGCGTGCCCGGTGTAGCACATTCGATTGTTAACGATTTGGTAGTCGGGTATCGAGTTGGGCGCCACTTTTAAGCTGGTCTACTAATTGCGACCGGTATGGCGTGCCAGCCGATGCCCGCTTTTTTATTTGATATAGGGAGCCGTAGGGATGATGAATACCGACCTGATTGATATTAAGATACACGCCGTCGAGGGTGGTGTTACGGCAGCGGCCGGCTTTAAGGCCGCAGGCATCCATGCGGGATTCCGGAAGAATCCCGAGCGCTTGGACTATGCACTCGTCGTGCCCGATAAGCCCTGTCCAGGCGCCGGCGTGTTTACGACCAACCGCTTTTGCGCGGCGCCCGTGCAGGTGAGCCGTGCCAACCTGGGCGGTGCGGACAAGGGCTATGGCATCATCGCCGGTATTTCAATCAACTCCGGCAACGCGAACGCCGCCACGGGCGAGATCGGCCTAGCCTGCGCCCGAGAGACATGCAACATCGCGTCGCAGGTCATCGGCTGTGAACCCCAGCAGATCCTGGTCGCCTCCACGGGTGTGATTGGACAGATTCTGCCGATCGACACGTTTGAGACGGCCATTCCGTCCGCATATGAGGCACTCTCTGCCCATGGCGGTGCCGATGCGGCCCGTGCCATCATGACGACCGATACGCACTCCAAGGAGTATGCCGTTCGCTACCGCAGTGAGGCTGCGGGCCATGCGGGCAACGCCTATACGGTGGGCGGCATGTGCAAGGGCTCGGGCATGATCATGCCCAATATGGCCACCATGATCGCGGTCATTACTACCGATGCCCCCGTCGAGCCGGCGGCGCTCCACGCCCTGTTGCTCTCGACCGTTAAGCAGACCTTCAATAAGGTGACGGTCGATTCCGATACCTCGACCAACGACACCTGCATCATGCTTGCTTCTGGCGCTGCTGCCGCTGATACCGAGGCTATCGTCGAGGGCACTGACGCCTTTGACGAACTGTCCTTTGCCGTGCACGAGGTGTGCGAGAGCCTGGCGCGCAACATCGCGGCCGATGGCGAGGGCGCGTCAAAGCTCGTGACGGTTAACGTCACCGGCGCCGCCAACGACGAGGAAGCCGATATCGCCGCCCGTGCCGTCGCCAACTCGCCGCTCGTCAAGACCTGTATCGCCGGCCACGACTGCAACTGGGGCCGCGTTGCCATGGCGCTCGGCAAGTGCGGCGTGAAGTTTCATCAGGAAGACGTTTCCATCGACATGATGGGCATGCCCGTCTGCCGCGATGGCCTGACCGTTCCCTTTGATGAGGACGAGGCTCTGCGACGTTTTGAGGCGCCCGAGATCGTGATCTCGGCCGACCTGGGTGCAGGCGACGCGGCAACGACCGTGTGGACCTGCGACCTCACGCACGAGTACATCTCCATCAACGGCGACTACCGTTCCTAGATTCCAGGCACGCTGCGCATCTTGCCGCATTGCGGACAGCGAAGCACGGCGTGATAACGATACGAAAGACGAGGCAGATTATGAAATTCGCACGCGATTGTCGTTCGAGCGAATCCAACGAAGCAACCGCGCAGCTGCTGTTCGAAGCGCTGCCGTGGATTAAAAACCTGACCGGCAAGACGGTCGTTATCAAGTATGGCGGAGCGGCCATGGTCGATGAGCAACTGCGCCGCGACGTGATGAGCGACATCGTTTTGCTCAAGATTATCGGCATGCGCCCCGTCATCGTGCATGGCGGCGGCAAGGCCATCAACGAGGCGCTGAGCCATTACGATATTCCCGTCGAGTTTAAGAACGGCCAGCGCGTGACCACGCCGGCGACTATGGATATCGTGCGCGAGGTGCTGGGCGGCAAAGTCAACCAGGAGCTGGTTGCTGCCATCAACCACCACGGCAACCTGGCCGTAGGCGTGTCGGGCAGCGATGCCGGCACGCTCATCGCCGAGCCGCTCGACCCCGAGCTCGGTCGCGTGGGCAAAGTGACGCACGTCAACACCGACTATATCGAGCGCTTGCTCGATAGCGAGTACATCCCCGTCATCGCTACCGTCGCGGCAGGGGAGGACGGCGGCTTCTTCAACATCAACGCAGACACCGCCGCCGGTGCCGTTGCCGCGGCGCTCCACGCGCACAAGGCGATCTTTTTGACTGACGTCGACGGCCTGTACAAGGACTTTAGCGACAAGGACTCGCTCATCTCCAATTTAACGCTCGACGAGGTTAACGAGATGCTCTATAGCGGGGAGGTCGATAAGGGCATGATTCCCAAGCTGCGCGCGGCCGTCGATGCGCTTGCCGGCGGCGTATTTCGCGCCCACATCATTAACGGTACCACGCCGCATTCGCTGCTGCTTGAGCTGCTGACCGATGCTGGCGTCGGCACCGTGATCCATTCTACCGAGACGGCCTACGAGTTCGATACGCACCCGCACCCGCTTTCGACCTTTGCG
This sequence comes from Collinsella sp., assembly GCA_037237765.1. Classification (GTDB taxonomy): domain Bacteria; phylum Actinomycetota; class Coriobacteriia; order Coriobacteriales; family Coriobacteriaceae; genus Collinsella. The sequence continues at coordinate 238,567 of JAXXEN010000025.1, read as the reverse complement.
GCGCGCCTGACCGAGAACCTCGACGAGGTCGAGAAGCTCCAGACGGTCTAGCCGGCTCGAAATTGCTACGCCATTACGCCCACAGTCCGCGCTACCTGGCGCTTAACGAAAGGTATCTCATGTCACTTGCAGCACAACAATCGCTCGAATCCCACTATGTCATGCACACCTTTGGTCGCTCGCCGGTCGAGTTTGTCGAAGGCCACGGCATGAAGCTCACCGGCGACGATGGTCGCGAATACCTCGATTTTCTTGCCGGCATCGGCGTGTGCAGCCTGGGCCACGGCAATCCGGCAGTGCTGTCTGCGCTCGAGGCCCAGACCAAGAGGCTCCTGCATGTCTCCAACTATTTCTACATCGAGCAGCGCGGCCAGGTCGCGGCGCTGCTGTCCAAGCTCGCTAACGATGATGCGGACGGTGCACGCGTGCTTGCCGACGCGATTGCCGCCGGCGACGAGACCACAGCGGCGGCGCTTGGCGCTCCGGCTGCGGGCGAGCAGGTGTGGGAGACGTTCTTTGCCAATTCCGGTGCCGAGGCCAACGAGGGCTCTATGAAGCTCGCGCGTCTGTACGCCAAGCGTGCCGGCAACGGAGGCAACACCATCGTGTGCATGCGTGGCGGCTTTCACGGTCGTACGCTCGAGACCATTGCCGCGACCATGCAGGATTGGCTGCAGGACAGTTTCCGCCCGCTGCCGGGTGGCTTTGTGGCCTGCGCACCCAACGATGTGGATGAGCTGCGTGCAATCTTTAAGCAGTTGGGCAGTGAAATCTGTGCCGTGATGCTCGAACCGATCCAGGGCGAGAGCGGTGTGCATCCCATGACCGAGGAGTTTATGGCTACGGCGCGCGACTTGGCGCACGAGGTGGGTGCCGTGCTTATTGCCGACGAGGTCCAGTGCGGAATCTTTCGTACGGGTAAGCCGTTTGCGTTCCAGACCTATGGCGTGGAGCCCGACATCATGAGCCTTGCCAAGGGCATTGCCGACGGTGTGCCTATGGGTGCCGTGGTGGCAAAGAAGGAAATCGCCGACGTCTTTAAGCCCGGCGATCATGGTTCGACCTTCGGTGGCAGCTGCTTGGCCATCGCGGCGTGTGCTGCGACGCTCTCCGCGCTTGTGCACGGCGATTATGCCGAGCATGCTGCCAAGGTTGGCGCCTATATGGAGCAGGCGCTGGCTAAGCTTCCGCATGTGGTAGAGGTGCGTGGTCGCGGCCTGATGCTCGGCTGCGATTTGGATGATGCCGCGGGTGATGCACACGACGTCGTGGCCCGTGCATTGGGGGCTGGTGCCGTGATCAACGCTACAGGCGCACATACGCTGCGCTTCCTTCCGCCGCTCGTGTGCGAGGAGGCCGATGTGGACAGCCTGATCGAGATCCTGGCGGGTGTTTTGGCTTAGCGCTATTAGGCATAGCAATTTGAAGCGGGCTCCAGACCGTCACGTGCCGTTTGGCACACGATTGGGCGAACTGGAGCCCGTTTTGCTATCGATTTACCATGGCCGGGATGGGCCGTGTGCAAAAAGTGGTAAATATGAGTACGGGCACTAACTTCGTAACATATAAATTAGTTGTTTTTAGACGAGTTGGGCCACATATGTCCAGTTTTGTAGTTGGCAAATTGGCTTAACTGGACTATCGATCGTCGTTCTAATGCCGGATTTGCCTTTTATGACTTCGAAAACGCTGCTACTAAAAAGGTAGCAGTACTCATATTTGGCATTTTTTGCACACGGGTATTCGCCAAGGGTCCATTTCGCCGCCCGAGCCCCGCTTCGTCGCTCCGCTCCTCGCGTGCTGCGCTGGAAAACGCTTCGCGTTTCCTCAGCTCCGCACCCTGTCGGGTTCGAACCCCTCTGTGATGGGCCCAAAAAAGATAGGCCCCCATAGCTGGGGGCCTATCAAATCAGTGGTGGGCGATGAGGGATGTCCGCGTGCGGCTGGCGCCGCCCGCGCCCCGCTTCGTCGCTCCGCTCCTCGCGTGCTGCGCTGGAAAACGCTTCGCGTTTCCTCAGCTCCGCACCCTGTCGGGTTCGAATCCCATGTACTGGGCACAAAAAAGAAAGGCCTCCAGTGATGGAGGCCTAACAAATCAGTGGTGGGCGATGAGGGATTCGAACCCCCAGCCTTGTGCGTGTAAAGCACCTGCGCTAACCGTTGCGCCAATCGCCCGCAGGGACTGAGTATAGCGGAAACCCTGCGTGGTTCACCGCTAATTCATAACGAAATCTAAGCGGCGACTTCAGTGCTCTTGTTCTCGTCGATAAAGAAGCGCTTGTACCAAATGAGGAACGTCAGCGTGGTATAGATCTTGCGCTGGTTGAGCGCGCGGCCCTTAAAGTGATCGTCGAGCAGTTTCATGAGCGCATCAGTGTCAAAGAAATCAGCAGCCCACGGTGCGGTGAAGTATTCCTTTACGTAGTCGTAGTACTTTTGCTCGCGCAGCCAGAACTTGACCGGTACGGGGAAGCCCACCTTCTTGCGCGTTGCCCACTCGTCGGGCAGCGTGCGGTTGGCAGCGTGACGCAGAACGAGCTTGCAGCCTTCTTCGTTAACACGGTAGTTGGCGGGAATGTGCTCGGCAAACTCCATGACCTTCTTGTCCAGGAACGGAACGCGGAGCTCCAGAGAATGCGCCATGCACATCTTGTCGGCCTTGAGCAGAATGTCACCCGGCAGCCACATGTTCATATCCAGATACTGTTTCTTGGAAAGCTCGCAGCAGTCGGGAACCTGCTTGTAGTACTCGGCGCACATCTCGGCGGCGTTCTTGCCGGTGTCATAAGCGGGCTTGAGCACCTCGTCGACCTCGGAGGGATCGAACACCTTTGCCTGACCCACATACCAGCGCTCGGGAACCTCGGCGCATTTCGTCAGGAAGTTGTGGCCCTTAAAGTAGGGGAGATGCTGAACGAGTGAGCCCAGGGCGCGACGTACGCCGAGCGGCACGCGCTTCTTAAAAGTGCGCATCTCGGGGGTGTCCTCGTACCACTCATAGCCGGCAAACAGTTCGTCGGCACCCTCGCCCGAAAGGACGACGGTGACCTCCTTGGAAGCCATCTGCGCCAGATAGTACAGCGGCACGCTGGACAGGTTCGATTGCGGCTCGTCCATGTGGTACTGGATATCGGGCAGTGCATCAAAGAACTCGTCGGCGGTAATCATCTTGCGCACGTTCTTGATGCCCAGCTTGTCGGAAAGCTCGGCGGCGTAGTTGGTCTCGTTGAAGTTCTTGTAATCGAAGCCGACAGAATACGTGGTGTCGGGCATGAGACAGGCGGCAATGTAGCTGGAGTCCACACCGCCAGAAAGGAACGAGCCCACCTTAACATCGGCGATTCGGTGCGCAGCGACGCTTTCGTGCACGACCTTGTCGCACTCGTCCACGTACTCCTCGAAGGTCTTGGAGTTGTCGTCGGTGAAGTCACAGCTCCAGTAACGCTTGATGTCCATGGTGTTGGTCGTCAGGTCATACGTAAAGCAATGCGCCGGGGCAAGCTTGAACACGCCCTTAAAGAAGGTCTCCTCCGTGGCAGGGAATTGCAGCGTCAGGTAGGGGCGCAGCGCGTCGTGGTTGACAGCCTTCTCAAACTTGGGATGGTCCAGGAAGCTCTTGATCTCGGAGCCAAACAGCAGCGAGCCATCGGATGCCTGGTAGTAATAGAACGGCTTGATACCAAAGATGTCACGAGCACCAAAGAGTTTGTTCTTGTTCTGGTCGTGAATAACGAACGCGTACATGCCGCGCAGACGGTTGACCAGGTCCTCGCCCCACTCCTCGTAACCGTGTACCAGGACTTCGGTATCAGCGTTGCAGTGGAAGGCGTAGCCGGCCGCCTCCAGCTCAGCACGAAGCTCCTGGAAGTTGTAGATCTCTCCGTTGAAGACAATCGTGACCTTGCCGTCGTCGCTCGACATGGGCTGGGCTCCAGCTTCGGAAAGATCGAGAATCGAAAGACGACGGAAGCCAAGGGCAACGTTGTCGACGATATGCTGGCCGCCCATATCGGGACCACGGTGGATGATGCGATTCATCATGGCCGTGAGAACCAGCTCACTCTGTTCATCTGTACCGGTAAAACCGACAAAACCGCACATGCAAGATCCTTTCTGCTGACGGCTCAGGTGTACTGCCGCAAGGATTGCGGCAGCTGATGTCAAATAATCTTTACTATCATGCCAATCTTTTGTTTCGTGATAGGGCATAAGCGCCGAGCGAACCGAAAAAACCACGTCCCGATCTTCAGACGAAGCGGCGGGCCGTGGTTGCGAACGCTATGTTAAAGAACAGCACCCAGATTTCCTTGTTTTTACACGGGGTGAACACTGTTGCCATTTATTAGACCACGGCACAGTCCATGCAATTTTTTAGAAGGCTGTGATGCGCGCAAGGTCAGGTGGCATATTAGGATGGTTGATAATACAGAATGTTTCATCGTTTCTGCCGCGGGACGTCTTCTGCCCTTTAAGGCTGAATTTAGCGAGAGAGGTCTTTGTATGTCGAGTCCGACACAAGAGAAGCTAACTCTGATGCGCTATATAGAGTTGCTCGAGGAAGATGACCTTGTTGTTTCCAGACCGAGTGCTTCGTGCGACCAGCGCATTGAGTTTGCGACTGATGACTCGCGCCAGGTGCGTCCGGGCACGTTGTTTGTCTGCAAGGGCCGTGCGTTTAAGCGCGAGTACCTGCTTTCGGCAATCGCCGATGGCGCCGTGGCCTACGTTTCCGAGGTCGATTACGATGTTGATCTTCCCGCGGTGATTGTGAGCGATATTCGTCGCACGCTCGCCGTGGTGGCAGATGCCTTTTATGGGCACCCGTCGGGTAAGGTGAAGGTCTGCGCCTTTACAGGCACCAAGGGCAAGTCGACCTGCAGCTTTTATCTGCGCGGCATCCTCGCCAACGAGGCCAAGCTTACGGGCTGTCATCGACCCGCTCTTAATACGGGCATTGAGTTCGACGACGGCGTCGAGACGGGCCCTTCCAAGCTGACGACCCCCGAATCCTTCCTGCTGCAGTCTCGCATCGCACATGCTGCGGAGGCGGGTGCCCCGTGGCTGGTTATGGAGGCATCGAGTCAGGGCCTCAAATACGAGCGAACGGGCAAGATTGACTTTGAAGTCGGCGCCTTTACCAATATCGGCGAGGATCACATTTCGCCGATTGAGCATCCGACGCTCGAGGATTACTTTGCCAGCAAGCTCAAAATCTTCTCGCAGAGCCGTTTTGCCGTGGTCAATCTCGATATGGATAAGGTCGATCGCGTGCTCGAGGCGGCATCTCGTTGCGAACGTACGGTGACGTTCTCCCTGACCGACGAGCGTGCCGACGTGCTTGCGCTGGCGATTCGCAATGGCGACTGCGGCGTGGTGGCAACGGTGCGCACGCCCCGCTTTACGCGCGACATTGTGATTCCCACGCCGGTTAAGTTCAATGTGTCCAACGCGCTTGCCGCTATTGCCTGCGCCGAGGCCCTGGGTATTTCCGAAGAGGGCATCGTCCATGGCTTTGAGGGCGTCTTCGTTCCCGGTCGTATGGAGCTCTATCCGTCCGTATCGGGCAAAATCTTGGGCGTTGTCGATTTTGCACATAACGGCATGAGCCTCGAGACGCTCCTGCGTGACTTGCGCGAGAACTATCCCGAGCGCGAGCTGGCGGTTGTATTTGGCGCTACGGGCGGTAAGGGTGTCGATCGACGCACCACGATGGGCATCGCCGCTGGCAAGTATGCCGACCGAATCGTGATTACCGAGGATGACCCCGGCCCCGAGGATGTCGAGGACATCTGCGCCGAGATCGCGCGCAACGTTCAAGCGCAGGGAAATGATAACTGGCAAATCGTGACGGATCGCGTTGCCGCTATCGAGACTGCCGTGCGCGAAACCGTCCGTCCTGCCGTGGTCATCGTGACCGGTAAGGGCGAGGAAGAGCGCATGCTGCGCAAGAACGGACCCGAGCCTTGTGAGCGCGACGGTTCGATTCTCAAGCGCACCCTTGCGGCGTACGACGCCTAGACCAAGCCCCTTCTATGTAAACGGAGTGACCATGTCCCACAACATCCTGCCGACCGTTGCCGAGCTTTCGGGCGAGATGCGCGAGCGCCTTGCCAAGGTCAAGTATGTCTTTACCGATCTGGACGCCACGATGCTCGCCCCCGGCTCGTGCGTGCTGCGCGATAACGACGGCAATCCCTCGACCAAGCTCGTCGAGGCGGTTGTCGCGCTCGCTCGTGCCGGCATCCAGGTGGTCCCCACCTCGGGTCGCAATCGCACCATGATCCATGAGGACGCCCGCGTGCTCGGCCTCAACTCCTACATCGGCGAGATGGGCGGCCTGGTCATGTACGACCTCAAGGCCAACGACTGGGAGTATCTGACGGGCGACATGCCCTACGACCCCGCCTGCGGTCTCACGCCGCACCAGGTGATCGAGCAGACCGGCGTGTGCGAGAAGATCCTTGCCCGCTGGCCGCACAAGATCGAATACCACAACGACATGTCGACCGGCTACAAGTACCGTGAGGTCACCGTCGGCATGCGCGGCGATGTGCCCGACGATGAGGTCCAGGCCATCCTGGACGAGGCCGGCTGCGGTCTGGTCTGGGCTTGCAACGGCCATCTGACTCACCTGTCCAAGCCGACGACGCTCGAGCTTAATCGCGTCGAGGACGGCCGCGCCTTCAACATCAATCCGGCGGGTCTCAACAAAGGCGTTGCCATTGCGCGCTTCTGCGAGCACCTGGGGATCGAGCGCGAGGAGACGCTTGCGCTCGGCGACTCCGAGTCCGACTTCTACATGGCCGACCATGTTGGCATGTTCTGCCTGGTCGAGAACGGTCTGACGAGCGCCGGTGCCCCGGAGTTCTTGGACGCCTGCGACAATGCCTATATTACGCGCGGCAAGATTGTCGACGGTTGGGTGGCAACGGCCGAGCTGCTGGTCGCAGCCCGTTCGTAGCGCGACGCATCACGAGTGGTCGCATTTTTCGAGAGAGAATCTGGTGAGGTAATGTCCGATATCGATAATCTGGCCGGGGACACGCGTCCGATCGGCGTGTTCGACTCGGGCCTGGGCGGCCTGACGGTTGCGCGCGCGATCGCAACGGCGCTTCCGCACGAGTCCGTCTACTACTTCGGTGACACTAAGCGCTGCCCTTATGGCACCCGCACCGAGGACGAGGTTCGCTCGTTTGCGCTGCAGGCGGGTCGCTGGCTATCGAGGCACGACGTTAAGATCATGGTCATCGCCTGTAACACGGCGACCGCCGCGGCCTTGCGTCTGGCTCAGCAAGTGCTCGACGTTCCCGTGATCGGCGTGATCGCCCCGGGCGCGCGCGCCGCCATTAACAGCACGCGTACGCGTCGCGTGGGCGTGCTGGCCACCAACCTCACCATTCGCTCGGGCGCCTACACGCGCGCCATCCAGGACTTGGATGCTGGTGTCGATGTGTATGGCTGCCCAGCTTCGAGCTTTGTCGAGGTCGTCGAGCACGAGCTCGCCTCGGGCGCGCATCTGCAGGAGCAGTGGCTCGAGAACGAGGATATTTTTGATACGCCAGCCGTTCGCGCGCTGGTCGGCGCCACAGTCGAGCCGCTGCACGATCGTGGCATCGATACCGTGGTGCTCGGCTGTACGCACTTCCCGCTGCTGGTGGGTCCCATCCGCCATGCGCTGGGACCCGGGGTGCGCGTGGTGAGCTCCGCCGAGGAGACCACCCGCGAGCTGACCGATATTCTCACGCGCCGCGAGCAGCTGGCGGGCGATACCGCCGAGCCGCAGCATCGCTTTGCCACCACGTCTGACAACATTGCCGAGTTTGCGGTGGCGGGTAGCTTTATCTTTGGCCAGCCGCTCAAGAGCATCGAACATATCGATATCGACGAACTGAAATAGATACAGGGTTATCGTCCAAAGACTTGCCCCCTTCTTTTGCCGAAAGGATATTTCTATGGAGTACATGCAGGTCAACCGCGCCAACGGCCGTGCCGCCAACGAGCTGCGCCCCGTCAAGCTCACCCGTGGTGTTATGAAGCATGCCCACGGCTCGTGCCTGGCTGAGTTCGGTGACACGCGCGTGCTGTGTGCCGCCACCATTGAGGAGGGCGTGCCGGGCTGGCGCAAGGGCGCCAAGGCCGGTTGGGTAACCGCAGAGTATGCCATGCTGCCGGCATCGACCGGTAAGCGCTGCAAGCGCGAGTACGCCAATCGTAAGGGCCGCTCCATGGAGATCGAGCGCCTCATCGGCCGCAGCCTGCGTACCGTCGTCAACATGAAGGCGCTCGGCGAGTACACCGTCACCGTCGACTGCGATGTGATCCAGGCCGATGGCGGCACGCGTACGGCGAGCATTACCGGCGCCTGGGTGGCGCTGCACGACGCCCTTGCCATGTGGGTCGAGGCGGGCAAACTCGAGCGCATTCCGCTCACGGGCCAGGTCGCTGCCATCTCAATGGGCGTTGTCGACGGCAACACCCTGCTCGACCTCGATTATTCCGAGGACAGCCACGCCGAGGTCGACATGAACCTCGTTGCCACCGATACCGGTGAGATGATCGAGCTCCAGGGCACTGGCGAGCAGGCACCTTTCGACCGCAAGCGCCTCAATGCCCTGCTCGATTTGGGCGACAAGGGCATCGCCGAGCTCATTGAACTCCAACGCCAAGCCCTCGCCTAACCTGCCAAAAAGGGACAGGTTTATTTTGGCAGGTTTTATCTGGGAAAACGTCGAAGTATAAGACTGCCGTTGATTGAGACGGGAGAGAGGCCGAAGTCCTCGTCGTTCTCAACTCGGCATTGCTATAGAGACAAAGGAGGCCAGCTATGGCACTTGAGAAGATTGACATCGACACCCTCGACCCGGCGGCGACCATCGTCGTGGCAACCGGCAACGCCCATAAGCTCACCGAGATCGAGGCCATTTTGGGCAAGGTCATGCCCGAGGTGCGCTTTGTGGCGCTCGGTCAGCTGGGCGATTTTGAGGACCCCGAGGAAAACGGCACGACGTTTTTGGAGAACGCCATCATCAAGGCGCAGGCTGCCGTTGAGGAGACGGGCCTTATGGCCATCGCCGACGATTCTGGCTTGGTCGTCGACGCGCTGGACGGCGAGCCGGGCGTGTATAGCGCGCGCTATGCGGGCGTGCATGGCGACGATGCCGCCAACAACGCCAAGCTTCTCGTTAACCTGGAAGGCGTGGCAGACGAGGATCGTACCGCGCGCTTTATGAGCGTCGTCGCGCTTATCGATACGGACGGCCTGGTCACCTATGGCGAGGGCGTCTGCGAAGGCGTTATCGCGCACGAGGGCCGCGGCGATCATGGCTTTGGCTACGACCCGCTGTTCCTGCCGGTCGATACGCCGGGCAAGACCATGGCCGAGCTCACGGCGGACGAGAAGAACGCCATCAGCCATCGTTTCCATGCGCTCGAGCATCTGTCCGCCAAGCTGACGGGCGAGGAGTAGACCGTGCGTGCGGTGGTGCAGCGCGTGCTCAACGCCGGCGTGACAGTCGACGGCGAGTGCGTGGGCCGCATTGGACGCGGCTACCTGGTGTTGCTGGGCGTGGGCCACGGCGACACACGCGCCGAAGCCGACAAGCTGTGGGGCAAGCTCCGCGGGCTGCGTATCAACGAGGACGAGAATGGCAAGACCAACTTGGCGCTGGCCGATGTCGACGGCGAGGTACTCGTGGTGTCGCAGTTCACGCTGTTTGCCGACTGCCGCCACGGCCGCCGTCCGTCGTTTACGGATGCCGGCGCGCCCGATGTCGCTAACGAACTTTACGAGTACTTTCTGACACTCGTCGCCCAGGACGTTGAGCATGTGGCGCACGGTATCTTTGGCGCCGACATGAAGGTCGACCTAGTCAACGACGGGCCGTTTACCATCGTTCTGGACACAGACAACCTTTAGGTTACGCGGTTTTACCAAACCGCGTAACTACTCGACGCTGCACGGCCACCATTCGGCCAATCTGTCGCTCAAACCGTCGCTCGCGTACCAAAGTACGCATCGCTCCTCTTTCGCGACACTTTGGCTCGAATGGTGGTCGTTCGCTGACGTGAACTGGTCATGTGAGGTTGTCGTCTGGTACGTTTTTGAGACCGGGCTTTTTTAGCTGCTTGCGTATGGCTGCATCAGGGTGCTATAGTATTAGAGTTTTGTCTATCTTAGGGGTATTATCCCCTTTTTGAATTGCACCCTCTGGAGGCCCTATTCATGGAAGAGATGGAAGTCAATCACGTCGACGACATCCACGAGAAGCTGACCGATATGGTGGGCGATCGCGTCAAGGTTAAGGCCAACATGGGCCGTACCCGCGTCATCGAGCGCATGGGCACCATCAAGAGCGTCCACCCCGCCGTCTTTATCGTTGAGGTTGACGAGCGTCGCGGCCGCAAATCGCGTCAGTCCTACCAGTACATCGATGTCCTTACCGGCCAGGTCGAACTGTTCGACCCCGAGAGCGGCGAACATATCTTTACCCCGCTCGGCAACCAGCTCGAGGAGCACTAACGGTGACCGATCGGTCCCTCATCCTTACCGCGCCGGCAAAGATTAACCTCTATCTGGGAGTTCATACCGAGCGCGACGCCCGCGGCTATCACAGGGTCGATTCCCTGATGGCAGCCGTCGGTCTAGCCGATACCGTGACTGTCACGCCGGCGCAGGCGTTGACCGTCCAGACGGTTCCGGCATCCGATTTTCCCATGCAAAAAAATACGGCTTATCGGGCGGCAATCGCTATGGCCGAGCATTACGGTCGCGATGCCAACGTGTGCGTGACGATCGAAAAGCGTATCCCGCTGTGCGCCGGCCTGGGAGGCCCCTCGACGGATGCCGCCGCGGTCATCGTTGCCTTGGCCGAGCTGTGGGGTATCGACCGCGCCGACCCCGCGCTCGATGACATCGCTCGCGGTATCGGCGCCGACGTGCCGTTCTTTTTGCACACGAGTCCCGCATTCTACGTCGGCGGAGGAGATGTGCTGGCCACTGAGTATCCTGTGCTTCCGGCGACACCTGTCGTATTGGTCAAACCGCACGAGACGAGCGTTTCAACGGTTGAAGCGTATCGACGATTTGATGAGAGCCCAGTGCCCGCGGACAAACCCGGTGCGATTGCTTCTGTCTTACGCGCCGGTGATGCCGAGGCGGCATATGCGCTCGTTCATAACAATCTGGGCGTCATATCCGCGCAGATGGAGCCGCGGATCCAGGCGGTTCTCGACTGGCTGCGCGCACAGGAGGGAACCGTTGCCGCGGACGTGTGCGGTTCGGGTGCCTGCTCGTTTGCCATTTGCGATACCGTCGCTGCAGCAGCCCATCTTGCGGGAGCTGCCCAGCAAAATGGCTGGTGGGCCTGCGCGACTGAGCTTATTCCCAACACGGTTCAAATCGACGCGCCAAAGAAATAAAAATTTCTCTAGCACGCGGCGAAAATCTTTGTTACTATAATCGAGCTAACGGGTTGTGGCTCAGTTTGGTAGAGCACTGCGTTCGGGACGCAGGGGTCGCTGGTTCAAATCCAGTCAACCCGACCAGAGCATGAGGAGGGACCGCTTCTTGCGGTCCCTTTTTTTAGCTATTGTTGTGATACCGCGGCACCCGCGGTATACTCATTCGAGCTTGTCTCGCTGTATTGTGGAGGTCTACATGTTTGGACTGAGGGCTCCTGAGCTCATCATTATTCTCGTCGTTGTCTTGATCATCTTCGGGCCTAAGAACCTGCCGAAGCTCGGCAAGTCTCTCGGCTCTACCGTCAAGAATATCCGCGAGGGTATGGAGGGCGACGATAAGGGCGAAACCAAGCAGGCCGAGGACGTTGTGGTCGAGGAGTCCAAGGAGGACAAGGAGATCGCAGAGCTCGAGGCCAAGCTCGCTGCTGCCAAGAAAAAGCAGGCAGAGGACAGCGACGCGGACGCAGAGTAGTCCCATCCCTTTGGGGTGAGCACCTGACCGGCTTGCCCGCAGGCTAGCCGGTCTTTTTCGTTTTGTTGACAGTTGATCGTTACATCATAGTTGGGGAGATATCCGTATGGACGCAAGCCAGATCGTACTGACCGCTGAGGGCCGCCAGAAGCTCGTCGAGGAGCTCGCTTGGCGTGAGGGCGATTACGCCAAGGAGATCGTCGAGGACATCAAGGAAGCCCGCGCGTTTGGCGACCTTTCGGAGAACTCCGAGTACGATGCCGCCAAGGACAAGCAGGCCCAGAATGCTGCTCGCATTGCCGAGATTCAGGCTATTCTCGCCAACGCTCAGGTTGCTGCCACCACGGGCGATCTGACCGTCTCCATCGGTTCCACCGTTTCTCTGATCGATCCCAACGGTGAGGTCATGGAAGTCACGCTCGTCGGTACCACCGAGACCAACTCGCTCGAGCACAAGATCTCCAACGAGTCTCCGGTCGGTCACGCCATCATCGGTCACGGCGAGGGCGACTCCGTTGAGGTCGTTACGCCTTCTGGCAAGACTCGCGTCTACACCATCGCCAAGATCGCACGCTAGACCACGGTCCCGCGTAAAGGTATGTTTTCGCTCCCTGGGACCGAATCCTGGGGAGCGTTTTAGTTTGAGGAGCTAACTTATGGCAGAGAACCAGAACGTCGCCGATCAGGCCTCGACGCTCAACGACGAGCGCGCCACGCGTCTGGCAAAGCGCGCCGCCCTGTTCGAGGCGGGCCAGAACCCCTATCCCGAGCACTCCGAGATCGAGGACTATGTCGTCGACATTGAGGCCAAATATGGCGATCTTGCCGATGGCGAGGATACTGAGGACGTCGTGAAGATCGGCGGCCGCGTGGTCGCCAAGCGCGGCCAGGGCAAGATCATGTTTATCGTCGTGCGCGACGCTACCGCCGAGATTCAGCTGTTCTGCCGCATCAACGACATGGACGAGGCAGCTTGGAATACGCTCAAGGCTCTCGACCTTGGTGACATCCTGGGCGTGACCGGCGTGGTTGTTCGCACCAAGCGCGGCCAGCTCTCCGTTGCCCCCAAGAGCGCGACCCTGCTCTCCAAGGCCGTTCGTCCGTTGCCCGAGAAGTTCCACGGTCTTTCCGATAAGGAGACCCGTTATCGTCAGCGCTATGTCGACCTGATTGCCAACGACGATGTTCGCGAGACCTTCCGCAAGCGCTCGCAGATTCTCTCCACCTTCCGCCGCTTCATGGAATCTGACGGCTACATGGAGGTCGAGACCCCCATCCTGCAGACCATTCAGGGCGGCGCTACGGCCAAGCCGTTCATCACGCACTTCAACGCGCTCGATCAGGAGTGCTACCTGCGCATTGCTACCGAGCTGCACCTCAAGCGCTGCATCGTCGGTGGCTTTGAGCGCGTCTTCGAGATCGGCCGCATCTTCCGCAACGAGGGTATGGACCTCACCCACAACCCCGAGTTCACCACGATGGAGGCCTATCGTGCCTTCTCCGATCTCGATGGCATGAAGGCACTCGCCCAGGGCGTCATCAAGGCTGCCAACAAGGCTATCGGCAATCCCGAGGTCATCGAGTATCAGGGCCAGACCATCGATCTGTCCGGTGAGTGGGCAAGCCGTCCCATGACCGACATCGTCTCGGACGTGCTCGGCAAGCAGGTCACCATCGACACACCGGTCGAGGAGCTTGCCGCCGCTGCGCGCGAGAAGGGCCTGGAGATCAAGCCCGAGTGGACTGCTGGCAAAATTATCGCCGAGATTTACGATGAGCTGGGCGAGGACACCATCGTCAACCCGACCTTCGTATGCGATTACCCCATCGAGGTCAGCCCGCTTGCCAAGCGTTTTGAGGACGATCCGCGCCTGACGCACCGCTTTGAGCTGGTCATCGCCGGCCACGAGTACGCCAACGCATTCTCCGAGCTCAACGACCCGGTCGACCAGGCCGAGCGCTTTGCTGCCCAGATGGCTGAGAAGGCCGGCGGCGACGACGAGGCTATGGAGTACGACGAGGACTACGTGCGCGCCCTCGAGTACGGTATGCCTCCCGCGGGCGGCATCGGCATCGGCATCGACCGCGTGGTCATGCTGCTCACCAACCAGGCTTCCATTCGCGACGTCCTGCTGTTCCCGCACATGAAGCCCGAGAAGGGTTTCCAGTCCGGTGCCGCCGCTGCCAAGGCTGCCGAGGCCGGCAACGCCGCAAGCCCGTTCGTCAAGCCGCTCAAGCCCACGCTCGACTACTCCAAGATTGCCGTTGAGCCGCTGTTCGAGGAGTTCGTCGACTTTGATACCTTCTCCAAGAGCGATTTCCGCGCTGTGAAGGTCAAGGCATGCGAGGCCGTCAAGAAGTCCAAGAAGCTGCTGAACTTTACGCTCGACGACGGCACCGGCATCGACCGCACCATCCTCTCCGGCATCCATGGCTACTATGAGCCCGAGGACCTGGTCGGCAAGACCTTGCTCGCCATCACCAATCTGCCTCCGCGCAAGATGATGGGTATTCCCAGCTGCGGTATGCTGATCAGCGCCATCCACGAGGAGGAGGGCGAGGAGCGCCTCAACCTGATCCAGCTCGACGCTTCCATCCCCGCCGGCGCAAAGATGTACTAACTAGTTACGCGGTTTTACCAAACCGCGTAACGGCTCGACGCTGCGCGGGCCGCATTTGGACAATCTGACGTTCAACTTCAAGGGCGCGACCAGAAGGTCAGCGCCCTTTCGTTTCACGTCACCTTGCCTCAAATGCGACCCGCTCGCTGACTTATGCTCAACCTATGGCGTCATCTCGCCCCAAAAGGACCTTGCTCGCTCTGGCGGGCTTTCGCTGTTGTTGCCAGGGCATCGGCGTTGCCTTGGCTGTCAATAGTCATTGGGGACGTTCTTAAACGACTACCCAACGGCTATTGCGCTCATGGCTCGCATGACAGTCGTCTCTTTTATGTTTCCTTTAGCCGTTGCTGCCTAGGATGGGGGTTAGTCGGCAGGAAGGGAGCGTCTATATGGACGACGCGAGCGAGCGTGCAATCGAAGAGGACATGCTCGATCAGTTCAATTACTTTGATGATGAGGACGAGGAGCTGATCGACCGTCGCGAGCCAGCGCCGCTTGATTCCTTTGATCTGGTCGATGAAGAGCCCGACGAGGACGAGGGCGAATCGGCGGAGCCCTCACAGCCTTCGCGCCTTGACTCGCTGCTTTCGAGAGCCCCCATGCACCACGGTGTCCGTGCCGGCGCGCTCCATATGAAAACTGACTGGCACCAGATCGTGACGGCAGGCGATGAACTTGCCGTCGATGCGCCGCTCACCGATAAATCATCCATCATCTGCCGCACCGGTATGCTTATGCTGGCAAGCGGAACGGGTGCCTGGCGCGTGCGCGATACCATGAATCGTGTTGCCGCCGTACTCGGTGTCACCATCCACGTTGACTTAAGTCTTCTGTCGTTTGAGTGCACCTGCATCGAAGATGGTCACTGCTTTAATGAGGTCGTCAGCTTGCCCACAACGGGCGTCAATACCCATCGCATTTGGATGATGGAGAGTTTCCTCAAGGAAATCGAGACCTATGGTCGTCGCTTCACGGTGCACGAGTATCACGAGATGCTCAAGACCGTTGAGAGTTCAAAACCTGATTACGCGCCTTGGCAACAGGGCCTTGCGGCGGCCTGCGCCTGTGGCGCCTTCGTTTTTTTGCTCGGCGGCGGCCCTATCGAGATGGCCTGCGCGTTCGTGGGCGCGGGTGTCGGCAACTTTGCCCGCTCCCATATTCTCAAGCAAGGCCTTGGTCAGTTCAGCGCGCTGACGACCGGCGTTGCGCTCGCTTGCGTTTCGTATCTGCTGGCATTGCTCGGCCTTGGCCAGGTCATACCGGGGGCAATGTCGCACCAAGAAGGCTATATCGGCGCCATGCTCTTTGTGATTCCCGGCTTTCCGCTCATTACGGCAGGCCTCGACATCGCTAAGCTCGACATGCGAAGCGGTATCGAGCGCCTTTCATATGCCGTATCGATTATTGTGATGGCGACCCTCGTAGGTTGGATGGTTGCCGAGTGTGTTGGCCTGGCGCCGGACGACTTTGCCCCACTGGGCCTTTCGCCGCTTGCCCTTACGCTCCTGCGCGTGGTGATGAGCTTCGTTGGCGTATTCGGCTTCTCGGTGATGTTCAACAGCCCGGTAAAGATGGCCGCGGCAGCTGGGTTGATCGGCGCCGTTTCCAATACCCTGCGTCTGACCCTTGTCGATGCGCCGACGATGATTCCCTTCCTGGGCCTCAGCACGGGAATGCCTCCCGAGGCAGCAGCGTTTATCGGCGCGCTGGTATCGGGTCTGCTGGCAAGCTTGGCCGAAGTCAAGCTCACCTACCCGCGTATCGCTCTCACGGTGCCTTCGATTGTCATTATGGTGCCGGGTTTGTATCTGTATCGCTCGATGTATTACATGTGCACCTTCGACACAGTCAATATGCTCGGCTGGTTTGTGCGCGCAGTGCTCATCGTGGCGTTTTTGCCCGTTGGCCTGGGTGTGGCGCGTACGCTCACCGACCCTCGCTGGCGCCACACCAGCTAATTGGTGCAAGGGGGACAGGTTACTTTGCACCAAATGAGTTGCGGTGAAATAGGGACTGAATTGCTGCTTAAAGGGTCAAAACAGTCCGTATTCCACCGCAACTTATGGGGTCGGGGGATTATCGGTGCCCTGCATCTTCATAAACTCAACGCTTACGAAGCGCATGCGTTTCGTGCTAGGCTGGTTCCACCACATAAGTAGTCGCAGACGCGCGTACCACGGGCGGGCGAGATGAAGTTCCAACAGCTCCATCTTGCCCGCCCGTTTTTGTTGCGTGGCGCCGCGGTACAACACAGAGAGGAATCTGCCCTTTATGCCTATCAACAAACGAGAGAGCCTGCTGTTCACCTTTATCATGTGCTTTTGCATGGTGCTCTGGATGGGCATCTACAACGTTGCCCTGCAGCACGGGGCCATCAACGGCGAGGTCGTTGCCGCTGCGTGGCTCGGCTTCCCCGTTGCCTACATTTTTGCCATGTGCTGCGACTGGTTCGTCGCCAGCCCGCTCGCCAAGGGTTTCGCCTTTAAGTACTTGGTCACGCCGGGCAAGAGCTCGCCACTTGCCATGACGCTCGCCGTCAGCTCCTGCATGGTCGTCCCCATGGTTATCATCATGTCGCTGTACGGTGCCTGCGAGGGTCTGACGCACATGCCCGGCGGCATCCTTGCGAACCTGTATTCCGTGCCCGCGATCTGGATGATCAACATCCCGCATAATTTTGTGATGGCGCTACCGTGGAACCTTTTGGTAGCCGGTCCGATTTCCCGCTTCGTCTTCCGTCGCGCCTTCCCTGTGGGGACGGTTTTCGAGGAGGAGCATGCCGAGCTCTTGGAGCAGGCTATGGCTCCTGAGTGCGAGAAGCTCGCTTAGGGATCTGCTGAGCGCGGGCGACTTGCTTGGTTGGAGCCCTAAGCGTGGATAGCTCGCTCGGCGACATCGCGGGCGCGAGCGGTGCGCATGACCGGAGGGCCCGTGCTGCTCCGTTGCCCGACGTGCTAGCGCGCAGAACAATCTGTTGGTGCATTCGGCGGCTGCTGAAGCGTTTCGGCAGCCGCTATTTATACGGAGTTTAAATACAACAGTCTGTTGTATTACGTAGAGTGGTATATCTCTAGCAGGAAAAATGCGAGAGACGGAGCATTATGGCGTTGTTAGTAGGACTGGACGTAGGGTCGACGACGACCAAAGTTTACGCGATGCACGAGGATATGACCGAGGCGTGGTGGGGATATCGCCGCCACGGGGCGTGTCAAACAGCGAGCGTGCGCGCCATGCTCGGCGAGCTCGCCGAGCGCTTTCCCCATGAGTCGCTGCGCGTTGCGGTGACCGGCTCGGGTGCGCGCGATATCGCGACCGCGCTGGGCGCCTCGTACGTTCAGGAGGTGGTCGCCAACGCGCTCGCGATCAGCAGGTTCTATCCGCAGACGCGCTGCGCCATCGAGCTGGGCGGCCAAGACGCCAAGATGATCTTCTTCCGCACCAACGATAAGGGAGACATCGAGGTTGCCGACATGCGCATGAACGGCTCGTGCGCAGGCGGTACCGGTGCATTTATCGACGAGATGGCAAAGCTCATGGGGGTCGGCACCGAATCGGGCGAGTTCGAGCAGCTCGCAAGCCGGGGAACGACCGTCCACGAGGTCTCGGGCCGCTGCGGCGTGTACGCAAAGACCGATATCCAGCCGCTGCTCAACGAGGGCATTCCTACCACCGACCTGGCGCTTTCGGCGCTTCACGCGGTCGCCCGCCAAACGATCGGCGGTCTGGCCCAGGGTATCGACATCGAGCCGCCGGTAATCTTCGAGGGCGGTACGCTCGCCTACAACCCCACGCTGGTCCGCGTGTTCCGGGAGCAACTGAATCTATCGGACGATCAGGTTATCGTCCCGCGCGATCCGCAGATCATGGTCGCGCGCGGTGCCGCCCTGTCGCTGACCGACATGTTCGCATCGTCCCAACCGATCGACCTTCCCGACGCTTTTGTCCGGCTGGATAAGCTCGAGACGGTCGCGCCCGCAAGCGGGGAGGGACGTCTTTCCCAGCCCTTTTTTGCCACACCTGCCGAGCAGGCGGATTTTACGGCACGCCATGGCAAAGAGACGCCGGCAAAGGGTCCGGATGCGTATGCGCCCGGAGAGACGGTGCGTGTGGCGCTCGGTATCGATTCGGGGAGCACGACGACCAAGTTCGCCCTGGTCGATGAGGCGGGTGAGCTTGTCGATTCGTTCTACGCGTCTAATAACGGCAGACCGCTCGACGTCGCCCAACAGGGTCTTGTCAGCTTGAAGAACCGCTGGGAGACAGCGGGAGTCACGCTTGCGATCGATGCCGTGGGCACCACGGGATACGGCGAGGAGCTTTTCGCGCGCGCGTTCCACGCCGACTACCATACGGTCGAGACGGTCGCGCACGCCCGCGCCGCGTGCGCATGCGTTCCCGATGCGACCTTCGTGCTCGACATCGGCGGACAGGATATGAAGGCCATCTGGCTCAACCACGGCGTGCTGACCGATATCGTCGTCAACGAGGCGTGCTCTGCGGGCTGCGGCTCGTTCCTCGAGGGTTTTGCCAAAAACCTCGGAATGGCCGTTGAGGATATCGCGACCGAGGCATTTTCGTCCAAAGCCCCCGCCGTTCTCGGCAGCCGCTGCACGGTGTTCATGAACAGCAGCGTCGTTTCCGAGCAGCGGCGCGGTAAGGGTCCGGGCGACATCATGGCCGGTCTCTGCCGTTCGATTATCGAGAACGTGTTCACCAAGGTCATTCGCGTTTCAAATCTCAACCGTCTGGGCGACAAAGTCGTCGTCCAGGGCGGCACGTTCCGAAACGACGCGGTGCTGTGCGCATTCGAGCAGTATCTGGGCAAACCCGTCACGCGTGCGCCCCACCCGGGGCTGATGGGCGCTATCGGTATCGCCCTGCTCGCGCGCGAGAAATGCCGCAAGGGCGACGCCGGCACGTCGTTTATCGGGCTCGATGCCGTGGAGCGCTTCGAGCATCGCGAGTTCGGCGGCGTTACTTGCCGTCGGTGCAACAACCGCTGCCAGCGCGCGATCGTGGCGTTTGGCGACGGCTCGCTTTACGTCACGGGCAATCGCTGCCCGCGCGGCGGCGCCATCTCATGGGATGAGCTTGTGCGCGAGGTTCCCGCGGCGGAGGAGCTGCGTCCGCAGGGTGCTTGCGAGGCACAGGCGCCCGGCACGGGGCGCGACCGGACCGCGGCTGCCCCCAATCTCTTTGTCGACCGCGAGAAGCTGCTGTTCGAGTCGTACCCCACGGTTCCCGTCTGCGGGGGGCGCGATGTCACGATCGGCATTCCCCGTGTGCTCGAGTTCTGGGACACCATGCCGTTCTGGTCGACGTTCTTCAGCACGCTCGGCTTTAAGGTGCGCGTCTCGGGACGCAGCACCAAGGCGATGTACGAGCGCGGTCTGGCGCACGTCACATCCGACACCGTGTGCTTCCCGGCCAAGCTCGTCCACGGGCACATCCGCAATCTCGTCGACGCCGGCGTCGACCGCATCTTCATGCCCATCATCACGACGGTGCCCACCGAAAACACCGCCTCTACCAGCGAGTGGATGTGCGCCGTCGTAAAGGGATACCCCTACGTGATGCGCAATTCCGATAACCCGGAGGAGCGTTTCGGCGTTCCGTTCGATACGCCGCTGTTCCACTGGTACGACGAGGGCGACCGAAACCGCCAGCTCAAGGCGTGGTGCAAGGAGACCTTCGATATCGATGCCGACCTGGTTGCCAAGGCGACCGAGCAGGCGGACCGCGCGCAGGAGACGTTTGAGAACCAGCTGCAGCTGCGCGGCAGGCAGGTGCTCGAGAACGTGCGCGAGGACGGCGGCTACGCGGTGGTGATCGCTTCGCGCCCGTACCACAACGACCCGCTGGTCAACCACGGGCTGCCCAAGCTCTTCTCTGAGCGCGGCATCCCCGTGCTGACGCCCGATGCGGTGCCGGGGGTCTGCAACGTCGATCTTTCCAACAGCCGCATCGACATCGTGAACAACTACCATGCGCGCATGCTGTCGTGCGCGGTCATCGTCGCATCGACGCCCGAGCTCGAGCTCGTGCAGATGGGCAGCTTCGGCTGCGGCCACGATGCGTATCTCACCGACGAGATCGCGCGCATGATGGGCGAGATGGGCTCCAAGGTTCCGATGATGATCAAGCTCGATGAGAGCGACGTCGCCGGTCCCATGGGCATTCGCGTGCGTTCGTTTATCGAGTCGGTCAACCGTCGTCGCGCGGAGGAGCGTGCCGAGGGCGCCCGGGTGCACGCGGTCCATCCGCTCGACGACCCGTATAAGGTCAAGTACACCAAGCGCGACCGGCACGACAAGATCGCGCTGGTCCCCAACACCTCCCATGCGTTCTGCAGGCTCATGACCGCGGCGATGCGCAATCAGGGCGTGCGCGCCGAGGCCCTTGATATCGGGCGCGAGGATGCCATCCGCCTGGGCAAACGCTATGTGCACAACGACATCTGCTTCCCCGCGCAAATCGTGATCGGCGAGGCGCTCGCGGCACTCGAGAGCGGTAAGTACGACCCGCACGACGTCGCCGTGGTGACTGGCAAGTATATCGGCGACTGCCGCCTGACGCACTACATGCCCCTGCTGCGCCGCGCGCTCGACGACGCGGGATACGACTATGTCCCGGTGCTCACCAACGACGACGTCGATGCCCACAATGCGCATCCGGGCTTCAAGCTCGGCCTTGGCCCGAGCATCCAGATCGCCTACGGTCTTCCCATGATCGATGCCCTCGAGGCCATGCTTAGGCGCATCCGTCCCTACGAGCTCGAGAAGGGCGCGGCGGACGCTGCGTTCGACCGCGCGCTCGATGAGGTTATCGAGGGCATGGAGCGCTCCGGGCTGAGAGGCCAGGCGACGGGCTTCAAACGCGCGCTTGCGATCATGGACGCCGTTCCGTACGACCGCTCGAACCCGCATCCGACCGTTCTCATCGTGGGCGAGTACCTGCTCAATTTCCATCTCGGCGCCAACCACGAGATCGAGCGCTACCTCGAGGACAACGGGCTCGAGGTCATCGAGGCGCGCATGACCGACGTGATCCGCAAGACCTATTTCTACAAGCATGCGCAGTCGCGCGAGTTCCACGTCGACCTGTCGCTGCCCGAAAAGGCCTGGTACGCCACGGCGGACAACCTGTTCGAGCTCGCGCACGACCGTTGCGACCGCCTGGGCGCGGCGAGCCCACTCTACGAGCCGCCGACGCGCATGCCCGAGCTCGTGCGCGCGAGCGATAAGATCCTGCACCATACGTTCGATGCGGGCGAGGGCGTGCTGATTCCGGCGGAGATCCTCGAGCACGCCAAGCGCGGCTGCCGCAACTTCGTGATCCTGCAGCCGTTCGGGTGTCTGCCCAACCATGTCGTGGGGCGCGGGCTCATCCATGCGCTCAAGGAGCAGTATCCCACGGCGCAGTTCCTGCCGCTCGACTACGATCCCGACGTGAGCTTCGCCAACGTGGAGAACCGTCTTCAGATGCTCATCATGAACGCCAAGGCGCAGGGGTGCGGTGAGGCGCATGGCGAGACCGCGTAAGGACGCCGATGCGCCCGATGCGCGCACCCGTATCATCGAGGCGTTTTGGGAGCTCATCGAGAACAACAGCATCTTCGAGCTGTCGGTTGGCGAGGTGACCCGCGCCGCCCAGTGCAATCGCGGAACGTTTTACTACTATTTTCACGATTTCGATGAACTCGTCGCCATCGCCATGACCCAGCTGCTGCAGGATAACGAGCTTATCACCGATGCCCTCTGGCATTTTTCGAGCGAGGGCGACCTTTCGGCGTTCGACCGGCGCGACGTCCGCTGCCTGCTGCGGCGCATCGTCATCACCATGAGGGCGGGTGCCGCCGAGCAGGTCGTGCAGGGCATCCATACGATCATCATCGACCGCGTGAGAGAGATCGTCCACCCTGACGGAGAAGAGCTCAAGGCAGATTCGAGCTTTGCGGTGGGCTTTCTGGTCTCGGGCATCATGGGCTTTGTGATGGCGGTCGGCTTTGCCCGGGAGGGCGGCGAGGAGATAGACCTCGAGCAGCTGGGGGACAGCGCGTGCGCGTACCTGAGGGCGGTCGCCATGCAGACGGTTGAAACGGTCGCGCAAGTCGAGGGCGTCGATACATCCGAGCTGCTCGAACGCGTCTCCAAGGAGGCCGATGCCTATCGCGCATCGCGTGCGACGAGTCCCGACGTGGTGAAAGACGTCTAGGGTTTCTCTTGCGGGGCGCCCGTCGCGCATCGCGCGGTGAGTCCCGCGATGCGGTCATAACCTGCATTCATGTGAGCCGGGTTTATAGATATTCCTCCAGCTGTTAACATAGACGACCTGTGGGTAAAGAGACAAAAGCGCCGCCGACGGGCGGGCGTTTTGATTTCGATGAACTCATGTAAGGAAACGAGCATGTTAGATAGATTTACCGATCGCGCGCGCAAGGTCATGTCGATGGCCAAACAGGAGGCGCTCGATCTTCATTCAAATAAGGTGGGCACCGAGCACCTGCTGCTCGCGCTTGCCAAGGAGGACGAGGGCATTGCCGCCGAGGCGCTGCGTTCGCTCGACATCTCCTACGATGACATCATGGATACTCTCAAAGAGGTCCAGACCACGGTTCCCGAGCCCAGTGAGGAGACCGAGGCGGCCAAGCTCGCCTTTACGCCGCTCGTCATCAGCGTGATGGAGCGTTCATTCCGTGTGGCGCGTGAGAACAACCAGACCTACGTGTCGACCGAGCACTTGCTGATCGGCATCGTCGAAGAGGGCAACGGCATGGCCATGGACATCCTCATGCGCCTGGGTGTGTCGTCCGCCTCCATCAAAAAGGCTATCGAGAAACTCACCGCCAAGGACCAGGACAAGAAGCGTCCGCTCGCTGGCGCCGGTGCTGGTCGTCCCGGTGCGGGCCTGCCGTTCTTTAGCGGCTCGGATGCCTCTCAGCAAAAGGGGAGTGGCACCGATACGCTTAAGCAGTTCGCGACCAACCTCACACAGAAGGCGCGCGACGGCGAGCTCGACCCTGTAATCGGTCGCGAAAAGGAAGTCCAGCGTATGATGGAAATTCTTTCGCGCCGCACCAAGAACAACCCGCTCATTCTGGGCGACCCCGGCGTGGGCAAGACGGCTATCGTCGAGGGCCTGGCTCAGCAGATTGCAGCCGGCAACGTGCCCGAGAACCTCATGAACCAGAATATCTGGACGCTCGACCTGCCGGGCCTCGTGGCGGGTGCCAAGTATCGCGGCGAGTTTGAGGAGCGCCTCAAGAACGTGATCCAGGAGGCAACCGAAGCCGACGACGTCATCCTGTTTATCGACGAGATGCACACCATCATCGGTGCCGGTTCTGCCGAGGGTTCCATCGACGCAAGCTCCATGCTCAAGCCCGTGCTCGCGCGCGGCGCTTTCCAGATCATCGGTGCCACGACGGCAGAGGAGTTCCGCAAGTACCTCACCAAGGACCCGGCCTTTGAGCGCCGCTTCCAGACGATCGATGTCGAGGAGCCGAGCGTCGAGGACACGGTCAAGATCCTGACCGCGCTCAAGCCGCGCTACGAGGAGCACCACCACGTGCGCTACACGCAGGGTGCCATCGAGGCGGCCGCGAACCTCTCCAACCGCTATATCCAGGATCGCTTCCTGCCCGATAAGGCCATCGACCTCATCGACGAGGCCGGCGCCCGCGCTCGCATCGCCGCGAATCGCGCGCCCGAGCCGGTGCGTGAGGCCGAGCATCGCGTGGAGGAGCTTAAGGCCGCCGCGCAGGAGGCCACCGAGAGCGACGACATGAACAAGGCCGCCGAGATCACCGAGCAGCAGAAGGCCGCCGAGATTGAGCTCGCCGAGGCCAAGGCCGCCTGGACCGCCGAGCTCGACGCCAGCCCGCTCACCATCGATGTGAGTCAGATCGCCGATATCGTGTCCGTGACTTCGGGCGTGCCGGTGTCTTCGCTTACCGAGAGCGAGAGCCGTCGCCTGCTGCAGGCCGAAAGCGTGCTCAAGACGCGCATCATCGGTCAGGATGAGGCTGTCGAGGCAGTTGCCAAGGCCGTGCGCCGCAGCCGCTCGCCGCTCAAGGACCCGCGTCGCCCCGGCGGCAGCTTTATCTTCCTGGGTCCTACCGGCACGGGCAAGACCGAGCTCGCCAAGACGCTCGCCGAGTACCTCTTTGGCAGCAAGGATGCGCTCATCAGCTTCGACATGTCCGAGTTCGGTAGCGAGTTCGAGGTCTCCAAGCTCATCGGTAGCCCTCCGGGTTACGTCGGTCACGACGAGGGCGGCCAGCTCACCAAGGCCGTTCGTCGCCACCCGTACTCGGTCGTGCTGTTCGACGAGATCGAGAAGGCGCACCCCGACATCTTCAACATCCTGCTGCAGGTGCTGGAGGAGGGTCGTCTGACCGATAGCCAGGGCAAGACGGTTGACTTCCGCAACACCGTGATCATCATGACGTCCAACGTGGGCGCCCGCGAGATTGCGCAGGATGCGAGCGTTGGCTTTGGCACCACCGGCGAGCAGGGTCTCACGTCGGGTGAGATCCGTGGTCGCGCGATGGGCGAGCTCAAGCGCCTGTTCCGCCCCGAGCTGCTCAACCGTATCGACGACATCGTGGTGTTCCAGAAGCTCTCGGGCGAGAATCTCACCAAGATCGCTCACCTGCTGGTGGACGACCTGCGTCAGCGTTTGATTGCCAACGGCATGAACATCAAGCTCACCGATGCGGCCTATGACAAGATCGTGGCCGAGGGCACCGACCTCACCAACGGTGCGCGTCCGCTGCGCCGTGCCATTCAAAAGCTCATCGAGGACCCGCTGTCCGAGGAGCTTCTGGCCGGCGAGTGGGGCGAGGGCGATACCGTCCTGTGCGACGTGGCCGATGGCAAGTTTGTCTTTAGCCACGGCACGGGCGAGATCCCGGCACCGCGTCCGGCGGGCACGCTCGGTGGCGATACCGCTCCGGCGGCACCGCACACCGGCAACGCCGCGCCCGTGAGCGGCGGCGTGACCTCGGGCCCCGGCGGCATGATGCAAGCCGGTTCTGGCGCGCTGTAGGGCGTGGCGACAATTTGATACGCGCAATCGAGGCGCTCCGGAAAGGGCGCCTCGATTTGTAGAGCTGCGGAAGTTGTGACCGTTACGCTATACGGTCCACCGTTAGCCGATGATGCGAGGGCGCTCGGCGTTTTCGACTGGTTTATGCACGCAAAGTCTGGGAATATACAAGTCGCATGTCTTACTGTCTAACCAGTTGCGCCAAGGAGGCACCATGGACTACAAGATTACCGGCTACGAGCCCGCCCAGCTGTTCCATTTCTTTGAGGAGGTCAGCGCGATCCCCCGTGGGTCTGGCAACGAGAAGGGCATCAGCGATTTCCTGGTCGCGTTTGCCAAGGAGCGCGGTCTCGATGTGTATCAGGACGAGGTCTACAACGTCATCATTCGCAAGCCCGCATCTGCCGGCGCCGAGAATGCCCCGACCGTAATGCTGCAGGGCCACATCGATATGGTGTGCGACAAGTTGGGCTCCGTTGAGCACGACTTTACGACCGACGGTATCGACCTGGTCGTCAAGGACGGTGTCCTCACCGCTAACGGCACCACTCTGGGCGCCGACAATGGTATCGCCGTCGCGCTTATGCTTACCGTGCTCAACGACGATTCGATCGTTCACCCCGCCCTCGAGTGCGTATTCACCACCGACGAGGAGACCGGCCTGGTCGGCGCCGAGACGCTCGACAAGTCCCAGATTAGCGCCCGCACCATGATTAACCTTGACTCCGAGGAAGAGGGCGTTGCCACCGTCAGCTGCGCCGGCGGCGTCGTCGTTACCTACACCTACCCGATCGCGCGCGAGCACAAGACCGGTAGCACCCTCACGCTCGACATCTCCGGCCTGCTGGGCGGTCACTCCGGCAGCGATATCCACCTGGAGCGCGGCAACGGCAACCTCATCATGGCCCGCATCATCGACCGCCTGATGGTTGCCGGCGAGCCCGCCATCGTTAGCTTTAACGGCGGCACCAAGGACAACGCCATCAACCGTGAGTGCAAGGCTGTTCTGGTCTACGCCGACCACGCTGCCGCCGAGGCCGCGGCCCAGATCGCAAAGGGCATCATCGCCGACGTTACTGCCGAGCTCGAGGTCTTCGACCCCGGCTTTACCTGCACGGTTGAGATTGCCGACAACACTGAGGTCGAGGCCATGGACGAGAAGTCCGCACTTGCCCTTATTCGCGCTCTGCGTCTTGCCCCCAACGGTGTGATCCGCCGCAACGTCGCCACCGACGGCTCCGTCGAGGTTTCCTCCAACATCGGCGTGGTTGCCACCTCTGACGACCAGGTCAAGATCATGCTGTCCCCGCGCTCCTCGATCACCTCGCTGCAGAACGAGTTCAAGGACCGCCTGCAGACGCTGGCCGATGTCCTGGGATTCGACGCCAAGTTTGAGTTCGAGTATCCCGGCTGGAGCTATGTCGAGCATTCGCCGGTCCGCGACATCTTTGTCGAGAGCTATCGCGAGCTCTTTGGCTCCGAGCTACGAATCGAGTCCATTCACGCCGGCCTTGAGTGCGGCCTGTTTGCCGAGGCCCTGCACGGCCTGGACGCCATCGCCGTGGGCCCGACGCTCTCCGATGTCCACACCCCGGACGAGAGCATGGAGCTCGCTTCTGCCGAGCGCTTCTACGAGCTGCTCATCGACGTCCTCAAGCGCCTCGCTGCGTAAAGGTTGCGCTAGCAGCAGTCCGAGCCACGTGCTGGTGGATTGCAAATGACATTGCGTGAGGGGGCACCCGAGCTTTTGCGACGGGTGCCCCCTCTCTTCTTTTGGGAAATGGGAGATTACGGACACCTAGCCCATATCCGCCTTGATGAGGTCGAGGGTGCGCTGGCAGTTTTCGCAGACGGGGCCGAGCATATGCTCGCGCAGGTCCGCCATGCCGGGCAGGTCGGCGTATTCGTTCATGACCTCTTCCATGCAAATGGGTACCTCGTAGGCGAGGTCCATCATGGTCGCAAAGCAAAACTTCTCGGATAGCCCGGCATCGGTGAGTGCCGCCTCCAGCGCGGGGTCGCCCATACCGTGGTATCGGCGGATAGCGCCTGGACCGATGCGCCCCACACGATTTTCGCCGCCAACGCTCATGGCAAGGCGCGCTTTTCGCCGCATACGTTCGTATGCCAGCCCCGATGCAACGTCATACATACGGGCCATCATAGCTGTGCCGCCGTTTCCAAGAAGCAGGGAATAGTTCTTCGCATGCGCGTCCGGTGCGCCGATGATGGCGCTAAAGAAAAGTATCTGCGTAAACAGATACAGGTTAAGTTGATGGTGGCTCGTATTGACGAGGAGTTCCTGAATATCGCGTGTGGTCGGGCCGCCGTCTGCCGTGTACTTTTGAGCGGGCATCACTCCAAGAGCCTGACAGAGGTCTTCTTGGTGTAGACGCATGATTGTTCCGTCTTTGACTTTCACGCGGTCATATCGCTCAACAATGAGGGCGGGTTCGTCCTCAAATAAGCGATACTCAACGTTCGCCGTTGCGATACCCGCGCGCTGGGCGCTTTTCATGCAGACAAACTCATTAAGAGCCTCAAGTTTAAATCCGATGACGCCATTTTTGAAAATATGCGTCGTGGGCGAGGAGCCCACGCATTCGCACCAGCGACCGTCTATGAGTGCGAGAGCGAACTTGCCCTGATTGCCTCCAAGTGACCAACTTTCATCTAGGCCCATCCACGATGCATTGCGGTCATCTCTGATTGACTTGAGTCGCAGTGCAATCTCGTGATCGCCTATAGGGCGGTATTCGCTGGTGCGATGCAAGACGGCGTTGACGTCTTCTTCGGCGCAAAACTGCACTCCACCCGGACAGTCAAGTCCGATATGGCTGAGTAGCGCAACGGCATTGTTGGGTCTAACGTCGAATTCGGCAGCAATCGCCTTTCGCTGATCCTCGCTGTCGGGTAGAAGACCAAACAAGTACGGATTCATCACCTGTTGGCCGTATGTACGATTTGATATGGGAATGTTGGTCGATAGGGCTGGCCCGTCATAATCTTGATCGTAGACAAAACTGACTAGACCGCTCTCATCTTGCATGAGCGTTCCTGCGGGTACGCCGCAAATAATAGTCCGAAGCGTTTTTCTGGCCATTGGCTATCTCCCTTCGGGCTTGGTTTGGGCAGATGCGCTTGCGGCAATCGAGACTCCGAGATTGGACATGGCGAAATCGGCGAAGGCCTTGTCGTAGAGCTCGGCCGTAAAGGGGGTATCTGGAAGAGCTGGAATGGCTGCGCCGCGTCGGTTGCGATGGTGAAGACGTTGAGTGTGATGGCACCTGGGGGTGCTACAAGGTTGCAAATCAGCATGCGGGGCGTCGGTCGGCTGCTCATGTTTCGTGTCGTCGATATTCCCTTGAGCAACTAGAGCCAGTCCGAGAGCACCGAAAACCGCCAGCAGCTTGTCGAGCCGAATACCCGTGGCATCTCCCAGCTCGAGCGATGCGAGCAGGCGCTCCGAAACACCGGCCTTTTTAGCGAGGGTCGCACGGGTGATCCCTTGCGCCTCGCGTGCCTGGCGCACGTAGACGCCAGCTTGGCGCGGTGTGGTGATGGGAAGGGTATCCACGGCTATCTCCTAACGTGCAGGCTTTTGCATCCTAGTATGACATGCAAAAGTCTGCATGAAAAGGCCTCATGCAAAACTTTGCATGAGGCCTTATACGGACGTTTAGTTTTGAAGGGTGTTTTACAGCACTAAAATCCCTAGGTGCTCCAGCAAAATCTTGAGGCCGATGAGGATGAGCACAACGCCGCCCACGATGGTGGCGGGCTTTTCGTAGCGCGCGCCAAAGATGCGGCCAATCGCCACGCCGGCAACGGAGAAGATGAAGGTCGTGATGCCTATGAGCGACACGGCGGGAACGATGTCGACGGAAAGCGCGGCGAACGAGATGCCCACGGCCAGGGCGTCAATCGAGGTGGCGATGGCGAGGATCAGGTACTCGCCCAGGTCAATCTTTTCGGCATCCTTGCCGTCACTCTCGTCCTCATCCTCGTCTTCGGTAAAGGCCTCCCACAGCATTTTGCCGCCGATAAAGGCCAAAAGGATAAAGGCGATCCAATGGTCGATGGGTCCGATGATGCTCATGAATTGACTGCCGAGCGCCCATCCGATTACGGGCATGCCGGCCTGGAAGCCGCCAAAGAACAGGCCGAGCACTACGGCGACCTTAAGGTTGATCTTCTTCATGCCAAGGCCCTTGCAGATGGAAACGGCAAAGGCGTCCATCGAAAGGCCGATAGCGAGCAATACGAGCTCTGCGAGTCCCATAGTCTGGCTCCCTCTCTGCGGGCGGGCCCGCGTGTACCTCTTGGGGGAATAACAAAAAAGACCCGTGGCGTACGCGTTGCGCGCACAGCCACGAGTCTCGTTCATTAAGGCAAGCCAGGCCGCATCGGCCAGTGTGTTGACTTACCGCGCCACCGGAGGCGAACCCGGCTACGCGACTACTCCCTCATTCATGTGAATCCCGATGCTACCACATAAGCAGCCCATTTGGGTTGGGCTCTCAGCTGTGTTCGCTCATTCTGTAAGCATCGGATTTCGCAAGCGCCGCGGGGACAAACCGTGAGAAACTATTTAGCGTTTATGGAGCGTATACGATGGGAGCGATGCCTTGGATAAGAACGAGCTGCAAAAGCGTATGGAACAGGCCATCCGCCTGACGGCACCTGGTCAGCCGATCCGCACCGCCCTCGACATGATCATCGCCGGTCACCTGGGCGCCCTTATCTGCGTCGGCGACACCGAAAACGTGCTCGCTGCCGGTAACGACGGCTTCCCGCTCAACATTTCGTTCACCTCGAACCGTCTGTTCGAGCTCTCCAAGATGGACGGTGCCATCGTCATCGACGGCGACCTCACCCAGATCCTGCGCGCCAACTTCCACCTCAATCCCGATCCCTCGCTTGCCACGAGTGAGACGGGCATGCGTCACCGCACCGCCGCTCGCATGTCGGTGCTCACCGATGCCATCGTGATCTCGGTCTCGGCCCGTCGTGCCGTCGTTAACGTGTACGTTCACGGCAAGAGCTACGAGATCCAGCCCGTCACCACCATCATGAGCTCGGTCAACCAGCTCGTCGCCACGCTTCAGACTACTCGTCAGTCGCTCGACCGCTCCCTGCTGCGCCTGACGGCCCTCGAGCTCGACGACTACGTCACGCTCGCCGACATCACCGGCATCTTCTCGAGCTTCGAGATCATGCAGCAGGCAAAGACCGAGCTTAAGGATTGCATCGTCAAGCTGGGCAACCAGGGCAAGCTCGTGCAGATGCAGCTCGAGCAGCTCGCGGGCTCCAGCATGGATACCGAATACGACTTGATGATCCGCGACTACGCAAGCGATTCCTCTGAGGCCAACGCCGAGAAGATCCGCGCCGAGCTGAGCCGCATGACGCCTAAGGACCTGTCTGACCCGCAGCACGTGGCGGCAGTTCTGGGTTATGACGACCTGGACGAGGACTCCGTCATGACGCCGCTGGGCCTGCGCACGCTTTCGCGTGTGTCCGTCGTGCGCGACGGCGTGGCCGAGAAGATCGTCGACGAGTACGGCTCGCTGCAGGAGCTCATGGACGACATCAGCGAGGATCCGGAGCGCCTAGGCGACTTTGGCGTCAACAACCCTGCCATTCTTGCGGACTCGCTGTACCGCATGAAGGGTACCAAACAGGGGAACGCATAATGGCGCCCGTATGCGCCGTGGTCGTTGCCGGTGGCAGCGGCCAGCGCTTTGGAAATCCCGGCGGCAAGCAGCTCGTTAACGTGGCGGGCCGTCCGCTCATGAGCTGGTCCATCCGCGCGTTCGACCGGAGCGACAAGGTCGGCCACATCGTGGTGGTGTGTCCTGCCGAGCGCCGTGCCGAGATGCGCCGCCTTGCCATCGACCCGTTTGACTATGACACGCCCATCAGCTTTGCCGATGCCGGCGATACCCGTCAGGATTCCACCCGTGCCGGCGTGCATGCGGTTCCGGCGGGTTTCGAATATGTCGCCATCCACGATGGCGCTCGTCCGCTCATTACGACCGAGGCCATCGACCACGCTATCGACGTGCTCATGGGTGACCGCTCGCTCGACGGTGTCGTGTGCGGTCAGCCTGCGATCGACACGCTCAAGATCGTCGACGGCGATAATATCGTCGAGACGCCGCCGCGCGAGCTCTATTGGGCCGCGCAGACGCCGCAGATTTTTAGCGTCGACGCCATGAAGCGCGCTCACGCCGCTGCTATCGCCGATGATTTTATCGGTACCGACGATTCGTCGCTGGTCGAGCGCATGGGCGGGCGCGTCCGCTGCGTCCAGAGCCCACGCGACAACCTTAAGGTGACGGTGCCCGAGGACCTGCGTCCCGTAACCGCGATTCTGCTTGGCCGCATGGCCGAGGGAGAGGACCTTCCCCATGTTCAGTAACCTGCGCATTGGCCACGGCTACGACGTCCACCGTTTGGTGGAGGGGCGTCGATGTATCATCGGCGGGGTCGACATTCCCTACGAGCGCGGCCTGCTGGGCCACTCGGATGCCGATGTGCTCGCGCACGCCTTGGCCGACGCCATTCTGGGCGCCTGCCGCGGGGGAGACATCGGCAAGCTATTCCCCGACACCGATCCTGCCTACGAGGGTGCTGATTCGATGGTGCTGCTCGCTCGCGTGATGGACTATGCGCGCGAGCTGGGCTTTGAGTTTGTCGATGCCGATTGCACCATTGCCTGTCAGCAACCCAAGATCACCCCGCACCGCGATGCCATGCGCGCCAACCTTGCCCATGCCCTGGGCGTTGACGTCGAAAATGTGGGCGTCGCCGCCACCACGACCGAAAAGCTTGGTTGGGAAGGCCAAGGCGAGGGAATCGGCGCCTGGGCCGTCTGCCTGCTACAGAAAACCGTTAAGGAGTAACGAATGCGTATCTACAACAGCGCTACCCATAAAAAGGAAGAGTTCCAGCCCATCGAGTCCGGCAAGGTCCGCATGTACGTGTGCGGCCCCACGGTCTACGACAACATCCACATCGGCAATGCCCGCACGTTCATCAGCTTCGATGTGATTCGACGCTGGCTCATCGCGAGCGGCTACGAGGTCACGTTCGCCCAGAACCTCACCGATGTCGACGACAAGATCATCAAGCGCGCCAACGAGCAGGGCCGTACAGCTGCCGAGGTCGCGACGGAGTTCTCCGACAAGTTCATCGGCGTCATGCGCGCCGCCAACGTGCTCGATCCCGATGTGCGCCCCCGCGCCACCAAGGAGATCGGCCCCATGATCGCCATGATCAAGACGCTTATCGAGCAGGGCTACGCTTACGCAGCCGATAACGGCGATGTGTACTTTGCCGTGCGCAGCGATCCCA
Source organism: Collinsella sp. (assembly GCA_037237765.1). Lineage (GTDB taxonomy): Bacteria > Actinomycetota > Coriobacteriia > Coriobacteriales > Coriobacteriaceae > Collinsella. The sequence goes on along the minus strand of JAXXEN010000025.1, from coordinate 205,606 downwards.
ACTATGGCCAGGTCTCGGGCCGCAACATCGATGACCTTATGGTTGGTGCACGTATCGAGGAGAACGAGGACAAGAACGACCCGCTCGATTTTGCCTTGTGGAAGGCCGCCAAGCCCGGCGAGCCCAGCTGGCCGAGTCCCTGGGGCGAGGGCCGTCCCGGTTGGCACACCGAGTGCGCCGCCATGGTGCATCGTTACCTGGGCACCCCGATCGACATCCACGGCGGCGGCTCCGACCTTGCCTTCCCGCATCACGAGAACGAGTGCGCCCAGGCCACCTGCGCCTGGCACCAGGGCTTCTCCAACACCTGGATGCACACGGGCATGCTGCTGGTAGACGGCGAGAAGATGTCCAAGTCGCTCGGCAACTTCTTTACGCTGGCCGAGGTCCTCGAGCAGCACTCCGCTGCCGCCCTGCGCCTGCTAATGCTGCAGACGAGCTATCGCTCGCCGCTCGATTTTTCTTGGGAGCGCTTGGAGGGTGCCGAGAACTCGCTCACGCGTATCGCCGGTACGGTCGAGAACCTGCGCTGGGCCGCGAACCATGCGACGGCCGATGCCGATGCGGCTGCCGCCGAGGCGTTTGCCGCCAAGGCCGCTGAGACTCGTGCCGCCTTTAAGGAGTGCATGGACGACGACTTTAACACCGCTGGTGCCATGGGTGCCGTCTTTGGCTTTGTGACCGAATGCAACCAGTACCTGGAGCAGGCGGGCGACGCTGCTGACAAGGCCGCCGCGCTTGCCGCCGCCGACACGCTGGCCGAGCTGCTCGATACGCTTGGCGTTGAGCTCCCCGAGCCCAAGGTCGAGCTGCCGCTGGGTCTGCTAGGCGTTGCCGCCGGCCTGGTCGCCTACACGGGCGACGACGTGGACGAGGCTGCTGCCAAGATTCTCGAGGCCCGCGCCGAGGCTCGCGCCGCCAAGAACTGGGATCTGGCCGACGCCATTCGCGACCAGCTCAAGGACCTGGGCCTCACCATCGAGGATACTGCCGCGGGCACCCGTATCAAATCTCTCTAATCCCCGCGGGTTTCCCAAGCACCCGACCTTGCCGTTCAAACCGTCGCTCGCGTACTCAAGTACGCGTCGCTCCTCTTTCACGGCAATCTCGGGCACTTGGAAAACCCGTACCGACCGCTTGTGCTATTCGTCTTAAGCGGTCGCTTCTTTTGTCCTGTTTGAAAATTATTTAAAGGAGGCCGTTTTATGGCCGACAATCGCAAGCGTGCACCGCGTGGAGGCAAGCAGGCTGCTTCTGGCTCGCGTCCGATTCGCCGCAACGACCGCGCTGCCGCTCCCAAGGGCCAGCGCGATCGCACCCAGGCCGCACGTCCGCAGCGCGATCGCAACCGCGACAACGTTCAGGTTCCCAAGGGCGAGTTTATCGAAGGTCGTCGTGCAGCCGCCGAGGCGCTGCGCACTGGTTTTCCCATCAAGTGCGCGCTCATTGCCGAGGGCGGGGAGCGCGATGCCGCCTTGTCGCGCCTGGTCGACGACCTCAACGCCGCGGGCGTCCGCATTAAGTATGTGCCGCGCGCGCAGCTCGATGCGCTGTCGAGTCATGGCGCTCACCAGGGCATTGCGCTCGAGGTTGGTAACTTCCCCTATGCCGATGTTGCCGATATCCTCGACCGTGCGGGCGACGGTCCGGCGCTCGTCATCGTGCTCGACCATGTGACCGACGACGGCAACTTTGGCGCCATCGTGCGCTCCGCCGAGGTTGTGGGCGCGGCCGGTGTCATCATTGCCAACAAGCGCGCTGCCGGCGTGACCGTTGGCAGCTACAAGACTTCCGCCGGCGCCGTCATGCATCTGCCTATCGCGCAGGTTCCCAATATCGCCCGTGCACTCGACGACCTCAAGGCCGCTGGCTTTTGGGTGGGCGGTGCCTCCGAGCACGCCGAGGGCAGCTGCTGGGATGCTCCCTTCGAGGGCCGCGTGGCGCTCGTCATGGGCTCCGAGGGCGACGGCATCTCGCGCCTGGTGCTTGAGAAATGCGACTTTTTGACCAAGCTTCCCCAGTGCGGCATGACCGAGAGTCTCAACGTTGCCCAGGCGACCACCGCGCTGTGCTTTGAGTGGCTGCGCCGCAATGCCGGCGAGCTCATGGGGGAGGAGTAGCGCATGTCCAAGAAGAACCGCGCTAAGTCCAAGGCCAAGCGCTTTGGCGAGGGCTCGGCCAAGCCGATTGTTTCGGCCGCGACCTATGGCGTGGGCGGCAATGCGTTTGCGCAGGCCATCGCCGATCCGGTCTCGACGGTGCACTCCAATAAACCCGAGCTGCTGGTGGTCGACGGCTACAACGTGATCCACTGCACGCCGCGCTATGAAAAGCTCGTCTACGACCATTCCGACGATCCGTATTCCAGCGACGTTCACGATATGGCGCGCACTGCCCTCATCAACGACGTCGCCGCCTTTGCCCAGGGCCGCTACGAGGCCGTGATCGTGTTCGACGGCGCGGGCAATATCTCCAACGAGCGCCCCAACCTGCCGGCCCGCGGCGTGCGCATCGAGTTTTCGCCGACGGGCGTCTCGGCCGATACCGTGGTGCAAAAGCTCTGCATCGAGGCGCGCGAGGAAGGCCGCGCGTGCTCCGTGGTGTCGAGTGACGGCACGATCCAGGCCGTCGTCATGGGCAAGGGCGTTACGCGCATCTCGAGCCGCATGCTGGTGGACGAGATCAAACAGATCGACAACGACGTGCACGAGGCCGAGGAAGCCCCGCAGATCAAGATGACCCTGGGCAGCCGCCTAAGTCCCGATGCGCTGGCCAAGCTCAAGGCCCTTCGCGGGAGGTAGGGATTGTCCATAGAGACCCGTTTCCCAATTGGCCAGCCCGTTGATTTGTAATCAATGGGCTGCGGGCTTACCGTCGCCAAAACGAATAGTTTTTGGTTCTGGCGAACAGATAAAACTATTCGTTCTGACGAAGGGTTTTGAGATGTGGTCGGTCAAAGGGTCTGTTGCGCCTCGTCCGCAATTCCTTTATTCTTAACTGGCTTCGCGTGAAAGCGCCAAGTGTGCCAGTGTGGCGCAACGGTAGCGCAACTGATTTGTAATCAGTGGGTTGCAGGTTCGATTCCTGTCACTGGCTCCATGAGTTTTCGCAGGTCGGGGGCCGTATGGCTCCCGATTTTGCATTTTCATGCAACAGCTCATGCAACAAACATGCAACAATTAAATCGGAATTGCATTTATGTGTGTTTTGTGACCGATGTCCAATGTCCATAAATGCGTGCAACGAAGCAGGAAAAGCAAAGCTTACAGTTGCTGTCTCCATTAGAGTTTTGGGCTTTGTTTCTCCAACTGGGATAGGGTGGAAAGTGACCAAGGTGCCGAGAGCTCCGATGCTGCCTCTCGAAAGATCGCGCGCCGTGCGCGGCGCTCTTTCCTGTAGCCCATGGGTATTACTATAGTCTAGATTTAATTCGGCGCGAGAAATCAAGGGCGACAAGGATTTCCCGTCGTTTGTGAGCAAGGTGATTGAAAGGACTCATGATGATTAATAGCGTAGAGGACCCAACGGTTGCCAATATTCTGTCGACCGATATGCTAAAAATCTATGACATTCCTCGTTACCAGCGCGAATACACTTGGAATCAGCGCGATTGGGCGAATCTCTATGACGATATCACCCAAAACGATGCCGGATACTTCCTGGGCTCGTTTATTGTCGTGAACGGGACTGTGAATTCCAAGATGGATACCATTCACTATGAAGTCATCGATGGCCAGCAACGCCTGACGACGCTCAGCCTTCTCCTTGCTGCCATCTACGCTCGCGTTATGGAGCATAAGGATTCTATCGACGATGACCTGATGCTGGACGATGTCCGCCCTCTGCGCAATCGCCTTATCCTGAAATCCGACAAGTCGAGGACGCGCGTTATTCCTCAGGTTCAGAATCATAACCTTGAGGATTACCGCTGGATCTTGAAGGAACATATCGGTTTAGACGTCGTTATGCAAAAGCCGAAGTTCCTCGGTCTGAGAAAGATGTCTAAGGCATTCAACTATTTTTACGATCGATTGGGCGAGGAAGTTGAAGACGGGAGCGGGATCGAATGTGTTCATGCCCTGCTTGATATCTGCAAGCTGGTGTGCTCCGCAGTCGTGGTCCAGATTACCGTCGATAGCCATGCGGACGCCTATACCCTGTTCGCGTCCCTTAACAACCGCGGTGTCCCCTTGAGCGCCGTTGACCTCATCAAAAACATGCTTCTCGGCAAGGTTGCCGGGGTGGATGACGGACGGCTCGACTATTATTTTGAACGCTGGCAGGAAGTGCTCCGCAATCTCGGCGATGACTACAAGACGCAGGAGCGCTTCTTCCGCCAGAACTACGATGCCTTCCGCCGGGAGGTAAATAAGCCATTTATCGGCGAATCAGGTTCCCAACTCCCCCTCGGTTCCGTTGCCACACGTTCCAACCTTCTGAAAATCTACGAGAAGCGGATGGAAGCCGATGACGGCGCCCTTAAGGTGTTGGACGAGCTGACCGAGAATTCCGCACTCTACTCGAAGATCATTGGGCTCGATCAAGAGAGCCCGGATTCCGAGCTTTCGCATCAGCTTTTGGAGCTTTCGAGAGCGCAGGGCGTCGCATCTTACCTGATGCTGCTGTTCCTTTTCAAGAAGCAGGACCAGTTGGAGCTAAAAGATGAAACCCTCGCGCTTCTTGTTAAACTCCTTGTCTGCTTCTTTGTCCGACGCAACCTTACCGATACGCCTCCCACGCGTGACCTGGAGAGGCTCTTCATCAGTATTTGCGAGAGCCTCGAAAGCGAGGGTCTCAAGGGCATTGCGGCCGCGGAATACATCAAGAAGCGCCTCGTCGACGTGTCTGCCAGTGACGCTTCCTTCAAAGAACGTCTTGAAGGGCCGATTTACGATGTCAATCCCGATATGACGCGCTACATCCTGACCGTTATTGCATCACCGAGCGTTACGAAGGAGATGAAGCCACTTTGGGATCGATATGACTCCGGAAACTACGTTTGGACAATCGAGCACATCTTTCCCCAAGGTAAGAACATTCCCGACGAATGGGTGAAGATGGTTGCGGACGGCGACGTTTCCAGGGCGATTGAGGTGCAGGAGAAGCAGGTTCATACGCTTGGAAATCTGACTATCACCGGATATAACTCAAAGCTGAGCAACATGCCCTTTGTGACCAAGCGAGACCGCAAGGATGCGAACGGGGCGAACGTCGGATACCGCAACGGGTTGAACCTGAACGACGAGTTGGTAAACACGGATACCTGGACCAGCGAGCAGATTCAGGAGCGCACAGACAAGCTCGTTGGACTCACTTTGAAAGCTTTTGACTTTGACGAGATTGAGTTCTAGTGACCGCCAGCCAATATCTTGGGGACATTCGGCCCAAACGATTCAATCTCAATCTGTAACATCTAGACCGGTATTTCTCTTCAAGCTGTTACAGATTGAGATGTTAAGACGGGTTGGCGGGTAATATCTCGATCTGTAACACGAAGAGGCTGAAAACCTTTCTTACTGTTACAGAATGAGACGGAAGTCGGGGCTACTGCGTAGTATCTCAATCTGTAACAGATAGGGGAGAAAATATTCTCTAGATGTTACAGATCGAGACAAAGGCCGGACTGGTCCCAGTCATCCTGGTCGAGCGAGGATTTCCGGACATACGAGCGTGGAAAATCTCCTGCTAAGTGAATGAGCGTGGATAATCTCCCACTTTGGGCTCGAAGCCACGCCAAAAGTGGGAGATTATCCACGCTCGATTCTGTCTGGGAAGCCCGATCTCAACCTATATATAGGTGCAAATGAGTCGTTATCGAAGTGATATTCTACAGGCTCACTCCATTACGCCAAAGTGTTCCCTCGGGAAATGTCACCGCAATATGCAAATTCACCGTTCTTCATATCCAAACTCAGCAAAACCGCAGGTCAAAGGCATATAGATACGCCCGGCACCGTGTATCTAGAGGTTTTCGTTGACAGCCCCCAAGGTGGCATCGTATTATCTTCTTCGTTCGCGGGGGCGGCGGTCCAAAAGACCAAAGAACCTGCGGATACTTGAACGATTGGGAGTTTGCCCGAGTGGTTAATGGGGACGGGCTGTAAACCCGTTGGCTCTGCCTACATAGGTTCGAATCCTATAGCTCCCACCCGTCAAGTGCCTGTATAGCTCAGTCGGTAGAGCACTTCGTTGGTAACGAAGAGGTCACCAGTTCAAGTCTGGTTGCAGGCTCCATCCGGCGGTGTAGCTCAGTTGGTTAGAGCACACGGTTCATACCCGTGGCGTCACTGGTTCGAATCCAGTCACCGCTACCATAGGTAACACGGTGGCTTCTCAATAGTATGTTGAGAGGCCACTATGGTATAAAGGCAAAGTCCCGTTCGGGGACGACCTGTTTAGAGGAGGGCTTTATGGCCAAAGAGAAGTTTGAGCGCACTAAGCCGCATGTTAACATCGGCACCATTGGTCACGTCGACCACGGCAAGACCACGCTGACCGCTGCCATCACCAAGGTTCTCTCCGAGACCGAGGGCTGCAAGGCTGACTTCACTGCGTTCGAGAACATCGACAAGGCTCCCGAGGAGCGCGAGCGCGGCATTACGATCTCCGTCTCCCACGTCGAGTACGAGACTGCTGCCCGTCACTACGCTCACGTTGACTGCCCGGGCCACGCTGACTACGTCAAGAACATGATCTCCGGTGCTGCTCAGATGGACGGCGCCATCCTGGTCATCGCCGCTACCGACGGCCCCATGGCTCAGACCCGCGAGCACATCCTGCTCGCCCGTCAGGTCGGCGTTCCCTACATCGTCGTCTTCCTGAACAAGTGCGACATGGTCGACGATGACGAGCTCATCGACCTCGTCGAGATGGAGACCCGTGAGCTCCTCTCCGAGTACGATTTCCCCGGCGACGACATCCCCGTCATCCGTGGTTCCGCTCTGGGCGCTCTCGAGGGCGACGCCAAGTGGATGGACGCCATCCGCGAGCTCATGAAGGCTGTCGACGAGTACATCCCGACGCCTGCTCGTAACAACGACCTCCCCTTCCTGATGGCCGTTGAGGATGTTATGACCATCTCCGGCCGTGGTACCGTTGCTACCGGCCGTGTCGAGCGCGGTGAGCTCAAGCTCAACGAGCCTGTCGAGATCGTCGGCATCAAGGATACCCAGAACACCGTCGTTACCGGTATCGAGATGTTCCGTAAGTCCATGGACTTCTGCGAGGCTGGCGACAACGTCGGTCTGCTGCTCCGCGGCATCAAGCGTGAGGACATCGAGCGCGGCCAGGTTCTCTGCAAGCCCGGTTCGGTTACCCCGCACACCAAGTTCACCGGCGAGATCTACGTTCTGACCAAGGAGGAGGGCGGCCGTCACACCCCGTTCTTCGATGGTTATCGTCCTCAGTTCTACTTCCGTACCACCGACGTTACCGGTACGGTCAAGCTCCCCGAGGGCACCGAGATGGCTATGCCTGGTGACCACATCACCATCGAGGGCGACCTCATCCACCCGATCGCCATGGAGGAGGGCCTGCGCTTCGCTATCCGCGAGGGTGGCCACACCGTCGGTTCGGGCATCGTCTCCACGATCATTGAGTAAATTAGCTCTTTGATATAGCTGACTTAGAGAACCCGGCACTTATATGGGTGCCGGGTTCTTTTCTGCAATGGATATTGAGCCGTTGCTTGTGTCGAGAGGATCGATAATGGTCCTGGGTGCGCCGTCGATTAGATCTCGTTGGCTCCATTGATGTGTTCCAAATATGAATGGGTTCACCGAGAACCAATTGATTCGAGGTTTTCGTTGACAGCACTTACGTAGAGCTGATAAAGTATCAACTCGTGCCCGTACGGGGCGGAAATGAAAGGTTCAGGATACATGCGTACTCTAGTTACTCTTGCGTGCACTGAGTGCAAGCGCCGCAACTATACGACCACCAAGAACAAGTCGACCATGCCTGATCGTATGGAGATCAAGAAGTATTGCCCCTGGTGCCGTCATCACACGCTGCACAAAGAGACTCGCTAGTCTCTAGTCACATACGCCAGTAGTTCAATTGGTAGAGCATCGGTCTCCAAAACCGAGTGTTGAGGGTTCGAGTCCTTCCTGGCGTGCCAGTCATTATTCCGTAAGCTCCCAATTGGGGGCTTACGGTTTACTCATGTATAAGCGCATTGCGCGGAGGTAACCCAAATGGCCAACAAGAAGAACAAGAAGAAGGCTCAGCAGCAGGCGCCTGCCAACAACGCTGCCGCCAACTCCAAGGTTGAGGCCAAGAAGGCCGTTGCCAAGAAGAACGAGAAGGCTGCGAAGTCCAAGAAGAACGAGAAGCCTGGTTTCTTCGCCCGCACCAAGAAGTATTTCGCTTCGGTGAAGTCCGAGATGAAGCGTGTCACGTGGCCCGATAAGAAGGAGCTCGTGAACTACTCGGTCGTCGTTTGCGCTTCTCTGATCGTCGTCGGCGTCGTCATCGCTCTGCTCGATGCTGGCTTTGGCGAGGCTCTTGCTCTGTTCTCTGGATTGAGGGGCTAAACCATGTCTAAGCGTTGGTACGTCGTTCACACTTACTCTGGATACGAGAACCGTGTTAAGTCCGATCTCGAGCATCGCATCGAGACTATGGGCATGCAGGACCGTATCTTTGATATCGAGATTCCTATGGAGCGCGTCACCGAGATTAAAGAGGGTGGCAAGCGCGAGACCAAGGATTCCAAGATCTTCCCGGGTTACGTCCTGGTTCGCATGGAGATGGATGACGATGCTTGGACGTGCGTTCGCAACACGCCTGGCGTCACCGGTTTCCTGGGCGGCAACGGTAAGCCCGCTCCGCTTTCCCGCGACGAGTATAACAAGATGACTCGTCGTCCCGGTAAGGGCGATTCGCCCAAGCGCACCTCGGTTGATATTGAGGTCGGCACGTCCGTTCGCGTCACCGATGGCCCGCTTACCGACTTTGATGGCAAGGTCTCGGAGGTTAACACCGAGGCTGGCAAGCTCAAGGTCACGCTGATGATCTTTGGCCGCGAGACGCCGGTCGAGCTCGACTTTAACCAGGTCGCTGTCATCGCTTAAGTTTTCGTCCGTTCGCGCGAGCGTGCTTCTTCTGTGACTGCTCATCTCAGGAGTGCTTCTAACACGTGCGTGCTTACGATATAGCAAGTACTTCACACTCGTGATTCGAAAGGAATGACCATGGCTGAGAAGAAGGTTGCCAACGTCATTAAGCTCCAGATTCCTGCTGGTGCCGCTAACCCCGCTCCTCCCGTCGGCCCCGCCCTGGGCGCTGCTGGCGTGAACATCATGCAGTTCTGCCAGGCCTTTAACGCCGAGACGCAGGACAAGAAGGGCGATATCATCCCCGTTGAGATCTCTGTCTACGAGGATAAGTCCTTCTCCTTCATCACCAAGACCCCGCCGGCGGCTCACCTCATCAAGAAGGAGCTGAACCTCAAGTCTGGTTCCGCTAAGCCGCAGGCCGACAAGGTTGGTCAGCTCTCCCAGGAGCAGCTCACCAAGATCGCCGAGATCAAGATGCCGGACCTCAATGCCAACGACATTGACGCCGCCAAGAAGATTATCGCCGGTACCGCCCGCTCCATGGGCGTCACCATCGCTGAGTAGCGATTTCTTTAGGTAATGACGGGTGCCCCGACCGGGGCGCCCGTTATATGTGTGCAATAGGGCACACGATACGATGTGGGAGGGCTCACGCCCGTTTAACCACAGGAGGTAATGCACATGGCTAAGCATGGTAAGAGCTATAACGCCGCTGCCGAGAAGATCGACCGCGCCACGCTCTACACCCCCCTTCAGGCTGCCAAGCTCATCAAGGAGCTCGACACCGCCAAGTTCGACGAGACCGTCGAGGCCCACTTCCGTCTGGGCATCGATACTCGTAAGGCTGACCAGAACATCCGTGGTTCCATCTCCCTGCCCCACGGCACCGGCAAGACCGTTCGTGTTGCCGTCTTCGCCGAGGGCGAGAAGGCTCGCGAGGCCGAGGCTGCCGGCGCCGACATCATCGGTTCCGACGAGCTCGTCGCCCAGATCCAGAAGGGCGAGATCAACTTCGACGCCGCTATCGCTACGCCGAACATGATGGCCAAGGTTGGCCGCATCGGTAAGATCCTTGGTCCCCGTGGCCTCATGCCGAACCCCAAGCTCGGCACCGTGACCATGGACGTCGCCAAGATGGTCTCCGAGCTCAAGGCCGGCCGCGTTGAGTATCGCGCCGACCGCTACGGCATCTGCCACGTGCCCCTGGGCAAGAAGTCCTTCTCCGAGCAGCAGCTCGTCGAGAATTACGCTGCCCTGTACACCGAGATTCTGCGCGTCAAGCCCTCTTCTGCTAAGGGCAAGTTCGTCAAGTCCATCTCCGTGTCTTCCACCATGGGCCCTGGCGTCAAGGTCGATCCCGCTATCCAGCGTGACTTCCTGGCTGAGTAACTAACAGTTACTGCCTGAGCAAAGCAAGCATTGCTAAAGAAACCCGGTTCTGTCTCGTGCAGGACCGGGTTTCTTGCTATCTCGGGCCAAAACCACCACAAAGGGGACAGGCACCTTTGTGGTGGTTACCAGGGTGTTCTGGCGGTTGAGGACTCGATAGCCTCGTGGCGCTTAAGTTCGCGGCGCATGGTTTGCGAGTTGAGCCAGGCTGCCCGCCATCCACGGATGGGGTAGCGCTTCTCGTCGAGCTCAAACTGCGCATAGCCGCAGGCGTTGATGATCGTTGCCCCGCATGCGTGCTGACGCTCACGTTGAAAGTCGCGACCATAGCATTGGTGCACATGCCCGTGCACCATGTAGTCGGGATTCCAGGACTCGAGCGCTGTGTTAAAGCATTCGAATCCCCGATGCGGCAGATCGTCCAGATCGCCCACGCCGGCGGCGGGCGCATGGGTGAGTAAGATGTCGCAGCCGCCGACCATCCTCACTTTGAGGGACAGCTTGCGCACGCGCTTGGTCATCTCGCGCTCAGTGTACATGTTGGCGCCATCTCGGTAGCGCATGGAGCCGCCAAGCCCCGCAATGCGGACGCCGTGATACGTGTACACGGTGTCTTCGACACAGATGCAGCCGCCCGGTGCATGACGAGCGTAGCGGTCATCGTGATTGCCGCGCACGTAGATGAGCGGTTTGTTGATGACCGTGACCAAAAACTCAAGATAGTCCGGGTCCAGATCACCGGCGGACAAAATTAGGTCGACGCCCTCAAAGCGCTCCTTGCGAAAGCACTCCCAAAGGCATCGTTCTTCGGTATCGGCTATGGCTAGGATTTTCATAGGGCGTGGACCTTCGGCTCATCGTCGAGTTGCGGAATGGTGCCCACCACGTTGTCGGCCAGCCAGTCCATCTCGACAATCTGCGTGCTCGGCAGTGGGGGAAAGCCCTCGATCTGCACCACGCCGTCTTGGCTATGGAGCTCGCCGCCAAATGGATTGATGGAGCTCTCGACGATGCCATTGCGGAGGAGCTGAACAAGCTTGCGCGTCTGATAGGGCAGGCCCGGAGCGTAGCGAATGTCGATAACGCCCGAGCTCATGCCATACCAGTAGTTGACGGCGCGAACCTGGCTGTCGTCACTGGTCTCGTCCCAGGTGCCATGCAGCAAGCTGCGCACGATAAGCTCGTAGTATCGGCCCCAGTTCCATACCGGCATGGCAATGCCGGTAACCTTGCCATCGACCAAGCGGTGGAGTCCGTAGGCCGTGGGGTCCTCCAGCGACTTGGACATGTCAGCGCCGGTCATAACACTCACGCCTTCGCGGCACATGGCCTCGGCAAGACCGCCGGCGGGCACATCGCCCCAGGTGAGGATTACCTGCGCGCGGGGGTCGAGCAGCGAGGCGCCAATCGCAAAGGCGTTGATCTCGCTGAGTGCGCCCGAGGCGAAGACCGACGCGTGGTAACCGATGCGGTGGTTGTCCGCCATGCTGGCGGCAAGGGCGCCCAGGAGAAACTTGGCCTCGTACATCTTGCCAAAGTACGAACGGACGCTTTGATGGGGAAGGCCGATAGAGCAGTTGAGGAACCGAACCCGGGGATACTCAACGGCAGCCCTGAGCGTGTATTCCATCAGGCGGTGCGAGGTCGAGAAGATGACGTTTGCTCCATGTTTGACAGCCGTTTCCACGGCGGCGTAGAACACATCCGGATCGTGACAATCCTCGAACGCCTCGGTGCGCACGATACCGCCAAAGTGCTCATCGAGATACTGACGCCCTTGGTCGTGCAGGCTGTCCCAGCTCGACGTCGCACAGGGGAACTCATGGATAAAGGCGATGCGCAGGGGGTTGGCCGTCGAGTAGACGGTCTTGCCCATAAAGAAGTTGAGCACGCCAGAGGTGGACTTGGCGGGCGTCTCCTCCTCGTCGACGCTCGGTGCTTCGACAAGATCGACCTTGTCCTCGTCATTTTTGCCGGCAATGACCAGCTCGCGCCAGATCTTGCACAGGCGGTTTACGACGATATCCGTTGGCGTATCCAGCAGGCGGTCCTGGTTGTACACATTGAGGTAGACGAGCATGGCGTCGGCGGGCGTAATGTCCAGGTGATCGCCGCCTGCGCGAAGGTGGGCACGCTTAAAGAGCAGGAAAGTGTGGCGCAGGTAGTCGACCTTTTTCTGCGGCCATTTTTCGATAAGGTTCTGACCGAGCATCTTCGCGAGCGTTTCGTAGCTTCCCTCACGCGAGAACTCGATCTCGTATAGGGGGCAGACGCGCCAAAACGCGCAGAACTCGCCGTACAGGCGGCTTTCGACGGAATCCCATGTGCCGGGGTAGAGACGGGTGACCTTGGCCGAAACCGTCGGGGCGTCTAGGAATTTGAGGACACTGACGCGTTTGTTGCCTTCCTGGACATAGAACCGATGCATGAACTCGGTGACGATGACGGGGTCGCGATAGCCCTCGGTCACCTGGATGTCGTAGAGGTTGGACCACTTGCGGGCGAACTCGGTGCTAAACGGAAGCAGGGGCATAAAGTTACACGAAAAGGCGGACTGACGGCCCTTGGTGACCGTGCCGACGACCATTTCGAGCGGAATATCCCGCAGGCCGACATTCTCTCGCTGACCTAAGGGGAGCTGAGCAACCAAGCTATCGAGGTCCGTAAGGTATGGATGCTCGCTTTGGCTAATGGCGCGTCGACGTCCTTGCTCGCCGCGCTTGCGTGCTTGACGATAGGCCTCTTCCATAATGTTGCTCCCTTAGTCGTTTAAACAACTATATAAACCATGGTACCACGAATGAAAACCACTACAAAGATGCCTGACCCCTTTGCGGTGGTTTAGGCGATGATGGGGGCGATGGCGCGGATGCAGGCGTCGGCAGCGGTGAAAGTGGTGCTGTCGTCGCTGACGATAAAGATGATCTTTCCTTTGATGCCAAAGTCGCCGATTTCGCTAAAGAGCACGTAGGGCTCTTTGTCAAAGCCCGAGATGGGCGAGACGGCCGTTTTGGTTGCGCTCGTGAGCTCGTCTGCCAGCACGTCAAGGGAAGCCCACTTAGACGTGTCCTTTACGGCAACGGGCACGGCCACGCGTCCAAAGGGCATCAAATGCACGAGCGTGTTCTTGGAGATGTTGGAGTTGGGCACAATGATGGTCTGTCCACAGGCATCCTCAATCGTTGTATGACGCCAAGTGATGTCTTGGACCACGCCGGATACGCCGCCGACCTCGATATTGTCGCCGGGTTTGATGATGCCCATAAAGGTCACTTGCATGCCGCCGATAAGGTTTGACAGCGTGTCCTGAAAGCCGAGCGAGATGGCGATGCCGCCGACGCCAAGAGCGGCGACGAGCGCGTTTGCGTTAATGCCAAAGCAGTTGTCGAGGATAAAGCTGCCGCCAATCATCCAGATGACGGCGCGCGCGATGTTGATGAAGATACTTGATGCCGGAAGCGGGTTATCGTCACGGTTAAGCAGATGGTTCAGGGTCTTGGATACGACCTCGGCGGCGACGGCGGTGCCTATCGCCAAGATGACGGCCCAGATGATGTTGTGGACCCACCGTTGCTCAAAGAAATGAAGAATCGGCTCAAACAATTCCATGTAGGGAAAACCTCCTAATGATCGTCCAACCATGATACCCACCAAGAAGCCCGTCCGATCAAATTCAGACGGGCTTCTGTGCTCGATATAAGGTTTACGCGGCGGGGCTGCAAGGCCCGGCGGTGTAGCTTAGCGTCGACGCTTCCAGATAATGCCGAGCATGATGACGATGATGCCGCCGATAAGGCACGCGCCAACTACTGCCAGCGTGCGGTCTCCCGTTGCGGCGAGCTTACCGGTCGTCTTCTTGGTGATGACCTTCGTGGTCGCCGTGTCCGTCTTAGGCGAGGGCTTAGGCGTCGGGGCCGGTGTGGGCGTGGGGTCCACGGCAGCGGAGCCAAAGCTGATGGTGCCGGCGAGCCCGGCCATCTTGCTCTCCCAGCCGGTCTGCCCAATCAGCGCCCTCAGCGCCGCCTCGCACGTGCCCCACTCGGTGTACTTGGTGGCGTTTGCGAAGGTGGGGAAGTCGGTCGTGTTGGTGATGATGTAGTTGTTGATGGCGACGGTATAGGTCTTGGTGGGATCGAGCGTGCTGTCGTCTTTGGTGAGTGTGGCACTCACGATGCGCTTGCCTTCGGGCTGCGTCCAATCAATCGTCACGTTGATGCCGCCAAAGGAGAGGACGCTGCCAGAGTCATCGCGCCACTTGTACTCGTCTTGCGCCTCCTGCTCGGTGTGACCGGCCGCCACGTAGGCTTGCTGAAGCTCGTAGCTGTCGTTGCAATCGTCGCTGATTTGTAGCGAGTGCTCGAGCGCTGCGAGGAAGTCCGCGCCGGTCATGGTCCAGGTCTCCACGGTGTTGCCGTAGGGCGAGATGGCGATGACGTTGCCGGCGGTCACGTTGCCCGCCGCGATGCCGCCGCGGATGCCGCCAGCGTTTTCGATAGCGAAGTCCGCGCCCGTCAGGGCAAGATAGGAGCCGCAAATCACGTGGCCGATGGTCTGGGCCTTGGTGGTGTCGCCCTCCTTGCTGGGGCGGAAATCGGTGGTGCGCACCATTTCCCAACCATGCGTGCCTGCGGCGTCCTCGCCGTAGAAATAGTTGGTGGTGGATGTGCCGAGCACCTTGTTCGATTCGTTTTCAAAGTCCTCGTCGAGCGGCTTGATCTTGTTGCGGACGGCTTCAAGGCGGCTTTGGTAGTCGGAGCCCTTGTCGGGGTCTGCCAAAAGGTCGTTGACGTTCTTGGCGGTGTAGAGCTTCTCGTTGCTGTCGTCTGCAGGGACCGTGACCGTGTCATCGTCGGTCGTCTCGGTGCCATTCGTGTCGTATTTGTACGGAATGGAAAGCAGTCCCACCTCGGCAAAGGCACTGCCCGCCTCGACAACGTGGATTGTCTTGCCGTCGGCTCCCGTCACCTTCTCGTTAAGGTTGATGTGCTCGTGGCCTGCGATAAGGGCATCGACGCCACGGAGTCGCGTGGCAAAGGTCTTGGCGTCGAGCGTGTGCGCGATACACACAACAACATCGCAGCCCTCCCTGCGCAGCTGCTCTGCCTCGGTATTGATGGCGTTCGCGGCACTCGAGAAGCTGGTGCCCGCGACCAGGTCCGCGCGCAGCGAGGAACCTAGCGACTCATCCATGGCACCCACGACGCCGACCTTGATTTTGTAGTCGAATGTGGAGTGATCTTCGCTATCCTCCCAGGTGCGATCGAGCGTCTTCGTGATGCTCGAGCTCCATACGCCGCTCGTAGACTTCGCGTTCGCGCAGAGCATGGCGAAGGGCGTGCCGGTGGTGCTGTAGCCGGTCATGGTGCGGAGTTTGTCCGCACCGTAGCTCCAGTCGTGGTTGCCTGGCGTGGTCGCGTCGTAGCCGTCGGCGTAGAAGGTGTCCATGAGCTCGGCGATGCTCTTGCCCTCGCTCATGGTGGCGAAGGACTGTCCGTGGAAGGTGTCGCCCGCATCGAGCAAAAGATCGGGGACGCTGCTTTGGGCGCTATAGAGAACCGCCAGTCCGTCAAAGCCCACAGTGCCGGTGCCCTTGCTTGCGTTGTAGCTGTACTTGTAGCTGCCGTGGATATCGTTGGTGTGCATGACGGCCACGGAGCCGTCAATAGCGGCGGGCAGGTTTCCCGCGAAAGCGAGGCTTGGGATGCCTGCGAGCGCGCCGGCAAACAACGCGGCGGCCAACGCAAAGCGGGGGAGTCTTTTCATGGCAGTTTCCTTAGTCCTTAGCCAGAATGTCTGGTTGAATATCGGATTATCGACATAATATGCGAAAACCGCCGCAAGGGCGTCTGTCCCTTTGCGGCGGTTTTGACGTTTGCGCAGATAAAACCTACCAAAATAAACCTGTCCCTTTTTTGCAGGTTTTAGCTCAGCAGCATGCGGTCGTTGGCGAGCTCGCCTCCCGAGACCTCCTCGAACTTCTGCAGCAGGTCGGCTACGGTGAGCGACTTCTTCTCATCGCCCGCCACGTCGTAGATCACGTGGCCTTCGTGCATCATGATCAGACGGTTGCCCAGACGGATGGCGTCGTTCATGTTGTGCGTGACCATGAGCGTGGTCAGGTGGTTCTCGTCGACGATCTCCTCGGTCAGGTTAAGCACCTTAGAGGCCGTCTTGGGGTCGAGGGCCGCGGTGTGCTCGTCGAGCAGCAGCAGGCGCGGCCTGGTGAGCGTGGCCATCAGCAGGGTGAGTGCCTGGCGCTGGCCACCCGAGAGCAGGCCGACCTTGGCGTTGAGACGCGTGTCCAGACCAAGGTCCAGGCGCTTGAGCAGCTCGACGTACTCATCTTTCTCGGCCTTGGTGACGCCCCACGAAAGGCCGCGACGCTGGCCGCGACGCTTGGCGAGGGCCAGGTTCTCGGCGATCTGCATGTCGGCAGCGGTACCGCGCATGGGGTCCTGAAACACGCGGCCCAGGTACTTGGCGCGCTGCGACTCGCTCAGGCGCGAGATGTCGGTGCCGTCGAGCTCAATAACGCCCGAATCGAGCGGGTACACGCCGGCGATCATGTTGAGCAGCGTGGACTTGCCGGCGCCGTTGCCGCCGATCACGGTTACAAAGTCGCCGTCATTCAGGGTGAGGTCGACGCCGGTGAGCGCGCGCTTCTCGGTGACGGTGCCCTTGTTAAAGGTCTTCTTGACGTGCGAGAGCTTAAGCATCTGCCTCATCCCCCTTCGTGTAGGAGCTGCGGAGCTTATAGCGCTCCCAAACCACGGGCACGCACAGGGCCACAGCGACAATCACGGCGGAGAGCAGCTTCATGTCGTTGGCGTCCATGCCCAACTGCAGCACGATGGCGCGGATAAGGAAGTACACCACGGAGCCAAAGACGGCGGAGGCAAGACGGACGCTAAACTGCGTGAGGCCGCCGGGCAGCAGACGGCCGAGCACCTCGCCGATAACAATGGCGGCAAGACCGATAACGATGGCACCGGTGCCCATACCAATGTCGGCATACTTTTGGCTCTGGCAGATGAGCGCGCCCGAAAGCCCGATGAGGGCGTTGGAGAGCACGAGGGCGATCATCTTGGTGGAGTTGGTGTTGACGCCCAGAGCGCGGATCATGTACTCGTTGTTGCCGGTGGCTCGCAGCGCCGAGCCGATCTCGGTGCCAAAGAACCAATACAGGATGGCAACGATAGCCACGGCGAGCAGGATGCCCAAGATGATGGCAACGGTGGACTGCGGCAGACCGGTCATATTGCTGACGGCCGAGAACACGGTGCCTTTGGCAAGAATGGGCGTATTGGACTTGCCCATGATGCGCAGGTTGATGGACCACAGGCTGATCTGGGTGAGGATTCCGGCGAGGATCGCAGGAATCTCAAAGACGGTGGTCAAAATGCCCGTGACGGCGCCCGCGATGGCGCCGGCGCACATACCGGCCAGCACGGCGAACAGCGGGTCGACGTTGTTATTGACGATGAGCACAGCGCAGACGCAGCCGCCGAGGGCAAAGCTGCCGTCGCAGGTCATATCGGGAATGTCGAGCAGGCGGAACGTGATAAACACGCCAAGCACCATAATGCCCCAGAGGACGCCCTGCGAAACGGCGCCCTGCAATGCAATGAGCATGCTTCATACCTCCTAGGATAGGGTGGACACGTGATTCACCATAATAGCGGTAACAATGCATAGAAGAGTTACGGACAGACGTTTTGTTTTACCTGAAACAAGCAGGGCGGACGCCGGTCTACAGCGCCCGCCCCTGTGGCTCAGATATTGAATAACGCGGCTAAAGCGCGAGCACGGGCTCTAGACGCATGCCGCGTATGGCATTACGCGTCCAGGGCGGAAAGGTCGATGCCCAGGGCCTCGGCCATTTCGTCGTTCTTGACGACGACCAGGTCCTTGCTCGAGAGGTGCTTGATCGGCATATCCTCGGGCTTGGCCTCGCCCTTCAGGATCTTAACGGCCATCTCGCCCGCGGCGTAGCCCAGGTCCTCATAGTTGATGGAGAGGGTGAACAGGCCGCCGGCCATGCACATACCTTCCTCGCCAGTCACGAAGGGAAGCTTGTTTTCCTTGCAGATCTGGCCGACCTGCGAGGCACCCGCGGCGATGGTGTTGTCGGTGGGGGAGTACAGCGCGTCGACCTTGTCCACGGCAGACTCGACGACGGACTGAATCTCGTTGGAGCTCGAGACGGTGAAGTCAGTGTACTCGAGGCCCAGCTTGTCGAGCTCCTTCTTGGCGGCCTTGATCTGGACGTCGGAGTTGGACTCGGCGGTGCAGTAGAGCAGGCCGACCTTTTTAACGTCGGGCAGGACCTTCTGCATCATCTCGAGCTGCTCGGCGACCGGGGTGAGGTCGGAAGCGCCCGTGACGTTGGTGCCGGGCTTGTCGTTGTCCTGGACCAGGCCGGAGGCGGCGTAGTCGGTGATGGCGCAGCCCACGATGGGGATATCGGCCGTGGCGCCGGCGGCAGCCTGCGCGGCGGGCGTGGCGATGGCATAAATCAGGTTGACGTTGTCGCCCACAAACTTGTCGGCAATGGACTTACACGTGGACTGGTCGTTCTGGGCGTTCTTCTGGTCGATCTTGACCTTAAGGCCGCTCTCTTTGATGGCCTTGACGAAGCCGTCGTTGGCGGCATCGAGCGCGGAGTGCTCGGTGAGCTGCAGAACGCCGATGGTGTAGTCGGAACCGGCGGCAGCGGAGCCGGAACCAGAGTTGCCGCCGCATCCGGCGAGCGGGGTGAGCGCGAGCAGGCCGGCGGAGACCAGAAGGCTCCTGCGGCTGATGGTGATGTCCTTCATATCATTACCCCCAGTATAAAAATGGCTGGAAACACTGCACTGGGACAAAGTGCAAGTGGAACTATAGTAGCGCTGATGTCCATTTTTACAACAGCCTGGCGGGTTTTTTAATACAGAATCGGATGGGCGGTACGGGTAGTCGAATGGGCGGCGGAGGGTCTTATGCGGCGGAGGAGGCGTCGTCCTCGTCCAGGGCGGCGAAGAGCTTCTTGCCGTCGAGCAGGCGCGTGCTGACGTTTCTCATACGGGCGATCTCGACGGTGCGCAGCGTATCGTCGGTGCCTCGGGCGTCGTAGACCGTTCCCAGCAGATACGAGATGCCATCGCGCTGCCTGATGGCAAAGGGACGGAGTGTCATCCGTGCTGCTTCGGTTTCGCCGCGTGTCGTGACGCTCGAAATATCAAAACTCACCGTGGTTCCGTGGTCGATGGCCTGCTCGACGAGTTCGCACGTGTCGATGCGCTTGATGGGCGTGCGTGTTGCCTTGGTAGCCTTGCTGCCTGCGCTTGGAGCGGGTTCGGGTGTATCGAGGTAGCCGCGAACGTCGGCGCTCGCCATGGCAACTAAGTGCTGCGCCATGCTCTTGCGGATAGCGATAGGCGTGGAGCGGTTGCGCATGACCATACCGTGGAGCCGGATGATCTCTTCATCGGTGAGCGGGCGGGTAAGAAGTTTGTAGCCCACGCCGCGTTTGTACTCAATTTCGTATCCGGCATGGCGAAGCGCGGAGATGGCGGTGTAGATGCTGCGCCGCGCCGCCGAGATGGGCATGCGGGCGGGGTCGTCGGGATGGGAGAGGCGCCGGATCAGCTCATCGGAAAGTATGGCCTTGTCTTCGCCGGTGTTTTCGCTCAAGAGCTGCAGGATGCGAACGGCGCGATAGGCTGCCATCGAGGCGGCGCCTCTCGTCGTGGTGTCGTAGGTTTCAACAGCGGCTTCGGTCATCGTGCCCACGTCCTTTCCGTTTTGGGTGGCGACGGTATGGAGCCTAGGACGCGGGGCTTTCCCAGGGGCGCAGGGCGCTCTGGGCGGTCGGTAGTCGTCGGCAAACGGCGGGTTGAGTTTTCAACAGCCCTACTCAACTGACCAAAAACTTGCCAAAAGCTTGACGGATGCTGTTGAAAAAAAGCGTCTCTCGACCGATGTCGAGAGACGCTTGTGCGATGCGCGTTGGCGTGTGGCGACGCGAGCTAGTGTCCGACGATTAGAAGTCGGCGTTGCCCACGGTGCGCGGGTGCGGCAGGACGTCGCGGATGTTGCCCACGCCGGTCAGATACATGACCAAGCGCTCGAAGCCCAGACCGTAGCCGGCGTGCTTGCAGGAACCGTAGCGGCGCAGGTCAAGGTAGTACTTGTACTGCTCGGGATTCATGCCCAGGTCCTTGATGCGGGCCTCGAGCAGATCCAGGCGCTCCTCGCGCTGGGAGCCGCCGATAATCTCGCCGATGCCAGGAACCAGGCAGTCGGCGGCGGCGACGGTCTTGCCGTCTTCGTTCATGCGCATGTAGAACGCCTTGATCTCGGCCGGGTAGTCGGTCACGAAGGTCGGGCGCTTAAAGTGCTCCTCGGTCAGGAAGCGCTCGTGCTCGGTCTGCAGGTCGATACCCCAGCTCACGGGGTAATCAAACTGGTGGCCAGCAGCGACTGCCTGCTCCAGGATCTCGACGGCCTCGGTGTAGGTAACGCGGGCAAAGTCGGAGTTGGCGACATGGTCCAGGCGCTCGAGCAGACCCTTGTCCACAAACTTGTTGAGCATATTGAGCTCGTCGGGGCAGGTTGCCATAACGTCCTTGAGGACGTACTTGAGCATGGCCTCGGCGTTATCCATGTAGTCGTTCAGGTCGGCAAAGGCCATCTCGGGCTCGATCATCCAAAACTCGGCGGCGTGGCGCGTGGTGTTGGAGTTCTCGGCACGGAAGGTGGGGCCAAAGGTGTACACGTCGCCAAAGGCCATGGCAAAGTTCTCGGCATTGAGCTGGCCGGACACGGTGAGGCTCGCATGCTTGCCAAAGAAGTCCTGGCTCCAGTCGACCTCGCCGGACTCGGTGAGGGGCGGATTTTTGGGGTCGAGCGTGGTCACGCGGAACATCTCGCCGGCGCCCTCGCAGTCACTCGTGGTGATGATGGGGGTGTTGACGTAGATAAAGCCCTGCTCCTGGAAGAAGCGGTGGATGGCGGCAGCCGCGACAGAGCGGATGCGGAACACGGCGCGGAACAGGTTGGTGCGCGGGCGCAGGTGCTGCTGGGTGCGCAGGAACTCGACGGTTGCGCGCTTCTTCTGCAGCGGGTAATCCGGGGCGCTCGTGCCCTCGACCTCGATGGAGGTGGCAGAAAGCTCGAAAGGCTGGGGCGCATCGGGGGTCAGCTTGACGGTGCCGGTGCAAATGAGTGCGGCCGAGACGTTTTGATGGGCGATCTCGTCGTAGTTGTCGAGTGCCTCGCGGTTCATGACGACCTGCAGGTCGCGGAAGCAGCTGCCGTCGTTGAGCGTAACAAAGCCAAAGTTCTTCATGTCGCGGACGGACTTGACCCAGCCGGCGACGGTGACGGTCTGGCCGCCGAGCGACTCGGCATCGGCATAGAGCTGCGCGATTTTGGTGCGGTTCACGTATCCTCCCATAACGGTTGAATGATAGTTATCCATACAGTTCGATATTCTAGCAGCTCGGCTCATTTGGGCTATACAGATAAAGCATTGGCGGGATGGTTTTTCAAACGAAAAGCGCCCGCGGCCAAATGGTCGCGGGCGCTTGACGAGGTGCCTTTTGGCTGTGTGGCGCGGGGCCTGGCTACTTGGTCTTGGCAACCAGCAGCGGGTCGCCAAGCTTGACGAGCGGGTTGCCGCCGATAAGCGTTCCAGACTCGCCGACATGGTCGATGCTCTTAAGACGATCGAGCTCGGAGACGATGACGGTCACGATGTCCTCGTGACCAGCGGCCTTAATGGCCTCGCGGTCGAAACTGATGAGCGGCTGGCCTGCCTTGACCACATCGCCCATCTCGACAAAGCGGGCAAAACCCTTGCCGTTCATTTCCACGGTGCCCAGGCCAACATGGATGAACACGCGCAGGCCGTCCTCGGTGATCATGCCGATGGAGTGGTTGGTGACAGTGGTGGCACCGATGCGGCCGTTGGCGGGCGCATAGATGGTGCCGGTAATGGGCTCGATGCCATAGCCCTGGCCAAGCATGCCCGAGGCGATCGTCTCGTCGGGAACCTCGTTCAGGTTGACGAGCACGCCGTTGACGGGGGCATAGATGACGCCTTCGCGGGTAGCGAAGCTTGCTGCGGGCGGAACGGACGCCTCGCCGGTCGAGGTGAAGGTGGACTTAAGCGAATCGAGCAGACCCATAGTTGCCTCCAACTTAAATAGGCGCATATCGCGCGTTTGGTTTGCCGGAAACGTTTCACATGTGTTTCGCGGCTTGGTCAACGCCCCTATTCTACGCTGCTCAACGATACCTCTGAACTGGGATTATGTGATATATCAGTTGAAGGGAAACTTATTGCCGGAGTGTTTCTGCGCCACGGGTTCAAGTGGGGTACGCTTGAAGGCGAAAAACAAGGGCGCATAATTTGCGCGAAGGGAGCACATATGATTGTCGAGAACCATGCGCTGTGGGGCGAGGAGCCGACCGAGGATTATCCGGCGACGTTTACGTATTTGGGTGCCGAGCCGTTGCCCGATAAACCGAATGGCCGCCGCCCCGCGGTGATTATCTGTGGCGGAGGTGCGTTTACGCATATCGCTCCGCATGAGCAGGATCCTGTGGCGTTTGCGTTTTTGGATCACGGTTACCAGGCCTTTGTGCTCAACTATGTCACGAGTTCTACGGGTGACGTGAGCTTTCCGCACCCCCAGGCAGATCTTGCCAAGATGGTCGCCACGGTGCGCGCCAACGCCGACGAGTGGCATGTCGATCCTAAGCGCGTGTGCGTCGTGGGCTTTTCTGCTGGCGGCATGATTTGCGCCTCGCTGGCAACACAGTGGAAGACCGGCCCCTTTGCGGCACTTGCCGGGGCGCGTCCGGACGACATTCGTCCCGATGCCGTGGTGCTGGGCTATCCATTGCTCGACTTTGCCTATGTGCGCGACATGCAGACGCGCGATCCGCGCATTGACTTGCGTGTGCCCAAGACGGGCGGCAAGACGGGGCGCGATTTGCTCAACGACTACCTGTCGATGGTGACGGGCGGCGAGGCAACTGACGAGCATCTGGCCGACATCTGCCCCACCACGCATGTTTCGCGTCAGATGCCACCGACCTTTGTGTGGGGCGTGTCCGACGACAAGACGGCGCCGATCGCGCAGGTCTACCCGTTTGCGCAGCGCATGGCCGAGGAGGGCGTTGCATGCGAGATGCACGTCTTCGACCAGGGTGGTCACGGCCTTTCGCTCGGCAACGCCAACACCGCGGTCGACAACGAGGACAAGCAGGTGGCGGTCCGTCCCTGGATCCGCCTAGCCTTCCGCTTCCTGGAGCGCCATCTGTAAGAGGACGGGCATCCCAGCCCTTCAATAACTTGCGGTGAAATAGTTCCGATCTGGGGCATCAACCAGCCCATCCAGGAACTATTCCACCGCAACTTTGTTTTTGATGTCCCGTCCGGAAACTGCATCCCAGTCTCGCCCTTCAAGGTGGGACACGGTTTCCCATAGGGCTTCGATTTGGAAACCACATCCCGTTTCGAGCGGGGATTCCGGGATGCATTTTCCGTAAGAGGCCTGTTTGGGAAACCATATCCCGTTTCGAGCCGGAATTCTGGGATGTAGTTTCCCCGAGAGGCCTCATCGGGAAACTATGGCCCTGAACTCTCCTGCCTGTCCCCATTGCGCCAATTTGCTGATTGAACATCGTTGTGTGTTCGCGCTATCATGCATGGTTAAATTGGTTAGCCGTGGCAAACGGTTAGCCAAGGTGAACATAAATGCAACGCCCTGTGGGCGCCGGGGGAGGAACACGGACGTGAAGCTCGATACGCTCGAGATTGGAAAGGACGCCGTTGTCGCATCGGTGGCATCGGACGATCAGGCACTCCGACAGCATATTTTGGACATGGGTCTAACGCCGGGCACCGAAGTCACCATGATGAAGTACGCCCCCATGGGCGACCCGCTCGAGATCCGCCTGCGTGGCTACGAGCTGACACTGCGCAAGGACGATGCCGCTCGCATCGAGCTCGTGGGTATTCACGACACCGATACGGGTCCGCGCGCTAACGCCGCAATCGGCACGACGGAGCATCCGGCCCTGGGCGAGGGGACGTATTCGCCCCGTGCGGCAAAGACGGCCGTGCCCGAGGGCGCGCCGCTGCACTTTGCCCTCGCCGGCAACCAAAACTGCGGCAAGACCACGTTATTCAACCAACTGACGGGCTCCAACCAGCATGTCGGTAACTTTCCCGGCGTGACGGTCGACCGCAAAGATGGCACCATCCGTAACCATCCCGAGGCGAGCGTTACCGACCTGCCCGGCATTTACTCCCTGTCGCCGTACACAGGCGAGGAGGTCGTGAGCCGTCAGTTCATCCTCGACGAGCGCCCGGACGCCATCATCGACATCATTGACGCTACCAACATCGAGCGTAACCTGTACCTGACACTGCAGCTCATGGAGCTTGACCGTCCTATGGTCATCGCGCTCAACATGATGGACGAGGTGACCGCCAACGGCGGCGCCGTAGACGTCAACTTGCTCGAGAGCCTGTTGGGCGTGCCCGTTGTCCCCATTAGCGCTGCCCGCAACGAGGGCATCGGCGAGCTGGTGGATCATGCCTTGCACGTGGCGCGGTTCCGCGAGCGTCCCGGTCGCCTGGACTTCTGCGCGCCCGATGGTCCGGACGGCGGCGCGCTGCATCGCTGCATTCACGGCATCGCCAACCTTATCGAGGACCATGCCGCGACGGCGCACATTCCCGTGCGTTTTGCGGCGACCAAGCTGGTTGAGGGCGACGAGCTGGTGACCGAGGCGCTTCACCTGGACCGCAACGAGCTCGACGCCATCGAGCACATCATTAGCCAAATGGAGGGCGAGGCCGGCACCGACCGTCTATCTGCGCTGGCTGACATGCGCTTCGGCTTTATCGGCGACGTGTGCGGGCGTTGCGTCGTCAAGCCGCACGAGAGCCGCGAGCACGTGCGCTCCGTCAAGATTGACCGCATCCTGACGGGTCGCTACACGGCCATCCCGGCGTTCCTGGTGATCATGGGTCTCGTCTTTTGGCTGACGTTTGGCGTGATCGGCGCGGCGTTGCAGGGACTTATGGAGGACGGCATCGCTGCCATCATCGCCTCGGCCGATGCGGGTCTCAAGGCGTTCGGCACCAACGACGTAGTGCGCTCGCTGGCTGTCGACGGCGTGCTTACGGGTGTGGGCAGCGTGCTGACCTTCCTGCCGATTATCGTCGTGCTCTTCTTGTTCCTTTCCATTCTGGAAGACTCGGGCTACATGGCGCGCGTGGCCTTTGTCATGGATAAGGTATTGCGTCGCTTTGGCCTGTCGGGCCGCAGCTTTGTGCCCATGCTCGTCGGTTTTGGCTGCACCGTGCCGGCTATCATGTCGACCCGTACGCTCCCATCCGAGCACGACCGCAAGATGACCGTCATGCTCACGCCGTTCATGAGCTGCTCGGCCAAGCTGCCGGTTTACGGCTTGCTGTGCGGAGCATTCTTCCCGCAGGCGACGGTCCCCGCCATGGTCTCGCTCTATCTGATTGGCATTGCGGTCGGCTGCATTGCCGCTCTGGTGCTCAACCGCACGGCATTTAAGGGCGACCCGGTGCCGTTTATCATGGAGCTTCCCAACTACCGCTTGCCGAGTGTCAAGACGACGGTGATGCTGGCATGGGATAAGGCCAAGGACTTTATTACCAAAGCCTTTACCATTATCTTTGCTGCTACCGTGGTCATCTGGTTCCTTCAGACGTTCGACATTCGCTTTAATGTGGTCGCCGATCAGTCGCAGAGTCTACTTGCCGGTCTGGGTAGCATTATCGCGCCGGCGCTGGCACCGCTCGGCTTTGGCGACTGGCGTGCATCCACGGCGCTCGTCACCGGACTTATCGCCAAGGAGAGCGTCATCTCGACCCTCACGGTGCTTTTGGGCGCGACCTCGCCTGCGGTGTTGTCGACCATGTTTTCGCCGTTCACCGCCTACGTGTTTTTGGTCTTCACGCTGCTGTATCCGCCCTGCGTGGCTGCCATCGGCGCCGTCAAGAGCGAGCTGGGCGCGCGCTACGCCGTGGCCGTATTCGCATTTCAAGTGACGGTCGCCTGGATCGTGGCGTTTGTCGTGCATTCGGCGGGCATATTGCTGGGATTGGCTTAGGGGCGCGTTGATGCTCCGCGCTTTTGGGCGAGCAACAATTCAATAAAAATGAGCCAAAATACTGTCAATTGTCGGCCTGCGGGGACTGTCCTACGCTGCAGATTGCCGTTCGCTGCCTATTTGCTGCCGTTTACGGATTCGTAAATACTTGCAATCGTCGGTCGATTTAACCGTATTACGCGATGTCGATGCGTATTTTGTGCGCCCCTTTCTACAATCACTTTGTTTCTATTGCCGAACATGTCTTCCGTTTCGCCTGTGTGGGGACGTGGGATGCAATAGTCGTTTGTAGAGGCTCATTGAGGAGGGAATTGATGAAAGAAAAATTCCAATCGTTCGGAAAGGCAATGCTCGTTCCGATTACGCTCATTGCCATTTCCGGTCTCTTTTTGGGTATCGGTAGCGTTTTTACGACCGAACTGACCCTTGTGTCCCTTGGCGTTAATTGGGACTGGTATGCCGCTTCGCCGCTCTTTACGTTCTTCTCGGTATTTAAGGGTCTCGGCGAGGTAATCATTGGAAACCTCGGTGTTTTGTTTGCCGTCGGCTGCGCCTTCTCCTTGTCTCGCAAAGAGAAGGGCTGGGCTGCCTTTTCTGCCCTTGTCTGCTATCTCACCATGCTCAAGACGGTTGAGATTCTGCTTGGAGCAGCTGGCTTGGCTGCCGACAATACAACGGTGGAAGCTCTTCAGAAGGTCGGCCTTACGTCCATTCAGGCGAGTGAGCAGTCCGCACTCTACACTACCTCGCTCGGCTTTTTTGGCTACAGCTCTGGTGTCTTTGGCGGCATTATCGTGGGCTGCCTGGTCGCTTGGATCACCGGCCGTTTTTACAAGACCAAGCTTCCAACGGCGCTGGCGTTTTTTGCGGGCAGTCGAACGGTCCCCATTGTATCGCTGGTCGCCGGTGGCATCCTGGGCGGCATCATGTACTTCGTCTGGCCCGTCATCGGTGGATGCTTCTCGGGTATTGCGACGTTCGTGAAAGGCTCCGGTCTGGTCGGTACGTTTGTCTATCGCTGGGTGCTCGAGAGCCTTGTGCCGTTTGGCTTGCATCCGCTGCTCGAGACGCCCATGTATTGGACTGAGCTTGGCGGCTCCATGGTCGTCGATGGAACGCGCGTGGTGGGCAATAGCGCCATTCAGCTTGCACAGCTCGCTTCTCCCAGCAGCGACAAGCTCTTGGTTAGGGCCTTCATGGCTGGTTATGGCATTAACGATTATGCGTTGTTCCCGGGCATCGCCCTTGCTATGTGGTCTTGTGCCAAGCCCCAGAACCGCAAGAAGGTTGCTGGTCTTTTAATCCCCACAGTGATTTCGACTGTTTTCTTTGGTGTTACGGAGCCTATTCTCTTTACGTTCCTGTTTGCCGCCCCCTGGCTCTACTTTGGCGTTTACGCTCCGCTTTCCGGACTGGGTGAAGTTCTCTCGGAAGCAATGGGCGTTTCGGTGTACCAGGGAAATATCAAGGACCTGATCCCATTCTTATTCCGCCCCGAGAAGCTTAATCTGCTTCCGTACCTTATTTTGCTCCCCGCCTTTTTCCTGGCAGCTTTCTTCCTCTTCCGGTTCTTTATTACTAAGTTCGATATCAAGACGCCCGGTCGAGATGATGGTGACGATATTGAGTTGATCAACAGCAGAGCCGAGTTCGAGGCAAAGGCCGCTGAGGCAAAGGGCGAGTCTGGTAGCACTCCCGAGAAGGCAGTCCAGGGCCATGCGACCAAGGACAGCGCGCTTGCTGTCGGCATTGTCGAAGCGCTTGGTGGAGCCGACAACATTGATGATCTTGACAACTGCATCTCACGTCTTCGCGTGATTGTCAAGGATGGTTCTAAGGTTGCAGACGACGAGGTGTTCACCAAGAATCTTGAAGCTATGGGCGTTATCCGCCTGAGCGACAAGGCAATCCAGGTCGTTTACGGTCCTCGTGTCGGCGAAGTCGCTTCTGAGGTGCACGACGTTCTCGGTGACGAGTAAAACGCGCAAGTGGCTTGCAATTGCATAGTGCAATTCCAGGGCTTGGCTTCCTATCGCATGATTTAGGGGGCCAAGCCTTCTTGTTTTAGATTGTCAAGGCAGATACTCAATAGTTCTTCGAATGCGAGAATGCAACTTCCGGTAAAGCAGTTAGGCTTAACGTTCTTAAGATCCATTGGGTGATCGTCATGTATCGTAAAGATCGCGTCTGCCGTCTTGGCGAGCTCGCTGTCTTCGTTGCCGGTAAAAGCGAGGGTCGTAATGCCCGCGTCGTGGCATGCCCTTGCGGTTTCCAGGATGGCTTCTGTCTGGCCCGATTTGGATATGAGCATCATGCAGCTGAGCGTATTTCGGTTGGATTCGACAAACTGATCGGTTTCTAGGAAGTCCTGTATGACGGCCAAAAAGCCAAGTCCAACGAGCTTAGTCGCCATGTACTGCGCAACGATGCGTGAGAAGCCCTCTCCGTTTACTCCGATCATTCTGTTGCGATGCAGTGCGGCGATGAATACGTCTACATCTCCGGTGTGACATACGAAGTGGACGCTACTGTCTTTGAGTGATTGATTCATTTCGCGGGAGACATGCTGAAGGTGCTTGAGATCGTACATCATTTCGCGGTAGCCACGGTAGCCGAGCTTTTTCGAAAGCCTAATGACTGTCGTCATGCTGGTAAAGCATGCCATGGCGACGGGTTTTATGCCAATATCATCGAGGGTGTCGATATTGTTGAGTAGGTATTCGAGTACGCTTTGCTCGGTTTCGGATAGCTTTGCGGCTGAGTAGAGCTTGGAAATCTGCTTTTTATCAACCATCGGTGCTTCCTTCCCGCCGGACGTGTGTGGCCGCTTCCGTTGCGTAAATAATAACTCCTTGGGGAATTCCTTTCCCGCCTTGCAACCGGGGCGGGAAGCGGCCCTCCATGCTGGATACAATATCCAAACACAGGCGAACCATGCAATATTGAATGTGCTAATTGGGGGTTTCGATATGAAACTTACGGTCATAGGTGGCGGTGGCGTCCGCTCCATGTTTTTGGCAAAGAGCATAGCCCAGCAGGCGTCATCGCTTGGAATCGACGAACTTGTGTTTATGGACAATGATCCCGAGAAGCTGCGCATCTACGGTGGCCTTGCCGCCCATGTCTCGGGCATGCTTTGCCCCACGCTTAATTTTTCACTGACGGGCGATGCAGTCGAGGCCGTTAAGGACGCCGATTACGTGATCACGACGATTCGCGTCGGTGGGGACCATATGCGCGTTCGCGATGAGCGCATTGCTCTTTCGCATGGGGTTCTTGGCCAAGAGACGACTGGCGCAGCCGGCGTGTCTTTTGCCATGCGCTCCGTCCCTGCGCTTGCTTCGTATTGCGAGTTAATCAAGAAGTACGCAAAGCCGGACGTCAAGGTGTTTAACTTTACTAATCCCGCTGGCGTCGTATCTCAGGCCCTACGCGATATGGGCTATGATTTTACTTATGGCATTTGCGATGCCCCCTCGGGCATGTTGCATCAGTTTGCCGAGTATAAAGGCGTTGATCCCGCATCGGTTCAGGGCGAGTGCTATGGACTCAACCACCTCTCGTTCTTCCGCAATGTGACGGTTGACGGCGAGGACATCATGTCCGACTTGATCCACGACGACGGGGCATATGCTCATACAGATCTTAGGTTCTTCGAGAAGGACCTCGTCCTAAATCGCGGATGCGTGCCAAATGAGTACCTATACTATTTCTACTATCGCGAGCGCGCCGTTGCCAACGTTCTCTCTTCGCCCCAGACGCGCGGCGAACTAATCGAAGAAATTAATCGAGAAATGACGAGCGAGCTTGCATCTATCGATATTGAGAACGACTTCGAAAAAGGCCTCGCGTGCTTTGAGAAGTGGTACGGAATGCGCGAAAACAACTACATGGCGGCCGAGACGGGTATTCATCGCGACAAGCCGTGGACGTTTGACGTGTACGGCAAAGATGCTGGCGGATATGCAGGTGTCGCGCTCCGCTTCATGGATATTGCTCGCTCTGGCAAGACGCAGCAGATGATCCTGTGCACCCCCAACAATGGCGCCATCCCCGGCCTTCTCGATACAGATGTCATTGAGTCAACGTGCGATATCTCCACCGATGGCTGCGTGCCGCATCGCGTCGAAGCCGATTCTGTGCCCGCGGGAAACCTCGAATTGATTCGTCGCGTCAAGTACTACGAGCGCACCGTGGCGCGTGGCATCGTTAACCGATCGAAGCGCGACATTGTCGAGAGCCTCGCGATGCACCCGCTCGTTAATTCGTACTCCTTGGCGAAAGATATCGCCGCGCAGTACTTTGAGCTTAACCGCGACTACATCGACGGCTGGACAGACTAGTCTGGACGTTAAAACTAGAAATTATGGATGGGCGGACCGGCGTTTATATTGGCGCCCGTTCGCCCTGCTTAGTAAGAAAACGGGTATAGAGTGAACTTGCGAGAGAACTTCAATGTCTTTCTGGAATCGGGCGATCGGGCGAAGGAATGCCGGAGTGGCTGCACGATGGCGTTATATATCCCCTTGTTTGTTATGAGCGCGCTTCAAATTGGTGTATCAAACGTTGCAACTGAGCTCGCCTATATCTATCCGTCCATTACGCTTATTTGCACTGTGGTCGCGGCCTTTTTAAACCTGCTTCTATCGAATGTGGCTTTTTCATTATTTGCCGTCGACCGGTCCAAAGAGACGGTGCAACCTGCTCGAACCCCTCCGGTTTATCTCATGGCCTCGACGGTTCCCCTCCAGATTTCTGGGGCGCTGCTAATTTATTTGGTTCACTTGATTTTATCGGCAATTGTAGTCTTTGCCTCGCTTGCGAGCAGTCAGCTCGGGGTGTTGTGCTCGCTTGTGGTGGCAGTAATCGTGACGCTTCTTTCCGCGTCGTTCGTATTCGTGTTAATTGAAGATGCGGACGTGGAGCAGAGGGGACTACGAGGCATTCGGTTTGCACCACGCTACATCATGCGTTCGGTCACGGTGCTTCGTTCCTCCTGGAGAGAAATCGCGCGTCCCGCAACGCTGCTGGTGGCATGGAACCTGGTTGCAAGTTGCGCTATCCAGGTTCTTGTTGGATGGGTAGTTTCGAGTGCGGCGCTGCCGTCGGCACTTTCAGTGACGGCGCTTGTGCATGAGGGACTTTATTATGGGGCGTTTGCTTATATGCTGCTTTTGCTGGTTCATTGTGCGGTTGCGAGTTGGCTCGAAATTGACGTGCTCATGGGGGTGTCCTTGTGCGTATCCGAGCAGGCGCGATAGCCCGAAGATGAAGCCGCGTTTTCGACATTGAGTTCCTGCGTACCTTGCTTTCTAAGTAGAATTGGCGCGCCGTCTGTTAACAATCGTTTTCCAAGAATTCTTTTGTTGCTCATTTTATAAACTTCTCATTGCTATAATCGCCCACCGCTCAAGATAATCGGAGAGGTTTTCCTATATGGCTCAAACAAAGCAAGACGGCATCACGCTCAGGCAGTGGCTCCCGCTCATCGGGCTCACCTGCTGCGCGTTCGTGTTCAACACGTCGGAGTTCATGCCCATCGGCCTTTTGACTGATATCGCCGCGTCGTTCTCGCTCACCGAGGCCCAGGCGGGCATCATGATTTCGGTCTATGCCTGGGGCGTCATGCTGCTGTCGTTGCCGCTCATGGTGTTCGCTTCGCGTTTCGAGTTTAAGCGGATGCTGCTGGGCGTGCTGGCCGTGTTCTCGCTCGGTCAGTTCCTGTCCGCTGTGGCGCCGACCTATCCCATCCTGGTCTGCGCGCGCCTGGTGGTCGCTTGCGCACATGCCGTGTTCTGGTCAGTCGCCTCGATTATGGCCTCGCGCCTGGTCGACACTCGCCACGGCGCGCTCGCCATCAGCATGATCGCCACGGGCTCGTCCATCGCGCAGATCTTTGGCCTGCCTCTCGGTCGCGCCATTGGCTTGGCCGTGGGCTGGCGCATGACGTTTGCCGTGGTCGGGGGCCTCTCAGCCATCGCGGTCGTCTACCAGGCAGCGGTGTTCCCGGCCATGCCGGCGGGTGAGCGCTTTACCGTCAAACAGCTGCCCGAGCTGCTCAAGAACCCTCTCCTCATCGCGCTCTACGCAGTCACGGTCTTCATGGCGACCGGCTATTACGCAAGCTACAGCTATATCGAGCCATTCCTGGCGCAGGTCGCGCACGTCGATGCGGGCGCCATCACCATGACGCTGACGGCGTTTGGCTGTTCCGGCTTGGTGGGCAGCTGGCTGTTCAGCCGCCTGTTCGACGGGCACCGTTTTCCGTTCCTTGCTATCACGCTTTCCGGCGTGCCGGTGGCTCTGCTGCTCATGGGGCCGGCCGCATCGTCGCTCGTGACAATGCTTGCCGTCTGCGCACTGTGGGGTTGCTGCGCCACGGCCTTTAACGTGGCGTTTCAGGCCGAGCTCATCAAGCACACGCCGGCAGATTCGTCGGCCGTCGCCATGTCGATCTTCTCGGGCCTGTTTAACCTCGGTATTGGCACGGGCACCGCAATCGGCGGCGCCGTGGTTTCGGGTCCCGGTATCGCTTGGATCGGCTTCGCGGGCGGGGCGATTGCCGTCGTGGGCGTCATCCTCGCCATCACGGTGATGTTCCCAGCCATACGCCGCGCAAAGCCCGTCGCCTAATCACGTCCCCTCATCAGTTGCGGTGGAATAGTTCCTGTTTAAGGCCTCTGAAGGCCCAAGCAGGAACTATTTCACCGCAGCTTAATTTGGGGAGAGGATACAAGCTGGGCATACAATGGATGTCGTTGTATTGAGCTTACCGGGAGGCTGCTATGTGGGCATACGAGACGACGTTCTATCAGGTCTATCCGCTGGGCTTTTGCGGGGCTCCGCGCGAAAACGCCGCGCCCGTTGCCGAGGATGAGCTCGCCCAGGCTGCCAACGCCGCGCCCAACCCCGATGCCCCCATCATGAAAATCGCCCAATGGGTCGACTACCTGCAGGAACTCGGCGTTGGCGCCGTGCTCATCAACCCGCCGCTCGAGTCTGATAGCCATGGCTACGATACGCGTAGCCTGCGCCATATCGACCGCCGCCTGGGTGGGGATGCCGATTTTGCCGCCGTATGCGAGACGCTGCACGCCCACGGCATCCGCGTGGTACTCGATGCGGTCTTCAACCATGTGGGCCGTGGCTTTTGGGCCTTCCGCGATGTGCAGGAGCGTAAGCGGGACTCGCCCTACAAGGATTGGTTCCACATTAGCTTTGATGGCGACTCCTGCTACGGCGACGGCTTTTGGTACGAGGGCTGGGAAGGCCATTTTGAGCTCGTGAAGCTCAACTTGCAAAACCCTGCCGTGGTCGATTACCTGCTCGAGTCCGTGCGCCGCTGGGCCGAGGTCTTTGGCGTCGACGGCCTGCGTCTGGACGTCGCCTATATGCTCGACCGCGACTTTATGCGCCGCCTACATGCCTTTACCCGCGAGCTCAAGCCCGACTTCGTGCTGATCGGCGAGACGCTCCACGGCGACTACAACCAGATCGTCAACGAGGAGATGCTCGACTCCTGCACCAACTACGAGTGTTACAAGGGCCTTTACTCCAGCTTTAATTCGGTCAACATGTTCGAGATCGCGCACTCGCTGCACCGTCAGTTTGGCGGCGACCCCTGGTGCATCTACCGCGGCAAGCACCTGCTGTCGTTTGTCGACAACCACGACGTGCCGCGCCTGGCAAGCATCCTTACCGACAAATCGTGCCTGCGTCCCGCCTATGGCATGCTCTTTGGCATGCCGGGCATCCCGTGCGTCTACTATGGCAGCGAGTGGGGAATTGCTGGCGAAAAGGGCGGCCCCGATGGCGACTGGGCGCTGCGACCTGCGCTCGATGAGCCTGCGC
The DNA here is from genome assembly GCA_037237765.1 of Collinsella sp. Classification (GTDB taxonomy): domain Bacteria; phylum Actinomycetota; class Coriobacteriia; order Coriobacteriales; family Coriobacteriaceae; genus Collinsella. The sequence goes on along the minus strand of JAXXEN010000025.1, from coordinate 171,161 downwards.
CCAACGAGCTGACGGCTTTCATCAAGCAGCTCACGCACCTGCGCTCGGCCGACGACGCGGCGGCCCGTGCTCTCAACTACGGTGCCTATCGCAACGTGGTGATCCAGAACAAGCAGCTGCTGTTCGAGCGCGCCTGCGACGACGCGACGGTGCTCGTGGCGGTGAACGCCGTGGGCGAGCCTTACACCTTTGGCGCCGGCGAGCTCAACGGCTCCTTTGTCGACCTGCTTGCCGACGGCGTGCCCACGGTCGAGCTGACGGGCTCCCTTGAGCTTGCGCCCTACGAAGTGCGCTATCTGTTGAGGGCCTAATTCATGACTGCGCCGGACGAGGGCTATCAGCATATTGAGCATGGGTTTGAGCCCGTGTTCGACCAGCACTCGCGCGTTTTGGTGCTCGGGTCGTTTCCTTCGGTGCTTTCGCGCGCCAATGCCTTTTATTACGGCAACCCTCAGAATCGCTTTTGGCGTGTGATGGCCGCGTGCCTCGGCGTGTCCGTGCCACCCAACGAGGGCGACCCTTTGGTGGACAGCGAGCCCGCGACGCTCGACGCCTCGATTGCTGCCAAGCGATCCATGCTGCTTAACGGCGGCGTAGCCCTGTGGGATGTGATTGAGAGCTGCGACATTAAGGGCTCGAGCGACGCGAGCATTCGCAACGTTGTGCCGGCACATATCGAGCGCATTACCGGCGCAGCTCCCATTGGGCAGGTGATATGCAACGGAGGTACGGCTGGCCGGCTCTACAAGCGCTATCTACAAGAACGCACCGGGCTGCCCGCCATCGTCCTGCCCTCGACAAGTCCCGCCAATGCCGCCTGGCGTCTGGAGCGTCTTGTCGAGCGCTGGCGCGAGGCAGTTGACTGGACCGCACGGTAGTCTAAACCCTTGATTGAGCATGGGCGCTGAGGTGTTTGATGATGGCGCGCCAGATTGGTGCGGACACGGTGGGCTTGACGCGCACCATGCCGTCGACATCGACGCTACCGGCATTGCCACCGCCAAGCATCTGCGCATGCTCAATGGAGCAGCCCATGCGCACGGCGCCCACGAGCTTATCCATCGCTTCGGAAAATGGCCGGCGCAAGAGGCCCATGCGTGGGGAATGGCGAAGCGCTGCGATGCCGCTGCCGGCATAGATGACAACGCCGTCGCACCATGGCAGGTCACGTAGAATGCATGCCCGGTACAGGCGGCCGAGGACTTCGTCCGCCTGCTTGTTGTTTTTGGACAGGGCCTGGATGACGACATAGATGCGCGTCTCTGTATTCCCAAGGCGATCGAGTATCTGCTCGACGGCGATCATCGCCTCATCGTCAAATGCATCATCAACAGCGAGCACGATGCCATCGACTGCACCGGCATCATCCGCTTCCAAATCGATCGGGTGGGGGAGCGCGGTGCCGGAAAGCTGCGCATAGGCGGCGATGGCATCCTGCAGGTCCCAGAGCAAAAACTCAAGATCGGCGCTATCGGGAATGCTGATATACGCAATGGTTTGCAGCGTTTTGGGCCTTTCGCCCTGCGGATTCGCCTCCATGCCGCCTCCTTTCCGGTTGGTTTCCGTTTAGGTTACACCGTCCGGCGGCGCCTCGCCGCGCTATCCTAGTGCAACCCTTACGAAAGGAACGCCATGCGTCTGCCCATGAATACCTCGCTTGCCACGCTTAAGCCCTCCGGCATCCGTCGGATTAACGCGCTCGCTGCCCAGCACCCAGGATGCATTGCGCTCGCGCTCGGCGAGCCCGATTTTCCCACGCCCGATGTGATTAGCGCCGAGGTGACCGCCGCGCTGGGCCGCGGCGACACACACTATCCGCCCAACAACGGTCGCCCCGCCCTGCGCGAGGCACTGTCTGCCTACATGGGGGACGCGGGCCTGGCGTTTTCGGCCGACGAGGTCATCCTGACCGACGGCGCGACCGAGGCCCTGTCGGCAACATTCATGGCTATGCTCAACCCCGGCGACGAGGTCATTATCCCCACGCCAGCCTTTGGCCTGTACGAGAGCATCGTCGTGGCCAACCACGCCAAAGCGGTCTTTTTGGATACAGAGCCTGCGCAATTTCAGATTGACGAGGACGCACTTCGTGTTTGCGTGACGCCGGCGACCAAGGCCATCGTCATCTGCTCGCCCAACAATCCCACAGGTTGCATCCTCAACGCGGCATCGCTCGACGCCGTGGCGCGCGTGGCAGACCAGGCGGGCATCTACGTGGTCTGCGACGACGTATATAACCGCCTGGTCTACGTGGAGGGCTACGAGCGATTTGCCCAGCGCCACCCGGAGCTACGCGAGCAGACGGTGGTCATCGAGAGCTTCTCCAAGCCATGGGCTATGACCGGCTGGCGCCTGGGTTGGCTCGCAGCCGCAGCCCCCGTCATCGCCGAGATCGCAAAAGCCCACCAATACCTAGTATCGAGCGCCGTCTCCTTCGAGATGGGCGCCGCAGCCCGAGCCCTGACCGTCGACCCAACCCCCATGCTCAAAGTCTACCAAGCCCGCCGCGAACGCGTGCTCGCAGCCTTAAGCGCCATGGGCCTCGACGTAGTGGAACCAGCCGGCGCCTTTTACGCTTTCCCGAGCATCAAACAATTCGGCCTAACCAGCGAAGACTTCTGTATCAAAGCCATCAAAGAAGCAAACGTAGCCCTAGTCCCGGGAGACTGCTTCGGCACCGAAGGCCACATCCGCCTAAGCTACTGCGTCTCCGACAAAGATCTAGACGAAGGCCTAAATCGCCTGTCCACCTTCATTTCAACCTTATAGCCCAACGGGACGCAACGCATCAGCCCACCGACCCAAGCATTATGAGTGGGGGCGTCAGCCAACGAAAACCCGGGCTACCCAAAGTCAACGCAGGCACGCGCCGCCGAAGGCCAGGCGCAAGGTTTCCGTAGATTCCGCACGAGCCGGAAAGCACTTAATGTGCTTTCCGAGCGAGCCCAGGACCTGACCGAGCGGAAACCTTGCGCCTGGCCTTCGGCGGCGCGTGCCGGATGGTGGAATTGTGTGCAGCCCAGTTTTCCGTTGACCGACGCCAGGGTCCCCGCCATAATACTTTCGGTTCACGCACGAATCCGCTGCCAGAGACAGCCGGTGCAAACGGGCATCGCCCGCGAGCTTAATGGGATATCCCGCCAGCCGAGGTGGTCGAGTAGATATGTCTTCTCGCCCCCGTCGCTCATGCAGCGCGGGGGCTTTCTTTTTGGACATGCCCCCGTCACGTCCTTGTGGCGGACCGTGCCCGGAAAGAATTCGAGGAGGTGTAATTCATGCCCCAGCAGTACAAAATCGACAAGGTTGCAGAGATCGAGTCCCGTATCGCCGAGAACGCCGGTCTGTTCGTCGTCAACTACAACGGTCTGACGGTTAAGCAAGCTCAGGAGCTGCGTCATCAGCTTCGCGAGTGCGGCGCCGAGATGAAGGTCTACAAGAACAACCTGGTCAAGATCGCTCTCAAGAACCAGGAGCAGCCCGAGCTCGACGAGATCCTCGCCGGCCCCGTCGCTTATGTGTTCTACGAGACCGAGCCGGTCGAGGCCGCTAAGACCCTTAAGGACTTCTCCGCTAAGTCCAAGGGCGTCCTTGAGATCAAGGGCGGTATCTCCGACGGCAAGGTCGTTTCCGCTGATGATGTTAAGGCTATCGCCGAGCTGCCCACCAAGGACCAGCTTCTCGGCCAGATCGCCGGTCTCATCTCCGGTTTCGCTCGCGACATCGCTGTCTGCGTCAACGGCGTTTCCTCTGGTCTCGCTCGTTCGATCCAGCAGGTCTCCGAGCAGAAGGCAGCCTAGTCGCTGTTTTCACCCGCGGCGGCAACGCCGCACCCCTGGCGCATTCGCGCCGTGTTTTAACTGATCTCCGTGCACAGACACGGAAACCGAAAGGACTTAGAAATGGCTAAGCTTACCACCGATGAGATCATCGATGCTCTTAAGGAAATGACCCTTCTCGAGGCTTCCGAGCTCGTTAAGGCTATCGAGGACACCTTCGGCGTTTCCGCCGCTGCTCCTGCCGCCGTTGTCGCCGCTCCCGCTGCTGGCGCTGCTGAGGCCGAGGAGAAGACCGAGTTTGACGTCGTGCTCGAGGGCTTCGGCGACAACAAGATCCAGGTCATCAAGGCCGTCCGTGAGCTCACCAGCCTTGGCCTGAAGGAGGCCAAGGAGGTCGTCGAGGGCGCTCCCAAGGCTGTTCTCGAGGGTGCCAAGAAGGAGGACGCCGAGGCTGCCAAGGAGAAGCTCGAGGCTGCTGGCGCTGCTGTCACCCTCAAGTAATCAGGCTTTCTCGCCAGATTTCTTTGCAGACGGGGTTCGCATTGCGAACCCCGTCTTTTTTGTTATGTCACCTCTATTTTGTTGGCTCGGCATACAAATTGCTGCCGCTTGCGGTGCTTTGGCGTTGCTACCGTTGGGCGATATAATTGCACCATTCGAGCAATAATTTGCGTTGACCTGCTGAAGAATGGCGCTTGCCTACATTAACGTTAATTAACGGCGGTAAGATGAACCGGTATCGCAATTTGGTCTGCGGCCGTCGTGCCGCACGCACAGGGCGCATCCTGCGCCTACGAAAGGATCCTTGAATAACATGAAGGCAATCATCCCCGCCGCCGGTCTTGGCACGCGTTTTCTGCCTGGCACCAAGTGCACGCCTAAAGAGATGCTGCCGGTGCTCGACAAACCGGTCATCCAGTACGTCGTTGAGGAGGCGCTCGACCCCGATGAGGTCGACGATGCTATTATCGTCACCTCTCCTGGCAAGCCCGAGTTGCTGAGCTACTTCCAGCCCGATCGCTCGCTCGAAAACCTGCTTCGCGAGCGTGGCAAGGACGCCTACGCCGACGCCGTCGCCCATGCTGGTGGTATGCCGGTCGACTTCCGTTATCAGTACGAGCCCAAGGGCCTTGGCCACGCCATTCGCTCTGCCGCCGACGCTGTGGCAGGGGAGAACTTCCTGGTTCTTCTGGGCGACTACGTTGTGCCCAACCGCGACATCTGCGACAAGATGCTTGCCGTCTCCAAGGAGCACGGTGGCGCTTCTGTTATCGCCGTTGCCGCGTGCGCTCCCGAGGAAGTCAGCCGCTATGGCGTTATCGCCGGCGATCGCGTGGGCGCTCTCGAGGGCTTCGAGAATGCCGCCGACGACGAGCCCGGTGCCGTTTGGCGTATCGGCGGCCTGGTCGAGAAGCCCGCTCCCGAGGCGGCTCCGTCCAACCTGTACATCGTCGGTCGCTACCTGCTGAGCCCGTTGGTCATGGACCTGCTGGCCGATCAGCAGGCCGGTAAGGGCGGCGAGATCCAGCTGACCGACGCCATGGCCCGCTCGCTCGACCGCGAGGCCATGTATGCCGTCGTCATCGACCCGCTGTCGGGCTACGATACCGGTACCCCGTCTGGCTGGATGGCCACTAACGCCCTCATAGCTGCAAGCGATCCTCGCTTTGCCGGCGCCTTCTGGGATGCCATCGACGAGCGCGGCGGTTTGATGCGCAAATAAGCCTTTCGGGCATCGACATTTACGGGTGCGGACTTCGGTTCGCGCCCGTTTTTTATAAGAGCTGCGATTGCCAGCCCTCTGTTCACAGAAAATATATGAACAGGTGTTCGATGCATATCCATCTACCTGCATGTTTTCTGTCGAAAAACTTTGCTACTCCAAAAACTCAATCACGTCAAGGCTTTTCTTGCTCAACGGTCGGTACCTGATAAACTATTAGGTTGCGATAACTGGCGAAGCTATGCCTCGCCAATCCACCGAGCATTTCCGTGAAGGAGGAAAAACCTGGTGACCTACGCATACACTGCCACTGAGCGCAAGCGCGTCAGCTTCGGGAAAATCCCGGAGGCCATGGAGCTCCCCAACCTTATCTCTGTTCAGAGGGAATCCTTTGAGCGTTTTAAGGACGAGGGCCTTCGTGAGGCGTTCAAGGAATCCAGCCCCATCCAGAGTCAGAACCATGTTCTCGAGGTTACCTTCGGCGAGCATCAGTTCGGCGACCCCGCGCACACCGTCGAGGAGTGCCGCGAGAAGGACATGACCTATCAGGCTCCGCTTCTGACCGACGTCCGTCTCACCAACAAGGAGACCGGCGAGATCAAGGAGCAGCTCGTCTTTATGGGCGACTTCCCCATGATGACCGATCAAGGCACCTTCATCATCAACGGTACCGAGCGTATCGTCGTCTCGCAGCTCGTCCGCTCCCCGGGCGTGTACTACAGCTCCGAGATGGATTCGGGCAAGCAGATCTACAAGGCTCAGATCATCCCGTCCCGCGGTGCCTGGCTCGAGTTTGAGGTCGACAAGCGCGACCAGCTCATGGTCTCCATCGACCGCAAGCGCAAGCAGAGCGCCACGATGTTCCTGCGCGCCCTTGGCATCGCCGTCACCAACGACGATATCATCGAGCTGCTCGGCAACTCCGATGTGATCAAGCGCACCCTCGAGCGCGATACCGCCCTCACTCGCGAGGACGCCCTCATCGAGATTTACCGTCGTCTGCGCCCGGGCGAGCCTCCCACCGTGGATGCTTCCCGCAGCCTGCTCGAGGGCCTGCTCTTCAACCCGCAGCGCTACGATCTGGCCCGCGTCGGTCGTTACAAGGTCAACAAGAAGCTCAACCTCACCACTGAGGAAGAGGTCACGGTGCTCACCGACGAGGATATCGTCGCTACGCTGCGCTACCTGCTGTCCCTCGCTGCCGGCGAGCAGGGCTTCAAGGTCGACGACATCGACCACTTTGGCAACCGCCGCATCCGCACCGTCGGCGAGCTCGTCGCCAACCAGTTCCGTATCGGCATGAGCCGTATGGAGCGCGTCGTCCGTGAGCGCATGAGCTCCCAGGACATCGACGAGATCACCCCGCAGTCGCTCATCAACATCCGTCCGATCGTGGCCTCTATCAAGGAGTTCTTCGGTTCCTCGCAGCTCTCGCAGTTCATGGACCAGGCGAACCCCCTGACCGGTCTGACTCACAAGCGCCGTCTGTCCGCACTCGGCCCTGGCGGCCTTGCCGGCCACAAGTCGGGTTCCAGCCGCCGCACCAACGTGCCGACGGCCGTCCGCGACGTTCACAACTCGCACTACAGCCGCATGTGCCCGATCGAGACCCCCGAAGGCCCCAACATCGGCCTGATCGGCTCGCTCGCCCTCTACGCCCGCGTCAACGAGTATGGCTTCATCGAGGCCCCGTTCCGTCGTGTCGAGAACGGCGTTGCCACCGATCAGATCGACTGGATGACCGCTGACGAGGAAGAGAAGCACGTCATCGCGCCGGCCAACACGCCGCTCGATCCCAAGACCAACGAGTTCATCACGACCGATGCCGAGGGCAAGATCGTCCGTCCGCATACCGTGATCGCCCGTACCCGCGACTTCGACGGCTCCTTCGGCGCTCCCGCCGACGTGCCTGTCGAGGACGTCGACTACATGGACGTCTCGCCGCGTCAGATGCTCTCCGTCGCAGCCACGCTGATTCCGTTCCTCGAGCACGACGACGCCAAGCGTACGCTCATGGGCGCCAACATGCAGCGTCAGGCCGTGCCGCTGGTTCACCCCGCCGCTCCCTATGTCGGTACCGGCATGGAGCGTCGCGCCGCCCTGGACTCTGGCGAGGTTACCCTGGCCAAGAACGCCGGCGAAGTCATCTATGCCGACGCCTCCAAGATTATCGTCAAGCATGCCGGCGGCATGGACGAGTATCACCTGGCCAAGTACCAGCGCTCCAACCAGTCCACCTGCATCAACCACCGTCCGCTCGTGCGCGTCGGTGACACCGTTGAGCAGGGCGAGCCTCTGGCCGACGGTCCTTCGACCGATCATGGCGAGCTCGCACTGGGCCAGAACCTCACCGTGGCATACATGCCGTGGGAAGGCTTCAACTACGAGGACGGTATCGTCGTGTCCGAGCGCCTGGTGGCCGAGGACCTGCTGACGACCATCAATATCACCCGTCACGAGATCGACGCCCGCGACACCAAGCTCGGCCCCGAGGAGATCACTCGCGAGATCCCGAACCTCTCCGAGGACATGCTTGCCAACCTCGACGAGGACGGCATCATCCGCATCGGCGCCGAGGTCGGCCCTGGCGACATCCTGGTCGGCAAGGTCACGCCTAAGGGCGAGAGCGCTCTGACCGCCGAGGAGCGCCTGCTGCGCGCCATCTTCGGTGCCAAGGCTCACGATGTTCGCGACACCTCCCTTAAGATGCCTCACGGCGCTTATGGCCGCGTCATCGACGTCGTCCGCTTTAGCCGCGAGAACGGCGACGACCTGGCCCCCGGCGTCAACGAGCAGGTGCGCGTCTACGTCGCCCAGCGTCGTAAGATCCAGCAGGGCGATAAGATCGCCGGTCGCCACGGCAACAAGGGCGTTATCTGTAACGTTCTGCCGGTCGAGGACATGCCCTACATGGCTGACGGTACCCCGATCGACGTTATCCTCAACCCGCTGGGCGTTCCTTCGCGTATGAACGTCGGTCAGCTGCTCGAGTGCCACCTTGGCTGGGCTGCTGCCTGCGGTTGGGATACCGAGGATGCCGACTCCGACAAGTATGTCCCCGGTCCGTTCTTCGTCTCGACGCCCGTCTTCGACGGCGCCAAGGAGGACGAGATCGCCGAGGTCATCCGTCGCGCCAACAAGAACATGCTCAACAAGGCCACCGCTGCCTTCGGCGATCACATGCGCCCCGAGTTTGTCACCCAGCTTGACGAGCGCGGCAAGACCCGCCTGTTCGACGGCCGCACCGGCGAGGAGTTCCGCGAGCCCATTACCGTGGGTACGTCCTACATCCTCAAGCTCGGCCACATGGTCGACGACAAGATCCATGCCCGTTCGACCGGCCCTTACAGCCTGGTTACCCAGCAACCGCTGGGCGGCAAGGCTCAGTTCGGCGGCCAGCGCTTCGGCGAGATGGAAGTTTGGGCACTGTACGCATACGGTGCTGCCAACGTCCTGCAGGAGATCCTGACCGTCAAGTCCGACGATACCGTGGGCCGCGTCAAGACCTACGAGTCCATCGTCAAGGGCGAGAACGTCCCGGTTCCGGGTATCCCCGAGTCCTTCAAGGTTCTCGTCAAGGAGATCCGTTCCCTCGCACTGGACATCGAGCCCATGCACGATGCCGACGAGGACGCCTCCGCCCCTGTGACCGCCGAGGAGACCTCTGCTCTCGACGACCTGGCTGCGCTCGCCGGCGTTGACACCGACGTCGAGGCCCAGGATGCCGAGACCGCCGAGGCACCCGAGGCTGTCGCCGCCACGACCACTGATAAGGAGTAGTTGACTGTGGCAGATTTCGAAGCTACTGATTTTGACTCGGTAAAGATCTCCCTTGCCTCCGCCGACCAGATCCGTTCCTGGTCGCACGGTGAGGTCAAGAAGCCGGAGACCATCAATTACCGTACCCTCAAGCCCGAGAAGGACGGCCTGTTCTGCGAGAAGATCTTCGGTCCCGCCAAGGACTGGGAGTGCTCCTGCGGCAAGTACAAGGGCATCCGCTTTAAGGGCATCGTCTGCGAGCGCTGCGGCGTCGAGGTCACCTCGGCCAAGGTTCGTCGCGAGCGCATGGGTCACATCGAGCTCGCCGCTCCCGTGTCCCACATCTGGTACTTCAAGAGCCCCACGAGCTTCCCGATGAGCCGTATGCTCGACATCAAGTCCAAGGACCTCGAGAAGGTTCTGTACTTTGCCAGCTACATCATCACCGAGGTCGACTACGAGGCTCGCGAGGCCGACGCTGACGACCTGCGCGAGGAGCTCGCCGCCGATCTGGAAGAGATCGATGCCGAGTGCGCCCGCCAGATCGAGTCCCTCAAGGAGCAGGGCAACCCCGAGAACTTTGACGAGTTCTCCGACGAGGAGCCGCTGACCCCCGAGGAGATCGCCTCTGGCATCGTCGACATCGAGGAAGAGTGCAAGGACGATAAGCAGCTCCGCACGGATGCCTTCAACGCCTTCATGAAGCTCACCGAGCGCGACCTCATCTCCGATGAGCCGCTGTTCCGCGAGATGACCCGTTACTACTCCATGTACTTCAAGGGTGGTATGGGTGCCGAGGCCGTCCGCGACCTGCTCGCTGCCATCGACCTCCCCTCCGAGGCCGAGAAGCTCAAGGCCATCATCGCCGACGAGGACTCCCAGAAGCAGAAGCGCGAGAAGGCCGTCAAGCGCCTCGAGGTCGTTGACGCCTTCCTGAAGGGCGGCAACAGCCCCGCGAACATGATCCTGGATGTCATCCCGGTCATTCCGCCCGATCTGCGCCCGATGGTCCAGCTCGACGGCGGCCGCTTCGCCGCGTCCGACCTCAACGACCTGTACCGTCGCGTGATCAACCGTAACAACCGACTCAAGCGCCTGCTCGACCTGGATGCCCCTGCGATCATCGTGAACAACGAGAAGCGCATGCTCCAGGAGTCCGTGGACGCCCTGTTCGACAACGGCCGTCGTGGTCGCCCGGTCTCTGGCCGTGGCGGTCGCCCGCTCAAGTCGCTCGCTGAGGCCCTCAAGGGCAAGCAGGGTCGTTTCCGTCAGAACCTGCTGGGCAAGCGTGTCGACTACTCCGGCCGTTCGGTAATCGTTACCGACCCCAAGCTGCTGCTGCACCAGTGCGGTCTGCCCAAGACCATGGCGCTGGAGCTCTTCAAGCCCTTCGTCATGAAGCGCCTGGTCGAGCTTGGCAAGGTCGAGAACATCAAGGGCGCCAAGCGCGCTATCGACCGCGGTGCCACCTTTGTGTGGGATATCCTCGAAGAGGTCATCGACGGCCGCGTCGTGCTGCTCAACCGTGCACCGACCCTGCACCGTCTGTCCATCCAGGCCTTTGAGCCGGTGCTGGTCGAGGGCAAGGCTATCCACCTGCATCCGCTGGTCTGCTCGCCCTTCAACGCCGACTTCGACGGCGACCAGATGTCTGTCCACGTGCCGCTGTCCAGCCAGGCTCAGGCCGAGGCTCGCGTGCTCATGCTCTCTGCGAACAACCTGCGCTCGCCGGCATCCGGCAAGCCGGTTAACATCCCTTCGCAGGACATGATCATTGGTGTGTACTACCTCACCCAGGTCCGCGAGGGTCTGCCGGGCGAGAACCACGTGTTCGCCAGCTTCGACGACGCGCTGCACGCCTATGACTGCCGCTCCGAGGTCGACATGCAGGCCAAGATCCAGGTTCGCGTGTCCGCTGCCGATGCCAACGTCATCAACGAGGACGGCACCCGCATCTTCCGCGTTAAGAACGGCAAGAACGAGTTCGTCGACTACGACGTCACCGGCAACAAGACCGCGCGCTTCGAGACCTCTATCGGCCGCATCATCTTCAACCGCCAGTGCCTGCCCGAAGACTATGAGTTCATGAACTACAAGATGGTCAAGGGCGACGTGGCCAAGCTGGTTGCCGACTGCTGCGATCGTTACCCCGAGGCCAAGGTCGGCCCGATCCTCGACGCCATCAAGTACTCCGGCTTCCACTACGCTACCCGTGCCGGCCTCACCATCTCGGTGTGGGACGCTCTCATCCCTGCCGAGAAGCAGGAGCTGCTCGATCGCGCCCAGGCCAACGTCGACCAGATCAACGAGTACTTCGAGGAGGGCTTCATCAACGAGACGGAGCGCCACATCGAAGTCGTTAACGAGTGGACCGCTTGTACCGACAAGGTCGCAGCGCTCATGCTCGACTTGTTCGACGAGGAGAACCCGCTCTACATGATGGCCGACTCCGGCGCCCGTGGTTCTAAGACCCAGCTGCGTCAGCTCGGCGGCATGCGTGGCCTGATGGCAGACATGTCCGGCGAGACGATCGACCTTCCCATTAAGGCGAACTTCCGCGAGGGCCTGCTGCCGCTCGAGTACTTCATTTCGACCTACGGCGCCCGTAAGGGCCTGGTCGATACCGCATCCCACACCTCGGACTCTGGTTACCTGACCCGTCGTCTGGTCGACGTGGCCCAGGACGTCATCGTCCGCGAGGAGGACTGCGGTACGCACGAGGGCGTCACCTACAACCTCATCATCCCCGGCACCACCGACCTCAACACCGACCTCGTCGGCCGTTGCTTCATTGAGGACGTCGTGGCTCCCGATGGCACCGTGCTCTTTGAGCAGGACGGCTACATCGAGAAGGTCGCCGACATCCAGAAGATGGTCGATGCGGGCCTTAAGAAGGTCAAGCTTCGCGCGCTGCTCACCTGCCGCTCCAAGTACGGCGTGTGCCAGAAGTGCTACGGCTGGGATCTTTCCACCCGTCGTCCGGTCGCCATCGGTACCGCGGTCGGCATTATTGCCGCCCAGTCCATCGGCGAGCCCGGTACGCAGCTTACGATGCGTACCATTCACTCCGGCGGCGTCGCTGGCGTCGACGATATTACGCAGGGTCTGCCTACGGTCAGCCGTATGTTCGATATCGTCGGCAACGTCAATGAGAAGATCCTGGGTCGCGAGGCCGAGCTGGCTCCGTACTCCGGTCACCTCTCGATTAAGCCCGAGAAGTCCGAGTACGTGCTGACGCTCACCGACTCCGAGGATCACACCCGTGTCCTCGACGAGCGTCGCGTCCCCGCTTCGGTGCGCTTTATGCCCGAGATCGAGGACGGCTGCGAGGTTCGCGCCGGCGACCAGATCACCAAGGGCTTCGTCAACTTCCGCAACCTGCGCAAGCTGACCGACATCGAGTCGACGATGCACACCTTCGTCGAGAGCGTCAAGGACGTCTACACCAGCCAGGGCGTCGACCTGAACGACAAGCACATCGAGGTGCTCGCACGTCAGATGCTGCGTCGCGTTCAGATCACCAACCCAGGTGACTCCAAGTACCTGCTTGGTCAGTACGTCGACCGCTACGAGTTCGCCGACGAGGTCGAGCGCGTTGCCCGTCTGGGCGGTCAGGCTCCCGTGGCCGAGCCCGTCATCCTGGGTACGCTCAAGGTCGCGTCCAACATCGACTCCTGGCTGTCGAGCGCTTCGTTCATCCGTACCGCCGGCGTCCTTACCGAGGCTGCCATCGAGGGCAAGGTCGACCACCTGCTCGACCTTAAGTCCAACGTCATCGTCGGTAAGAAGATCCCGGCCGGTACCGGCCTCAAGCCGTACGCCAACGCCAAGCTGACGTATCGCACGGCCGACGGCTACGTGGACATCGACGGCCCGGCTTCGCCCAACGCCAAGTCGCTGCCCGAGTGGGCTCCTGTGGAGCTCAAGGACCTGGACGAGCAGCTCCCGCAGCAGCTCGACTGGGCCGGCTACGACGAGTTCGGTGGTGCTGACGGTTCGTTCACCCGCAACGGCCACACCATCTCCGCCGAGAAGGCTCGCCTGTACCTGTTCGACGACCTGGGCGTGTCGCAGCGCTGGACCAACAAGTTCAGCGAGGTCGGCATCGAGACGGTCGGCGACCTGGTCGGCAAGTCCGAGGAGGATCTGCTGCGCATCGATGGTATCGGTGCCAAGGCGATCGAGGAGCTCCGTGACGGCCTTGAGGCCCACGACCTGCTCTACATCCTCGAGAACAACGACGACGTTGCCGACGAGGAAGACCTTTCGCAGCTGCTGCAGATGGTCTTTAGCCCCGACGGTCCGGACGATATCCTGCTGGGTACCTCCGCTCCGACGCATCACGCTGATGCCGACGAGGAGCTCCTGGGCGCCCCGATCGACGACAAGAAGGCTCCCGCCAACGGCGCGATCAACGAGGACATGGCTTCTCTCGACGAGCTGCTCAACCAGCTCGTGGACACTGACGACGCCGAAGAGGCCAAGGACAACGACGAGGAGTAATTTCCTAGTACGTTAACCGTCCTTCCAAAGACCCGTTTCCCAACAGGGAAGCGGGTCTTTTTTGTTGAAGAAAACCTGCCAAAAGGGGATAGGTTTATTTTGGTAGGTTTTTCCTGCTTGAATTTGAAACATTCCGTTCGGTCAAAGCGTATCTATGGTGAGGGCCTCAGCAAGAATCATTAACGTCACCGGGAGGTGATTATGGAAGAACAAGCATTTAGACAGGCGGTTGAAGATCACAGGGATGTCGTGTTTCGGATCGCATTGACGTACCTGCGCGATCGTGCCGATGCCGACGATGTTGCCCAAGACGTCTTTCTTAAGTTGCTTAAAAGCGATGGACACTTTGAAAGTTGGGAACATCTTCGTCGATGGCTTATCCGGGTCACGATCAATGAATGCAAATCGCTCTTTCGAAAGCCATGGAGGCGTGTGGAGGATATTGAGAACCTGGCCAATTCGCTCTCGGCGGCGCAGGATGAGACCAAGGCGGTCCTGTCAGACGTTATGCGACTTCCGGAGCGATTCCGTGTTCCCATCGTGCTCTATTACTATCTGGGCTTTTCGACCTCAGAGATTGCCGAGTTGTTGCATGTACCAGCCGCGACCGTTCGAACGCGTTTAGCTCGTGGTCGATCGAAGCTCAAATTCATCCTAGAGGAGGGCGACCGTGAAATCCAATCAAATCAAGCAGGCCTTCGAGTCCATCCAAGCCGATAGCAATCTTGCAGATCGCGTCCTTAATACCGCTGCGGGTGAGCCGCTTCATCGAAAGGGCCACGCGAAGTCTCTCTATGTTGCCGTAATCGGATGTCTTGTCGGAGTGTTGGCGACCGGAGGGGTCGCCTACGCAGTTATTAATTCCAGCTATTTTGCCTCAGCTTGGGGAAACCACGGCAACGGGGATTTCATTACCTGGACCAACGGTGGTTCATCGGGGACTAAATATACCTACACCAGAGAGTTTGGTGACGGCATCGCGCCCCAGAGCCTGGAGGGTTCAGTACAGAAGGTCAATCTGTCCGTCGAGGGCAACGGCTATACACTCGACATTCATGAGATGGCAATCGACCAAAACGGCTGCGGTGCTGTGACGTTTACGCTATCCAATCCAAATGGTGTTAACTACTACAAGCCGGCAGCAGAGACTGGCGAACTTGTTCTCTATGGTGAAGAAGAACAGGGCATCGGCACGCCCGGCATGAACTTCGGCGAGGAATGGGCTGACACACGCTGCACCATTGATAAGGACACATCAAGCGATACTGTCATTAATGGCACGATGTACTTTGCTTCTATGGATCGCGAGCGAGGTTTTCAACATGCGGTCACCTGGAATATCTCGTGGACCGAGGGCGAAGGCGAGGATGCGAAGCCGTTCGAGGCATCGACGCCCGAGTTTAGCGTTGGAGCGTACGTCGATACAAAGGAACTCCGCTCCGATGACTCGCCTCTCGAGATCAGCCCGTTTTCTATCCAGACACACATCGATGATTTGGGCATTGACGCAGTCACGAAAAAGTTGACCGTTACCTACAAGGATGGATCGGAGCAGATTATCGAAGATGACGACGCAGGGGTGTTCAACTTATATTTTTCTTATGCGCGCAATAGCGGAGAGAACATCTGGGTGCCAACGAAGTTGATTGATGTCGACCAAGTGGTCTCAGTAACGCTTGAGGGCACGAGGTGCACGTCAACAGGAGAGACCGAAACAGAAGTACCCTTTACCATCGTCTATTCGTAAGATTTGGGGCCGCTTCCTACTAGGGGAAGCGGCCTCTTTTGCGTTAAATGGAAACGCCGCCGATTTCCATGCGTCAGATGAGAGCAGATTACCGCTGGAGCGCGACGTTTCCCCAGATAAAACCGAACAAAATAAACCTGTCCCTTTTTGGCGGGTAGCGTTGCCCCGCCGAGCACGTCGGATTCCCGGCCCGGGCGGCCGGCGGCTTAAGTTTGTCGCGAGTTCCGCACGAGCCGGAGAGCACTTAATGTGGCCTCCGTGCGAGCCAGGACTGTAGAGCAGCAAACTTAACCCCTGTGCCGCCCGGCCCGGGAATCCGCCCCCGCGCACAGGAGGGGATTCCTTTTGTGTAGGCTTTGCGGAAATGTGCTCATTTTGGGATACGCCCGGCGGCGTGGTCTGTTGACGGCACAGCTAACGGCACGTATCCTATCGAACTGCGTGTTTCGTAGGGGGATGCTGACCCCTCGATTCAAGCCGTTGCACTTTACAGAAAGCTGGAATCATTCGAGAAGGAGTACGCTTTGCCTACTATTAACCAGCTGGTTCGCCAGGGCCGTCGTTCCGTGCCCAAGAAGTCCAAGAACGCTGCTCTGCAGCACAACTCCCAGAAGCGCGGCGTGTGCACCCGCGTCTTCACCACGAGCCCCAAGAAGCCGAACTCGGCTCTTCGTAAGGTTGCCCGTGTTCGCCTTGTCAACGGCATCGAAGTTACTGCTTACATCCCGGGTGAGGGCCACAACCTGCAGGAGCACTCCATCGTGCTCGTCCGCGGCGGTCGTGTCCGTGACCTCCCTGGTGTCCGTTATCACGTCATCCGTGGCGCCTACGACGCTGCTCCGGTCCAGAACCGTATGCAGGCCCGTTCCAAGTACGGTGCTAAGCGCCCCAAGGCCAAATAAGCCAGATAACGTTTTGATACTTTCGCCGTGTGCCGCCTAAGCGCCGCACGGTAGACACTTAAGGAGATTTCACATGCCGCGTCGTGCAGCAGCTAATCGTCGTGAGGTTCAGCCTGACGCCGTTTACAACAACCGCCTGGTGACTCAGCTCATCAACAAGGTCCTTCTTGACGGCAAGAAGGCCACCGCTGAGCGCATCGTTTACACCGCTTTCGAGATCGTTGCCGAGAAGTCCGAGGGTGGCGACGCTCTCGCTACCTTCAAGAAGGCTATGGACAACGTCAAGCCCACGCTCGAGGTTAAGCCCAAGCGTGTCGGTGGCGCTACCTATCAGGTCCCGATGGAGGTCAACTCCCGTCGTTCCACCGCTCTGGGTATCCGCTGGATCGTCAACTTCTCCCGCGCTCGCAAGGAGAAGACCATGGCCGAGCGTCTCGCCAACGAGATCCTCGACGCTTCCAACGGCCTGGGCGCTTCCGTCAAGAAGCGTGAGGACGTCTTCAAGATGGCCGAGGCCAACCGCGCGTTCTCTCACTATCGTTGGTAAGTTAAGGTAAGGAACTAACATGGCTAAGCCTAAGTACAAGCTTTCCGATACCCGTAACATCGGCATCATGGCCCACATCGATGCTGGTAAGACCACCACGACCGAGCGTATTCTTTACTACACCGGTAAGACCCACAAGATCGGTGAGGTCCATGAGGGCGCTGCCACCATGGACTGGATGGTTCAGGAGCAGGAGCGCGGCGTAACCATTACCTCCGCTGCTACCACGTGCTTCTGGAACAAGGACGGTAAGGACTACCGCATCCAGATCATCGACACCCCGGGCCACGTTGACTTCACCGCCGAGGTCGAGCGCTGCCTGCGCGTCCTCGATGGCGCTGTCGCCGTCTTCGACGCCGTTGCCGGCGTTCAGCCCCAGTCTGAGACCGTTTGGCGTCAGGCTTCTACCTTCAACGTCCCCCGCATCGCCTTCATCAACAAGTATGACCGCGTGGGCGCTGACTTCTTCAACGCTATCGAGACCATGAAGGATCGTCTCGACGCTAACGCCGTGGCCGCTCAGGTCCCGATGGGCGCCGAGGACAACTTCTGGGGCGTCATCGACCTGGTCACCATGACTGCATGGGACTTCAAGGCCGACGAGAAGGGTATGACCTACCCCGAGCCGATGGACGAGATCCCGGCTGAGTTCGCCGACATCGCTGCCACCAAGCGCGAGGAGCTCCTCGACGCTGCTGCCAGCTTTGACGACGAGCTCATGGAGAAGATTCTCATGGAGGAGGACTTCACCGTCGAGGAACTTAAGGCTGCTCTGCGCAAGGGCGTTCTGGCCAACGAGCTCAACCTCGTCTTCGTGGGCTCCGCCTACAAGAACAAGGGCGTTCAGGAGCTGCTCGACGCTGTCGTCGACTACCTGCCCAGCCCGCTCGACGTTGAGGCCGTCACCGGTACCGATCCGGACACCGGCGAGGAGATCCAGCGTCATCCTTCCTTCGACGAGCCCTTCTCCGGCCTGGTCTTCAAGATCATGACCGACCCGTTCGTCGGTAAGCTCACCTATGTCCGCGTTTACTCCGGCCGCGCCGAGTCCGGTTCCTACGTGGTCAACGCTTCCAATGGTCAGCGCGAGCGCCTCGGCCGCATCCTCGAGATGAACGCTGCCGAGCGTATCGACCGTGACGACGCTGCCGCCGGCGACATCGTCGCTTGCGTTGGCTTCAAGAACTCCACCACCGGTGACACCCTGTGCGAAGAGGGCAAGGAGATCGTCCTCGAGAAGATCGAGTTCGCTAAGCCCGTTATCGACGTTGCCATCGAGCCCAAGACCAAGGCCGAGCAGGACAAGATGTCCCTGGCTCTGACCAAGCTCGCCGAGGAGGACCCGACCTTCCAGGTGTCCACCAACCACGAGACCGGCCAGACCATCATCGCCGGCATGGGCGAGCTGCACCTCGAGATCATCGTCGACCGTCTGCTCCGCGAGTTCAAGGTTGACGCTAACGTTGGTAAGCCCCAGGTTGCTTACCGCGAGACCGCTGGTCACGACGTCGAGAAGGCTGAGGGCAAGTTCGTCCGTCAGTCCGGCGGTCGCGGTCAGTACGGCCACGCCGTCATCAAGCTCGAGAAGATGGAGGAGGGCTTCGGCTACGAGTTCGTCAACGCTATCGTCGGCGGCGTCGTGCCCAAGGAGTACATCCCGTCCATCGACAAGGGCATCCAGGAGGCCCTGAACACCGGTGTTATCGCCGGCTTCCCGGTCCTCGACGTTAAGGTCACCCTGTTCGACGGTTCTTACCACGAGGTCGACTCCTCCGAGGCCGCCTTCAAGATCGCCGGTTCCATGGCTATCAAGGACGCCCTCAGGAAGTCCGATCCGCAGCTGCTCGAGCCGATCATGGCTGTCGAGGTCGAGACCCCCGAGCAGTACATGGGCGACGTTATGGGCAACCTCTCCGGTCGCCGCGGCAAGATCGAGGGCATGGAGGATCGCAAGAACAGCAAGCTCATCCGTGCCAAGGTGCCGCTGGGCGAGATGTTCGGTTACGCTACCGACCTTCGCTCCCAGACCCAGGGCCGTGCATCCTACACGATGCAGTTCGACTCTTATGAGCCCGCGCCCAAGTCCATCGTGGACGAGGTCATGAGCAAGAACGCCTAAGTTCGAGCTCCCTGTTACGTAATCCTGCGAGAACACTTCTCGCACTCTTTGGAGGTTTAAGTTGGCTACCCAGAAGATCCGCATTCGCCTCAAGGGCTATGATCACGAGGTCGTCGATCAGTCCGCGAAGCTCATCGTCGAGACCGCTCAGAAGACCGGCGCTCGCGTTTCCGGTCCTGTCCCCCTGCCCACCGAGCGCAACCTGTACACGGTTATCCGCTCGCCGCACGTGAACAAGGACTCCCGTGAGCAGTTCGAGATGCGCACCCACAAGCGCCTCATCGACATCCTCGACCCCACCTCGGGCACCGTTGATTCGCTCATGCGTCTCGACCTCCCCGCTGGCGTCGACATCGACATCAAGCTCTAAGCGATATCGCTCATAGCTTACAGAGCCCCGCTGCCATGTTGGTAGCGGGGCTCTTTTGTTTTGAATAATGGTTTGGACTGCCGGGCATTGCTGCCGAGTAGGTGGCTGCACCGCCCTATTCGCTCAAGGGGCGCAGCGATGCCTCCTCAAAATGGAAGGATCGCAAGCCGTCTTCCGTCTCGATGCACGCGCGACCAAAGGTATCGACCGTTTGAAAGATGCCACGCGCCAGCTCGTCCCCGACAGGGGAACGGGCGGTAACGCGCTCTCCAATCCAATTGAGATGAGCGATATATTCGCTGTGGACGGGCGCGAGCGGTCCGGCGTTTTCTTCCATGGCGTTGAGCAGATCTGCCCACGTGTCCACGGCGTTTACGACGGTGTAATAGACCTCCTTGAGCAGCACATCGACGGCGGGAACATTCTCGTTGAGATCCGAGAGACCGATTGCCGGCAGGCCGCCATCGGGAACCTCCGAGGGCACATAGTTCACATTGACGCCAATGCCGCAGACGGCGAAAGGTTTGCCTTCGTTATCGCGTGCGGCTTCGACCAGAATGCCGCCGAGTTTGCGCCCTCGCGCGACGAGGTCGTTGGGCCATTTGAGGCCGATCTCGTTAGCAAGACCTTGCGCCTCGAGTGCCTCGAGCACCGCTAGGCCGCTGACGGCGGCAAGACCAGAGTACTTGGCGGGATCAACACGTGGACGTAGGACAATCGAGAGCAACAAGTTACCAGCGGTTGAATCCCACTTGTGGCCGCGTCGGCCGCGTCCTGCTGTCTGAGCCCGTGCGGCAAGTCCTGTGCCGTGCGGCGCACCCTGTTTTCCTGCTTCGAGCAGGTCATCGTTGGTCGATCCGGTTACGTCGACTATCGTTAATTTGGCATCCATAACGGCTGCTACCTCCTTAATGAATAAGTGAATAACGCAATGGTGTCGAGAAGTAGACACAATGTGAAGCCTTTGTCGCATTTGGACAATTTAATGTTAACACGTCAACAACGACTGAAATGCGCTATCCTCTCTTGGTCGATGTAAACACGTCAACAACTCAAAGGAGGTTAGTGATGGGTTTCACGATACTGGGAACAGGCTCGGCGCTTCCTGCGCGCAGCGTTTCCAATGACGAGCTGTCCGAGTTCCTGGACACCTCGGATGAGTGGATTTTTACCCGTACGGGGATCAAGAGCCGCCATGTGTGCACCGCCGAGTCACTCGACGACCTTGCCGTGGCAGCGAGCGAGCAAGCGCTCCAAGCGTCCGGACTCGATGCGAGCCAGCTGGATCTTATCGTCTGCTCGACGACGACGGGTGACCACCTTGTTCCCGCTGAGGCGTGTGCCGTTGCTGAGCGCCTGGGTGCCACATGTCCTGCCTTCGACGTTTCGGCGGCTTGTGCCGGCTTCGTTTTTGCGCTCGATGTCGCCGAGGGCTATATCGCCCGCGGTCGCGCCAGGCACGTGCTGGTCGTTGCCGCCGAGCAGATGACGCGCGCGCTCGATTGGACCGACCGTGCCACGTGCGTGCTCTTTGGCGATGGCGCGGGTGCTGCGGTCATAGAGGCTGAGGGAGAGAATCCCCTTGCTGTTGAACTTTCGACGTCGCCTGACGTCGAAACACTGCGTGTCCCCGGATTGGCGGGCTCCTCGCCGTATAAGACGGCGCAGGACCGCGAAAGCGTGCTTTCCATGAACGGCCGTCGCGTCTTCAAGTTTGGCGTCAATGCCATCTGCGACACGGTCAACAAGCTCGCCTGCGACGCGGGCATCGCGGTCGAGGACATCGACCACTTTGTATTCCATCAGGCTAACGAACGAATCTTGAGCCAGGCGGTCAAGCGCCTGGGTGTGCCGGACGACCGTGTGGTCCGAACGTTGCGTGAAACCGGCAACATCTCGAGCGCTTGCATTCCGCTTGCTCTCGATCGACTGGCAAATACCGGCGCGCTGCACGCGGACGACACCATCGCCCTGGTCGGATTTGGCGCCGGCTTGGATGTAGGTGGCTATCTACTTCGCTGGAAGTAGTTGCACATAGGAAATGAAAACGCCCCTGGGGGGCACAAACAAAGGAGAACTACCATGGCAGATCAGAAGACCTTCGAGCGCGTTTGCGACGTTATCCGCGAGACCGCCGGCCTTGACGATGTCGAGATGAAGCCCGAGTCCACGCTCGAGGAGATTGGTCTCGACAGCCTGGGCACCGTCGAGATCCTCGTCGCCGTCGAGGACGAGTTTGGCATCCAGCTCGATACCGAGGAGAACCCCAAGACGGTCGGCGAGTTCGTCGAAACGGTCGAGGCGGCATTGGAGAAGTAGTGATGCTCAAGTCTCCTCTCTGCGATTTGCTCGGCATCGAAAAGCCCGTGTTCCAGGGTGGCATGGCCTGGATTGCCGACGCCTCGTTGGCATCTGCTGTGTCCGAGGCAGGCGGCTTAGGCATTATCGCGGCCATGAATGCCGACGCAAACTGGCTGCGCGATCAGATTCACGAGCTGCGCGCCAAGACGGATAAGCCCTTTAGCGTCAACGTTATGCTCATGAGCCCGTTTGTCGACGAGGTCGCACAAGTGGTGATTGATGAGCAGGTACCCGTTGTGGTGACCGGTGCCGGCAATCCCACCAAGTACATGAAGGCCTGGAACGAGGCGGGCATCAAGGTTATTCCCGTCGTGGCTTCGGTGGCGCTGGCGCGTCTCGTGGCGCGTCGCGGAGCAACTGCCGTGGTTGCCGAGGGCACCGAATCAGGCGGCCATATTGGAGAGACCTCGACGATGGCACTTGTCCCGCAGGTTGTCGATGCGGTCGATATTCCCGTGGTTGCGGCTGGCGGCATCGCCGATGGCCGCGGCGTGGCGGCCGCCTTTATGCTCGGCGCCGCTGGCGTCCAGGTGGGAACACGCTTTCTGGTCGCAAACGAGTGCACTGTTTCTGAGCAGTATAAAGAGCTGGTGCTCAAGGCGGGCGACACGTCGACGCGCGCGACCGGTCGCTCGACGGGACATCCGGTTCGCGCTCTCAAGAGCCCCTTTACCAACGCGTATGCCAAGAACGAGGCGGCGGGCGCAAGCCCCGAGGAACTCGGGGCCATGGGCACGGGCGCGCTTCGTAAAGCCGCAAAGGACGGTAATTACGAAGAGGGTTCGTATTTGTGCGGACAGATTGCCGGCATGGTCAACGAACGCCAGAGCGCACGCGAAATCGTCGACGATCTGGTCGATGGCGCCGAGCATGTCCTGAAGGGTGCGTCCGCATGGGTAGCGTAGCGTTTCTGTTTGCCGGTCAGGGTGCCCAGCATCCCGCGATGGGCGTCGACCTCATCGAAGCATCGCCGGCGGCTGCCGAGGTGTTCGCCATTGCCGACGAGGTGCGCCCGGGGACCAGCGAGCAGTGCCGGAGCGCCTCCAAGGAGGAGCTCTCACAGACCGAGAACACGCAGCCTTGCGTGTTCGTGCACGACTTGGCAGCGGCTACCGCCCTGCGCGAGCGCGGCGTGGTGCCTGCCGCCTGTGCGGGATTCTCGCTGGGCGAGGTCGCCGCGCTCACCTTTGCAGGAGCGTTCGATACGCGAGCGGGCTTTGAACTCGTGTGCGAGCGCGCGGCGCTGATGGCCGCGGCTGCCGAGCACCATCCGGGCGGTATGCGCGCCGTCATCAAGCTTGATGCGGCGCAAGTCGAGAACCTGGCTGCGCAGGCCGGCGAGGATTGCTGGCCGGTCAACTACAACAGCCCGCAGCAGACGGTTGTTGCCGGAGCGCCCGAGGCGCTGCAGGAGCTCGACGCCTTGGTAAAAGAGGCTGGTGGCCGGGCCATGAAGGTCGCGGTGTCGGGTGCATTCCATAGCCCCTATATGGCCGAGGCGACTGAGGGACTGGCGACGTATATCCAAGCCGGCCACGCGCCGTCTCCGCTGCTCATTCCGGTCATGGCAAATATGACGGCGGCGCCCTATCCGGCGGACCCGCGAGCAGCATCGGATGTCTTGGCCAACCAGGTGAGTCATGCCGTGCGCTGGGTCGACACGCTGCATACTCTGCAGGATCAAGGCATCGACACGTTTATTGAGGTCGGCCCTGGCAAAACGCTGTCGGGCCTGGTCAAGCGTGCGCTGAGCGATGCTCGCGTGTATTCGTGCGAAACGGCCGAGCAGGTCGCAGCTATTGCCGACGAGCTCGCATAGTCCACAGGGCTGTAACCCGAAAGGAATGACATGGGCAACTTGAACAACGGCGCGCTCGAGCGCAACGACTCACGTCGCGTGGCACTGGTCACGGGCGGCTCGCGGGGTATCGGCCGCGCTTGCGCTGTCGGTCTGGCGGAGGACGGCTTTGATATCGCCGTCGTCTATGCCGGTAGTGTCGATGCAGCGCGCGAGACGTGCGAAGCCTGCGAGGCGGCTGGCGCTACGGCACGCGCATATCAATGCGACGTGGCCGATCCCGCTGCCGTCAACGCGTGCGTGGAAACGGTCCTCAACGACTTTGGCTCCGTTTGGGCGCTCGTCAACAACGCCGGCATCACGCGCGACGGCTTGCTCATGCGTATGGGCGACGATGCCTTCGACCGCGTGCTCGATGTCAATCTCAAGGGCACGTTCAATACGACACGCGCGCTCACCAAGACCTTTATGCGCCAGCGCGGCGGTTGCGTCGTCAACATGAGCTCGGTTGTGGGGCTGATGGGCAATGCCGGGCAGGCCAACTACGCTGCCTCCAAGGCGGGCGTGATCGGTCTGACCAAGGCGGTGGCGCGCGAGCTTGCGCCCCGCGGCGTACGAGTGAACGCGGTCGCCCCCGGGTTTGTCGAGACCGATATGACGGCAAAGCTCTCTGAGAAGGTGCGTGCGGCAACCGAGGAACAGATTCCCCTTAAGCGTATGGCGCAGCCCGAGGAGGTGGCCGGTGTGGTGCGCTTTTTAGCGAGCGATGCGGCTGCCTACATTACGGGCGAGGTCGTGCGCGTCGACGGCGGAATGGCGATGTAGAAACCAGAGCCGAAGAACGGCTTGGATGAGGAGACCATGATGGAACAGAGAGTTGCAATCACCGGCATCGGTGCCGTATCGCCGCTCGGCAACACCGCGCTTGCCACCTGGGCGGCAATGTGCGCCGGCACGTGCGGCATCGGCCCGATCACGCACTTCGATACCGATGCGTTTGCGGTTAAGGTGGCGGCCGAGGTCAAGGGCTTTGACGGCAACGAGTACTTTGGCAAGCGTGACGCCAAGCACCTGGACCCCTGCGTCCAGTTTGCCCTGGCAGCGTCGGACGAGGCCATGCACGATGCGGGCTTTGATGTCGAGGGCGCCATCGATTGCGAGCGCCTGGGCGTCTACGTGGGTTCAGGCGTGGGCGGCATGCAGACGCTTGTCGACAACGTTCACACGATCGCCGATCGCGGGCCTCGTCGCGCATCGCCCTATATGATTGCGATGATGATCCCCAACATGGCATCGGGCAATATCGCGATCCGTCACAAGGCAAAGGGCCCGACCCTGCCCGTGGTGACCGCGTGCGCGACCTCGGCCCATGCGGTGGGCGAGGCGTTCCGCGCCATCAAGCACGGCTATGCCGATGCAATCCTGGCTGGCGGCGCCGAGGCCGCAATCATCCCCGATGCCGTTGCGGGCTTTACGTCCTGCCGCGCTCTCACCACTAATCCTGACCCGTCGACGGCATGCCGTCCGTTCGATGCAGACCGCGACGGCTTTGTGATGGGCGAAGGCGCCTGCGTGCTCGTGCTCGAGGGCATGGAGCACGCACAGGCCCGCGGTGCACACATTTATGCCGAGGTCGTGGGCTACGGCAACACCGATGACGCCTACCACATCACGAGTCCCGACCCGGACGCGGCGGGTATCGCCCGTGCGATATCGCTGGCGGTGGCCGAGGGCGACGTTAAGCCTTCCGAGGGCCTCTACATCAATGCCCACGGCACCTCGACCAAGCTCAACGATACGTCCGAGACGGCGGGCATTAAGCGTGCGCTCGGCGAGGACGCGGCACGCGCCGCGCACGTCTCGTCGACCAAGTCGATGACCGGCCACATGATCGGCGCCACGGGTGCCATCGAGGTTATGGCCTGCGCCATGGCGCTCGAGCAGGGCGTGGTGCCGCCGACCATTAACTACCACACGCCCGATCCCGCCTGCGATCTTGACTACACGCCCAATCGCGCGGTTCGCGCCGACCTTACCTGGGCGCTTTCGACCAACCTGGGCTTTGGCGGGCACAACGCCGCCATCGCGCTGCGTAGATATACGAGGAGCTAGAGCATGGATTCCAAAAGACTTGCCGAGATAGCCGATGTTATGGAGGACCGCGGCCTCACGCGCGTGCGCGTTGAGGAGCCCGATGGCACCGCGGTCGAGCTCGAGCGCGCGAGCGCCGCGCAGCCGGTTGCCGTGCCCATGCCTATGCCGGGTGCCGTGACTGCTCCGGCGGTGGCTCCTGTCGCCATGCCTGCCACCGCACCGGAACCCGCCGCGCAGACACCTGCCGCCGCACCGGAGCCCAAGGGCACCGAGGTGACCGCTCCCATGGTCGGCGTTTTCTATGCTGCCCCGGCGCCGGGCGACGAGCCGTTTGTGCACGTGGGCTCCAAGGTCAAGGCCGGCGAGACCCTCTGCATCATCGAGGCCATGAAAGTCCTCAACGAGGTGACGGCCGAGACAGACGGCGAGGTGCTCGAGATCTGCGTGGCCGACGGCGACCTCGTGGAGTTTGGCAGCTGCCTCATGAGAATCGGATAGGTGATATCCATGAACAAAGAAGAGCTCAAGAAGCTGTTGCCGCATCGCGAGCCGATGCTTTTGCTCGACGAAGCCGAACTGGTGGGCGACGAGGCTCACGGCAAGATCACGATTACGGGCGACGAGTACTTTTTGCAGGGGCATTTTCCAGGAAACCCGGTTGTCCCCGGCGTGATTCAGTGCGAGATGCTCGCCCAGAACTGCTGCGTGCTGCTGATGGGCGATGAGGAGGCGCGCGGCGCGACGCCGTTCTACACGAGTTTGGACAAGGTGCGCTTTAAGCGTCCGGTGCGCCCGGGCGACACGGTGGATCTGGTGTGCTCCATCACGCGTGCGCGCGGGCCGTTCCGCTTTGCGACAGGTACTGCGAGCGTTAACGGTGAGGTTTGCTGTCGCGCCGATATGTCTTTTGCACTCATGCACGAAAGTTAAGGAAGGCTTCATGTTCGACAAAGTGCTCATCGCCAACCGCGGCGAAGTCGCGGTCCGTGTTGTCCGCGCGTGCCGCGATATGGGCATCAAGACCGTCGCCGTTTATTCCACGGCCGATGCGGACGCGTTGCACGTGCAGCTTGCCGACGAGGCGTATTGCATCGGCGGCCCGCGTCTTGCCGAGAGCTACCTCAACGACGATGCCGTGCTCACCTGTGCTGTAAAGTCGGGAGCTAAGGCAATTCATCCCGGCTATGGCTTTTTCTCCGAGAAGGCGAGCTTCGTGCGAGACTGCGACAAGTATGGCCTGGCGTTTGTCGGTCCTTCGGCCGAGGTGATCGACAACATGGGCGACAAGGACGCCGCACGTCGAACGGCTGCCGCGGCGGGCGTGCCCATCGTGCCGGGCTGCGATTTGCTCAAAAGCCCCGAGGAGGCAACGGCCGAGGCCGAACGCATTGGCTGCCCCGTGCTTATTAAGGCGCGTGCCGGTGGTGGCGGTCGCGGCATTCGCAAGGTCGAGCGCGTGGAAGATGCGGCAAAGGCCTTTATTGAGGCACGTGCCGAGGGTGAGGCCGTTTTTGGCGACGGCGAGTGCTACATGGAGAAGTTTGTCGCGCCGGCGCACCACGTCGAGGTGCAGATTATGGCCGATAAGCAGGGCCATGTGTTTTCGCTTGGCGAGCGTGAGTGCTCGGTGCAGCGCCGCAACCAAAAGCTGATCGAGGAGAGCCCCGCGCCGTGCCTCGACGGACACGACGACATTCGTGCTCGCATGCACAAGGCAGCGCGTGACCTGGCTCGTGCCGTCGGCTACGAAGGAGCCGGTACCATCGAGTTCCTGTATTCGGACGACGGCAATTTCTACTTTATGGAAATGAACACGCGCCTGCAGGTGGAGCATCCGGTTACGGAGTTTGTGACCGATACCGACCTGGTCAAGTGGCAACTGCGCGTGGCAGCCGGCCAGCCTCTGCCCTTTGAGCAGGAGGACATGCCGGTCCGCAACCACGCCATGGAGTGCCGCATCAATGCCGAAACGCCGGACTTTCTGCCATCATGCGGAACGGTCACCGCGTTGCGTGTGCCGGGTGGTCCGCGCGTGCGCTGGGATTCCGCCATGTTTACCGGGGCCGCCGTTCCGCCGTACTATGACTCCATGCTCGGCAAGCTCATCGTGTGTGCGCCCACGCGTGACGGCGCCATTCGCAAGATGCGCTCGGCCCTGGGCGAGCTCGTGATTGAGGGCGTGAGCGAAAACAGCGAGCTTCAGCTCGACGTGCTGGCAAACGACGAGTTCTTGTCGGGCATGTATCACACCGATCTGATGGGGCATCTCTATGCTGATGAATAGAAAAGCGAAGACGGTTAACGTCCTCGAGGGTCCGATAACCGAGTCGTGCGCCGAGTTTCCCGCGCGCCACGTGTTTATCAAGTGCCCGGAGTGCCGCCGCGTGATCGATGAGGCACGCCTGCACGACAATCTCGAGGTCTGCCCTCGTTGCGGCAAACACTTTCGCGTGAGCGGTCGCACGCGCATGCGCATGACGGTCGACGAGGGCACGTTTGAGGAATGGGATGCCAAACTGGCGCCGGAGGACTTCCTCTCGTTTCCCGGCTATGCCGACAAGCTCAAGAGCGTGAGCGAGCGTTCGGGCGAGCGCGATGCCGTTGTGTGCGGCAGGGGCGAAATCTGCGGTTGCGATACGGCGCTCTTCTTTATGGACGCCAACTTTATGATGGGCTCGATGGGCTCCGTGGTTGGCGAGAAGATTTGTCGCACATTTGAGCGTGCGACCGAGCTGGGATTGCCAGTTGTCGGCTTTACCGTTTCGGGCGGTGCGCGCATGCAAGAGGGCGTGACCTCGCTTATGCAGATGGCCAAGATTTCTGCGGCGGTTAGGCGCCACAGCGAGGCGGGCGGCCTGTACATCACGGTGCTCACCGACCCCACGACCGGAGGCGTAACCGCGAGCTTTGCCATGGAGGGCGACATTATCCTGGCCGAGCCCGATGCCCTGACGGCATTTGCCGGCCCGCGCGTGATCGAGCAGAACATGCACAAGCGCCTGCCCAAGGGATTCCAGCGCTCCGAGTTTTTGCTGGAGCACGGCTTTTGCGATGCCGTTGTTCCGCGCGGCGAGATTGCGCTCACGGTAGGCGAGCTGCTGGCGCTGCACGAAGGGCACGCGCCCGGCCTGGGGGCACCGCACGAGATTGTGCATACGGGTCGCCGCGGCAAAAAGCTGGGACACTTGTTCAAGCGCTCGACGGCACCAAAAACCGCGCTCGAGATTGTCAAGCAGACCCGCTCGGCAGATCGCGCCACGGCAGGCGAGATGATCTTGCTGGGCCTGGATGGATTTGTGGAGCTGCACGGCGACCGTTACTTTGGCGACGACGCCGCTGTGGTGGCTGGCATTGGCTGGAAAGACGGACGGCCCGTAACGGTCATCGCCATCGAGCGCGGTACCACGACCAAAGAGCGTATGCGCCGCAACTTTGGCATGGCACATCCCGAGGGCTATCGCAAGGCGCGACGCCTGATGCGTCAGGCCGAAAAGTTTGGACGACCGGTTCTGTGCCTGGTCGATACTTCGGGCGCGTTTTGCGGCATCGGTGCCGAGGAGCGTGGCCAGGGCGAGGCGATTGCCCAGAATCTCATGGAGATGAGCGGCCTTAAGACGCCGATTGTCTCGGTGGTGACAGGCGAGGGCGGCTCTGGTGGCGCGCTGGCGCTGTCCGTGGCCGACCGCATCCTGATGCTCTCGAGCTCGGCCTATTCGGTCGTGAGCCCCGAGGCCTGTGCGTCGATCCTGTGGAAGGATACCGAGCGCGCGAATGAGGCCGCCGAGGCGCTTAAGCTCACGGCCCCCGATCTGTTGGGGCTCGGCATCATCGACGGCATTGTTGACGATAGGGGCCTGTCGCATGAGGAGATCGCCGGTGCCGTCATGTCCTCGGCATTTGATGCCTTCGATACACTTGGGCGGCTCGACGACGCGACCCTTACAAACCTCCGCTACGAAAAGTACCGCGCAATCGGTCAGTACCGCACGATGTGACAAAGGGACAGCCCGCATGTCGCATTGGGAAAGGGTTCCTGTGTCACAAGTTTCTAACACCTCGTTTACAACGACGGTCTCATCAAACGCCATGGCCGTGGTGGACTATCTGTCCAAAAGCATGATGTCGGCGCTGCCGTTTATTGTCTGCGCGGCGTTGTTCCGCACCGTCGCCGTCATTATGGGCGAAGGCATGCTGGGCCTGTGGTCTGCCGATTCCGAAATCTATCGCCTGTTCTACAGTTGGCTCTATAACGCCGGCTACTACTTTTTGCCCATTTATCTTGGGTGGGCGGCCGCCCGCCAGCTCGGTTGCTCGGAGCAGCTGGGCATGATGCTGGGCGGCGTATTGATTGCGCCCGATCTGCTTAAGCTCGTCGATGCCGCATCGACGACGGGGACATCGATGACTTCCGTGTACGGCCTGCTTCCCGCGCCGGTCAACGATTACACGACGACTGTTATTCCGGTTCTCATCTCGGTGCCCGTGCTATGGCGAGTGGAGTGTTTCTTTCGGCGCGTTATCCCCCAGGCCGTGGCGTTTTCGTTCGTTCCGTTTGCGACCATGCTCGTCATGGTTCCGGTTTCGCTGTGTATTACGGCGCCGGCGGGCAGCTATCTGGGTATGCTGTTGGGCCAGCTTATGTTTATGCTTGGCAATTCCGGTGGCATCGTGTCGCTGCTCACGCTCATGGGGCTTGCCGCGGGCTGGGAGTTCCTTAAGATCGCGGGCGTCAGCAACGTTGTCCTATCGCTCGCCTATGCGCAGTTTATGAGTGTGGGAACGGATTCGTGCATTCTGATCGCCGCGACGATGGCAACGTTCGCCGTTTGGGGCATGCCCTTTGGCGCGTCGCTCCGCGTTGCGGATAAGGACGAGAAGGCGCTCATGCTGGGCTACTCGATCTCGGGCGTACTTGGCGGCGTAAGCGAGCCGGCGCTGTACGGTTGCGGCTTTAAGTATGGCAGGTGCCTGACGTGCATGGCCATTGGCGGCGCCGTCGGAGGCCTTGTTGCGGCCGTGGGCCACGTTACGGCCTATACCATCGGCATGACGAATGTCCTCATGGTCATTGGCTTTGCCACGGGCGGCATTTCGAACCTACTGTGGTGCTGCGTTGCCGGTGGCACGGCATTTGCGGTGTCTGCGGCGCTGAGCTACTGCTTTGGTGTGGTGCCGACGAAGGGACAGGCGACGGGGGACGGAGCCGATTCGCCCGAAACCTCGAAGAGCGTGGCCGAAACAAGCGCATAAATCGATCGACAAAGGGGCAGTCCCGCATGTCACATTCCAAGGCCGTGGCCCGTGTGGGCGCGGCCTTTTTGTATCTGGGGGACAAAGTGGCTACACTACAATCCGTTTGAGCAATAGATATATATAGGTAGTACCGTGGGGGCGGATGCAGATGGTCGAGTGGATAGTTAAGCGCGCGCAGGGCGATCGTGCGCGTGTGGGCACGTTAGCGGGTATGGTGTGTATTGTCGCCAATGTGGCGCTTTGTGCTGCGAAGGGCGCAATTGGTGTGCTGTCGGGATCGGTTTCGATCGTGGCGGATGCCATGAACAACCTGTCCGATGCCAGTTCGAATATCGTGAGCGTGCTGGGCTTTAAGCTGGCGAGCAAGCCGGCCGACCCCGAGCATCCTTACGGCCACGGTCGCTATGAGTATCTCTCGGGATTGGTCGTGGCGGCGCTCGTGCTGCTGATTGGCGTTGAGCTGGTGAAGTCCTCGGTCGAGCGCGTCATCCACCCCGAACCTGTCGAGTTCTCGCTTGCCCTGGTGGCAGTTCTAGTGCTTTCGATGGTCGTTAAGCTGTGGATGGCGGCCCTCAACCAAAAGCTCGGCGATCGCATTGAGTCCGAGACGCTGCGTGCGACCGCGCAGGATTCCAAGAACGATGTTCTTGCCACGGGCGCCGTACTGGCGTGCGCAATTGTTTCGCAGGTGACGGGCATCAACCTTGACGCTTGGGTCGGCCTTGCCGTTGGTGCCTATATTGGCTGGAGCGGCTTTGAACTCATCCAGGATACGGTGAGCCCGCTTTTGGGCCAGACGCCCGATCCTAAGCTGGTCAAGCATATTCGAGACAAGATCATGAGCTACCCCGGCGTTTTGGGCGTTCACGATCTGATGGTTCACGACTACGGCCCGGGCAGGAAGTTCGCAAGCGCACACGCCGAGATGGCAGCCGAGGCCAGCCCGCTAGAAAGTCACGACACGCTGGATAACATCGAGCAGGCGTTTAGGAACGAAGACGGCATGATTGTCACGCTCCATTACGACCCCATCGTGACCGACGACCCCAAGGTGGCGAGCATGCGTTTACGCATTAACGCAATGGCTCAGGAGATCGATAGTCGCCTCTCGATTCATGACCTGCGCTGTGTGCCGGGTCCTACGCACACCAACGTGATCTTCGACTGCGTGCGTCCCTCGGATCTGCAGATGAGTGCCGAAGACTTAAAGCACGCGCTGGCACAACGTGTCGAATCGGAATACCCCAGGTCGATTGCCAAGATTACGATCGACGAAGACTACGTAGGCCATACCCACGAGTAGGGCTGCGCCGGTAAAGCAAGTTATACAGAAGGGGAGAATATGAAGCATCTATATCTACTCCGCCACGGCCAGACAGAATTCAACGTTAAAAAGCTCGTCCAGGGTCGCTGCGATTCACCGCTCACCGATTTGGGCCGTCAGCAAGCCGGGATGGCAGCCGCATGGCTCAAGGCCCACGACGTCGTCCCCGACAAAGTGGTCTCATCACCCTTAGGCCGAGCCATGGACACCGCTAGTCTCGTTACATGCGAGCTCCTCGGCCCGGACGCAGCGGTCGAGCCCTGCGAAGGCATTATCGAGCGCTGCTACGGCTCCTTCGAAGAAGGCCCCCACGACGCGCTACCCACCGACGTCTGGGATCCGGGCGAGGACCTGGTCCCCTTTGGAGGAGAAGGAAGCCGCGCGCTGCAAGAACGCATGGTAGACACCCTCACCAATCTCATGGGCGCCGAGGGCATAGAAACCCTCCTAGCAGTAAGCCACGGCAGCGCCAGCCGCCAATTCATCAAGGCTGCAGCCCCAGAGGGCTTCAAGCTCCCAACAAAACTCCCCAACTGCGCCATCATGATCTTCGATTTCGATGAGGCAAAGCCACAAGCAGAAGGCGAGCCAATGCAATGCAAGTTCACCCTCCAGCAAATAGTGGACCCCCAACAAAGAAATTAGCTGAGCGAGAAGAGTTAAGCAGACATCAACGTGGCGTTCCCAGTGTGCGGCGGAGGGGGCGGGCCTGGGGCATATTAAGGTTGCTGCTCTACAGTCCTGCTCACGACGGAGAGCACATTAAGTGCTCTCCTGTTCGTGCGGAACTCGCGACAACCTTAATATGCCCCAGGCCCGCCCCCTCCGCCGCACACTGGGAACGTGCCACGCACTTTACCTGCGTAAACAATGTGAGTGAAATATGAATCTCGATGGATACGCCCGCAGCCGTGTATACTAAACAGATGTGTGAAACCAGGGGAGTATTCTGGCTGGACAAAATGCCTGCTTAATAGGGTTGTCAGGTAGTCCGGACGCAATACAAGGCTGGGGAGCACGTCGTGTAAGTAGTGGTCCTCTAGGGGCGTACGCTCGGTGGTGTACGCATTGTCCCAAGACCACGCGAGAGTTGGGATCATATCTTGATCAGCATGATTCTCGGCCGCAAGATTGGCATGACCCAGGTTTGGGACGAGGACGACAACGTCGTTCCCGTCACGGTCATCCAGGCTGGCCCCTGCGCTGTCTCGCAGGTTAAAACTCAGGCAACCGACGGCTATGACGCCGTCCAGATCGGTTTCGGCGACATCAAGGCCAAGAACGTGAACAAGCCCATGGCTGGTCACTTTGCCAAGGCTGGCGTCGAGCCTGTTCGCTTCCTTCGTGAGGTCCGCGTCGAGAACGGCGAGGAGCACAAGGTCGGCGAGGTCGTCACCGTCGCTGATTTCGCTGATGTCGAGAAGGTCGACGTCATCGGTACCTCCAAGGGTAAGGGCTTCCAGGGTCGCATCAAGCGCTGGGGTCAGCGCCGCGGTCCTATGACGCATGGTTCTCACTTCCAGCGTCACCCCGGTTCTATCGGTCAGTGCGCCTATCCTGCGCGCGTCCTCAAGGGCGTCAAGATGGCCGGTCACATGGGTAACGAGCGCGTTACCGTCAAGAACCTTTCCGTTGTCCGCATCGATGCCGAGCAGAACCTCATCTTGGTCAAGGGCGCTGTCCCGGGTGCCAAGAATGGTCTCGTCGCCATCCGTATGGCCTAAGGGCCCAGCCCATTTAGCCCAGCGTCATACCAAGGAGAACACTTAAATGGCAAAGTTTGAAGTAAAGAACAGCGAGGGCAAGAAGGTCGCCGAGGCCGAGCTCGCCGCTGAGGTGTACGGCATCGAGCCGAACATCCACGTTATGCACCACATCGTCAAGTGCCAGATGGCCTCTTGGCGTCAGGGCACCCAGTCTGCTAAGGGTCGCTCTGAGGTTTCCGGTGGCGGCAAGAAGCCTTGGCGTCAGAAGGGCACCGGCCGTGCCCGCCAGGGTTCCATCCGTGCTGCCCAGTGGCGTCACGGTGGCGTTGTCTTCGCCCCCAAGCCCCGTTCCTACGCTAAGCGTATGAACAACAAGGAGGTCAAGCTGGCTATGCGCTCCGCGCTGTCCGCCAAGCTGGCCGATGGCGAGCTCGTGCTCGTCGACGACTACGGCTTCGAGAAGCCTTCCACCAAGGCTGCCGTCGCCATGCTCAAGGCTCTCGGTCTTGAGGGCAAGCGTCTGACCATCATCGTTCGCGATGAGGACGTCAACGCCTACCTGTCGTTCCGCAACATTCCCAAGACGTTCATCATCACCGCTGACGAGGCCAACACCTACGATCTCGTCAACAACAACGCTGTGCTGATGCCCGCCGACATCGCCGCTCACTTCGGGGAGGTGCTTGCATAAATGACCGCCCACGAGATCATCATCCGTCCGATCGTGTCCGAGCGTTCCTTCTCCGGCATGGAGCTGAACAAGTACACGTTCGAGGTCGCCAAGGATGCTAACAAGTATCAGATCAAGGACGCTGTCGAGGAGATCTTCGGCGTCAAGGTCGTTCGCGTGAACACCCTGACGGTCAAGCCCAAGACCAAGCGCGTGCGCTATGTCGCCGGCAAGACCCGTTCTTGGAAGAAGGCCATCGTCACGCTGGCCGAGGGCGACACCATCGAGGTCTTTGGCAACCAGGCCTAAGACTCGCTGCTGTTGAGTGAGCTCATGCCTCCCAAATAGGGGAGGCGAGAGCTCAAGGTTTTGGGCGTATTAAATGGACACGCCCGGAACCGTGTATACGTCCGGTGTCATCGCACCCGAGGCAGAACCTCGAATCCCTGTCTGCGATGGCTAACGGATTCCTATTGAAAGGGATTGTAATGGCTGTAAAGCACCTTAAGCCGACCTCCGCTGGTAGGCGTTGGCAGACGATCTCCGACTTCTCCGAGATCACCTGCACCAAGCCCGAGAAGTCTCTTCTCGAGCCCCTGCCCAAGAAGGCCGGTCGTAACAACAACGGCCGCATCACCACCCGTCACCAGGGCGGCGGCGTGAAGCGTCGTTACCGCGTGATCGACTTCAAGCGCAACAAGGACGGCGTGCCCGCCAAGGTTGCCACGATCGAGTACGATCCGAACCGTTCCGCTCGCATCGCTCTGCTGCACTACGCTGACGGTGAGAAGCGCTACATCCTGGCCCCCAAGGGCCTCGAGGTCGGTCAGACCATCATGTCCGGTTCTGACGCCGACATCAAGCCGGGCAACGCTCTGCCCCTCGCCGACATCCCCGTCGGTACGCTCATCCACGCCGTCGAGTTCCAGCCGGGCAAGGGCGCTGCTATCGCCCGTTCCGCCGGTAACTCCTGCCAGCTGATGGGTAAGGAGGGCAAGTACGCTATCGTCCGTATGCCTTCCTCCGAGATGCGCCGCATCCTCGTTACCTGCCGCGCCACCGTCGGTGAGGTCGGCAACGCCGATCACGCCAACATCGTCATCGGCAAGGCCGGCCGTAAGCGTCACATGAACGTGCGCCCGACCGTCCGCGGTACCGTCATGAACCCTGTCGACCACCCGCACGGCGGTGGCGAGGGCAAGAACCACACCTCTGGTCGTCCCTCTGTTACCCCCTGGGGTAAGCCGACGAAGGGCCTTCGTACGCGCAAGAAGAAGAAGGTCTCG
This sequence comes from Collinsella sp., assembly GCA_037237765.1. Taxonomy (GTDB): domain Bacteria; phylum Actinomycetota; class Coriobacteriia; order Coriobacteriales; family Coriobacteriaceae; genus Collinsella. The sequence continues at coordinate 135,223 of JAXXEN010000025.1, read as the reverse complement.
AACCAGCACATCATTCGTCGCCGTAAGAAGTAATTTCGGATACCGAGTTTTAGGAGAAAGCACTTATGAGCAGAAGTCTCAAAAAGGGCCCGTTCGTGGAGACTCGCCTTCTCTCGCGTATCACCGCGATGAACGAGGCTGGCAAGAAGGACGTCGTGAAGACCTGGTCCCGCGCGTCCACCATCTTCCCCGAGATGGTTGGTCACACCATCGCCGTCCACGACGGCCGCAAGCATGTGCCCGTGTATGTTACCGAGTCCATGGTTGGTCACAAGCTCGGCGAGTTCGCGCCGACTCGTACGTTCCGTGGCCACAAGGCCAAATAGGGGGTTAACCGTAAATGGCAACTAAGTCTATTGAAACTGAGGCCACCGAGGTTCGCGCCGTCGCTAAGTACGTGCGTGTTTCCCCCAGCAAGGCCCGCCTGGTGGTCGATCTGATCCGCCGCAAGCCTGTCGCTCAGGCCTTCGACATCCTCCACTTCTGCGACCGCGCCGTCGCCGTGGATGTCGAGAAGGTTCTCCGTTCCGCCGTTGCGAACGCTGAGAACAACAACGGTCTGCGTGCCGACAACCTGGTTGTCGCCGCTGCCTATGTTGACGAGGGTCCGACGCTTAAGCGCATCCGTCCCCGCGCCAAGGGTTCCGCTTCTCGCATTCTGAAGCGTACTTCCCACATCACCGTCGTCGTTGCTCCTCGAAAGGAGGCGTAAAGCTGTATGGGTCAGAAAGTCTACCCCACCGGCTTCCGTCTTGGCATCACCGAGAACTGGCGCTCCCGCTGGTTCGCAGAGAAGGATTACGCTAAGACCCTCGGTAACGATCTCGAGATCCGCAAGTACCTCGAGAAGCGTCTTTCCCGCGCAGCTGTCTCCCGCGTCGAGATCGAGCGCGCTGGCGACAAGGTGAAGGTCATCATCCTCACCGCTCGCCCCGGCGTTGTCATCGGTAAGAAGGGTGCCGAGATCGATACCCTCCGCACCGAGCTCGAGAAGGTCGCTGGCGTCTCCAAGGGCCAGCTCTCCGTCGACGTTGTCGAGATCAAGCGCCCCGAGCTCGACGCCAACCTCGTTGCTCAGTCTATTGCCGAGCAGCTCGAGGGCCGCGTTGCCTTCCGTCGCGCTATGCGCAAGGCTGTCCAGTCCGCCCGCAAGGCCGGCGCTAAGGGCATCCGTATCCAGTGCTCCGGTCGTCTCGGCGGTGCCGAGATGGGCCGTCGTGAGTGGTACCGTGAGGGTCGCGTGCCTCTGCACACCCTCCGTGCCAAGATCGACTACGGCACGGCTGTCGCCAGCACCACCATGGGCGCTTGCGGCGTGAAGGTCTGGATCTACCTGGGCGAGAAGCTCCCGGGCCAGCCTGTTCCCAACCCTGCACTCGAGGGCTCTTCCCGTCCTCGTCGTCGTAACTCCGAGAGGAGGGGTCAGTAGTGCTTGCCCCTAAGCGTATTCTTCACCGCAAGGTGCAGCGTGGCTCCATGAAGGGCCAGGCCAAGGGTAATACCGAGCTGCATTTCGGCGAGTTTGGTATCCAGGCTCTCGAGGCCCATTGGATCACCAACCGTCAGATCGAGGCCGCTCGTATTGCCATGACCCGCTACATGAAGCGTGGCGGTCGTGTCTACATCACGATCTTCCCCGATAAGCCCATCACCAAGAAGCCTGCCGAGACTCGCATGGGTTCTGGTAAGGGTAACCCCGAGGAGTGGGTGGCCGTCGTCAAGCCCGGCCGCATCATGTTCGAGGTCAAGGGCGTGCCCGAGGAGGTCGCTCGCGAGGCTCTGCGTCTTGCACAGCACAAGCTTCCCATCAAGACCAAGATTGTTGCTGCTAAGAACGCTGAGCAGCGAATCGAGAAGGAGATGGCTGAGGAGGCCGCTCTCGAGGCCAAGTGGGCTGCTGAGGACGCCGCCGCCGCCAAGGAGGAGAACTAATGAAGCCCGCAGAGATTCGTGAGCTCTCGGACGCTCAGCTCGTTGAGAAGCTGAAGGAAATGCGCGCCGAGCTCTTTAACCTTCGTTTCCAGATGGCCACCAGCCAGCTGGACAACACCGCTCGCGTCAACACCGTGAAGAAGGACATTGCTCGCGTCCTCACGGAGCAGCGCGCCCGCGAGATCGCAGCGGAGAAGTCCGCTGTCGCCGAGTAGGACCTAAGGAGAGAACATGACTGATTCGCGTAACTCGCGTAAGGTCCGTACGGGTGTCGTTACCTCCGTCTCCGGTGCCAAGACCATTGTTGTCACCATCACCGAGCGCAAGCGTCACCCCAAGTACGGCAAGATGATGACCAGCTCCAAGAAGCTGCACGCTCACGACGAGGAGTGCACGGCTGGCGTGGGCGACACCGTCCGCGTTATGGAGACCCGTCCTATGTCCAAGATGAAGCGTTGGCGCCTCATCGAGGTCGTCGAGCGCGCTAAATAAGCAGTCGCTCTTACGACTTGTACGTTTCCGAAGATGTGCGTATGCCTGGCTTGCATACCACAGGCCGTATAAAGGCAGCGCACCTCTCTTTGGTTCTTAGTTCGGAGGAACATCTACCATGATTCAGATGCAAACCATGCTGAACGTCGCCGACAACTCCGGCGCTCGCAAGATTCGCTGCATCAAGGTGCTTGGCGGTTCCAAGCGTCGTTATGCAGGCATCGGCGATGTGTTCATCGGTGCTGTCCAGGAGGCTACCCCTGGCGCCAACGTCAAGAAGAAGGACGTTGTCCGTTGCGTCGTCGTTCGCACCGTTAAGGAGATCCGCCGCAAGGATGGCTCCTACATTCGCTTTGATGAGAACGCCTGCGTTGTCATCAACAACGATGGTTCGCCCGTCGGCACCCGTATCTTCGGGCCTGTCGCTCGCGAGCTTCGTGACAAGAAGTACATGAAGATCGTCTCGCTCGCTCCCGAGACCCTGTAGTTAGGGGAGATATATGTATATCAAGAAGGGCGATAAGGTCCAGGTTCTCTCTGGTAAGGATCGCGGCAAGCAGGGCGTTGTCCTGCGTGCTCTCCCCGCCGAGAACAAGGTCGTTGTCGAGGGCGTTTCGGTCGTCAAGAAGGCCGTCAAGCCCAACGCTGCCAACCAGCAGGGCGGCATCGTTTCGCAGGAGGCTCCCATCGACGCCTCCAACGTCAATCTCGTTTGCCCCGAGTGCGGTAAGGTTACCCGCGTCGGTCACGAGAAGGACGGCAAGAACAAGCTGCGCGTCTGCAAGAAGTGCGGCCACAAGTTCTAAGCTGCCCGCAACATCAAGTTGCTAGCAAAGGCCCGGATGCCACGGCACCCGGGCCTTTTTCTATCCCTACTCATTGGGGACCATTCATTGGGGACAGACTTAAATGAGCAGCCTTCGCTTGGCATTCATTGGGGACAGACTTAAATGACCAGTCGTTGGGGGGGGGACAGTCTCTATGTGCCGGCAGTTTGGGACGGTCCTTTGATGTCTGGTGCCCCCAGAGGGGTGAAGTAATACAGCTGGCTCTGTCTTTTAGGGCTATGGTGTTCCGCCCCTTTCTGTTTCACAAGGATCGTTGCATGCGCATTTACGCGCATAGGCTTGCGCGATAATGCGCATAACCGCGCAAAGATCTGCCAACTATGGCTAAATAATGACCGATAAGCAAATAAGCACGCAAACACAAGCAGATACGCGCGCAATTGTGCGAATATAGGGTTGTTAGAAATGAAGGACTTCCGATACCTCAGGAGGCACATAATGGCAGATTCCAAACAGGCTCCGCTCGACGCCGAAGCAGCCGCTAAGGCGGCGTTTGCCTCGGTCCAGGATCAGCCGTTCCCCAACGATATTTTTACGGCTCCCGAGCTTCGTTGGGCTGTGATCGGGTGCGGCGTTATCGCCAACCAGATGGCCCAGTCTCTCACTCTTGCCGGCCGCAAGCTTGCGGGCGTTGCCAACCGCACTCTGTCCAAGGCTCAAGCTTTTGCAGAGCAGTATGGCGTTGAGAGGGTCTATGAAACGGTCGAAGACCTCTACGCCGATCCGAACATTGACGCAGTCTATATCACCACGCCGCACAACACGCATATAACCTACCTGCGAGCCGCTCTGGCAGCTGGTAAGCACGTACTCTGCGAGAAGGCCATTACCCTCAATTCCGCTGAGCTTGACGAGGCCCGCGCCATTTCCGACGAGCACAACGTGGTCCTTATGGACGCCACCACGGTGCTCCACATGCCTTTGTATCAGGAGCTGTGTCGTCGCATGGATGTCGGTGAGTTCGGTCGCATGAACCTCGCTCAGCTCAACTTTGGCAGTTACAAGGAGTACGGCGATCTGACCAATCGCTTCTACAACCGCAACCTTGCTGGCGGTGCCATGCTCGATATTGGCGTGTATGCCCTGTCCGTCATGCGTCTCTTTATGGCAAGCCAGCCCGCTGAGGTCGTTTCGCTGGGCAACACCTGCGAGACTGGCGTTGACGTTGCGGGCGGCATCGTCTGCCGTAATGCCGAACAGCAGCTGGGCGTGGTGAGCCTCACGCTCCACTCCAAGCAGCCCAAGCGTTCGGTCATTAGCTTCGACAAGTGCTATATCGAGGTCAACGATTATCCGCGTGCCGATCACGCGACCATCGTGTGGACTGCAGACGGTCACCGCGAGGAGGTCCACGCTGGCACCGAGGCATACGCTCTGTGCTACGAGATGGCCGACCTGGAGAAGGCCGTTGCCGGCGATGATTCGAAGCGTGAGCTTCTGGGCTATGCTTCTGATGTTATGGAGCTTATGACCAAGCTCCGCGCCGACTGGGGAGTTGTGTACCCCGAGGAGGAGTAAGCGATGCTTGCGGAAGATAGGCTCAACGCGATCGTGTCGATGGTGCAGCGAGCCGGCTCGGTTACCGTGCCGGAGCTTGCTGAGGCCCTGGGCGTGACGGCTTCTACCATTCGGCGCGACCTGCAGACGCTCGACCGAGCGCACCGCATCGCCAAGGTCCACGGTGGGGCGACGAGTCTTGAGCGCGCGCACGTGACGCGCGACCTAACGCTTAATGAGCGCAGCGACCTCCATAACGATGACAAGGAGCGCATCTGCGCCCGTGCCGCGGCCCTGGTGGAGCCCGATAGCTTTGTGTATATCGATTCGGGCTCCACGACCCTCAAGCTCATCGAGCATCTTCCGCGTCTCGACTGCGTCACATATGTGACCGATTCCGTGCTCCATGCTCAGCACCTTGCTTTGCGCGGCATGCGTACCGTGGTGCTGGGCGGCGAGCTCAAACCCGAGACCGAGGCGCTCGTTGGCCCCGATGCCTTGGCAACTCTGGACCGCTATAACTTCAACTGCGGCTTTTGGGGATCCAACGGCATCGCCGCCGAGCAAGGTCTCACCACACCGGATATCGAGGAAGCACAGGTCAAGCGTATCTCGATGCGCCATACCGCCAAACGCTTCGTAATCTCGGACGCCAGTAAATTTGGCATGGTGGCGCCCGTCAAGTTCGCGGACTTCCGCGACGCAACGATTATCACTGCGGGCGAGGTCCCCGCCAAGTACCGGGCAATGGACAACGTCATCACTGTCTAACAGCGAGACAAGGCCAAAACCACCACGAAGGTGCCTGTCCCCATTGTGGTGGTTAGTAACGAAAACCGAGTAGTTTTCTCAATAGAAAAGCGGCAACGTCCATCACGGGCGTTGCCGCTTTCGTTGTCTACCGGTTTTGTCTAAGTCTGTAACAACTGGACCGCTAAAAGTGGGCTAGGTGTTACAGATCGAGATACTTCCGAGCCGCACCGTCCCTTTGTCTCAATCTGTAACATCTGGGACCGATTTTGCCGAGTTATTGTTACAGATTGAGATTTTTCCTTGAGAGGGATTCGAATGTCTCGATCTGTAACAGATAGACCGGAAAATGGGTTCTAACTGTTACGGATCGAGACGTTTTGGGACCGCGGCTGAGCCATTGCGGCAAAACTACCACAAAGGCGCCTGTCCCCATTGTGGTGGTTTAGGGCTCCCAGGGGCAGGGGGCTTCGATGTGGATGTGCTCGCCGGTTACGGGATGCGTGAAGGACACGCTGTGGGCGTGGAGCATCAGGCCGCAGGGGCGCGGCGTTCCGTACAGGTCGTCGCCAACCAGGGGATGATGCTCGCTTGCCAGGTGCACACGGATTTGGTGCTTGCGGCCGGTGAGCAACTCGACATCGATATACGAGCGCGCGGGCAGGCCACGACGGCTCTTAAGACGTTTGAGCACCTTCACGCGAGTTTGAGACGGCTTGCCGCTGGCGCCGACGCGCATCTTTCGGCTGTCGTGACGGTCGCGGGCGATGGGCTTGTCGATGAGCTTCTCGTTCCAGTCGATCTTGCCCTCGGCCAGCGCCAGATAGTGCTTTTCGAAGGCGTGGTCGATCACCATCTGGTCAAAGGCGGGCTGCGTCTGTTTGTCGAGCGAAAACAACACCACGCCGGTGGTGTTGCGGTCCAGGCGGTTGAGCGGCTGCATGTCGGTCGCGGCAAAGCCGTCACCCATCGCCAGCAGCAGGTCGCTGGCGTAGTCGGTGAGCGTGCGCTCGCCGGTGCCGTCGCCGTGGACGATCATGCCGGCGGGCTTGTCGATGGCCATGAGCCAGGCGTCGCAGTAAAGGACTTGAGGTTCTTCGTTCACGTGTAAGCCTTTCGGTTAGCTAATTCCCACAAACATGCAGCCCGAGGTGGCGCCGCGCAGGCGGGCGGCGGGCTTGCGGCCGGCTTGAGCTGCCTCGACGGCGCGACGGACGCGAGCGACGGCACGGGCGATCTCATCCGTCTCGAGCAGCGTTCCGTCCACCATGAGACGACGCACGCCGGCATCGAGCAGCTGAGGAACCTGAGGCGTGAGGTCGATGGGGTAGGCGTCGTACAGGCGTGAGCGGCCGTGGATGTCGGTACGCACCGGCATGACCTTTCCGTCGATATTCTTGAGCGAGAGCTTGCGGGCACGCAGGCGGCAGTTGGCGCAATCGTGGATGCAGCCGTTGACAACCTGCAGAATGCAATGCTCGCTTGTCATGACGCGCGGGCGGCCAAAGACGGTGATGCCCAGAGCCGCGGGCGCGGCGGCGCCGAGCGAGACAATCTCGTCGAGCGTGATCTCGGGCGAGAGCCAAAACGCACCGGCTCCGCGCCCGGCAAGCGCCTCCATGCAGGGCGCGTTGTGCACCGGCAGGCAAGAGCGAATCTCGGCCGTGGCGCCAACCTGGGCGGCCAGGGCAAGCTCAGAGATGTTGCCAATAGCGACCGTGGCGCCGGCAACAACCCACGGGTCGACGCGTACGTGGTCAACGGCGCGGCAGACCTCGTCGAGCACGGGTACGATGCCCTGCTCAAATGTATCGGCGGGGGAGAGCTCGGCCGCATCGAGCGCGTCGGTGGTCATGTAGATGCGCGTTACACCCTCGGCGCGAGCGGCCTCGGCGGCCTCGAGCGAGGTGACGGTGGCGCAGATCTGCGGCTCATCGCGGTAGTGCTCGGGCGCGGGACGGGAATCACTGGTTACAATCGCCGGCAGCTCGAGCGTTTTCGCGCGCTCCTCGTACGGTGCCAGAATGGCCTCTTCCAGCGCCTTACAAGCGGTGGCGCGCACCTTGTGCACGGCGGAAAAGCCCATACCGCAGCCGGCGTCGAGCGAAACGTCAAAGCTTGCGGCCTTAAAGGGCGAGGAGCCCATGCGGCCCACATGCTCAACCAGATCGGATGCCTCGACGGCGCGGGTCTTGGCAGCCTCGACGGTAAAGCCCGTGGCCGTGGCCGTAAGCGAAGGATCGTCGCAACAGGTGAGCGTAACGGCAAACGGCTCGCCCAGACGCGCCACAACGGACACGTCTACGGCGCGGCGGCGCAGCACATCGCGCTTGAGCGCGGCGCCGGCGGCGTCAATGGCGCTCTGGCTTCGAATCACGCGCACGCGGCAGCCCTCGGGCATGCTACGGGGCACGCGGCACTCAATGATGTCACCGGCGGCGGCATCATCGGCGGCAATGGTGGTCAGGAACTGGTCAAACTCGTTATCGTGGCGAAGCTCCAGCAGGTCGCCCTTGCCCACGGGCTCAAACAGCTCAATGCGGGCGATGGCGGAGCGGCGACGGCGGTCGTCGGACTTGAGGCCGCGCACATCGCGGTTGGCCGGGCGGCTGCCCAGCACCGTGCCCACGATCTGGCCGCGGTTGTTGGAACGCTCATAGCTCATCATCTCGTCGCCCGAGGTGCCGTCCTGATAGGCGTGCGTAAAGTCGCGGTTGAAGCAGCGCTTGAGCTGGCGCTGGCGGGCGGCTTCCTCGTCCTTGGCAACGGCGGCTCCGGATAGCATGTCGTCAATTTCGTGACGATACACATCAACGATGGAGTACACGTAATCGGGAGCCTTCATGCGGCCCTCGAGCTTAAGCGATGCGGCGCCGGCGTCATACAGACGGCGAACAAGCTGCGATGTGTTGGTGTCACGCGGGCATAGCGCACGCTCGCGGCCGGCGGGGGAGAGAGCGCGACCGTTTTCGTCGATCAGCTCGTAGGGCAGGCGGCAGGGCTGGGCGCACATGCCGCGGTTGGCCGAGCGGCCCGCCATGGCAAAGCTCGAGAGCAGGCATAGGCCCGAGTAGCAAAAGCAGATGGCACCGTGGCTAAAGACCTCCAGGTCAACGTCGGGCGCGGCGTCGTGGATGGCAGCAATCTCGTCGATGGAGAGCTCGCGCGAGAGGGTCACGCGGTCGGCGCCCTGCTCACGGCACCAAAGGGTTCCGCGGTCGTCGTGGATGTTCGCCTGGGTTGAGATGTGCGTCTCGATGCCGGGCATCGTGCGCTTGACCTCAAAGAACAGACCCCAGTCCTGGATAATGAAGGCGTCGGCGCCCAGCGTGGAGCAGCGATGGATGAGTTGCAGCGCATCGCCCATCTCGGACTGCTTGATGACGATGTTGACCGTGACGTAGACGCGCGACCCGGCTAGATGTGCGGCGCGGCAGGCTTGCTCAAAGGCCTCGTCGGTAAAGTTGGTTGCCTTGCGGCGGGCGTTGAAGCTGCCCATGCCGCAATAGATGGCGTCTGCCCCCGCGGCGAGTGCGGCGGCAAAAGGCTCGGGCCCTCCGGCGGGAGCCAAAAGCTCGGGCCTGCGGTTAGTGGTTCGGCTGGCGGTTGCGGTCATATCCTGCCTTTCAAAATGCTCAGATATTCAAAAGTATAGTGGCGTCGCTGCGGTGGGCGACGCCCGCAGCCTAAGCAGGATAAAGTCTTCAGCAGCTTGGACTGGCTGCTCCACATGAGAACCGTTCAGCGGTTCGGGGAAACCGTTGGGCGATAAAATATTCTCGCAACGTGATAATAATCTTGCATCGCGCGGAAACCTTGAGTACTATCCCAATCAAGCGCGGTGTTCAGACCGAACTGTGCCTCCCGGTGTGAACACCGCGCTCACGCTCTCTCAATTGATCGTAAGGAGAAAAACATGAGCAAGACCGTCGTGTCTTCCGATAACGCACCCGCAGCCATCGGCCCGTATTCCCCCGGTATCCAGGCCGGCAACATGGTGTTCCTGTCCGGTCAGCTGGGCATCGATCCCGCGACTGGCAAGATGCCCGAGGGCGTCGAGGCCCAGGCCAAGCAGTCCCTCGCCAACGTTGAGGCCCTGCTGACCGCTGCCGGCGCTACCTTTGCCGATGTCGTCAAGACCACGGTCTACCTGGCCGACATCGCCGACTTCGCCGCCGTGAACGAGATCTACGCCTCCAAGTTCGAGGCCCCGTTCCCCGCGCGCAGCGCCTTCCAGGTTGCCGCCCTTCCGGCTGGCGGTCTGGTCGAGATCGAGGTCGTCGCCGCTCTCTAAGGCGTTGGCCACAACTAAACATGACATGCAAAAAGACCCTGCAGCGCGTGTGAACTGCAGGGTCTTTTGCCAAGTGACGGATCGCTTGTGGAGCCGCGCTCCATTTTGCTCGTTAGCCTTCCTTGCGGACTTTTTGCAGGTAGCGGTAGACGCTGGGCTCAGAGATGCCCAGCGCGGCGGCGGCGCAGGCCACGGCGCCCTTGAGCATGAACACCCCGTTACCGTTGAGGTGGCGAATGACGTCCACGCGGTCGCTCTGACCAAGCGACGCTACATCCAGCCCGCGCGCGCTCAGCAACTCGGCAATGCTGCGGTCGATGAGCTCCTGTGTAGACTCCGAAAGGCTTTCGACCTCGATAGGGGCGGGCTCCGTGCGCGTCGGCGCCGCGTCGAAGCACGCCATGAGCTGCTGCGTCATGGCGTTGATGGAGCGCACGGTCGAGAGGTCGGTGTTGACGCAGAGCATACCGACGATCTCATCATTCTCGCGGATAAAGTACGTCGCTGACTCCAACGTCTTGCCGCCGGCACCGCGCCCCTCGTAGCCCGTAATAAACGGCAGGTCGCGATACTTGGCGTCGTGCATGATCTTGAGTGCCAGATCGGTGGCGGGACCGCCGACCTTGCGGCCGCTCACGATGCCGTTGCGAATATCGACGATGGCGTGGTCGGGATCCGAGAAATCGTGCAGCACGATTTCGCTGTTTTTGCCGAGTATCTGCTCCAGAAAATCGACCATCGGCAAAAAGCGACGTACGGTCTCGTTCACGGGCAACTCCTTTGGGTGAAATCGGAAATGTTCATAACAATTTTTTCTCATGGTAACACGCTGCCCATCATCTCGTATATCCGCAGGTACATTGCGTAATGCAGACGAACGGTAGGAATTTAGCGGTAAACGGTTGACCAAAAGAAATGTTAGATGTTATTTTGACCAGACACTTTCCTGACCTGCGGAAATGCGTAATTTCAGCTGAAGAATAGTCTGATAACAAAAAATTATTATTGAGAATGAGAATCATCTTTAATATGATATGCAATGAAGGCACAACCTCAACCCCGCACTGCGTCACAATAGAGCGTCAGATGCGAAAACAACTACTTCGAGGATTGGTGGTCAAATGACCCAGGAGACGGTTACGAACGGCACTGAAGCCCTGTTCACTCGCGAAGGCATGCCTCCCGTTAAGGAAATGATCCCGTGTGCCCTTCAGCACGTACTGGCATCGTTTGCCGGCATCATTACCCCGGCGGTCATCATGGCCGGCGTCTACGGCTTTAATAGCCAGCAGAGTACCGACATCATCCAGGTCGCGCTCATTCTTTCGGCGATCGACACGGCCCTTCAGGCCTTCGCTCCCTTCCGTCGCATCGGCGGCGGCCTGCCCATCGTCATGGGCGTTTCGTTCGCGTTCCTGCCGGCCCTGCAGGCCATGGGTGCCTCGGGCTTTAGCTTTGGTGCGCTGCTGGGTGGCGAGATCGTCGGCGGCGCCGTCGCGGTCCTCTTTGGTCTGGCCTACAGCAAGATCAAGTGGCTGTTCCCGCCCGTCGTGACCGGTACGGTCATCTTCTCCATCGGCGTTTCGCTGTATCCCACGGCCGTCAAGTATATGGCCGGCGGTATGGGTACGCCGCTGTGGGGCACCCCGCAGGCCTGGTGCGTCGCTCTTATCACCTTCGCCGTGGTCTTTGCGCTCGCCAACTTTGGCAAGGGCACGCTCAAGCTGGGATCCGTGTTCTTTGGCATGATCGTTGGCATGATCGTCTCCATCCCCTTTGGCATGATCGACTTCTCCAGCGTCGCCACCGCTCAGGTCTTCGCTCTTCCCAAGCTCATGCCCTACGCGCTCGAGTTTGATCCCGAGGTCTGCATTACCCTCGCCGTCGTGTTCCCCATGGTTGCCATCCAGGTTATCGGTGACGTCTCCGCCGCCTGCCTGGGCTCCATCGACCGTATGCCCACCGAGCGCGAGCTCTCCGGCGCTATCGTGTCCCAGGGCCTCACCTCTATGGTCGGCGGTCTGCTGGGCGGTCTTCCCACCAGCGCCCTTGGCCAGAACGTGGGCATCATCTGCTCCAACAAGGTCGTCAACAAGTGGGTCTTTGTGATCATTGCGGCCGTCTTTGCCATCGCCGGTCTGTTCCCGCAGCTCTCTGCCGTCCTTTCCGCTATCCCGCAGCCCGTCATCGGCGGCGCGACCGTCGGCGTCTTTGGCACCATCACCATGAACGGCGTGCGCATGTTCACCCGCGAGGGCCTCACGCAGCGCACTACCACCATCGTCGGCACCTCCGTCGTCTTTGGCCTGGGTATCTGGATGGCCAGCGGTTGCCTTGCCGGCGAGGGTATGCCCGCCTGGGTGTCCACCGTCATCGGCTCCAATGCCGTAACCCCCACCGCCATCATGGCCATTGTCCTTAACCTGATCCTTCCGCAGACGCCGGTCGTGGCTCAGCACATCGATGCTGCCAAGGACGCTGCCGTGGATCTGGTCTTGCCCGAGAGCAAGAAGTAACCAATTCGGTGCTATTCGTCGGCGGACGCATCGCCTCGTCCGCCGACGCCATGCGGCACCAAGCCGCACTTCAAAGGGTTTGTCCCTTTGGTGAAGCGTTGACGGGAGAGGGCCCGTTTCCGGTGTAGGCCGGCGCTTCGCACTCCGCCATGTCAGAGGTGTCAAACCCCGCCTCTGATGTTGAAGGGAGCATCCATGCTTCTGGTCGCTAACGGTTCCGTCTTTACCCGCAACGCTCAGACCCCGTTTATTCCAAACGGTGCGGTCGCCATTGACGGAGATACGATCGTCGAAGTGGGCCCCGAGCGCGAGCTCAAGGCCAAGTACCCGGATGCCGAGTACGTCGATGCCCAGGGCAACCTCATCATGCCCGGACTCATCAACTGCCACACCCACATCTACTCGGGTCTGGCCCGCGGCCTTGCCATTAAGGGCTGCAACCCCACCAACTTCTTGGAGAATCTCGAGCAGCAGTGGTGGAAGATCGACGACAACCTGACGCTCGACGGCACCAAGGCCAGCGCCTATGCTACGATTTTGGACTCCATCCGTGATGGCGTCACCACGATCTTCGATCACCATGCGAGCTTCTGCGAGATTCCGGGAAGCCTCTTTACCATTAAGGATGCAGCTCAGGAGCTGGGCATGCGTTCGTGCCTGTGCTACGAGGTCTCCGATCGCCGCGGCCAGGAAAAGTGCGACCAGGCCATTGCCGAGAACGCCGAATTTGCCCAGTGGGCCGCCAAGGAGCGTCGCGATAACGACAACCACATGATCGCCGCCATGTTTGGCGGACATGCTACCTTTACGCTTTCGGACGAGACCATGGATAAGATGGCCGAGGCCAACAACGGCCTGACCGGCTTCCACATCCATGTGTGCGAGGGCATGAACGACGTGTGGGACTCCCGACTCAACCGCGGTGGCATCAGCCCCGTCGAGCGCCTGCTGCAGCACAACCTGCTGGGTCCCGACACCATGCTGGGCCACTGCATCCACGTGACGCCTGCCGAGATGGATATCGTCAAGGAGTCCGGCACTTGGCTGGTCAACAACCCCGAATCCAATATGGGCAACGCCGTGGGCTGCGCCCCCGTGCTCGAGTTCTTCCGCCGCGGCATCCCCGTGTGCATGGGCACCGACGCCTACACCCACGATATGCTCGAGAGCCTTAAGGTCTTCCTGATTATTCAGCGCCACAACGCCGCCATGCCCAACGTGGGCTGGTGCGAGGCCATGACGATGCTGTTCGAGAACAACGCCAAGATGGCGAGCAAGTACTTCGATCGCAAGCTCGGTGTGCTCGAGGCCGGCGCTGCCGCCGACGTTATCGTTATGGACTACAAGCCCTTTACGCCGCTGAGCGAGGAGAATATCGACGGCCACATGCTCTTTGGCATGATGGGCAAAAACTGCCGCACCACCATCATCAACGGCCGCGTCCTGTACAAGGATCGCGAGTTCGTTGGCATTGATGAGGACAAGATCAACGCGTGGACCATGGCCGAGTCCAAGAAGCTCTGGAGCACGCTCAACGATCGCACCTACTAATTCACAAGTAGATTCGCGCGCGTCGGATGTTTCGCCACATCCGGCGCGCGCATAGGCGGCCTCCGCGGGGTCGCCGGCGCTGTGCTAGCGCTACACCGTATTTGCGCCCGCCGCGCGGTCTCGCCGGGCGTTACAGAGAGGAACTCATTATGAGCGACATCATGAGGCCGATCCCGTTTTCGCAGCTGATGAACTGGATCATCGAGGAGCACAAGACTCAGGGCGCCGTCTTTGGCGTGCGCAAGATGGTCACGACCAACCAGGAGGGCGCGCTTCCCATTTTTGACGAGCGCATCGAGACTCCGTTTGGCCCGGCCGCCGGTCCCAATACGCAGTTGGCCCAGAACATCGTGGCATCCTACGTGGCCGGTTCCCGCTTCTTTGAGCTCAAGACCGTTCAGGTTATGGACGGCGAGGAGCTCTCCAAGTGTGTCAACAAGCCCTGCATTGTGGCGCAGGACGAGTGCTACAACTGCGAGTGGTCGACCGAGCTCGAGGTTCCGCAGGCTTTTGCCGAGTACGTGAAGGCATGGTTTGCCTGCCACCTCATCGCTCGCGAGTACGGCCTGGGAAGCCCGGACGGCTTTGTCTTCAACATGTCCGTGGGCTATGACCTCGAGGGCATCAAGAGCCCCAAGGTCGACGCCTACATCGAGGGCATGAAGGACGCCAGCGGCTCCGAGGTTTGGAACGAGTGCCGCACGTGGGCGCTCGCTAACCTGGACAAGTTTGAGCATGTCGATGCCGCGTTTGTCGAGTCCATTCCGGCGCGCGTCTCCAACTCCATCACCGAGTCCACGCTGCACGGCTGCCCGCCCGCCGAGATCGAGCGCATCGCGACCTATCTGATCACCGAGAAGGGCCTCAACACCTACATCAAGTGCAACCCCACGCTGCTGGGCTATGAGTTTGCACGCCAGCGTCTGAACGAGCTGGGCTTTGATTACATCGTATTCGATGACACGCACTTCCGCGAGGATCTGCAGTGGGCCGATGCCGTGCCCATGTTCGAGCGCCTGATTGCCCTGTGCGCCGAGCGCGGCCTGGAGTTTGGCGTCAAGCTGACCAACACGTTCCCCGTCGATGTGACGAGGAACGAGCTGCCTTCCACCGAGATGTACATGTCCGGCCGTTCGCTGTTCTCGCTGACCATCGAGGCCGCCCGTCGCATTACCGAGCAGTTCGATGGCAAGCTGCGCATCAGCTACTCCGGTGGTGCCACGGTCTACAACATCCGCGCCCTGTACGATGCCGGCATTTGGCCCGTTACCCTGGCGACCGACGTTCTCAAGCCCGGTGGCTACGAGCGCTTTAGCCAGATGGCCGGTGAGTTTACCGACCTGGACGGCAAGCCGTTCGAGGGCGTCTCTCTCGGCGCCGTGACCGCGATCCAGACCGACTCGCTCACCAACCCACTCTACAAGAAGCCGCTGCGTCCGCTGCCCGACCGCAAGGTCGCCGGCAAGAGCCCGCTTTCCGACTGCTTTACCACGCCGTGCCGCACGAGCTGCCCCATCCAGCAGGATATTCCCGCCTACCTGGCGGCTGTTGACGAGGGCCGCTTCGAGGACGCACTCAACATCATCATCGAGCGCAACGCCCTGCCGTTCATTACCGGCACCATCTGCCCTCATCCCTGCGGCCGCGCCTGCGAGCGTGCGTTCTACGAGCCCGAGGGCGCCCAGATCCGCGCCAGCAAGCTTAAGGCCGCCCGCGAGGCCATGACCGCCGTGCTGCCCAAGCTGCGCGCTCAGGCCATCGCCAACGACGGCGAGCGCAATGTTGCCGTTATCGGCGGCGGCCCTGCCGGTCTGGCGACGGCGTTCTTCCTGACGCGCGCCGGCGTGCCCGTTACCATCTTCGAGGCCCGCGATTCGCTCGGCGGCGTGGTCCGTCACGTGATCCCCGAGTTCCGTATCGCCAGCGACGATATCTCCCACGATGCCGAGCTCTGCCTGGCCTTTGGCGCCAAGGTGCGGCTCAACGCTCGCGTGAATTCCATTGACGAGCTCAAGGCCCAGGGCTTTACCGACGTGGTCGTGGCCACCGGCGCCTGGATGCCCGGTTCTGCGGGCTTGGGCGAGGGCGCCGAGCTCGACGTGCTGGAGTTCCTCGAGGCCGCCAAGAAGGGCGAGAAGCTCGAGCTGGGCGAGGACGTCGTGGTCATTGGTGCCGGCAACACCGCCATGGACGCTGCCCGCGTGGCCAAGCGCCTGGCTGGTGTGAAGAACGTGCGCCTGGTGTATCGCCGCACCAAGAAGCAGATGCCCGCCGACGAGGAAGAGCTCGATCTTGCTCTTGCCGACGGCGTTGAGTTCTGCGAGCTGCTGGCACCCAAGGCGCTCAACGGTGCCGTGCTGACCTGCGATGTTATGGAGCTTGGCGAACCGGATGCAAGCGGCCGCCGCAGCCCCGTCGCCACGGGAGAGACCGTCGAGATTCCCGCCACCACGGTGATCTGCGCCGTGGGCGAGGGTATCGATGCCAGTCTGTACGATGCCGCGGGCGTCGAGCACGACCGTCGCGGCCGCCTTGCCGCCACCTCCACCGGCGTCGAGGGCGTCTGGGCTGCAGGCGATTGCCGCCGCGGTCCCGCCACCGTGGTCGAGGCTATCGCCGATGCCGCCGAGGTCGCCCGTGCTATCGCCGGCGTGGACTTTAACAAGTACGCCGACCAGAATGCTCAGGCCGGTCGCGAGGACACCTGCTATGAGCGCAAGGGGTCGCTGTGCCGCGACAAGCGCAACTGCACCAAGACCCGCTGCCTGGGCTGCGGCTCGGTGTGCGAGGTCTGCTGCGACGTGTGCCCCAACCGCGCCAACGTGGCAATTAAGGTGCCGGGCCTGGCCAAGCATCAGGTCGTCCATGTCGATGGCATGTGCAACGAGTGCGGCAACTGCGCCGTGTTCTGCCCCTACCAGGAGGGCCGTCCCTACAAGGACAAGCTCACCCTGTTCTGGAGCGAGCAGGACATGGAGAACTCCGAGAACGAGGGCTTCCTGGCCGTGGACGAGGATCACTTTAAGGTCCGCGTCGCCGGCACGGTCCGCACCGTCTCGGTCGATGCCGTCAACACCGGTCTGCCTGAGGCCGTCCGCCTGACCATCAAGGCCGTGCGCGACAGCTATCCGTACCTTCTTAAGAAATAGGCGAGTCTCTTATGGCCAAATCCATTCAACATAATGTGGCCTACGTTGCCTGCGGAAGCGGTTGCGCCTCCGCAGGCGGCGACGCCCGCTGCAGCGAAGGCTGCATTGGCTGTGGCGCCTGCGTCACGGCCTGCCCCCACGTTGCCATCGCACTGGTCGACGGCGTCGCCCGCGTGGACCGCTCCAAGTGCACGGGCTGTGGCCTGTGCGGCATGGCGTGCCCGCAGCGCGTGATTGCCTTCGTTCCCGGCTACCAGAACATCCTGGTGCGCTGCAACAACACCGATAAGGGCGCCATTGCCCGCAAGATCTGCGACACGAGCTGCATCGGTTGCGGCATGTGCGCCAAAAAGTGCCCCGCCGGCGCTATCCGCATCGAGGACAACTGCGCCCATATCGACGGCGCGGACTGCCTGTCGTGTGGTATGTGCGCCGTCGTCTGCCCGCATGGCGCCATCCACGACCGAACCGGCATCGCCGCCGGCGTGTAGAGGGGAATCACCATGGCACAGGAATTCACTTTTACCGTTAACGGCGTGGAGCGCACGACGACCCAAAATAAACCGCTGCTGCGCTACCTGCGCGACGACCTGCATATCCATTCCGCCAAGGACGGCTGCTCCGAGGGCGCATGCGGTACCTGCACCATCCACGTGGACGGTGCGGCCGTCAAGGCCTGCGTGCTGACCACCGCGCTTGCCGCCGGCCGCAACATCGTGACCGTCGAGGGCCTGCCCGAGGACGTGCGCGAGGCCTTTGTGTACGCCTTTGGCGCCGTGGGCGCCGTGCAGTGCGGTTTTTGCATTCCCGGCATGGTCATGGCGGGTGCGGCGCTCATCGCCGAGGACCCCGAGCCCACTGAGGAGCAGATCAAGTACGCCATTCGCGGTAACGTCTGTCGCTGCACCGGCTACAAAAAGATTATCGAGGGCATCTCGCTGGCCGCTGCGGTGCTCCGCGGCGAAAAGCAGATCGACGAGGACCTGGAGCGCGGCGATGACTACGGCGTGGGCAAGCGCGCCTTCCGTATTGACGTGCGCAAGAAGGTGCTCGGCGAGGGCAAGTATCCCGACGACATCGACGAGCTCGATCAGCCGGGCCTGACCTATGCCAGCGCCGTGCGCTCCAAGTATCCGCGCGCCCGCGTGCTCTCCATCGACACCTCCAAGGCCGAGGCCCTGCCCGGTGTGGTGGGCATCCTGCGCGCCGAGGACGTGCCGGTCAACCAGGTCGGCCACCTTATCCAGGACTGGGACGTCATGATCGCTCAGGGCGATATCACCCGCTGCGTGGGCGATGCCATCGTGCTGGTGGTCGCCGAGGACGAGGCGACGCTCGAGAAGGCCAAGAAGCTCGTAAAGATTGACTACGAGCCGCTGGAGCCCGTGCGCAACATTGTCGAGGCCAGGGCCGCCGACGCCCCGCGCCTGCATGACAGCTTCTTTGCCTTTGGCAACACAGTGGAGCTCAAGGACAACGTGTGTCAGAGCCGTCACGTGACGCGCGGCGACGCCGCCAAGGCGCTGGCAGAGAGCGCGTTTACCGTGACGCAGCGCTTTACCACGCCCTTTACCGAGCATGCCTTCTTGGAGCCCGAGTGCGCCGTTGCCTTCCCGTACAAGAACGGCGTCAAGGTGCAGTCGACCGACCAGGGTGCCTACGACACGCGCAAAGAGTGTGCCCATATGTTTGGCTGGGATAGCGAACCCGAGCGCGTGGTCGTCGAGACCATGCTCGTGGGCGGCGGCTTTGGCGGTAAGGAGGACGTTTCGATCCAGCACCTGGCCGCGCTTGCTGCCTATAAGTTCCAGCGTCCTGTGAAGTGCAAGCTCACGCGTGCCGAGTCGCTCGCGTTCCATCCCAAGCGTCATGCCATGGACGGTACCTTTACGCTGGGTTGCGACGCCGAGGGCAACTTTACCGGCCTGGATTGCGAGATCAACTTTGACACCGGCGCCTACGCGTCGCTGTGCGGCCCGGTGCTCGAGCGCGCTTGCACGCATGCTGTCGGCCCCTACAAGTACCAGAACACCGACATTCGCGGTTATGGCTACTACACCAACAACCCGCCCGCCGGCGCGTACCGTGGCTTTGGCGTCTGCCAGTCCGAGTTTGCGCTCGAGAGCCTAATCGACCTGCTGGCCGAGAAGGTCGGCCTGGATCCGTGGGAGATTCGCTACAGAAACGCCATCGAGCCGGGCGAGGTTTTGCCCAACGGTCAGATTGCCGACTGCTCCACGGCGCTGAAGGAGACACTGCTCGAGGTCAAGGATGCCTACTATGCGCATCCCGGACACGCCGGCATTGCCTGCGCCATGAAGAACGCCGGCGTGGGCGTGGGCCTGCCCGATGCCGGCCGCTGCAAGATTCGCATCGAGAACGGCGCGGCCGTGGTCTATGCCGCCACGTCCGACATTGGCCAGGGCTGTAACACCGTCTTTTTGCAAGACGTTGCCGAGGCATGCGGCCTGCCGCTTCGCTGCATCGCCAACGGCGAGTGCTCCACCGAGAACGCTCCCGACTCCGGCACCACGTCTGGCTCGCGTCAGACGGTCGTGACCGGCGAGGCCGTGCGCGGTGCCGCCTTCCTGCTGCGCGATGCCATGCTTGATATCGAGGCCGGCAAGTCTGCGCCCGCCGCTCCCGTGAGTGCGCATGGCGACGGCGTCAAGATCGAGTATGACGACGGCCGCGCCTATCAGCTGCACACGCAGGAACTCGTCGCCGGCCAGGGTATGCACCCTCAGGATCCCGCGGCCGCCATCAAGGCGCTCGAGGGATGCGAGTTTGGCTACGTGTACCTGGAGCCGACCGACAAACTGGGCGCCGACGTTCCCAATCCCAAGAGCCACATCTGCTACGGCTTTGCCACGCATGTGGTCATTCTGGATGATGACGGTCGCGTGAGCGAGATCTATGCTGCGCACGATTCCGGCAAGGTGGTCAACCCCATCTCCATCCAGGGTCAGATCGAAGGCGGCGTGCTCATGGGTATGGGCTATGCGCTTACCGAGGATTGGCCGCTCAAGGACTGCGTGCCCCAGGCAAGGTACGGTACGCTCGGGCTGTTCCGTGCGCCCGAGATTCCGGATATCCATGCCATCTACGTGGAGAAGGACGAGCTACTGCCCGTGGCATACGGCGGCAAGGGCATCGGCGAGATCGCAACGATCCCCACGGCGCCCGCCGTACAGAACGCCTATCGCGCATTTGACGGCAATCTGCGTCCCGATCTGCCCATGGTGGATACGCCCTACAGCCGCACCCGTCGCCGCGGGTAGGGTAGGGTGCGGACAGCCATTGCTGATGGGCTGTTTGCGCTTAACACCAACTGCACATGCTGCGCCTTTGGCCCCAGCTCCATCGCGAGCCGGGGCCTTTTGTTTGGAGCGCCTCCGCATGCGGAAACTGTGTCCCGGAATCGTGCCTCAGAATGGGATGCACTTTCCCTTTGGAGCCCTCGGCGGAAATTACATCCCAGAATTGGCACTCAGAACGGGATGTGCTTTCCTTTTTGGGCCCTCGGCGGAAACTACGTCCCGGAATCCAGTCCCGGAGTGGGATGCGCTTTCCGGATCGGCCCTCAACCGGAAGCTGTGTTCCGGAATCATGTCTCAGAATGGGATGCGTTTTCCGCTGGCCGGTCGTTTGGAAAGCGCATCCCAGTTTGAGTGTTTATTCCGGGATGCGGTTTCCGCTGAAGGACTCAACCGGAAAGCCTGTCCAGCTCTGAGACGGGATTCCGGGACACGCTTTCCGCCAGGCCCGCCATCCGGAAAGTGCATCCCGTTTTGAGCGTCCAGGCTAGGACGCGCTTTCCGTTGGCGTGGTCGTTGGGAAAACGCGGCCCAAATAGGGGGGTGCGATCCGGCGATGCGTGGCCTAGCAGCTCCTACAGGTCCACGTCGTTGAGCCATGTCGGCAGCGCGGTCTGCCGGATGCCTGCTGTCTGCAGCTTTTTTGCGAGCACTCCTGTCGAGCGGACTTCACTCATGGTAAAGCGCAGCAAGGGATGGCCGTAGAGCGACAGGTGCGCTTCGCGTTGCCGTTCGGCAACGAGTGCTTCGGCGGTGGTGCGCCCGGCTAACATGGCCTGGTCGGTATATTTGACGAACCCGTCGAGTTCTCCCAACGTGAGCTCCCGCGCCTGGCGCTCCCAGGCAAAGTCCGTTCGCATAGTCTCGGTCGAATCGAAGGGGTCCGTCAGCTCGTATTGCAGTTGGTCGGGTGCGAAGCCGGTCTCGATCATGACGGCGCGGGCGACTGATTCTCCACCGCTCTCGGCGCGGGCGTCGGCATACCGAAGTGTCGTGAGGGCGGTGCGGATGGCCCGGTCGTTGCGAGTGCTCGCTCGTTGCTCGACGGCCGCCATCAGCTGCTCTCGCGTTAGACCAAGCTTTGAGATCGCCGAATCGGCAATGGGCATGCCGTCGGCAAAACCAGTTTGCAGCAGGCAATCCGTCACCGTTTGAATGGGCGGCGTTACCGATATGCCGGCTCTGTGTATTGCTCCGGCCGGCTCAATCTGATGCCGCTGGATTCGGACGCCTGGGCGAGCCGACGGCTTTGTCGAGCTGCAGACATGCACAACGTTCAGGTGTCGCCATGAGACCTCGAGCCCTAGCAGGCAAGCTGCCGAAAACGAGCAGAACGTCCAATCGGGGTGGATGATCGCAAGGGCGCGAATAATCTCGCAATGACGCTGCGCCCGGTTGAGCTCATCCCAGCGCATTTTGCGCGCGAACAGTCCTGGCATGGGCGAGACAACCGTGCTGCCGGTGCGCCGAAGGAGCGCTTTTCGGATCGCCGTGCTCGGGGGAATCAGACAGCGCCCCTCTTGTTCGGCTTGGTTCAACAGCTGGTCGATGAGTTGGTCATTGCAATGGGTCATGAGCTACCGCCTCCTTTTGGGTAGCAAAAACGTATCAGTTGGAACTTGCCGCTCAGCTGACCAAAAGCTGACCAAAAT
Organism: Collinsella sp.; assembly: GCA_037237765.1. Taxonomy (GTDB): domain Bacteria; phylum Actinomycetota; class Coriobacteriia; order Coriobacteriales; family Coriobacteriaceae; genus Collinsella. The sequence goes on along the minus strand of JAXXEN010000025.1, from coordinate 113,225 downwards.
CTAACCATGCAGGTAGATGGCCTGGTTTTGACGTCATTTTTTGAAGCTGAATCGGTGGGCGGTAATCGGCGACCTTGAACGGTAGCGAGTTATGAAGAATGGGTAAGTTTCGGGACGTGTACTTTTTTGAAAAAGAGCATTCTATCTGCTGTTTTGTGTCTCTGGATCGTATATTTGAAGGCATGTGATAAGGGCGGAGGATCGTCGTCTTGTACCTGAGGAAACCGTGACCCGGAATGAGCGCTCGGAATGGGATGCATTTTCCGGTAGAAGCTTCAGCGGAAAGTGCATCCCAGAATTCAGGCTCAGAACGGGACACGCTTTTCGGATGGCATGTTTGGCGGAAACTACGGCCCAGTTTTTGGTTCCAGAACGGGATACATTTTCCGGAACGGTCCACGTGCGGCGGTGTATCGCCCTTTTTCGTGCGCCGCTTGTCGAATTGCGTTATAGCTAGCTATATTATAGGAAGGTATAATATAGCTAGCTATAACGCAAAGGAAGGATGGCCCTATGTTTATCGGAAGAACGGCGGAAATGTCCGAGCTCAATCGACTGTATGGCACGGGCTCCTTTGAGATGCCTGTGATTTACGGCCGCCGTCGCGTGGGCAAAACGCGTCTCATCACAGAATTCATCCAAGGCAAGAAGGCTATTTACTTTCAAGCTCGTCGTACCAATGCGGAGGCAAACCTGCACGGCTTTAGCCAGGCGATACTTGCAGGCTCGGTTGGTGCTGCAGGCGTGTCGTTTCGTAGTTTTGACGAAGCGTTCGATGCATTGGCTACCATGGCTCGCACGGAACGTTTGATTGTCGTGATCGACGAGTATCCTTATCTCGCCCAATCGAATCCCGAGATCAGCTCGTTGCTGCAAGACAAGATCGATCACTTGTACAAAGAGACCAAGCTTATGCTTATCCTGTGCGGGTCGTCGCTTTCGTTTATGGAAGAGCAGGTGTTGGGCTACGAGAGTCCGCTATACGGTAGGCGTACGGCCCAGTTTAAGATCATGCCGCTCGATTTTATGACGACCCTCGGCCTGTGGCAGATCATGGGTCGCGAAGACGCTGCAGTTTGCTATGGCATGACGGGCGGCATTCCTGCATATATCGAGAAAGTCGATCCTGCCGTATCGCTCAAGGACAACATCAAACGTCTTTTTCTTACTCCTACGGGCTATCTCTTTGAGGAGCCGAGTAACCTGCTATTGCAAGAGTGCCGCAATCCCGAGCAATATGATGCGATCGTGCAAGCAATTGCTCAGGGGCGCTCGAAGATCTCGGAGATTGCGAGCTCTACGGGAATCCCTGCGAGCAACGTAAAGAGCTATGTGGATAAGCTGGCGTCGCTTGGGATTGTCGAGCGCGAGCTGCCCCTAAACGAGACGAGCAATAAGCGAGCCGTGTATCTGCTGAGCGACCAGATGTTTAGGTTCTGGTACAAGTTTGTTCCGCAGAACATCGGGCTGATTCAAAACGATATGGCCGAGATGGCGTATAAGCGTATTGAGCCGCACGTATCGGATTACATGGGTACGGTCTTTGAGCTTATATGCAGGCAATATGTTTACGAACTCGCGCGCGCGGGCCGGCTCGATGTGGTTCCGGCGAGCGTCGGGCGCTGGTGGGGGACGGATAATCGCACGCATACGCAGGAAGAAATCGACTTGATTGTTGACGATGGCGAGGGCACTGCGCTGTTTGCGGAGTGCAAATGGCGCAATGAACCGGTGGGCGAAGACGTGCTGCAAAAGCTCGTGCACCGCAGCGAGCTCTTTAGACGGCAACGAAAAAGCTATGCACTATTCTCAAAAAGCGGCTTTACGCAGGGATGTCGGGATGCCGCGGAGAGTAGGGGAGACGTCAAGCTGATCTCGTTTGCCGAGATGTGAGGGTGGGGATAATGAAGCGCGTCCTGATTTGATGCTGGGAATGGGATGTGCTTTCCTTTTGCGACCTTTGGCGGAAAGTGCGTTCCAGATTTCGGCTTCAGAATGGGATTCGGCCCTCAGGCGGAAACTACGACCCGGAATTCGGCTCCAAAACGGGATACGCTTTCCCGGTGGCATCTCTAGCGGAAACTGCATCCCGGAATGAGCTCTCGGAACGGGACGCGCTTTCCCATCGGGGCTTCAAACGGAAACCGTGTCCCGGAATCGAGCCTCAGGGTGGGACGCATTTTCCGGTAGAGGCCTGGGACGGAAGGCGTGTCCCAGAATCCGGCTAATCCGATGGCCAGGTGGTTGAGCGAGCGGGCTCCGAGGCTTCATTACTGAAAATTCATTTGTTAAACCTGGCAACCGTGGGTAGAATAAAGTCGACGGCAGCCCAAGGGTGATAGCTGGGCAGCGCCGTTACTTAGTTCAAGGGGTCAATGCCTTAACGGCGTCGACCCCTCTTCTTTTGCTTCGTACGCTGCTTAAGTGCCTCGGAAAGTCCGATAAGCGCCGTGAGGAGCGAGACCAAAGCGGTCAGGAGCTTCACGAAATCAATCAGATCGGTCATGGGCATCACCTCCCGTCGCATGGAGGGCGCTGCCCGGCACATGGAACTGCCGTCAACAACTGCAATTCTATCAAAGTACTGCTATAAATACGAATATATGTTCGATAATAACAGTGACGTGATTCTCTCAAAGTGTGGCTTTACGCTAGGATGCCGGAAAGCCGTGCTGTGCGATTTCATGTCCGCACGGGTTCCTATCCTTACGGCAATGTAGCCGCTTATGTAACAAGCGGCAGTTGACGGAGAAAGGCCATAACCGTGTCAGCTGAAAAGACGCCGTGTATCTCGGCTATCGATACGACGAACTTAGCGCGCCAGATCGTGCTGGACTTTGAGTTTGCGCCGGTGCCAAAGCAGCGCCAGCGCCGTGGACTGCGCAATGAGATTATCGAGGTCGGTGCCGTCAAGCTCGATTACCACGGCAACGTTATGGGCGAGTTCTCGCAGTTTGTGCAGACGGAATTTACCGAAGGCGTTGCGTTCCCCGTCCGCGAGCTTACAGGGATATCGGCCGTGGACACCGCGATGGCCGACCCGCTCTACATGGTGATCAAAAGGCTCAGCGATTGGATCGGTCACTACTCCGCCCAGGTGGTTTGCTGGAGCGGGGCAGATCGCCGACAGCTTTTGACCGAGTGCCAAGCAAAGCACATCGATCTTTCCGCATTTCCTACGGACTGGGCCGACCTGCAGGCGTTTTACATCTGGATTATGGATGTGGGCAGCCACGGGTGTGTCTCTTTGAGTGACGCGGCGACGTGGTTTGGCATCGAGTTCGACGAGTCGACGGGTCACGCCCATGGTGCCCTGGCCGATGCGCGCGTGATCGCCAAGCTACTCAAGCAGGTGATGGACAGGGATTACCGCGTGAGCCCGCGCGCCCGGGAAGTTCGCCAGCGGTGGGGGGATGGGCGAGCGACCCCAGACGCGCCTTTCCAGCAAGTGCCCCGAGCTGGGCGACCTGCTGCTGAAGCTGAAGGCGGAGGGGAGGTAGGGGGCGTTAGCTGTCTGCGTGGCGCGTGCCTGTCGCGTATCGCTACTCTTCCTGCTGCTCGGCAGGCAGGATGTAGACGTTCTCGGCGTCCACGGCGATCTGCGTGGGGCGGTTGTAGAGGGTATCGATCTCCTTTACGCTCTGCTTGAACGGCGCGACGTCGGGCGTCTTTGCCTGATGGAGCTTCTCGAGGAGTTTCTCGGATTGCCTGTCGTTGAATTTGCCGATGTCCTCTCCTGCACCCTCGAGCGCCTCGTCAATGAGCGTATGTTCGCCCACGGGGGTCTTTGCGATGACATGCCCTAGCAACTTGCCAGCGGATGCAATACCGCCCAGCAGCGCCGAATCTACGGTGTCGGCAGTTCCCGCTTCGAGTGCGTTGTAGCACTCGGTATAGAGTTCGCGGTACGCGAGCGAGTCCGCCTCGATCTTCGCGGCGGCGTCCGCGAGCTTTGCGGGCTCGAAGTTCTGGGCGAGCATGGGTTCGAGGAACAGCGAGAACGCGTGGATGTAGGTGGCGAGCTGGCAGTCTTTGAGGTAGTCGAGCACCTTGTCGAGGCGTCTGCCCAAGCCGTCTCGTACCTCGATGAACCCTTTCTTTTTCAGATCCGCTTGCGCCTGCGAGCGGAAGAGTTCCATGTCCTGCGCGGACGACTGCTTGATGTCGAGCACCTTCATATGGGCGTTTGCCATGTAGGTGGCGTTGCCGTAGTTGAGGCCGTACCCGTTGAGGATGTCTGCAAGTGTCTTGAGGTTGCCGCGCATGTTGGCCTTGTCGCGCTGACGCATGTACTCGAACATCTCGTCGACGGACTCCTGGATGGAGTCGAGCTTTTGGTTTATCTGCGCGATTGCGGCTGCCATGAACAACGACGTCGGGTCGTAGGGCACTTGAGTGACGCTTGTGGCGATGTCGCCCTCGACTACGTGGAAGCGCGCCTGCCCAAAGCCCTTGACTGCGTCGCGGTAGCCCCCTGTGAGACCGCTGCCGTCCTTGAACGAGTAGAGTATTGACGGATCGAGTGGGTTTCCAAACTTGTCAGTCGCCTGGAGCAGCGTGGGTACGCTCACCGTGTTAGTGACGGTGCGAAACATCGAGGGGAGCGAGGCGAACGCCACGCCGAGCTGGGGGATTCGGTCGAGCGGGAGCTTGATGGCGCCGGAGACGTCCACCCGCTCCTGGGTGAGTGCGAGGTGGATTTTGGTCGATGCGAGCTGTTTTGCCACAAGTTCCTCTCGGTCGCCGTCCGTCGAGGGTTTGATCTCGTTGTCTGCCATAGCGCACTCCTTGCTTACGTCGATAGTCGTGGGCATTATCTCATCGCCTGGTGGCTTGCTAGAGCGGGGTAGAGACCGAGCGTCTGGCGAAACTCGTTAACTGATTGCATTTCAGCGGATTGGGTTGATTGCAAGAGAAGGACGGCTATCCATCTGCCCTTCCCAGTTGAGTTCGCTTTGAGCTACTGTTCGTGCCTAGGCTGCTTGGGCTCAAGCCTTCTCGCTGCCGTGAAGCAGGCCGTGGCCACCATGGCTAATGCGATGCTGGCCATCCAAGCGAAGTCGCCGGTTGCGGCGAGCTTTGGTTCATCGGCTGTCGTGCGTCCCGACCTTTTTGTAGACGCCTCGTCGGCGTCCTTTTCAGGAGTGGCAGGATCACTTTTGTTGTCGCCGGGTGAATCTACGTCGGTCTTTCCGCTCGTCTGTCCCCCTTGGGCCTTCCCCTCCACGGTGAAGGACGCATCGGTCGCCGTCCCGTCCTTCCAGACGACCGTGACGGTGTGTCCACCGGCGACGAGCGTGTCTAGGTAGGCCGGCTTGAGCTCGATGATCGTGCTGCCCTTGGTAGCGGTGTAGTTCCCGGCGGAGACCTCAGTTCCGTCCACGAGGAGACGCGTGAACTCATCGAGAGGACCGCTGAAGCGGAAGGTCAGGCCGACCCCGCCGCCCTTTGCATACGCCTGCCTGTCGCCCTTGGTGGCGGCATACAGCGGGGCGGTCACGTCGAAGGTGACGTCCCCCGCGTCGTCGACATCAAAGGTCTGAACGCCGGTCTTGCCGTTACGCTCGGCGTAGGCGGAGCTGTAGACGAAGGTCTCGTGGCCCGTCTTGTCGAGGACCGCGAGGGCTTGGATCTCAAACGAGCCCATCGAGAGCGACGTGGGGAACTCGATTTCGATATAGCCTCCTGCAGCATCGTAGCTGCAGCTCAACGTCTTGCGGGCCTTTGCCGCGTTCGGGTCCTCGATATAGCCGGGGTCGCCGAGAATCGGGGCGACGGACTTCACGCCGTCCGGGTCGCCGACATTGCAATAGATGCGGAGGACCCCGCCGACAGGGACCCTCTTCGCGGAGATGGAAACGCCGGAGACCGTGGGCGGGTTCCGGTCGATCGCGCTGCCGGTCACCTCGAAGCACAGCTCGCTCGGGTCGGCAACCGAGAAAGTCGCGCCCGAGATGCCGTTGGCCCTGGCGTAGGAATTCTCGTACACATCGGTCTCGAACCCTAGGCCATCGGTGACCGAAAGGCCGACCAGCCTGTGCCTTCCGATCCTATTGCTGTCGAACGTGATGTCGAACCCGTCGGCAGACGAGCCTCCGTGATGATAGGCCGACGAAACGGCTTCGCCGTCGTCCGTATCCTCCCAGCCCCGCCGCAGTATGGGGGAAACGGAGCGAACGCCGTCCGGGTCCGCGACGGACCAAGAGATGTGGAAGTCGGCACCGGTCGCGACCTCCCTGCTCGAGAGCGACACGGCGGACACGGTCGGCGGGTTCTGGTCCGCGGGACCCTCGGTCACCTCATACTCGAGGGGGTCGGTGGTGAAGGTCGGACAGTCGAGCCCCTTCTCCTCGGCATACGCCGCGTCGTAGACATCGGTAACCCATCCAAGGCTATCGGTCACGCTGAGGCCGATGATGCGATACCTGCAAGGCCGGTCGCTCGGGGAGGTGGGGATATCGAAGCCCGCGGTCGTGTCGCCGGTCGACTGGAAGGCGAGACGGGAGCTGTTGCCTTGGCCCCCGTCATCGCTATCGACGACGACCTCGACTATCGGCGTGACTGACCGCACCCCATCGGGGTCGTCCACATCGTAGCCGACACGCAGCGTGGAGCCTGCCGTGACGGCCGTTGCGGATATCGTTACGTTGGATATGCTGGGCGGGTTCGGGTCTGACGCGGCGAGGGCGGTTGAGGGCAAAGCCAGCGCTACGGCGGCGGACAACGGGACGAGCAGGCTAAGTGCAAAGCGCTTGGGGAATTTCAAGGAGGTCATTGGCGGCACCGATCTTCCATAATTGCTGCAACGATACCAGTATATCTTTGGCCCACGTTAGCCAGATGTTCTTTCCGCGAACGGCTCGTTAGTTTAGAGACGGCATATGGACGCCTGTCTCGTCCAAGTTTCTCGTAAGGGCGATTATGAAGGCATGAAGAGACTTTCTCGGAACAATCAATTGGGGATATCAAAGAAATGCTAGACGCCCGATCGCTAAATGCCTTTGAGGTGAAATGCAGCGCATCTGTTACGTTGTTGAGATCATTTATCGAGCGATACGTCATTCCAGCTGAGGCCACCGTCATGAGGCTTCTGTTCCTACACCCCCCGCAATCCCGCGCGCCGCGCTCAGCAGCTCGTACTCCCTCTGGCTCCACTGGCGCAGTTCGACAGTCTCGACGGCATCGCGACACAGATCCAGGAACACCTCGGCTCCCTCGCAGAAGCACTCACGGGCAAAGGTGCCAGATCCGTCCGCAACGCACACGCCGTCGGCGAAGAGCTTCCAGCTGGACGGCTCGCGCGAGTCGTCTCCAAGCAGCTTGATCTGCAGCACGTGCGGATTGCTGGCGGCGCAAAGCTCTTCCTCGAGCTTCTCCACCGTAAAGCGCATCTGGTGGGAGAGGCTGCTCTTGACCATGGCCGAGGCATAGCCGCTCGGCTCGTCCAGAAGATGCATTCGTTTTGGCTTGACTACCAGGTTGTGGAAGTTGAGCTCACCGCGCATAGAGAAATTGTTCATACGGACTCCTTTCATCGATGTTGGCAGGGCCACCGTGCCTCTTGGCCGGTTGGCGTCGGGATCGTGGGGCCAACTCTCTACCCCGACTCTGGATAAAACGCGCCCGCTCCTTGCGGGCAAGATGGAGTCTATCAACGTGTACGGACTCAACGTGTACGGACAGAAATCAAGCGCCATCCGCGAAATGACGCGCGGATGGCGTTGGTTTCCCAAGTGATTATTCGGCTTTCATCCGGAAAAGTGTCGAAATCAGCCGTGTAAAAGTACGGAAAAGTGTCGAAATAGGCACCTTAAAACTTCGGAAAAGTGTCAAATTCGATAGGCAAATTATCCGGAAAAGTGTAGCTGGATGACAAAACAGCACTTAGAAGCCGGTGCTGGATGCGGGATCCTGCGGCCGCCTTCAGCTCTCGCTACTCGTCGTCTCCGTCGTTGGGGTCGCCCTTGAGGGTGTTGATGTCCAGGTACTGGTTATCGTCCTCTTTTTGCTGGGTCTCCGACTCCGCTTGGGTGGGGCCGCGGAACAGCTGGAATCCCTCAAACGCAATGACACCGAGCAGGGCAATGATAATGGCGATAAAGGCAACCTTGACTGCCTGCGGAAATTCCGAGAAACGCAGCGCCTTTTCCTCGGCGTAATAATCGGCGAAGCGCTCTTCGCCCGTGCTTTTGGTATACGCCGGCGCGGACGCGGCCCCCGGGTCATATTCCGGTGCGGGCGTGGCAGCGTACGGATCGTTGAGATAATCGCTCGATGCGGTGCCATAATCCTCGGTCTCGATGCGACCGTTGCCAGCATAGCCATCGGAATAATCGGAATATGCCGCACCGCCCTCATAGTCCGCGGCGCTCGTGTTGGCGGCAAAAAGCGGGTTAACTGGAACATCGAGCGCCGGCATGCCGGTAGAGGTCTCATCCAGATCGGTTGCAGCCCAGGAATCGTAGGCAACCTGATGGGCAACGGGCTCATCGAGCCTTGCGACCGGAGGCTTGCGTGCCGCAGGAACAGGCAACTGCTGGGCGCTGTACATAACGGTGCTGTCGGCCGATTTGCCCTGCGTCGCTGCAGCGAGAAATGCCGCCGTCTCGGACGGGTCGCTTGCGGGGCGGGGAGCGGGCGTGGGCGCCGAAGTGGGTGCGGGCGTAGGCGCGGGCGTCGAAACAGACGACTGCGCAGGAATCGGCGCAGATGCGGTCTTAGGCGCAAGTGCGGGATTGGGGTTTGACGGGCGAGCCCCGCTGCCCATGAGTTCGTCGGCGGTCCACGGGCGATCATCCATCACGTCGTCAAGGCTCAGCGAAAACAGGTCGTCTTCACTCTCATCGAACATGTGGTGCACATGTCCACCAATTGCCGGAATCAATCCGCGACCGGTGCATGATGCCTTGCTCAACGCCATTCTGTCCCATCCTTTCGAAATACTAATGACATCGATTATATGGAACTTCCCAAGCGGCTCGGTCTTGGATTCGTGCTTTCCAGAACTCGCGCCCAAAAGGGGAGGGGCAATCCAGGCGAGTGCCTACTTGTCGCCGGCCGCCGCCTTGGCCTCATTGAGGTAGCTATAGAAGCTGTACTTGGAGATGCCAAAGAACTCGCAGGCGCGCTCGCTCGACTTGGAAATGAGGAAGGCGCCGCGACGGTCGAGGTAGCCAATGGCACGAATGCGCTCGTCTTTGGTCATGAGTGCCGCGGGCTTGCCCACAAACTGCTCGCACTCGTGCAGCAGGTCCTCGAGTAGGTCGCCGATGTTCTTGGTAATGGGCTCGGGCTCGGTATAGCCCGTGCCGCCGGTGCCGGTAAAGGCGTCGAGCGAACGCTCAAAAGCCTTCATAAGCGTAATGTCAAAGTTGATGCCCAAAATGCCGACGGGCTTGCCCTCGTCGTTGCGGATAAAGATGGTCGAGGACTTGAGCAGCTTGCCATCGGTGGTTTTGGTGAGGTATGGCTCGCGGTCGTGCACGTCGGTGGTGCCCTCGTGCATGGACTCAAACACAATATGGCTGGGGCCGTCACCCAGTTTGCGCCCGCTGACGTGGCCGTTTTCGATCACTACGATGGAGTGGTCCACGTCCTCGGTCTCCAGATCGTGGACGACGACTTCGCAGTTGGGGCCAAATTGGAGCGCCAGACCGTGTGCGAGGCGCTTGTAAAACTCAATCTGTGCGGGGGTCATGGGTGCCTTCCTAAAAATTAGTTTGGGCACACTTTGCCATAAACCACACTTGACCGCAAACAAATCCATCAACAAGGCAATTCATGACCGTTCGGCGGCGAAAAAGTACCGATTACGGCAACAAACAATTCGTTAGGTATGCCAATCAAAAAGTGTGATAGAACATTACTAACAAACTTTTTGTTTGGCATCCACATAAAAGTTCAGCCGTGTGAATGGGATCGGGCTGAAACGCGTATGCGGGGGCCGGCAAGAGAGGACTTAAGGAGTTCACCGTATGGCCGATAAGATCCAGTGGGCGGGCAACACGATGCCCAAGAGCGATGACAAGCACTTGGGAATCATGAGTCTCGACCATGTGAAGAAGGCCCGCGCCTTCCACCAGTCGTTCCCCCAGTACACCGTCACTCCGCTTGCCCGCCTGGACGGCCAGGCTGCGCGCCTGGGTCTGTCCAACCTGTGCGTTAAGGACGAGAGCTATCGCTTTGGCCTCAACGCCTTTAAGGTTCTGGGCGGTTCGTTTGCCATGGCCAACTACATTGCCGACGAGACCGGCAAGGACGTTGCCGAGTGCACCTTCGATTACCTGACTTCCGATCAGCTGGCCAAGGACTTTGGCCAGGCTACCTTCTTTACCGCCACCGACGGCAACCATGGCCGCGGCGTGGCATGGGCTGCCAACAAGCTGGGCCAGAAGGCCGTCGTGCACATGCCCAAGGGTTCTACCAAGCCCCGCTTTGATAACATCGCCGCCGAGGGCGCCACGGTGACCATCGAAGAGGTCAACTACGACGAGTGCGTGCGCATGGCCGCCGCCGAGGCTGACGCCTGCGAGCGTGGCGTCATCGTTCAGGACACCGCCTGGGAGGGCTACGAGAAGATCCCGTCCTGGATCATGGAGGGTTACGGCACCATGGCTTCCGAGGCTGCCGAGCAGCTGCGCGAGATGGCCATCAACCGCCCGACGCACGTGTTTGTCCAGGCTGGCGTGGGTTCGCTCGCCGGCGCCGTGGTGGGCTACTTCACCAACCTGTATCCCGATAACCCGCCCACCTTCGTCGTGGTTGAGTGCGCGCCTGCCGCCTGCCTGTACAAGGGCGCTGCCGCCGGCGACGGCGATCCGCGCATCGTGGACGGTGACATGCCCTCCATCATGGCCGGTCTGTGCTGCGGCGAGCCCAACATCCTGGGCTGGGATATCCTGCGCAACCACGCCACCGCCTTCGTGTCCTGCCCCGACTGGGTCACCGCTCGCGGCATGCGCACCCTGGGCGCTCCCGAGAAGGGCGACCCGCGCGTCATCTCCGGCGAGTCCGGCGCTGTGACCACCGGCCTGGTCGAGACTCTCATGCTCGATCCCGAGTACGCCGAGCTCAAGGAGCTCATCGGCCTGGACAAGACGAGCTCCGTGCTCTGCTTCTCCACCGAGGGCGACACCGATCCGGATCAGTATCGCCGCATTGTTTGGGAAGGCGAATATCCCACTTGCTAATCGTTGGGGCGGAGTAAATAGGTATCGCTCCGCCACCTCACAGGTAGATTTCTTCGTTTGAAAGGTTATGAACAATGGCTAAAGAACTCGATTTCGACGCTATCAAGGCTGCTGCTGAGTCTCATCGTGCTGATATGACTCGTTTCCTGCGCGCTATGATCTCCCATCCCTCTGAGTCCTGCGAGGAGGGTGAGGTTGTCGCCTGCATCAAGGCCGAGATGGAGAGCCTTGGCTATGACGAGGTCAAGGTCGATGGCCTGGGCAACGTCATGGGCTTTATGGGCGAGGGCGACAAGATCATCGCCATCGACTCCCACATCGACACCGTCGGCATCGGCAACATCGAGAACTGGGATGCCGATCCCTATGAGGGCTACGAGACCGACGAGATCATCTACGGCCGCGGCGGCTCCGACCAGGAGGGCGGCATGGCTTCTGCTACCTATGCTGCCAAGATGATGAAGGACATGGGTCTCATCCCCGAGGGCTACAAGATCATGGTCGTCGGCACCGTCCAGGAAGAGGACTGCGACGGCATGTGCTGGCAGTACATCTACAACAAGGACGGCATTAAGCCCGAGTTCGTCATTTCCACCGAGCCCACCGACGGCGGCATCTATCGCGGTCACCGCGGCCGCATGGAGATCCGCGTCGACGTTCACGGCACCTCCTGCCACGGCTCCGCTCCCGACCGCGGCGACAACGCCATCTACAAGATGGCCGACATCATCGCCGACGTCCGCGCCCTCAACAACAACGGCTGCGACGAGTCGACCGACATCAAGGGCCTCGTCAAGATGCTCGACCCCAAGTACAACCCCGAGCACTACGAGGATGCCCGCTTCCTGGGCCGCGGCACCTGCACCGTCAGCCAGATCTTCTACACCAGCCCCAGCCGCTGCGCTGTCGCTGACTCCTGCGCCATCTCCATCGACCGTCGCATGACCGCCGGCGAGACCTGGGAGTCCTGCCTGGACGAGATCCGCAACCTGCCGGCCGCCAAGAAGTACGGCGACGACGTGAAGGTCTCCATGTACATGTACGACCGTCCGTCCTGGACCGGCGAGGTCTACGAGACCGAGGCTTACTTCCCCACGTGGATCAACAAGGAGGCCGCTCCGCACGTCAAGGCCCTCGTCGACGCCCACAAGGCCATGTTTGGTGACGAGCGCATCGGCTGTGAGCCCAGCATGGACAAGCGCACCGGTCGTCCGCTGTGCGACAAGTGGACCTTCTCCACGAACTGCGTCTCCATCCAGGGCCGCTACGGCATCCCCTGCGTGGGCTTTGGCCCGGGTGCCGAGTCTCAGGCTCACGCTCCCAACGAGGTCACCTACAAGGATGACCTGGTCACCGCTGCCGCAATGTATGTGGCTGCCCTGAACCTCTACGATCCGAGCCAGGCCGATGGCGATGCCACCGTGTTCCGCGCCGGTCTGACCAACAACAAGATCGACTAGTCCCATTCCTCGATCTTGTTGAGCCGGGGGCAGTTTATGCCCCCGGCGCCTCCTGTTGACTTGGGGCCCGCGGTCGTTATCTCCCATGCTTCCTCGACGGTGGCGGGTCCTCGTCATAGCGCTCTGCATGTTCTAGCCACACGCGCATGCCGGAGCGCATCTACTCATTGCGATCGTTTCACCTTTAGAAAGGACATTTACATGGACGCCAAGTTTACCGAGCTCGTCGAGCAGCTGAACGGCCTCGATTTTAAGGGTATGTACGGCAGCGACTTCCTGCACACCTGGGATAAGACCACCGATGAGCTCAAGGCGCTCTACACCGTCGCCGACGCTCTGCGCGAGCTGCGCGAGAACAACGTTTCGTCCAAGATCTTCGATTCGGGCCTGGCCGTCTCGCTGTTCCGCGACAACTCCACCCGTACGCGCTTCTCCTTCTCTAAGGCCGCCAACCTGCTCGGCCTTGAGCTGCAGGACCTGGACGAGAAGAAGTCCCAGATCGCTCACGGCGAGACCGTCCGCGAGACCGCTACCATGATCTCCTTCATGGCCGACGTCATCGGCATCCGCGACGACATGTACATCGGCAAGGGCGACGCCTACATGGCCGAGGTCTCCGAGTCTGTCCAGCAGGCTTACGAGGATGGCGTTCTGGATCACCGTCCCACGCTCATCTCCCTGCAGTCCGACTCCGATCACCCCACGCAGTCCTCTGCCGACATGCTCTACCTTATCAACGAGTTTGGCGGCCTCGAGAACCTCAAGGGCAAGAAGGTTGCCGTCACCTGGGCCTATTCGCCCTCTTACGGCAAGCCGCTGTCCTGCCCGCAGTCGCTGATCAGCCTGCTGCCCCGCTTTGGCATGGACGTCACCCTGGCTCACCCCGAGGGCTACGACCTCATGCCCGAGGTCGTCGAGCGCGCCAAGGGCTATGCCGCCGAGTCCGGCACCACCTTTAAGCAGGTCAACACCATGGCCGAGGCCTTCGAGGGCGCCGACATCGTGATCCCCAAGAGCTGGGCTCCGTTTGCCGCCATGGAAAAGCGTACCAACCTGTACGCCGAGGGCGACGACGCCGGCATCGCAGCGCTCGAGAAGGAGCTGCTCGCCCAGAACGCCACCCATCAGGACTGGTGCTCCACGACCGAGCTCATGGAGAAGACTGCCAACGGCCAGGACACCATCTTTATGCACCCGCTGCCCGCCGACATCTCCGGTGTCTCCTGCGAGCACGGCGAGGTCAACGCCGACGTCTTCGACATGCACCGCGTGGGCATGTACAAGGAGGCCAGCTACAAGCCGTACGCCATCGCAGCCATGATGTTCCTGCAGAAGGTTGCCGATCCCGCCGCTACCCTCAAGGCCCTCGACGAGCGCAACACCGCCCGTTGGCTCCAGGCCTAAAGCCGGGTTGAGGTAAGCCATGTAAAGGGGGCGCTCTGCCAACCGGCGGGGTGCCCCCTTTTTTGCATCGCGGGCGTGCGGGATAAGCGCTTTCGATGTGGATGTCCGCGGCGCGAGTTATGGGTACGATGGTTTCAGGGGAGGTATCACCATGAAACTTGGATGCGTCATTATGGCTTCGGGCGAGGGCAAGCGGTTTGGCTCTAACAAGACGCTTGCCGATATCTATGGCGAGCCGCTGATTGCCCGGACCATCGATTCGGTTCCCCGGGGCTTTGACGTCGTGGTTTCGACGCGTTGGCCCGAGGTCGCCCAGATTTGCGAGGACAAGCATTGCCCGTGCGTGCTGCACGATGGCGAGCTGCGCAGCGAAAGCGTCCGTGCGGGCCTTTCGTGGGGAGTCGAACGCAACTGGAAAGGTTGCCTCTTTTTGCCGGGCGACCAGCCGCTTGTGAGTTCGGATTCTTTTGAGGCTATGGTTCGTGCATTTGACGAGCGTGGCCGCAAGCATCCGGTGCGTCTTGCGTGCAACGGTGAACCTTCGAGCCCGGTGCTCTTTCCGGCGGAACTGTTCGATGCACTTATGTGTCTTGAGGGCAAGGACGGCGGCGGTTCGATTCTCAAGGACCGTACCGACGTGGTGCTGGTCGAGGCGCGTGCCTACGAGCTGTGGGACGTCGATACCGCCAAGGGACAGCGACGCATAACGGAGCATATCGCCGCCTGCTCGTATTTTGATCGCGTGGCCGACTGCATCAATCAATAAGGAGCAATTATGATCATCATCAAAAACGGCGCGCTCGTGACGCCCCAGGGGCTTCGCCGCGCCGATCTTGCCATGGATGGCGATAAGATCGTGCGGATCGCCGCGGCGATTGAGCCGGCCGAGGGCGATACCGTCGAAGATGCCGCGGACTGCTGGGTGTTTCCCGGCTTTATCGACGGCCACACGCACATGCAGTGCTGGACCGGCATGGACTGGACGGCCGATAGCTTTGAGACCGGCACGCGCGCGGCTGCCTGCGGCGGCACGACGACCATTGTGGATTACGCGACGGCCGATCGCGGCGTGACCATGCCCGATGCCTTGGCCGAGTGGCATCATCGCGCCGACGGCACCTGCACCGCCAACTACGCCTTTCATATGGCACTCGCCGAGTGGAATGAGCGCAACCGCGCCGATCTTTCGGCCATGCGCGAGGCGGGCGTGTCGTCGTTTAAGACCTACTTTGCCTATGACCACCTGCGCTTGGACGATGCCGAGACGCTCGAGGTGTTGGAGGAGCTCAAGCGCGTGGGCGGTATCCTGTGCGTGCATTGCGAGAACGGCACGTTGGTGAATGAACTGCAGAAGCGCGTGTACGAGCAGGGGATTCATGGGCCCGAGGGGCATGCTCTCAGCCGTCCGGACGTGTGTGAAGCTGAGGCCGTGAGCCGCCTGCTGTATCTGGCGCACCTGGCCGGCGACGCCCCAGTCAACGTGGTGCACCTTTCGACCAAGTTGGGGCTCGAGGCCATCCGTGCGGCCAAGGCGCGCGGGCAGAAGAATATCTATGTCGAGACCTGCCCTCAGTATCTGATGCTCGACGACACCTGCTATCTGGAGCAGGGCGAGGACGGCTTTGCGGGCGCCAAGTACGTGATGAGTCCGCCGCTGCGCCATGCCGGCGACCGTGCGGCTCTGCGCGAGGCGCTTGTGGCCGGCGAGATCGATACCATCGCCACCGACCACTGCAGCTTTAATCTGCACGGGCAAAAGGACCGCGGGCGCGACGACTTCCGCGCGATTCCCAACGGCGGGCCCGGCGTGGAGCATCGTCCCGTCGCGATTGCCACGAGCTTTGAGGGACAGCTGGGCCCCGAGGACCTCTGCCGCCTGATGAGCGAGAACCCGGCGCGCGTCTTTGGCATGTACCCGCGCAAGGGTTGTCTTGCCGAGGGTGCCGATGCCGACGTGTGCGTGTGGGATCCCCAGGCGCGCTGGACCATTAGCGCAGCGACGCAGCATCAGGCTGTGGACTACACGCCGCTCGAGGGTTTTGAGGCACATGGCCGCGCCAAGGCTGTGTTTGTGAACGGCGTGCTGGCCGCGCGCGACGGCGAGCCCACCGGAGCCCAGCCCGGTCGTTACGTGCCCCGCTAACAGGGGGTCCGGCTACTTAAGGCTGGTGGCGATGACGGGGCGGCCGAGGGCTGCCTCGAAGTGGTCGGCCATCGTGGGGTCGCTGAGCGTGTCGACTTGGTTGAGCATGACGCGTGCGGTGCCGAGTTCCAGCGCCTGCATCTCGGCATTGAGCGCCTGGGCGACGCGCTCGGGCGTGGCGATGTCGGTGAGCTCGCAGCCGCAACGCTCGCAGAAGAGCTCGGGGCGGTGGACAACCTCGGCGACGGGCTTGCCCAGCCCCGAGGCGCCGACGACCCAGACAACGTTTGCCGTGCCAGAGGGAATCACCGGCTCCCAGGCGGCGTGGGCCTTGAGCGGGAGTCGCTTGCTGCCGTCCGCCTCGGTCAACACATAGTCAAAGCGCTGCGCCAGCTCGTTGAGCGGCTCGGCGGGGGCGGAGAGCTTGCCTGTCTCCGGGTCCAAAACACCCGCCTGGCAGATGCTTCCGCGGCTCATGCCAGCGCATGCCTCGCAGGTGCAACCGGGGACATGCAGGGCCCCCGGCTTCCAAGGCGCGGCATCCAGGCGACGGCTCGACCCGTCCCACGGCACGCCGGCGACGGGAAGCATGTGCGTGGTGGTACAGAGAAGCACCCTGCCGCCAGCGCGCATGAGCTCGAGACCCAGCGTTTTCAGCAAGGTCGACTTGCCGCCGCTGCCGATAATCGCGGTAATGCCCGGCTCGATCCTGAGCGCCGAAGCAAGATTGCCGCTAACCGTTTCCATCTGTTCACCGCCGTATAATACTGTGATAATAAATAATCATCAGAGTAGCGGCCGAACCGCTTTTGCTCTGCTCAAACCGTAGCACAGGGAGGTGCCCCGGGAATGCTCGTTTATGTTCGCGGCGCCGGCGATATCGCCACGGGTGTTGCTGCCCGTTTGGTACGCGCCGGCGTGTCGGTCGTTATGGCCGATATCGCGGTTCCCACGTGCATCCGTCGCACAATCAGTTTTTGCGAGGCCATTCGCCTGGGCGAGGTCCAGGTCGAGGGCATTCGCGCTCGCTTGGCGCAGACGCCGGCAGAGGCGCTTGCAATTACCGAGGCCGGAGACGTCGCCGTTGTGGTAGACCCCCAGGCCAAGATGCTCGATGAGCTTAAACCCGCGGCTGTGGTCGACGCGATTCTTGCCAAGCGCAACTTGGGCACCACGCGCGACATGGCGCCTGCCGTCATCGCCGTGGGGCCGGGTTTTACCGCGCCGGTCGATTGCGACGCCGTGGTCGAGACCATGCGCGGGCATTTTCTCGGCCGTGTCATTACCCAAGGTTCGCCCCAGCCCAACACGGGCGTGCCGGGTGTCATTGCCGGCTATGGCAAGGAGCGCGTTATCCACAGCCCCGCCGCCGGCGTGTTTCGGTCCGACCGCGCAATCGGCGATATCGTGAGTGCCGGCGATGTGATCGGGTATGCGGGTGATACTCCCATGGTCACGCAGATTGACGGCTGCTTGCGCGGCCTTTTGGCCGACGGCGTTCAGGTGACCGAGGGCTTTAAATGCGCCGACGTCGACCCGCGCGGCGATGCCAGCTATATCAACTATATTTCGGACAAGGCGACGTCGG
The DNA here is from genome assembly GCA_037237765.1 of Collinsella sp. GTDB lineage: Bacteria > Actinomycetota > Coriobacteriia > Coriobacteriales > Coriobacteriaceae > Collinsella. The sequence goes on along the minus strand of JAXXEN010000025.1, from coordinate 95,441 downwards.
TCGGCGGCGGCGTGCTCGAGGCGCTCGCCATGCTCACCGGTGTATTCCAGGGATAGGAAATTGCAATGGAAAAGCTCGATGTGGTGAATGCTGCGCTTGGCGCTCTGAAGGCCGGTAAGACGTGCGAGCTGGTGGTAGTGGCCGGCACGGCAGGGTCATCGCCGCGCGGCGTGGGCGCCTGGATGGCCGTCTTTGCCGATGGCAGCCAAGCGGGCACCATCGGCGGCGGCAAGATCGAGCTCTTTGCGCTGGACGAGGCGCGAGAGCTGCTGGCCGCGGGGCAATCGCGTCTGGTCCGCTACACCATGGGCGGCGAGAACTCCGATACCGGTATGATCTGCGGCGGAGCCATCTGCCTGTGCTATCTGCATCTGGATGCGATCCAGGCACCGTTGTTCCAGGAAATTACCGACGTCTTGGTCTATCGGCGCATCGGCGACTTCGTCATCGACTTTAAGCCGTTTATCGCGAGCGCGCTCGAGGGCGATGTGGCCGAGTACCATGGCGAGGAATCGCGCCGCACCATTGCGGGCTGCCCCGGGCTTTCGCTGGTGGAGGAGGGGGGTAAGGTCACCTACACCAACGCCGCCTCCGAGATTCCCCCGGCGCACATCGAGACACTTTGCCCCGAGGGCCTGACCTATATCTTTGGCTGCGGACACGTGGGCGCCGCGACGGCGCGCGTGCTCACGGCGGCGGGCTTTGCCGTCGTGGCGTGCGATGACCGCCCCGGCACGCTGACGCCAGAATGGGTGCCCGGTGTCTACGATCGTCGCCTGGTCGATTACAAGGACCTGAGCGGGCTGTGTCCCATCGGTCCGCGCGACCTGGTGGTCGTGGCCACAGCGGGCCACAAGTCCGATATCGACGTGGTGATTCAGGCGATGCGCGCCAAGCCTGCCTACCTGGGCTGTCTGGGTTCGCGCCGCAAGACGGCCTTTGTGCGGGCCCGCTTGGAGCAAGAGGGCTTTACGCAGGAGCAGATTAATACGCTGCACCTGCCGATCGGTGTTGCCATCGAGGCCGAGGACCCCGAGGAGATCGCCATCTCCATCGCCGCCGAGATGATCCACCTGCGCCGCACCAAACTCGTCCCCCGCAAGCGCTAATCGCATCCCCACCAATAAGTTGCGGTGAAATACGGATTGTTTAAGCCTGTTAGGCCGCCAAACAGTCCCTATTTCACCGCAACTGCTTTTTGGGATCCATTTGTGCGGGGGAGTTGTGGAGTTGTGCAGGCAGACGAGGTTTTTCTGGAAATACGCTCCCGATGCGCGTATAGTACCGATTGTTTTGTCGGCTCCTGCTGCGTCGAGTCCAAACCGCAAAATGCCATGAGCGGCGCGGATGCAGCCAGGAGGCGCGAGGACAACCCATCGTGGCCACGCCCCGTGCTTAAAACCCCAAGAAGGAGTGAACAATGGCAGAAGAGAAGTATGTGCCGCGTCTGAAGACCAAGTACAACAACGAGGTCAAGCAGCAGCTTCAGGACAAGTTCCAGTACGAGAACGTCATGATGATCCCCAAGTTTGAGAAGATCGTCGTGAACATGGGTGTCGGCGAGGCCGCTACCGATTCCAAGGCCATCGACGGTGCCGTGCGCGACCTGCGCGCCATCACCGGCCAGCAGCCGATGATCACCCGTGCCCGCAAGTCCATCGCTACCTTCCGCCTGCGCGCTGGTATGCCGATCGGCTGCAAGGTTACCCTGCGTGGCGACCGTATGTGGGAGTTCTTCGATCGTCTGACCTCCGTCGCGATCCCCCGTATCCGCGACTTCCGCGGCATCTCCGCCAAGAGCTTCGACGGCCGTGGTAACTTCTCCATGGGCGTCACCGAGCAGCTCATCTTCCCCGAGATCGACTTCGATTCCGTCGATCACCAGCGTGGTATGGACATCACTTTCGTGACCACCGCCAACACCGATGAGGAGGCCAAGGCCCTTCTGGACGCCTTCGGTTTCCCGTTCAAGAAATAGGTTCACCTGCCCTATAAGCGCCGTTCCCACAAGGGGGGCGGCGCTTGGGGCGAACAATACTCTATGTGAGGAGGATATAAGTGGCTAAGACATCGATGATCGTCAAGTGCAATCGCAAGCAGAAGTTCTCTACTCGTGAGTACACGCGCTGCCAGCGCTGCGGCCGTCCGCACTCTGTGTACCGCAAGTTCGGCCTGTGCCGTGTCTGCTTCCGCGAGCTTGCACTCAAGGGCGAGCTTCCCGGCGTTAAGAAGGCCAGCTGGTAAGTCACTACCAGCGTTTCAAGCATCAGTTTGGAACAGGGAAAACGCGCTAAAAAGGCTTTGCCGTTAAGGGCGGCGAAGAACCAAGAGCACGTGTTCATCAAGAACGAAGGAGAATCTGTATGAACCTTACAGACCCGATCGCAGATATGCTTACGCGCATCCGTAACGCTAACTCTGTGAACAAGGCCACGGTCTCCATGCCGAGCAGCAAGAAGCTCGTCGAGATCGCTCGTGTTCTGCACGAGGAGGGCTACATCGAGGGCTACGATGTCGAGGACACCGTTCCCCAGAAGACTCTGCACATCACGCTTAAGTATGGTCCCAAGAAGGCTAAGGTCATCAACGGCATCCGCCGCATTTCCAAGCCGGGCCTGCGTAAGTACACCGGCGTTGCCGACATGCCCCGCGTCCGCGGTGGCCTTGGTACCGCCATTATTTCCACCAGCCATGGCGTCATGACCGACCGCGATGCTCGCAAGCACAACGTCGGCGGCGAGATCATCGCTTACGTCTGGTAATTCGCTCGGTAGGTAGAAGGAAAGGAGATCACCGTGTCTCGTATCGGTAATAAGCCTGTCCAGATTCCCGCCGGAGTCGAAGTGGCAGTCAACGGCAACAACGTTGTCGTCAAGGGCCCCAAGGGCCAGCTCGAGCTCGATGTCTTTGAGAAGCTCGCTATCAACGTCGAGGACAACGTCCTCACCGTTTCCCGTCCCGACGACGAGCGTGAGACCCGTGCCCGCCACGGCCTCACCCGCGCCCTCATCCACAACATGGTTGTTGGCGTTTCCGAGGGCTTCGAGAAGAAGCTCGAGCTCGCCGGCGTCGGTTACCGCGTGCAGCAGAAGGGCAAGAACCTCGAGTTCTCCCTGGGCTTCTCGCACCCCGTGATCGTCGAGGCTCCCGAGGGCATCACCTTCGAGGTTCCCGACAACACCCACGTGAACGTCAAGGGTATCAACAAGCAGCAGGTCGGTCAGATCGCCGCTGAGATCCGCGGCCATCGTCCTCCCGAGCCTTACAAGGGCAAGGGTATCCACTACGTTGGCGAGCACATCCGCCGCAAGCTGGGTAAGGCCGCCAAGTAGTCGTAACCGACTCACTCGCATAAGACCAGCACCCCGTCAGGTGCTGGCAAGATCAACCTTATTAGGAGTTTACGTATGAACAAGCATAAGGCGAAGCTGGAAGGCCTCAAGCGTCGTCAGCGTCGTGTTCGCGGCAAGGTCTCGGGTACCTCCGAGCGTCCGCGTCTTCGCGTGACCCGTACTAACGCCAACATCTATGCCCAGATCATCGACGACAGCAAGGGCTCCAGCCTGACGCTCGTCTCTGCCTCGACCCTCGAGGCCGAGTTCAAGGGCACCCACACCTCGAACAAGGAGGCTGCGGAGAAGGTCGGTCAGCTCGTTGGCAAGCGCGCCATCGAGGCCGGCATCACCAAGGTCGCCTTCGATCGCGGTGGCCGTATCTACCATGGCCGCGTCAAGGCCCTCGCCGACGGTGCTCGTGCCGCCGGTCTCGAGTTCTAGGAGGTATGTAGCACATGGCTCGTAATCAGAAGCAGCAGCGCGAGGCCTCCGAGTTCGAGGAGCGCGTCGTTTACATCAACCGCGTGTCGAAGACCGTCAAGGGTGGTCGTCGCATGAGCCTCGTCGCTCTCGTCGTCGTTGGCGACGGCAAGGGCAACGTCGGCGTTGGCATGGGCAAGTCCGCTGAGGTGCCCATGGCCATCTCCAAGGCATCTCTCGATGCCAAGAAGAACATGTTCCACGTGCCGGTGACCGAGCAGGGCACCATCCCGCACGAGGTTCTCGGCCACTTTGGTGCCGGCCGCATCATCATCAAGCCCGCTGTCGAGGGTACCGGCGTTATCGCCGGCGGCGCTGTGCGTCCCCTCTTTGAGCTTGCTGGCATCAAGAACGTCCTGTCCAAGTCCCTCGGTACCGACAACGGCCTCAACATCATCAAGGCTGCCGTCGAGGGCCTCAAGGAGCTCTCCAGCCCTGAGGACGTCGCGGCTCGCCGTGGCCTGACGGTCTCCGAGATGTTCGTCGGTAAGGAGAACTAAGCATGGCTGACACCATCAAGATCAAGCAGGTCCGCAGCACCAACGGTTGCAAGCAGGACCAGGTCCGTACTGTCCGTGCCCTCGGTCTCCACAGGATCCGCGAGGTTCGCGAGATTGCTGACAACGAGTCCGTCCGCGGCATGATCTTCAAGGTCAAGCACCTTGTCGAGATTGTAGAGGAGTAGCAAATGCAGCTTCACGATCTTACTCCCGCGCCCGGTTCCACCAAGAACCGCAAGCGCGTCGGCCGTGGCAATTCTTCGGGTCACGGCACCACTTCTGGCCGCGGCCAGAAGGGCCAGGGTTCCCGCTCTGGCGGCACCAAGGGTGCCGGCTTCGAGGGTGGCCAGACTCCGCTGGCTATGCGCCTGCCCAAGCTTCCGGGCTTCCGTAACCCCCGTCGTATCGAGTACACCGCTGTTAACGTTGAGCGTCTCGAGCGTAAGTTCGAGGACGGCGCTGTGATCGACGGTGCCGCTCTTAAGGCCGCTCGCATCACCAAGAGCGAGTTCGAGCCCGTCAAGGTGCTCGGCAATGGTGAGCTCACCAAGAAGTTCACGGTCAAGGTCGACAAGGTCAGCGCTTCTGCGCAGGCCAAGATCGAGGCCGCCGGCGGAAAGGTCGAGCTGCCGTGCTAAATGGTCTTAAGAATGCTTTCCGCATCAAAGAATTGCGCGAAAAGATTCTTTTTACCATAGCTATGCTCGTCGTGTACCGCATTGGTGCGCACGTTCCTGTGCCCGGCATTCCCTTCCAGGGGATGCTGGGCCTTTTCTCGACCGATAACAATTCGGTCGCCGCAGGTGCTATGGCCCTCCTGAATCTTTTCTCTGGCGGCGCGTTGAGCTATGTGTCGGTGTTTTCGCTGGGCATCATGCCTTACATCACCAGCTCGATCATCCTCCAGATGCTCCAGGCCGTCGTGCCTTCCCTGCATGAGCTTGCCCGCGAGGGCGAGGTCGGTCAGACCAAGATTACGCAGTATTCGCGTTACCTCACCCTGGCTCTGGCAATCCTCAACTCCGTTGGTTACCTCTTCCTCTTTAAGAGCTTCGGCATCAGCTTCAATGGCGCCGGCGCTCCCGAGATCATCTTCGACCTCATGATCGTCGGCACGCTCACTGCGGGCGCCATGCTGATCATGTGGATTGGTGAGCTCATCACCCAGCGCGGTATCGGCAATGGCATGTCGCTGATCATCTTCGCGAACATCATGGCCGGTCTGCCGCAGGCTATCTTCTCCAGCACCGAGGGCAATGCCGGTGGCATCATCACCATGGTGATCATCTGCGCCATCATCCTGCTGGTTATCCCGTTGATTGTTTTCCTTGAGCGCGGCCAGCGCCGCATCCCGGTCTCCTACGCTAAGCGCGTCGTGGGCCGTCGTATGATGGGTGGCCAGACCACCTACCTGCCCATCAAGGTCAACACCGCGGGTGTCGTGCCGATCATCTTCGCTTCGGCGCTGCTGTACTTCCCGGCTCAGATTGCCGTGTTCTTCCCCGGCATCGGCTGGATTCAGGCAGTTGCCTCCGCGCTTTCGACCGGTTGGCTCAACTGGGTGCTTAACGTTGTCCTCATCGTGTTCTTCGCGTATTTCTACACCTCCATGGTGTTCAACCCCGATGACACGGCCGACAACCTTAAGAAGCAGGGTGGCTTTATTCCGGGCGTGCGTCCGGGTAGGGCTACCGCGGCCTACATCAAGAACGCGCTCAACAAGATTACGCTTCCCAGCGCTGTCTTTTTGGCGCTCATCGCCATCGTGCCTTCGATCATCTTCTCCTTCACGGGTAACCATCTGATCCAGGCATTTGGCGGCACGTCCATCCTCATCATGGTCGGCGTCGTGCTCGACACGGTCGATAAGCTCGAAGGCCAGATCAAGATGTATGATTACGATGGATTCTTTAAATAGGCTAGAGGAGGATTGCTCATGAACCTCGTATTGCTCGGAGCTCCGGGTGCCGGTAAGGGCACCGTCGCACAGGAGCTCGTCGCCGAGTTTGGCGTCGCCCACATTTCCACGGGCGACCTGCTGCGTGCTGCCGTCAAGGGTGGCACCGAGCTTGGTATTCAGGCTAAGAAGTACATGGACGCTGGCGAGCTCGTTCCCGACCAGCTCGTGATCGACCTTGTCAAGGAGCGCCTTGCCGCCGATGACGCCCAGCAGGGCTTCATCCTCGACGGCTTCCCGCGCAACACCGCCCAGGCTGTGACGCTCGATTCTGAGCTCTCCGCCATGGGTCGCGAGATCGATTGCGCCCTTCTGGTCGATGTGGCTCCCGAGGTCATTATCGATCGTCTGTCTTCGCGTCGCACCTGCCGCGCATGCGGTTACACCGGCACCGCTGCCGATGCTACCTGCCCCAAGTGTGGCGGCGAGATGTATCAGCGCGACGACGACAAGCCCGAGACCATCAAGAACCGTCTCGACGTCTACGAGAAGTCCACGAGCCCGCTCGTCGACTACTATCGTGGCCAGGGTCTGCTCAAGTCGGTCAACGGTGACCAGGCTCGCGAGACCGTGTACGGGGATGTCAAAGAGGCTCTCGGTCTATGATCAAGATTAAGTCTGCAACGCAAATCGAGCAGATGAAGAAGGCAGGAGCGCTATCTAAGATGGCGCTCCGCCACGTTGGAGCCATGGTGCGCCCCGGCGTTTCCACCTTTGAGCTCGATCAGCTCGCGGAGCAGATTATCCGCATGCATGGCGGCACCCCGGCCTTTAAGGGTTACGGCGGGTTCCCGGGGACCATTTGCGCATCGATCAACGATGCCGTGGTCCACGGTATTCCCAATCCCGACATGATCCTGCGCGATGGCGATATCATTTCCATCGATACGGGAGCCGTTGTCGACGGTTGGGTCGGCGATAACGCTTGGACGTTTTTCGTCGGTACCCCCACGCCCGAAGCCAAGGCTTTGTGCGAGGTCACGCGCGATTGCCTTAAGGCTGCCATCGAGCAGGCTGTTCCCGGTAACCATATCGGGGACGTCGGTTATGCCGTTCAGTCCCTCGCCGAGTCTCACGGTTACGGCGTGCTTCGTGATTATGTGGGCCATGGCATTGGCCGCGTGATGCACGAGGACCCCAATGTTCCTAACTATGGAAAGAAGGGGAGGGGTGTTCGCCTCCAGGCCGGCATGGTCATTGCCATCGAGCCGATGGTTACGATGGGTTCCAACCATGTGAGCACGGGCTCCGACGGTTGGATTGTTACGACCAACGACCACCTGCCCGCCGCGCACTACGAGAACACCGTCGCCATTACCAATGACGGTCCGGTGATTCTCACCACGGATGCCCAAGGTGCTTGGTGCTCCCTCCAAGGCGGAGAAATGTAAAAGTCGCCGCCCCCTGATGCCCAACCTCGCCTTTCAATTTCGAAGGCATGACCCCAAGGTCTATGCCTTCTCATTTCAAGGCGATTTTGGGCATCAGGGAACGGCTTTGTTTTACATTTCAAATGTAACAAGTTCCATCTAGTTGTGGAGCCATTACGAAGATATTACGATGCGTGGATACGTATTGTAGAATACTCAATCGCTGTCGTTTTCTAGAGAAAGATGATTGCTTGTGAAGAAGGAAGACGCAATTGAGCTCGAGGGTACGGTAAAGGAACCGTTGCCCAACGCCATGTTTAAGGTCGAGCTCGAGAACGGTCATTCGGTTCTGTGCAACATTTCTGGCAAGATCCGAATGAATTACATCCGTATTCTCCCCGGTGACAGGGTTGTCGTGGAGCTTTCCCCGTACGACCTGACCCGCGGCCGCATCACCTATCGCTACAAATAGCGGCACGCATACACGCACTCCATTTCCGACTGCAGGCTTAGCTCAACCTACGGTCGGATTGTGTGTGAAGACCAGCCATAGTTTTAAACGCCTGCGGCTGGGCGAGTAGATAGTAGGGAAGTAGTTTGAGCGCTACCGAAAGGAAGAACGATGAAGGTACGTCCTTCGGTCAAGAAGATGTGCGATAAGTGCAAAATCATTAGGCGCCATGGCAAGGTCCTCGTCATTTGCGAGAACCCCCGTCATAAGCAGCGTCAGGGTTAAGAGAGGAGACTACGTTGGCCCGTATTAATGGTGTCGACCTCCCGCGTGAGAAGCGCGTTGAGATCGGTCTGACCTACATTTACGGCATCGGCCGCACCACTGCGACGAAGATTTGCGTCGAGTGCAACGTTAACGTGGATACGCGCGTTAAGGACCTCACCGAGGATGAGGTTAACGCCATCCGCGATTATATCGACAAGAACCAGATCATGGTTGAGGGCGACCTCCGCCGTGAGCGCAACCAGAACGTCAAGCGCCTTATGGACATCGGCTGCAACCGCGGCCTTCGTCACCGCAAGGGCCTCCCGGTCCGCGGCCAGCGCACCCACACTAACGCTCGTACCCGCAAGGGCCCGAAGCGTCAGATCGGTGCTAAGAAGAAGAAATAAGGAGCGCTAGATAGATGGCTACTGCTAAGAAGAACGTTCGCGCTGCCCGTCTGAAGCGCGCGGACCGTAAGAACATTTCCGTGGGCCAGGCTCACATCCGTTCTACGTTCAACAACACGATCGTTTCGATCACCGATCCCCAGGGCAACGTCATTTCCTGGAAGTCGGCTGGCCAGGTGGGCTTCAAGGGCTCCCGTAAGTCCACGCCGTTCGCTGCCCAGATGGCTGCCGAGGCTGCTGCCAAGCAGGCCATGGAGCACGGTATGAAGAAGGTTTCCGTCTTCGTCAAGGGCCCCGGCTCCGGTCGTGAGACCGCCATCCGCTCCCTCCAGGCTGCTGGCCTCGAGGTCTCGAGCATCCAGGACAAGACCCCCATTCCGCACAACGGCTGCCGCCCCAAGAAGCGTCGCCGCGTGTAACTGAAAGGATCGTATCAATATGGCAATCGACAGGACTCCTGTTCTTAAGCGCTGCCGTCAGCTCGGGATCGATCCCGCTGAGCTCGGTTACAGCAGCAAGAAGGAATCTATCCGTCAGCCCAAGCGCCGTCGCAAGGAATCTGAGTACGGCATGCAGCTGCGCGAGAAGCAGAAGGTCAAGTTCATCTATGGCGTTCTGGAGAAGCAGTTCCACGGCTACTTCAACAAGGCCCGTAAGATGAACGGCGTCACCGGTGAGAACCTCATGATCATCCTTGAGTCTCGCCTCGACAACGTCGTCTTCCGTCTTGGCTTCGCCCGCACCCGCAAAGAGGCTCGTCAGTCCGTCCGTCACGGTCACTTCACCGTGAACGGCAAGCGCGTGGACATCCCGTCCTACCGCGTCAAGGCCGGCGACGTCGTCGCTGTCGGCGAGAAGTTCCGTGACCTCCTCCCCATCAAGGAGGCCCTGATTTCCTCCGAGCGCTTTGAGGTCCCTGGCTGGCTCGAGGTCGATATCGAGAAGCTGTCTGGTAACGTGCTCGCTCTGCCGACGCGTGAGCAGATCAGCGGTGATATCAACGAGCAGCTCATCGTCGAGCTCTACTCTAAGTAGTCCATCCGGGCTGCTGAGGCTGGAGGTAATACATGTCAGAATTCATTAGGCCTCAGGTTCAGGTCGAAGAGATCAACGAGACGTCTGCTCGTGTCTCCGTCGAGCCGCTCGAGCGTGGTTACGGCGACACGCTGGGTAACTCCCTTCGTCGCGTTCTTCTGTCCTCGCTCGAGGGTGCCGCCGTCGAGGCTATTCAGATCGATGGTGCGCAGCACGAGTTCATGACCATCCCTAACATGGTCGAGGATGTCACCGACATCGTCCTGAATGTCAAGGGTCTTGTCTTCAGGGCTCTCGGCACGACCGACGAGGCGACCGCCACCATCTCGGTTGACGGCCCCTGCGAGGTCACCGGTGCGGACTTCTTTATTCCGTCCGAGTTTGAGCTGGTCAACCCCGAGCAGCACATCGCTACGCTCACCGAGGGTGGCCATCTCACCATGAGCATGCGCATCGGCTATGGCCGCGGCTATGTTTCTGGCGAGGCCAACAAGCGCGACAACGATCCCATCGGTGTGATCCACGTCGACTCGCTGTACTCGCCGGTTTCCCGTTGCGCCAAGCTCGTTGAGGCTTGCCGTGTCGGTCAGCACACCGACTACGACCGCCTTGTCCTCGAGATCGAGACCAACGGCTCCATCGCCCCGCGTGACGCCGTGGTCCAGGCTGCCAATATCATCAACCAGCATATGGCTGCCTTTATGAACCTTGCCGAGACCCCCGAGGTCGAGGAGGAGGCTTCGATCTTCGCTCCCGAGGTCACCAACGACAACGCCGAGCTGGACAAGCAGATTGAGGATCTGGACCTTTCCGTCCGTTCCTACAACTGCCTTAAGCGCGCCAGCATTCACTCGGTCCGTCAGCTCGTTGAGTTCTCGGAGAACGATCTGCTCAACATCCGTAACTTCGGTGTTAAGTCGATCGAGGAAGTGAAGGACAAGCTTGAGTCCATGGGCCTGAGCCTGAAGGCTTAATGCTTCGCATATTTGAGGAGAAACTAGACCATGCGTCACAACGTTAAGAAGGGCCTGAAGCTCGGCACCGATGCGAGCCACACCAAGGCCATGAAGAAGAGCCTTGCTAAGGCCCTCTTCGAGAACGACCGCATCAAGACCACCGAGACCCGCGCTAAGGCGCTGCGTTCGGTCGTCGATCCGATCATCACCTGGGCCAAGAAGGGCGACCTGCACTCTCGTCGTCTGGCTATCGCCAAGCTCGGCGATAAGCAGCTCGTTGCCGAGATCTTCGACAAGGCTGCTCAGGGCATGTGGCAGGACCGCAACGGCGGTTACACCCGCATCATGAAGCTCGGTAACCGCAAGGGCGACAACGCTCCCATCGTTATCATGGAGCTCGTCACCGAGCCTTGCACGCCTAAGGCTAAGAAGGCTGCTCCGGCCCCCAAGAAGGCCGCTGCTCCCAAGAAGGTCGAGGCTGTCGAGGAGACTGCTGCTGAGGAGACCGCTGAGTAGACATTCCGTCTGCATAGGCTATATTCGAGGGGTACGTTCGCGTACCCCTCTTTTTTTGTCGAAATGCCATTGCCTGTTTGTTGGGAGCGTCCATGACCGCGCCGTCTGATTTCAATTCGATTCCTGAGCTCGATGCCACGCTCGTTTTCCGCGTGGCCTACGATGGCTCGTCCTACAGCGGCTTTGCCGAGCAGCCCGGTCAGACGACGGTTGCGGGCGAGTTGCGCCGCGCTATCGAGACGCTCCTGCGCCGCCCGATCGACCTGACGTGTGCGGGGCGTACCGATGCCGGCGTGCATGCCGTGGCTCAGTACATCAGCGTGCCCGTAACGGTCGCTGAGCTCGCTTGTACGCGTCGTAGGTGGCTGAGGGCTATGGATGCCCTCCTGCCCAAAGATATCGCCATAAACGAGGTCTACAAGGCCCGTAAAGGCTTTTCTGCACGCTTTGATGCGCGTTCCCGTGCGTATACGTACCGTATTGCCGATCGCGACGCGCGCCCTGTGCTTTCGCGCGGTGCGGTGTGGTGGCATCGCTACCCATTGGATGTTGAGGCGATGTCTGCGGCCTGTCCCGCGCTGCTGGGCGAGCAGGACTTCAAGAGCTTTTGCAAGGTGGCGTCTGCTGTGGGCAAGCCCACGCACCGCTGCGTGATGCGTGCCGAGTTTGGCCATGAGGTTGCGTTTGGCGAGGACATCCTGACGTTTACCATCGAGGGCAATGCGTTTCTGCATTCGATGGTCCGCACGATCGTGGGCACGCTTGTCGAGATTGGCATGCATCGCCGTGAACCCGAGTGGATGCGCGAGGTCATCGATGCTTGCGACCGTACCGCTGCGGGCCCCACGGCTCCTGCCTGCGGCCTTACGTTTATGGGCGTGGATTACGATCCCGCCGAGCTTGTCGTGCTCGACTAGGGGAGGGCTCGACGCATCGTGCGTCGAAACCCGTCATCTGTGGGCTGCGCGTGTGCAACATCTGTTCTTGGCGTGCAATACAACCGGTGTCTCATTGCTTTTATTGCCGGGGTGTACCATGAACCACGGTTTGATTCATTGCTGTCGAGAGGACGGATAACTTGGTTCGACGTGGCTCGCATCCGCGACTTTCGGTGATCCTTGTGGTAGAAGGTTCGCCCAGCTATGCGATGCGTGCGCTCGAGAGTATCCAGAACCAAGACCTCTACGATTTGCAGATTGTCGTTGTCTGCCGCGATGCTGCGCCCGGTGTGCGCCATTCGCTTCAAGTTGCTGCCGACAGGGACATTCATATTGATTTGATTGACGTCGAGGACGCGAAGCGCGGTGCTTGTCTTCGTGCCGGTTTTGCTGCCTCGCGCGGCTCTCAAATCATCGCTATGAACGCCGATGAGTGGTTTGCTCCGCAGTCCCTTTCCAAGATGGTCGATATCGCGTGCGATACTGCGGCAGACATAGTGCTCCCCACGGTGTCGCTCGACCGCTATGATGCACATCGAGAGCGCCATTCGCGCGTCTTGGATGCTGCTCATATTTCCATTGATAGCAAATCTTCGATGGTGGCCGGGCTGCCTCAGTTGATTTTAGGCGGCCTAGTCGTTCAGACCTCTGGCGTGATGTACAGCCGCTCGCTGTTTGAGGCATGCCTTTTGTGCGACAAAGCGTTTCGCACAGTTGGGTTTATGGCTTGTGCGCTCTCGCGGGCGCAGCGCGTCTCCGGCTGCGGCGACGCTTGTTTCCACGCGGCGGCACCTAAGCTTACAGATGCCTTTGATCCCACCATGTATGCCAAGGTATCCGATGACACCCGAGCGCTCGACGAGCTTGCGGACTCACTCTCGGAAGCAGATAGCGGTGGTCGGCTCAAGCTGGCAAGCCAAAAGTTCTACTTTGCCGGACTGGTCGCCTGCATCGAGAATTTGTGTCTGAGCCCGCACGGGTTGTCGTCAATCGAGCGTTCCGCCCGCATGCGTGATATGCTCGATGCGCCTCGAACCCGTCAGATGGTCGCCGCGCTCAAGGACAACCATCGGGGACTCGGTCTGTTGTTTGGGCCGATTGCCAGCGCCAAGCCCGCGCGCTGCGTGATGTGTACGCATCTGGCAGCTTTTCTTAACCGGACGGGCGCAAAAACCGCCTAAACGGCTCATTACGAAACAAACTTGCATAGAATTGTTTCGAAATGCGTTCTTATACACAAAAGCCTTCAAATAGCGTTAAACTATTCAATCACTGATTGATTGTCTCCGCCATCTTTTGGAGAGAGGGTTTGTATGGCTAAAAAACGCAATGGGCGCCAGGATGCCATTAGAGATATTGTGCGCAATAAGGACGTCCGTACGCAGCGCGTGCTGGTCGATGAGCTCCGTGCCATGGGCTTTGATTGCACGCAGGCGACTGTCTCTCGCGATATTGCCGACATGGGGCTGCGTAAGCTCCCTGAGGGCATCTATGTTCTGGCAGAGGACCTGCATCTGCAGCGTATGGTTTCCGAGCTCGTAACGGGCGTTCTACGTACCGATAATCTGGTCATGATCAAGGCTCAGCCTGGCACGGCTTCCGGCATCGCCGCCGCCGTTGATGCGGCAGAGTTGCCCGATGTGCTTGGCTCGCTTGCCGGCAACGATACGATTTTGGTTATTGCCCAGACGGCCGAGGACGGTGAGCGTCTCGAGGCGCTGATCAATAAGCTGAGCAATTCTCGCAAGTAGGCGTGCGGGCCGTGCGCTCGGCACTGTGTGCGTGACATGGTGGCTTGTAAGGGGGTATCGACGTTGGTCGGTACCCCCTATATTGTTTGCCGGTATAAAGACCGTCCACCAGGTCGCTTTAAACTAAAAGGCCCCCGAGCAGTTTAATAAGCTGCTCGGGGGCCTTGTTGCTAATGGCCGGATGAATTTCTAGCCAACAGTATCGTCAGGCGTGGGCGAGGGGTCGGGAGTGGGCGTAGGCGTGGGCGTAGGCGTGCCGCCATCGCCGCCGGTCGAACCACCAGTGGAGCCGCCCGTCGAGCCACCGGTCGTACCGGTGCCGCCGGTGGTGTCGCCGCCCGTGGTCTCGGTGGTCGTGGTCGTCGTGGTAGTCGTTGTGGTGGTCTCCTCTTCGTCCTCGTTCTCGTCCTTGTCCTTGTCGTCGTTTTCCGTCTTCTTGGCGTTGTTGGTGCCGTAGAACTTCCAGACGCTGTTGTTCTTGTAGGTGGGCGCCGTTCCGGTCGCAAACTCCTCGCGCTCGGTACCGGTCAGAACGGTGTTCATAAATCGCTTAAAGACAGGCAGGTTGGTGCTGTCGCCCAGCAGGTCCGTGCCGTATTTTTGGATGGGGATCTCGCCCGCGGAATAGCCGGTCCACAGGGCGCACGCCAGTTGCGGGGTATAGCCGCAGAACCACAGGTTGGTGGTGTTGTCGGTGGTGCCCGTCTTGCCGGCATAGGGCTGGTTGACGCTCAGGGCGCCAGCAGCACCCGTACCGCCGCCCTGCATGACGCCGGACAGAACATCGGTGACCGCGGCGGCCTCGCCCTCGGTAAGCACCTGTGAGGGATTGTCCGTGTGCTGGTACAGTACCGAACCGGTACGAGAGTCAATCTCGGTGATGGCGATCGGCTGGCGATAGTAGCCGCCGTTGGCAAACGTCGCGTAGGCGGCGGCCATCTCGAGCGGCGAGATCGAGCCGGTGCCGAGCGTCATGACGGGAACGTCCTCGATGTTGTCCTTAGCGGGATCGATGCCGAGCTTTTTGACGAGCGAGATGATCTTGCTGTTGCCGACGGCTTCCGCCACCTGGATGTAGCCGGTGTTGGAGGAGTATGCCGTCGCCTGCTTAAGCGTGATGTTGCCATAGCTATGGTTGGCGTAGTTTTGGACCTCGGTCGTGGTGCCCTTGGCCTTGAGCGGCGAGTTGCAGTTGAGGGTGACGTTGGGGTTCATGCCGTTTTGGATGGCAGTTGCCAGCGTAAAGGCCTTAAAGGTGGAGCCGACGGGACGCTTGGCCGTGGCATGGTTTACGTGGTTCTCGTCGGCGTTGTAGTCATAGCCGCCCACCATGCACTTGATGTAGCCGGTCTTGGGGTCGACGACGACCATGCCCATGTCCAGGCCGTCGAGCGAGAGCGTGTCGAGCTGCTCGCGGACGGCATTCTCTGCCACCTGCTGCATCGTGGGGTCGATGGTGGTCTTGACAGTCAAGCCGCCCTTAAAGAGCACGTCGGTCGAGAACTCCTGCTCCAGCAGCTGCTTAACATAGGCGACAAAGTAGGGCTGCGAGTATACGTCGACGCCGCTGCCCGAGATTTCGGTCACGTTGAGGGTGATGGGCTCGGCCTGTGCGGCATCGTGCTCCTCCTGCGTAATGTGGCCCAGGCGCAGCATGTTGTCGAGGACCTTGTTGCGACGGGACAGCGCCAGGTCGGGGTTGACCGTGGGGTCGTACTGCGAGGGCGAGTTGGGAAGGCCGATCAACAGCGCGGCCTCGCTCAGGGTGAGGTCTGCGGCGCTCTTGGACAGGTAGGTCTCGGCGGCGGCCTCAATACCGTAGGCGCCGTGACCGTAATAGATGGTGTTGAGGTACATCATGAGGATCTCGTCTTTGGAGTACATATCCTCCATCTTGACGGCGATGTAGGCCTCGCGCACTTTACGCTCGATGGTCGAGTCGAACTGCTCCTCCTGCAGGATGGTGTTGCGCACCAGCTGCTGGGTGATAGTCGAGGCGCCTTCGTGTCCGCCGCCGAGGGTTGCCACCGCAGCACGCGCGATACCCCACAGGTCGATACCGCCGTGCTCGTAGAAGCGCTCGTCCTCGACGTCAACGGTGCCCTGCAGCACGTAGGGGGAGACCTCGTCCTTGGTGATGGACTTGCGGTTTTGCGTGTAGAAGCTCGCGATCTTGTTGCCGTTGCAGTCGACGATCTCGGTGGGCTCGCTCACCAGATACGCGTTGGCGTCGGTGTAGTCGGGCAGATCGGACAGCCAGCGGTTGACGTTGCCGACCATGCCGATGCCAAATGCCACGCCCGCAATCAGCAGAAAGCCCAAAAACGAGAGCAGGATTATGGGCAGGGCATGCGTCTTTGAACGGCTGCGTCCCTGTCGTTGGCGAGGACCCATATATTGACCTCCAGGTATGTCGTGCCGGACGGTGGATGTGCCGTCGGGGCAGGATGGACATAAGTTATTACACGATAAACCAAACGGGGCGCGCGATGCCTCGTGTATGCTGGAAGACGGCATTTTTCAGAGTGAATGCATACCTTGGTAAGGAGTTTGTCGATGGCGATTCGGACGATGGGGCCGAGCGGACAATACGAGACTGGATTGGATGCTGCTGGTGCGGCGCTGCCCGAGTTGCTGGCGCCGGCGGGCGGGCTCGACCAGATGCTTGCGGCCATCGCCGCGGGTGCCGATGCCATCTATGCGGGGTTGGGCGGCTTTAACGCCCGTGTGAGCGCCCATGGCTTTACGGATAACGAGTTTGCGCGCGGCTGCGCCGTGGCGCATGCCCATGGCGTGCGTGTGTACGTAACGCTCAACGTGTTCGTGTTTGACGATGAGTTGTCCGACGCGGTGGTGTTGGGAGCTCATGCACTGGAGCTGGGCGCCGATGCTCTGATTGTCGCCGATGCCGGGTTGGCCTGCGCGCTGCGCGCGGCGATTCCCGGGGTCGAGATTCACCTGTCTACGCAGGCGGGCGTTCATAGCGAAGGCGCCGTGCGGCTTGCCGCCGATGAGCTGGGGGTCGAGCGCGTGACGACGGCACGCGAGCTGACGGTCGACGAGATTGCGGCGCTATGTGCCACGGGTGTGCCCATCGAGGTATTCTGCCACGGTGCGATTTGCATCGGCTATTCGGGGGTGTGCGAGTTCTCTGCCCTTCGACGTGGCCGCTCTGCGATGCGCGGTGATTGCACGCAGCCGTGCCGTCTATCCTATGACTTGGTGGACGAGGCTGGGCAGAGTGTTGCCGCCGTCGAGGGAGATCGCCTGCTGTGTCCGCGCGACTATCTGGGTATTGCGCATCTGCCCGAGCTTGTAGATGCCGGCGTGGCGTCGCTCAAGATCGAGGGGCGCATGAAGAACCCCGATTACGTATTCAACGTGGTGCGGGTGTGGCGCCGGGCACTCGATATGCTGTGCGACGGCGCGTGGGACCCCGATGCCGTGGAAGAGCTTGAGCGCGAGCTGGGAAGGTCGTTTAACCGCGGGTTTACCGACGCGTATTTGCGAGGCCGCTCGGGTGCGGAGCTTATGAGTTTTGAACGCGCAATTAACCAGGGCGTGCGCGTGGGGCGTTTGGTCGCTGTGGGCCACGAAGAGGTGACCGTTGAGCTCGACGCCGCCGTGGCGGCGGGTGACACGCTCGAGATTCGGTTCTATCCGGGTGTCGACGCGCGTCCCGATGCGCCCAAGCGCTGGCCGCAGGTGCCCTGCCCGGTGGATGCAGCAGCGGGGAAGCGCATCGTCGTGCATTGCAAGCGTAAGGTGGACGCGG
Organism: Collinsella sp.; assembly: GCA_037237765.1. Classification (GTDB taxonomy): domain Bacteria; phylum Actinomycetota; class Coriobacteriia; order Coriobacteriales; family Coriobacteriaceae; genus Collinsella. The sequence goes on along the minus strand of JAXXEN010000025.1, from coordinate 77,703 downwards.
GCTGCGAGGTGTACCTGATTCGCAGCGCCGGCGTGTTGGATCAGACGGCGGCGGTGTTGGAGCGCATGCGGGCCGAGGCGGATGCGATTGCGCCCGTTGAGCGTGCCGTTGAAGTGCTGCCCTTTGAGGGCGTTGCGGTGGATGGCGGTGCATCGACGGAGTTGGTGGAGTGCGCGGTTCCCACTCGCATGGTTTTTGCTTGGCAGCTGATGGATGCCGACCCGCGCGGAGAACTCGATTTGTCCGACGCCGTTGTGGTGCTTGACGAGGTGTGCCGCGCGAGTGACGCTGACTGGACCCGCTCACTGATGCAGCGTGCCGGGCGCATCGTCTGCCGCAACCTGGGGCAGGTGGCGATCGCTCGCGAGCTGGGCGTGACGTTTGACGTGGCGGCGCCGGTGTTCTGCGCGAATCGGGCCACGCTTACCTGGCTGCGCGGATTCGGTGCGGGGCGGGTGTACTTGCCGGCCGAGTTGCTCGGCAATGATGCGGAGCGTATTGCCGAGCTGGCTGCTGAACCCGGCGTCTTGGGTCCGGTCGACGCCGACCGTCCCGAGCTTATGGTGTGCGAGCACTGCCTGCTGACCGCCGAGGGCGTCTGCGCCACCGATGCGACGGGACAGGTTCGTTGCCGCGACTGCTTGCGTCGTCGGCAGGTACGCTATCTGGTCGAGCGTGACGGTACACGTCTGCCAGTTGCCATTGACGCATGCGGCAGGACGAGGATTTTCCTGTCGTAGGTGCCGCGTCGCGTCAGTTTGTTATCATAAGAGAGTTTATGGACTTCCAGCACCGCCGTTTTCGGCGAGGGTGCTATAGAAAAAGGAGGATACCCAATGCTGTCTGTTGACGAGCAAATGCGTATCATCACCTCGGGCGCCGCGCAGATCGTTCCCGAGGCCGACCTTCGCAAGAAGCTTGAGAAGGGCGAGCCCCTCAACATCAAGCTCGGCGTCGATCCCACCAGCCCCGACCTGCACCTGGGCCACGCCGTGCCCCTGCGCAAGATGCGTCAGTTCCAGGACCTGGGCCACAACGTCACCCTCATCATCGGCAACGGCACCGCGCTGATCGGCGACCCTTCGGGCAAGAATTCCACCCGTCCGCAGCTTTCGCAGGAGCAGATTGAGGCCAATGCCGAGACCTACGTGAGCCAGGCCATGAAGATCCTGGATCCCGAGAAGACCACCATCGTGCACAACGGCGACTGGATCCTTTCGATGGACCTGGCCGGCCTGCTGCAGGTGTGCTCCAAGTTCACCGTCGCCCGCATTCTTGAGCGCGACGACTTTACCAAGCGCTACCAGTCTCAGACGCCGATCGCCCTGCATGAGTTCCTGTATCCCGTGATGCAGGCTTTCGACTCCGTGCAGATCAAGGCCGACGTGGAGATGGGCGGCACCGATCAGCTCTTCAACCTGCTCGCTGGCCGTGAGCTCATGGAGAAGATGGGCATGGAGCCGCAGATCGCGCTCACCATGCCGCTGCTCGAGGGTACCGACGGCGTGCGCAAGATGTCCAAGTCATACGGCAACTACATCGGCCTGACCGACGCTCCCAAGGATATGTTCGGCAAGACCATGTCCATCCCCGATGAGATGATCGGCAAGTACTACCGCCTGGCGAGCTCGCTCACCCCGGCCGAGGTCGACAAGATCGACGCTGCCCTGGCCGATGGTTCTGCCGACCCCTACGAGCTCAAGCGCGCTCTGGGTCGCGACCTGTGCGACACCTACCACGGCGTCGGTGCCGGCGACGAGGCTCAGGCCGAGTTCGACCGCGTGTTCAAGGAGGGCCAGCTTGCCGACTTCCCCGAGAAGCACGTTGAGCTGACCGTCAACGACGAGGGCCAGATCTACCTCGCAGGCCTGCTTAAGGACCTGGGCCTTTCGGCGAGCGCCGGCCAGGCTCGTCGCGATATCGACGGCGGCGGCGTCAAGATCAACGGCAAGGCCGTGGCTCCCAAGAGCTATAACATCGATCCCAGCGCCCTCAAGCTGGGCGACACCCTCTCCGTGGGCAAGCGCAAGGGTTTCAAGTTGATTTAGTTCCGCCGTTCTAACGAACGGCGGACCGGCCGACGCTGCGCGGGCCGCATTTGGACAATCTGACGTTCAACTTCAAGGGCGCGACCAGAAGGTCAGCGCCCTTTCGTTTCACGTCACCTTGTCTCAAATGCGGCCCGCTCGCTGTCATTGCCAAAACATCGGCGTTTTAATATCGGCGCTGCCGTGGTTGGCACTTGGGGACGTTCCTTTTGTGCCGGCACTTTGGGACACTCCTTGTCATTGGTGCAAAGCAACCTGTCCCCATTGCGTCAAGCGGCGTGTGCCGTTAAGCGGAGAGGCGTATTGTTGACCCATCGTTTGGGCATACAATGGCTATTGGTTTGCTGCGGTGAAGGTCTGTCCGCTCCGCAGCTTTTTTCTACGGTTAAAGGAGTATGTATGTCCGTTGAGATCATGAGGACTGTGATCGATGCTGCCGAGGGGCGCGTGCCCGTCGACACGCTGTTTACCAATGCACAGATTGTCGACGTGTATGGCCAGCGCGTGGCGCCCGGTAGCGTTGCCGTCAAGGACGGTGTGATCGTCGGCGTGCTCTACGATGGTCGCGACGATGCCGCTGGCACCTATGAGGCAACTGAGGTCATCGACTGCCAGGGTCGCTATCTCGCTCCCGGTTTTATTGACGGGCATCTGCATATCGAGTCTTCGAACATCCGTCCCGCCGAGTATGCTCGCATGGCCGCGACGCGCGGTACTACCACCGCCATTGCCGACAGCCACGAGATTGCCAATGTTGCCGGTCTCGACGGCTTGCGCTTTATGATCGAGGATGGTCGCCGCGCGCCCATCTCCATCAAGTACATGATGCCTTCGTGCGTGCCCGCGCTGCCCGACGAGCAGGCCGGTGCCGTTATTTCGGCTGCCGATATGCAGGCGTTTTTTGCCGAGCATCCAGGCGATGTCTTTGGTCTGGGCGAAATGATGAACCTGCCGGGCGTCTTTATGGCCGACCCCGAGACCTGTGCTCGCATCGATGCTGCCAACCAGACGCCGTCCAAGCAGGTTGACGGCCACGCGCCGCTCGTTGCCGGTAAGGACCTCAATGCCTATGCCGCAGCGGGCATTATCGCCGACCACGAGTCGACGATTCCCGAGGAGGCACTCGACAAGCTATCTCGCGGCATGTATGTGATGCTGCGTGAAGGCACGTGCAGCCATGACCTGGCCAATCTATCGCCGATGCTGCTGGAGAATCCCGCGCGCGCCCGCCGCTGCTGCTTTGCGACCGACGACCGCGCTCCCTCCGATGCTCTTTCGACCGGCATGATCGACAATGCCTGCCGCGTGGCCATCGAGGTCGGCGTCGACCCGGTGGTCGCCATCTCCATGGCGTCCCTTTCCACGGCTGAGGCATTTGGCCTGGACCACGGCTGCCGCGACCCGCACGAGCTCCGCGGCGCAATCGCCCCGGGCAAGCGCGCCGACCTGCTGTTGCTTGATGACCTGACGTTTGCCAAGGCTCCGCATCGCGTATATGCCGCCGGTGCTCTGGTGGCGCAGGATGGCACCTTTGTGGGCGAGGTCGCACCCGAGACGGCCGATGTCGCCTCTCTTGCCGATGAGCTGCGTGCTTCCGTTAAGCTGCCGAAGCTTTCGCTCGACGTATTCGATTATGCCTTTAAGCCGGGCGAGGCCGTTATCGATGTTATCCCGGGTATGGCTATCACGGGTATGGCCCGCCCCGAGAGCGCCGAGGACTTGCGTCGCATTATGCTTATCGAGCGCCATGGCCGCGGCGTGTCGCTGCAGGCCGAGGGCGTCGACGGCGACGGCCCCGCTGGCCTGGGCCTGGTTGGCAAGCATATCGGTCGCGGCTGGGTGCGTGGCTTTACCATCACCGGTGGTGCCATTGCCTCCACGATCGGCCACGACTCGCACAACGTGTGCGTGGTGGGCGACAACGCTGCCGATATGATGACTGCCGTTGAGGCCGTGGGCCAGGGCGGCCACGTGCTGGTGCGCAACGGCGAGGTCGTGGCGCGCATTCCGCTGGCGCTCGGTGGCCTGATGAGCGAGGGCACGGCCGAGGACGTTGCCGCGCAGCACGATGACTTTATGGTCAAGGCGCGCGCCATGGGTATTGAGCCGCCGCTCGACCCCATCATGGGCATCATCTTCCTGCCCCTGCCGGTCATCCCGACGCTCCGCATCCGCCCCGAGGGCATGTTCGACGTTACAACCTTCACCTACGCCGACTAGTCATCGGGGACGTTCTTAAACGACTAGTCATTGGGGACGCTCTTTGGCGGGCTGCCTGACGCCGCGACCGTAGGGCCTCTGGCATGTGTGAGCTATTTGCCAGGTCCTTGTAACGTTTACGCCCGCGGAGTCTTATTTGAGCTCCCTTTGGGTACGTTGGAATCGGATACGCGTTCGATTCCAACAAGCCCGAAGGGAGCTTTTCTATGTTTAAACTGATTGCATCCGATATGGACGGCACACTGCTTGACGAAAACGGCCAGGTGCCTCCCGAGACCTACGAACTGATTCTGGCGCTACACGAGCATGGTGTGCATTTCGCTGCATCGTCAGGTCGTCGCTACGATCGCCTGTGCGAGTTCTTTGCGCCCGTTCGCGACAAGATGGACTTTGTCGCCGCTAACGGCGCCCAGGTCTACGCCGACGGTAAGATGGTAGACCGTGAGGTGTATTCCCACCTGGCGATTCGAAGGCTCGCCCAAGCCGTCAGGACGTTTCCCAATCTGCATCTTGCGCTCTTTGACCGAACCAAGTCCTTCCTGCTCGATGACGAGTGCAAGTTCGTGCGTGAGGTCGATAAGGACCTTCCCAATGCCGAGCGCATTTGGGAGCTGCCCGATCCCAGCGTAAATATCATCAAAGCGAGTATCTTTTGCGACGACAGTGCGGTTATGGACAGCGCGTACGTGCTACAGCGCGAACTTGGTCAGCTCTTTACTTTTGCGCCTTCGGGCAACGCGTGGATCGATGCCATGCAGCCTGGTGTGTCGAAGGCCTCGGGTATCGCGCAGCTCGCGGAGCATTACGGCATTGGTCGCGACGAGGTCATGGCGTTTGGCGACTCGATGAACGACTACGAGATCATTCGCTTTGTCGGCACGGGCTGCGCGATGGAAAACGCGCGCCCCGCGCTCAAGGCGGTGGCCGATCGTGTGGTGGGTTGTAACCGCGACCACGCCGTCCAGCAGGAGCTCCGTCGCGTGCTGGAGAGTCTCTCCTAATCCGGCAGATGGGGACGTTCCTTTTCTGCCGACAGTGGGGGACAGTCCTTGCGGCTTTTTGCGAAGAGTGTCCCCAGTGACTAGTCGTTTAAGAACGTCCCCAATGACTAGGCGAGGGCGTCCATGATGGTGCGGGCGACGCCGTCGTGGTCGTTGTCGTATTCGGTGATGGCGTCGGCGGCCTCGCGATCTTCGGGCTCGGCGTTGATCATGGCCATGCCATGGCCCGCTGCCTGCAGCATGGGGATGTCGTTGATGTTGTCGCCGAACGCCCAGGCGTCGGCGAGACGCTCGCCCAGGTGCTCGCATAGCCACGTGAGGGCCGTCCCCTTGGTGGCGCCCTCACCCATGACCTCGATATTCATGGCGTACGAACGCGTGACCTCAATGCCTTCGAGCGTGTCGAGCGCCGCCGCGATGGCGTCGCGATCGGCCGGGTTGTGCCAGTACATGGCGATGCGTTCGAGCGTCTCGACCTCGTCGATCTTGCTGTCGATATCCATGTCGATCGGTGTTCGTGTGCGCTTGAGCGAAGCCGCGATGTGGGGGTCGCCGCCGCAGAATTCGTCTAGGCGCGTGTAGAGCGAGCGGGGGAGGAAGCACTGTCCATCCGCGAAGATATCGAAGGTCACATCGTGGCCGGCGGCAATGCGATGGATGCGGTGGGCAATGTCGCAATCGAGCGGACGGCTCAAGATGCACGTGGCGCGCGAGGCGTCGGTGGGCGTATCCTCGTCGAGCTGCCAGACGCTGGCGCCGTTGGCACAGACCGCGTAGTGCACGGCGGGATGGGCGAGAATGGGCTCAAAGATGCCCGACAGCGGACGCCCCGTGCAGGGAACAAACTCGATGCCACGACGTGCGAGCTCGTCGAGCATTGCCCAAGTGGCATCGCTCATCTGCTTATCGCTCGTCAGCAGCGTTCCGTCCATATCGGAAAACACAATCATTTGATGCAGCCCTTTCTACTGGCATAAAAAGCGTGGCCGAGGGCTTGGGTCCCTGGCCACGCTCGAGTTCTATAACGGTCCGCGTCCTAGCGGTCGGCGAGCGGCTTGTACTCCAGCGGCTCGATCACCGGACGATAGGCCGGGCGAATAATACGGTGCGCGCAGAAGAGCTCTTCCATGCGGTGTGCCGACCAGCCGGCCATGCGGGCGACGGCGAATAGCGGCGTAAAGAGCGTCTCGGGCACGCCGAGCATCTTGTAGATAAAGCCCGTGTACAGGTCGATGTTGGCGCAGATGGGCTTGGTCATGCCGTGGTCGCGCATGACCTGGGGTGCCAGGCGCTCGATGCGCTCGATGAGTGCGAACTCATCGCCCAGGTTCTTCTTGGCGGCAAGTGTGCGCGCGTAACGGCGGCAGACCTCGGCGCGCGGGTCGCTGAGCGTATAGACGGCGTGGCCCATGCCGTAGATGAGGCCCGTGCCGTCGAAGGCCTGCTTGTCGAGGATCTTGCCCAGGTAGGCCGCGACCTCGTCCTCGTCCTCCCAGTTGGAGACATGCGCGCGGATGTCCTCGTGCATAGACACGACCTTGGCATTGGCACCGCCGTGACGCGGGCCCTTGAGCGAGCCGATAGCCGCGGCGTAGGCGGAATACGGATCGGTGGCCGAAGACGACAGCACGCGGCAAGCGAAGGTGGAGTTGTTGCCGCCGCCGTGCTCGGCATGCAGCATGAGCATAACGTCGAGCAGCATCGCCTCATCGCGGGTGAATGCCATGCCGCCGCGCAGGACCTGTAGGATGGTCTCGGCGGTGGAGAGGCCGGGCGTGGGGTGCGGCACGTGAACCTCGGAGCCGCGAAGCTTGGCGACCGAGGCCATGTGTGCGAAGGCGGCGATGCGGGGGAGACGGGCGAGCATGGAGATGGCGACGTCGATCTCATGCTCGGGCGTAATTACGTCGGGCTCGGCGTCGAAGGCGTAAAGCAGCAACACGGCGCGCTGGAGCACATTCATGATGCTCGACGACACCGTGGTCATGGGGAACTCTTTGACGTACTCGTCGCTCAGATGTCTAAAGGCACCCAGGCGCTCGCAGAAGCCGTCGAGCTCTTCCTTGTTGGGCAGCGAACCCGTGATAAGCAGATAGGCGACTTCTTCGTAGCCGTAGCGATTCTCGGCCTGGGCATTGTTGACCAGATCCTCGATGCTGTAGCCGCGAAGCGTGAGCTTGCCCTGATCGGGCACGACCTTTCCGTCGACCTTGTTGTAGCCGTGCACATCCGAGATACGAGTGAGGCCCGCGACCACGCCCGAGCCGTCGGCATTGCGCAGGCCGCGCTTGACATTGTGCTCGACAAACAGGCCCTCGTCATAAGGGTCGGTCGGCAGGCCGTGGTAGAGGTTTTCGCTCTCAGGCGAAATCTGGCGGCTTGCTTCGTAATCCAGAACCAGGCGGCTCAAGTGGTCATCGAAGCGGTAATAGATTTTCTTGGCGTCGTAGGCCATGCGCGCTCCTCTCCGGGCCGCATCGGGGTGACTTGCATGGGCATGCGCGCGTCAGGCTATCCCCAGCGGCTTGCTCGCTACAGGCGGTACATAAAGTTGAAGACGTCCTCGCGCTGGATGGACACGTTGACGCCCGAAAGCTCGCCGGCCTCGGCCAGCGCCTTCTGCAGCTCGGCGAAGTCGAGCTTGGACTCGGCGGTATCGGCCAGCATGGTCATGGTGAAGATGTCCTCGATAATGGACTGCGTGATGTCGCGGATGTCGACGTTGGCCTCGCCCAGAACGCGGGTGACGCCGGCGACGATGCCGGGGCGGTTCTTGCCAAGGACGGTGATGACGATACGGGAGGACGAGATCTCGGCCATGGGAAACCCTTTCGCGTGATTGCGGCGCGCGCGGGGCGCTCCGCTACGGTACAGTGTTCATCATTGTACCTGTCTGGCGCAAAAAAGGCGCGCTCGCTGCGGCGTTACATGCCTGCAACATGAGCGTAAGGGGGAAGGCCGTACGGGGAAGAGCCGTCTGGCGCGTGTCCGGCTCGTGTTGGGTTGATTTCCGATCTCAGCCGAACACATTGAGCGGACAGGCCGTTCCCGCAGCCAGCCGAACGCCTCCGACGGGTGATTCCGAACTGGAAGCGGAGGGCATCCCCGCCCTTCGGTAGGGGATACCGCTCCGCGGCGCATGCCGCGGGCGGCGCCCCTATCGGACCACCGTGACCTCAGTTGGGATGGGCCCAGCACTGCCGCGTACTCGGTGAGCTAGAGCCAACTGTTCGTCTTCACGTCGCGTATGGCGATATTTCGGCCGTCCGGCTCGGTGATGCCGTAGCCGAACGCCTGGAGCGTCTCGATGGACTCCTGGATCCTCTGTTGGAACATGGGACCCGGATCGACCCTCGGCCCGAGGTGCCCGCGCCAAAGGCACGGCGTGGCGCGCAGCATGTTATGGATTTTGGAGATGGGCTCGATGTCGGCGTAGACGTTGAGCGTCGCCATGGCGTCCTTGTGGCCGAGGATCGATTGGAGCGCCTTGATATCGCCGCCTTGGCGGATCCACTGCGTTGCGAACGTGTGGCGAAGGCCGTGGAACGTGATCAGCTCGTCGTTGGTGCCCATGAGGCCGTTGGTCTCCGAGAACGTCTTGAACGCCCTGCGGATATAGCTTGTCGTCGCGAAGGTCGCGCCCGGCTCCGACAGGATGTAGCAGTCCCCGATCTCGACCGCCCCGGTAAGGCCGCGCAAGCGCAGCTTTCCGCAGTCGATCTCGTGGGTCTCCTTCAGGAAGGGGAGTAGGCCGACCGGGTCGATGGGGATACCCCTGGCGTCATGGGTCTTGGTGTCCTTGATGAACGAACCCATTCCCTTCGCGTACGCCACCGAGTGTCTGATCGAGATCAGGCCCGTCTCGAAATCCACATCGCACCACCGAAGGCCGCAGACCTCGCCGATTCGCATCCCCGTGTGCAGGGCGAGTACGACCGCCCTCTAATCCTCGGCGGACCAATCGAGTCCGAACTCCTTTCGGGCATCCTCTTCGCTCATGACTTCGAGAAGGTCTCCGGGTTGGCAACGAAGGGCGAGGCATAGCTGCTCGAGTGTGTTGAAGCGAATGCCGCGAATATGCCCTTTTTTAATACGGGACAGGTTCACGGGCGTGGTTCCAATCCTTTCGGCAAGTTCGTTCGAGGAAATCTTTCGCTCGGCCATGATCTTGTCGAGGCGAACAATTACGGGCATGGCGTTTCCTTACGCAATCTCGTCGGAGTCGAGGTACAGCTCTCGGGCGTACAAGAAGAGCTGGGAAAGCATGAACAGGACGATGCCGAGAACCAGAGAGGTCCAATCGAGTGATGAAGCGATCTCTTGGGCGCCGACGGCCCCCTCGTCGCCAAACATCGAAACGGAGGTTTTGAGTGAGCCGGCGTAGAGGCTGGTGGCAGCTTGAACAACGAAGAGAATGCCGAGCACCTTCAAGCATGTCGCAGACCCTTTCTTGAAGGGGTCTCCGCTCTTGATCGTCCACACGAGAACGGCGCTGAGGATGGTCGTAGCGATACCGATGACGGCAGGGACCAATGTCGAGATCGCAAGGGCTGGATACGCGGGGGAGTCTGCAATTACAGGGTTGTCGAGCACTTCGATTGCTGGCTTTAAGGAGAACGCCACTTGTGCGATGGCGGTGGCGCAAAGGGTCGCAGAGGCTATCGCACATGCGATGCGGAAGGAATGAAGCCGGGGAGTGCGATTGTCGGAACTCATAATAACCTCCGAAGAATTTAAAAACTCAGGTTACTTTTTAACAGTTTATGTTAAATTGACTTTGCCGGCAAGTAACAAGGGCCGAGCATTTTGTTCGGCCCCTCTGTTCCGACTGGATGAGGTTAAGGTTGGCGATGAATATGCTCAAAATCTCGAAGGCGATCTTTAGGTCGCTTCTCTCCTCCAGGTCGCTCTGTGTTGTCGTTGTTGCGTTGATGGTTCTTTGTGCTCTGCCCGTCTTCAGGAGCGCGGCTGGCATCGACGGACGGGTCGAATACCTCGAGTCGGGAATAACCCGTGTTGAGCAGGAATTGTCAGCATCCTATGCGGATGCGCTTGTGAATGCGGGGGAGGACGGTGTCTATACCTCTTCATCAAGCATGCCCGCGCTTCTGTACCCTCTTGCCGCGGGACGTCTTATCTTGGCACCGCTCTCTCCCCTACTTCCGTTTCTGCAGATATCGGATGGAGAGTACACCTATTATGACGGATCGAAGGAGTACTTGCTATGGGTCGCAACGGCCGTTGCCGTCTCGTTCCTTGCCGCGCGTCTTAACAAACGTGAAAAGCTCATCATCCAGGCACCGATGGGCGAGCTGGGTAGACCTGTTGCATCGAGCGTATGGGCGAGTGTTTTTGCAATGCTTGCCGTCCTCGCCATCAATCTTCCAGGGATAATCGCCGCGCTTGTGAAGAATGGCCCGGGCTCGCCGTTCTATCCGATAGGCTACATTCAATATGCGACTCCGGTTATCAAACCGGCTTGGCTGGTGTTCGCGCAGACGGCCATCATGCAATTCTTGGTGGCAGCGTTCATCTCGCTTGTCGTTCACCTTGCCGTGAAGATTGCCAATAACCCTACGCTTGGAATCGTGTTCGTATGTGCCCTGATGGGGGTGACGATGGTTCCCGGGTATTACGGAAGATCCATCGCTTTACGTGAGTTCGCCCTGTTGAATCCCCTTACGTATGCGAACACTGAGTTGACCGTCGGCGCCTATAGCCCGTACCCGACAACGCAGATAGTGAATCTGCCTGGACTTTGCTTCGAGCGTGGCGCGATTGCCCTCGTATGCGCAATCGGAATCGAGGTGCTGGCAATTAGCCTGCTTTGCGTTGCTGGAAAGAGCGGCTGCGCGTGCCCGATATCCCCGATTTGTCTTGAGAGAGGTTCCTTCACTGCATCGAGAACGGCAACTCGTTCGAGCGCTTGTGCCTCCGCCGTTGCATACGTAAGAACGATGGGGAAACTGCTCCTGCGTTCTCCTACCCTCGCCGTATGCGCGATTGCAATGTCGACGACGATGCTGGCCCCGGCTCTGGTCGAGATGTTTCCTGACGCTGATAACGTTTCCGCTGTTCGGTATAGGGATGGGGAGCTCCGTTCAATAGATCGGTATCTAGAGCAGAACGCTGCGAATATGGACGTCGAGGGCAAAGCGGCCCTGGAAGACATGCGGGATGCTCTTTCGGGTTTCGTGTACGCGCCTATGCCTGCGGAGGGGTTTCGAAGCCTTGCGACGTACGAGCGCGCTCGAGGTGAGCTGGGCGCGGCAGATGCGACTCTCCTGCAATCGATCGGAATCGAGCCGGAGACTCCTTCTCGTGCGGAGGCGCGCGCCCTTCTGCTTGAGTCGATCGCGAGCTTGCCGGACCCCAAGGTTTACGAGTTAAGTACGAAGATGCCCCCATTAATCCTCCTTTCGTATCTCCAGGCAGCGCTTCCCTCCTTATTTTTGCTGTTGCCCGTGGTTGTCACATCGCTCGCGTGCACCCACCTGCAGTGTCGTTCCCTTCTGGTTCTCCAGATCCCCGCAACAGCGCATGTGCGTTTTCTGACGGCTGTTGCGCTGGCTCTCCTGCTTGGCTTGGTGCTGCTTTTGGTGTCGATGGTTCCCGCTGTCGTTGTGTCCGTGATTAAGAACGGTGCGGGTGGATCGGAGTATCCCGTCGCTCTCATTCGGGCGGGAGCTTCGACAACGTCCATGGTGGGGAAGGCGGTGTTGTGCAGTATTCCGTTGCTGGTCATGGCATACGGCGTGATTTCCGTCGTCGCTGCGTTGACAGCAGCGATTAGCCGCAACCCCGTTGTCACCGGAATGGTTTGCGCGGTTCTCTTGGTGTTGGGTTCGTTGAGCGCTCATGTTGAAAGCGTGGGCATGGGCGTCGCGCTGCTGGCTCCATTCGCCTCGTTTGATCCCGCTTCCCAGGTGGGGACGATTGGGTTCCTTGGGCGAGGGACGAACGCGATGCCTTTTGGAGAGGTCGTCGGCGCATCGGGCGCTCTGCTGGTGGTCTTGGGCGCCGTATCTCCGTTGATGGTGCGCCTGAGTGTTCCAAAGATCGAAAGGGGATGATCTCGATGATTGACCTTCAAACGCTGACGATCTCTTATGGAAAGAAGGTGCTCGTAGATTCGGTGAACGCTGAGTTTGCCCCGGGTACGGTCTACGGTCTCGTCGCTCCGAACGGGCATGGAAAGACGACGTTGCTGCGTGCGATGGCAGGTTTGCCGGGTCCTCGCGTGGACGGGAGCATCGTTCTGGATGAGGTGCAGGGTACGGGTGCGAGAGAGGTCCGTTCTATGATCTTCTATGCACCTGGTGAGGGGACGCTGCTGTATCCCGGATTGCGTGCGGAAGATCACCTCAAGATGGTTTGCGATATGTGGCCGCATGCTCGCGATATCGAAGAGATAGTGGAACAAACGCAGATAGGCGAGTTCGCGAAGATGAGGATCCGCACTCTGAGCCAGGGCATGAAGCAGCAGCTTACCCTGGCGATTGCGTATGCGACGGGCGCGCGGTACCTTCTATTAGATGAGCCCATGAACGCGCTCGACCCCAGCAGGGTGGACTTGCATTCCGAGATTCTCAGGAAGCCGGCCGATTCTGGTACGTGCATCATCATGTCATCCCACATCTTGGATTCGGTCGATAGGCTGTGCGATGAGATTCTGTTTTTGAAGGATGGGAGGCTCATTAGAAGCATTCCGCAAGATGATGCTGCGCCGAAGTCTCCTGGATCCCATTTCGCAAAGCCTGCCGGACGCGCCGAGGGTGCGCTAAGCACGTATCGGCGACTCTACGAAAAGGGCGGGTAGAAATGCAAGTTAAAAATCTATGTGGTCAATATAATACCGTTGAACCAGCGTATCGATACCGCTCAGCCATTCGCCTCGCCCCCGTCGCACGCATCTTCATTCGGGCTGTCATAATTAATCTAACGATGCTTTGAGAAATGTAGGTGCTTCTAAATGTGCTGTCGACTTCTTCTCAAGCTAATCCTAAGAGACAGGGCCGTATGGATTTGTACGCTCGTTCTCGCTGCAGCCTTTTCCGTCCCCATTGCGTTCAATTCACCCATCTACGGGCCCTTCTTTATGAAACAGGGCATGCAGAGCTTTGTCGACGCATTCAATACGCGCGCGCCCCAGGCCAGCGGCACAGACCTATCTCCAGAGCAGCAAGTCGACGCGGAGCTTGCAAGATACGCGAACGCCGCCCTTGCCGCTCAAACCGACGCCGCCTTTCTCGATTCTGCCGAGAGCTACTACGCGCTCATGGGCGAAGGCTTCCAATCCGGGTCCATCGTGGGAGACCAAGAGACCAATGACGCAGCGCTCGCATATTGCCGTGCCCTGAGCAGCTCCGGCATCACGGATATCCCGGCCTCCGCAAACGACCTGCCATTCCTTTCCTTCCTGCCTTACGCCATTGCCACGGCGCCGTCTTTCCTTCCCTTCATCCCCTTCCTTCTCTCGTCGATACTCGTGCTCGGCGCCACAAGGCCCGGGACCCTGGCGGCAAAGGCGCCCGTGCCCAAATTCCGGCGCCTTATTCAGATCGTGTTTTCGATAATCGCCGCGGGGACCGCGATGCTCCTCGCCGGCCTTGCACCCGGGGGCATTTACGCCTTGGCCCTAAACGGCTTCGGGCAAATTGGGTACCCGATCGCCTTCTTCCATGACGGCGCGCTTGCCACCACGACCGCGGGAAACGTCTTCACAGCCCTGCTTATCGCGCTTCTTGCGGGCGGAACCTTAATATCCGTTTGCTCCGCCGTCCTATCGACCGCAACGAGGCGCGTCCTCGCAGGCCCCCTTACCTTCGCGCTGCTTGTCGCGGCCCCGGCATTCCCGTTATTGTCCGATTCGGCACTAGGGCATAATGCCGTGCTCGGGCTCCTGCCACTGCCCGTATTCTCGCCTATCGAGGCAACGGGTTACGTAGGATGCTTCCCAACAGAATTCATTGGCTCCGGTTCAAGCGGTGCATCGATGCTTGCCGTGGCCCTGGCATACGTCGCGGTCTTTTTTGCGGTCGGCGCCGTTGCGACACGTTCGCCCAAACAGTCTGGACCCGCGAAAAAGCACCATGGGCTCGAGCTTCTGGACGCGAGCGTGGGATACGGAAGCACGACGATACTTTCAATCGGGTCGCTTTTCCTGAGCCCGGGAACGGCGGCGGGCCTCGTTGCCCCCAACGGCTCGGGGAAAACCACCCTTCTTGAAGCGCTGTCGGGCCAATTTCCCACCCGCATCCGCTCGGGAAGCCTGGCGGCAGACGGAATCAGCCAACGTCGATCAGCCGAATTTGCAGAACTCGTCTACCTGAGCTCTTCGGGCAGCGCGGATCTCTATCCCACGCTATCGGCCATCGAGCACCTTGCTTTCGTTAGGGAGGCGTGGAAATCGGCCGCCGACATCGACTCGCTCTGCAGCTCCCTCGGAATCTCCCCATATCTCGACAAGCCGACCCGTAAACTCTCGACAGGAATGAAGCAGCAGGTAAAGCTTGCCATGGCGATATCGACCGGTTGCCCGTACCTCATCCTCGATGAACCGCTGAACGGCCTCGATCCGGGAAAGCGGAAAACCTCCTGCGACGCGATGCGCAGCGAGGTGGCGCGGGGACGCAGCGTGCTCATTTCAAGCCATCTACTCGACGACCTGGCAGACCTTACCAACTCGTTCTACTTCATCGAAGCCGGCACGCTCGTGGAAAAGATCAAGTCGTCCTCGCAGACGCTCAAGCAGGAATACCTCGATACATACGAAGGAGGTGAATGACATGAAACTATTTGAACAGCTGAAGTCCAATGCGTCGCGCATGGCTGTCTACGCCATCCTCGTGGCAACGGCTTTATGCGGAATCGCGGCACCCGTCTATGCGCTCAACGGGGAGAAAGGCGATGTCGAACCCGCGTACATGGCTTCGACGGTTAAGGACCGGTACAAAGCCTTCTCTGGAGACACGTTTTACGTAGCAGAGTACGACACGACCTACCGCCAGCTTTGCTACAACAAGGGCTACGACTATCTAGGCGCAGAGGCAATCAGCTATACGTCGGGTTGGTACCGCTCCAACTATGGACACATAACCCAGTTCAAGTGTAACTACCGTGTGTACAACTAAAGCAACCGGCCGGGACGAGGGGTGACGCAAAAGCGTCGCCCCTCGTTTTTAACCATGTCAACTGAACCTAGTTCAGTTTGGTTGATTTCCGATCTCAGCCGAACACATTGAGCGGAAAGGCCGTTCCCGCAGTCAGTCGAACGTCCCCGGGGCCCTTCTCAGGCCCCGGGGACGGCATTTTCCCAGTTGAAGGAACGGTGGAGATGTGTTTCGATGGGTCAGATTCGTGTCGTTCCGAAAAGACCGTGAACCTTTTGTGGGACACGCGGCGCCGTGGTACCATAGCCGAGTTTGTTGTCTTGGTCGGAAACCAAGACGCCTTATGCGCTGATCGGTAACCAGCGCCTGACCAATAAGGAGTCCTACCATGAAGCAGGGTATCCATCCCCAGTATGTCGAGTGCACGGTGACGTGCTCCTGCGGCAACACCTTCAAGACGCACGCTACCGTGTCTGAGATGAAGGTCGAGCTTTGCAACGAGTGCCACCCGTTCTACACCGGCCAGCAGAAGTTCGTCGACACCGGTGGACGCGTCCAGCGCTTCGCCGACAAGTTCGGTGGCGCCGCTGCCGCCCAGCTCAAGAAGGCCGAGGAGGCCAAGGCTGCCAAGGCCGCCAAGGCTGCTGAGGCCGAGGCCGCTCGCAAGGCCGCCGCTGAGGCTAAGGCTGCCGAGAAGGCTAAGCGTGCTGCTAAGTTTGCCGAGGAGGCTGCCAAGCAGGCCGCCGAGGCTCCCGCAGAGGCTCCCGTCGAGGAGGCCGCTGCCGAGGCCGAGACCACCGAGGCTGCTGAGTAAATAGCTCGCCGCGGAATCGCTCGCATTCATGGCATGAGGGCCGTGCATCCATTTGGGTGCGCGGCCCTTTTTCTTTTTAAATTAGTGCAAACTAACCTGTCCCCATGGCACCACATGGCAGAGAGGCGGCGTTTGCCCAGATAGACCTGCCAAAATTAACCTGTCCCATTGTGGCAGGTTGGTCGTAGTTATTACGTGGCGGTCGAGCTCGACCGTATAGGCCGCGCCTTGTTTGGCTAAAGTAAAATCATCTGTGTTTAACTCGTCCGCAGCTGCACGGCGTGGGCGATGGCCAAAAAGGAAAACCACATGGGATTCATGTCAAAGCTGCTGTCCTTTGGATCCGATAAGGACCTTAAGCGCTACTACAAGATCGTCGACCAGATCAACGGTCTTGAGCCCCAGTTTGAGAAGATGACCGAGGAGGAACTCCGCGCCCAGACCGATAAGTTCCGCGAGCGTTACGCCAACGGCGAGTCGCTCGACGACATGCTTCCCGAGGCCTTTGCCACCGTGCGTGAGGCTTCCAAGCGCATCACGGGCATGCGCCACTTTGACGTGCAGCTCATTGGCGCCATGGCGCTTCATGAGGGTCATATTGCCGAGATGAAGACCGGCGAGGGCAAGACGCTCGTCTCCACCTTGGCCGGCTACCTCAACGCTATCGCCGGCAAGGGCGTGCATGTCGTTACCGTCAACGATTACCTGGCAAAGCGCGACTCCGAGTGGATGGGCCGCATCTACAAGTACCTGGGCATGACCGTCGGTCTGCTCCAGAACAACATGCCGCTCGAGCTCAAGCGTCCGGCCTACCAGGCAGACGTCACCTACGGCACCAACTCCGAGTTCGGTTTCGACTACCTGCGCGACAACATGGTCACCCGCCCCGAGCAGCGCGTGCAGCGCGGCCACCATTACGCCATCGTCGACGAGGTCGACTCCATCCTGATCGATGAGGCCAGAACGCCGCTCATCATCTCGGGTGCCGGCACCAAGTCCGCCAGCACCTACAAGGACTTCGCGCGTGCCGTGCGCGGCCTTGAGCGCGGCGAGGACGTGTCGCACGACATGCTCACCGCCACCGAGGACGTGGAGCCCACGGGCGACTATGTCATGGACGAGGCCAAGCACACCATTGCCGCCACCGAGCGCGGCCTTAAGAAGATCGAGCGCCGCTTGGGTATCGATGACATCTATGCCGATCTCTCCGGCCAGCTGGTCAACCACCTGCAGCAGGCGCTGAAGGCCCAGTACATGTTCCACCGCGACAAGCAGTACGTGGTCACCAACGGCGAGGTCAAGATCGTCGACGAGTTCACCGGCCGCATTATGGAAGGCCGCCGTTACTCCGAGGGCCTGCATCAGGCCATCGAGGCCAAAGAGGGTGTGCTCGTGCGCGAGGAGAACCAGACACTCGCCACCATCACCCTGCAGAACTACTTCCGCCTGTATGACAAGCTCTCTGGCATGACCGGTACGGCTCTCACCGAGGATGCCGAGTTCCGCGAGATCTACAAGCTGCCCGTCGAGGTCATCCCCCCCAACAAGCCCGTGCAGCGTGTTGACCACGAGGACCTGGTGTACCGCACCGTCCAGGCCAAGTACAACGCCGTTGCCGACGACGTCGAGCGACGCCACGCCAAGGGCCAACCGGTCCTGGTGGGCACCGTCTCCATCGAAAGCTCCGAGAAGCTGTCGGCCGCCCTTACCAAGCGCGGCATCGCGCACGAGGTCCTCAACGCTAAGCATCACGAGCGCGAGGCTCATATCGTTGCCCAGGCCGGACGCTACGGCGCCGTGACCATCGCTACTAACATGGCCGGTCGTGGTACCGACATCCTGCTGGGCGGCAACCCCGACGAGCTGGTGCGCGAGCGCCTGGAGTACGAGGGCCTGACCATGGAGGACGTGACGCCCGAGCAGCTCGAGCAGTTTAACGCCGAAGCCAAGGAGACCTGCAAGGCCGAACGCGAGCGCGTGCTTGCCGCCGGCGGCCTGACCGTTATCGGCACCGAGCGCCATGAGTCCCGTCGTATCGACAACCAGCTGCGCGGCCGCTCCGGTCGTCAGGGCGATCCGGGCGAGACCCAGTTCTACCTGTCGCTCGAGGACGACCTCATGCGCCTGTTCGGCGGCGACAAGATGGACCGCGTCTCCAAGATGATGGTCACGGCCGACATGGGCGACGACATGCCCATTCAGCACAAGATCATCTCCAAGGCCGTCGAGAGCGCCCAGCACAAGGTCGAGAGCATCAACTTCTCCATGCGTAAGAGCGTCCTTGAGTACGACGACGTCATGAACAAGCAGCGCCAGGTCATCTACGCCGAGCGCAATAAGATTCTGGACGGCAAGGACCTGACCGACCACATCACCGAGGTCATGCACGATACCGTCTACCGTTGCGTGCAGGAGTTCTGCACCAAGGACAGCCACGATGGTGAGCGCGACCTGGAGGGCCTGCGCAAGTGGGTTGTGGAGCTCACCGGTCACATCGATACGCCGAAGTTCCCCGACGAGGACTTTGAAGCCCTGGCTGCCGATGTCTTGGCCTATGTTGAGAAGTGCTACAACATGAAGGCCGAGCGTCTGGGCGAGGACCTGATGCGCGAGCTCAATACCCAGGTCATGCTGCGCGTCATCGATACCCGCTGGATGAACTACCTGCAGGAGATGGACTACCTCAAGACCGGCATCGGCCTGCGTGGCTTTGGCCAGCGCGACCCGCTGGTTGAGTACAAGACCGAGGCCTACGGCGCGTTCCAGATACTCGTCGATACCATGTATGAGGATTACCTGCGCACGGTTCTGCGCATCGAGATCAAGGCTGCCCCGCGTGCCGTGGAGCACAAGGAGGAGCCCTCGCTCGAGGGTGCGCGCTTCTCCGGCCCTGCCGAGGTCGATGGTGACAACGGCGACTCGGTGCTGCGCAAGCAGGCGCAGGTGCAGGCCCGCACGGCTGTCCAGGGTGGTCCGGCTGCCGTCAACAACGGTGGCAAGGTGACCACCTATCGCAAGTCCGAGAGCGACGATCCGTACGTCAACGTGGGCCGCAACGACCCGTGCCCCTGCGGTAGCGGCAAGAAGTTTAAGTACTGCCACGGCAGGAATCGTTAATGGCTGAGGCTTTAGAGGTAACGCCCGCCGAGCTGGACGCGTTTGCGGACCGGCTCGGTGAGGTCGAGTCATATCTCCACCTGGACGAGAAGCGTACCCGCGTGTCCGAGCTCGAGGCCAAAAGTGTTGCCCCTGGCTTTTGGGATGACGCCGACGCCGCCCGTGCCACCATGGAGGAGATTGCGCGCACCAAGGAAGATATCGCTGCCGTGGACACCGCGCGCGGCGAGCTTTCCGATGCCCGCGCCGCGCTGGAGCTTGCCGAGGAGATGGGGGATGACCCCGACGCCGCCGCCCTTCGCGAGGAGGCTGCAGCCACGGCTGAGCGCCTGGCCCGTGCCATCGATGAGCTTGAGCTTTCGAGCTGGTTTACCGGTGAGTTCGATCACGGCGATGCCATTGTGACCATCAAGCCCGGACAGGGTGGTCTGGAGGCCCAGGACTGGACCTTCATGCTCTTTAAGATGTACATGAAGTACTGCCAGCGTCGCGGCTGGAAGGTCACCATCAACGACTGTCCCGCGGCCGAGGTCATCGGCATTGACCGTGCGACCTTTACCGTCGAGGGCAAGGACGCATTTGGCATGCTGCGCGCCGAGGCCGGCGTCCACCGCTTGGTTCGCATTAGCCCCACCGACGACAAGAAGCGCCGCCAGACCACGTTTGCCGGCGTCGAGGTCATCCCCGTGCTACCCGATGATATCGACATCGAGATCAGTCCCGATGACATCCGCGTGGACGTGTACCACGCGAGCGGCCCGGGCGGTCAGGGCGTCAACACCACCGACTCCGCCGTGCGCGTGACGCATTTTCCCAGCGGCATTGTGGTCACCTGCCAAAACGAGCGCAGCCAGATTCAGAACAAGGCCGCGTGCATGCAGATCCTCAAGGCTCGCCTGTACGAGATTGAGCTCGAGAAGCGCGCCGAGGCGCTCGATGAGATCCGCGGACCCAAGACCACGATTAGTTTTGGCAACCAGATTCGCAGCTACGTGCTCTACCCGTACCAGATGGTCAAGGACTTACGCACGGGCGTGGAGACCAGCAATGTCGAGGCCGTCCTTGACGATGGCGACCTGGACCCGTTTGTTATTGGCTACCATCGCTGGGCTACCGGCAACGCCGATGCAGAAGGCTCGGAGGTCTAAAACATCGGGTGGCTTCAAGCCGATGCCAAGCCCAACGGTTGGACGGGTTTGTATCCAGAATAAACCCTGCGCAGGGGTGGTTTTTGTCCGGCGAATCGGTAGAATCGAATACAAGAAGAAGTTCAAAGCGCATCCGTTTGGGTGCGCTTTTTTGAGGGAGGCAGCATGGCATATCGTCTGGACATCAAGCGCATTCTTTCGATGAACTTCTTTCACGACCTGCCCCAGATCATGTTGGGGTGTGCCTTGGCCGCCATCGCGACCGACTTGTTTTTGATTCCCAACGGTCTTGCCGCCGGTGGCGTTACGGGCCTTGCCACCATTATCCAGGCGGTCGGCGCGGCGCGCGGCCTATCGCTTCCCGTTGGTATTCAGACGATCGTGATGAACGCCTTGCTGTTGTTGGTCGTTATGCGCGAGGGCGGCATGTTCTACGTGGTGCAGACCGCGACGGGCTTTGTGCTGCTGGGCTTCTTTACCGATCTGTTCGCCCCGTTTGTAGCACCTCTGGCGGATGCGGACCTGATGCTCCCTGCCATGTGGGGCGGCATTATTACGGGCATCGGTTACGGCATGGTGTTGCGCGCCGGCGCCAACACCGGCGGCTCGGACACGATTGGCCAAATCATCTCGCGTAACACCTCGCTGCCGGTGGGCTCGACCGTCATGGCGATCGATGTTGCCGTATGCGCGCTGTCGGCTCCGGTCTTTTCAATCGAAAACGCACTGTATGCAGGCCTTTCGATGGTCATTAGCGGCTACGTGATCGATGCCGTGGTCGATGGCGGCAACAAACGCCGTATGGTACTCATCATCTCGGACAAGTTCCCTGATATCGCTGCCGATATTATGTATGGCCTGGGTCGTGGTTGTACCAAGTTTAAGGCGACTGGCATGTATTCGGGTGCCGAGAAGCCGGTGATTATGGTCATCGTGAGCCGTCGAGAGCTCAATACCCTCAAGACGATTGTGCGCGAGCGCGATCCTCACGCCATTGTGACGGTCGCTGACGTTACGGAAGCCTTCGGCGAGGGATTCAAGGACATTAGCGCGTAGGGTCGATCGCGTTCCATCCAAAAGACGTTCACATTGATAAACCGTTTCATCAGCGGTTCTGCCTGCTAAATTGTTCAAATAATGATAAAAACTCTGGTAAAGCCATCAGTTTCCAGCATAATGAATGACGTACGTGCATTGCGGCTGTGTTGGGATTACCTTCGGTGCCGTGCGCATTTTGTCTAATGAGGATGAAAGGAAGGCACAATGAGCGACGAAGAGCTCAAAAAGGTTGCCAACGAGGTAAGGAAGGGCATCGTCACCGGCGTGCACGCTGCCAAGTCCGGCCATCCGGGCGGTTCGCTCGGCGCTGCCGACATCATGACCTATCTGTACTTTGAGGAAATGAACGTCGACCCGGCCGATCCCCGCAAGGCCGACCGCGATCGTTTTGTGCTTTCCAAGGGCCACTGCGCTCCGGGCCTGTACGCCGTGCTTGCCGAGCGCGGGTTCTTCCCCAAGGAGGATCTCGAGACGCTGCGCCACATCGGCAGTCACCTGCAGGGTCATCCCAACATGAACGACACCCCGGGCGTTGACATGTCCACCGGTTCGCTCGGCCAGGGCATTTCCGCCGCCGTGGGCATGGCGGTTGCCGCCAAGCACTGGGGCGATACTTACCGCACGTACGCCCTGCTGGGCGATGGCGAGAGCGAGGAGGGCCAGGTCTGGGAGGCCGCCATGTTTGCCGGCAACCAGCAGCTCGATAACCTCTGCGTGATCGTCGACCACAACGGCCTGCAGATCGACGGCCCCGTCGAGGAGGTCAACGACCCCATGCCGCTCGCCGACAAGTTCCGTGCCTTTAAGTTCCACGTGGTGGAGCTTGCCGACGGCAACGATTTCGACCAGATCCGCGCCGCCTTTGCCGAGGCTCGCGCTACCAAGGGCCAGCCGACCGCCATTATCGCCGAGACCATGAAGGGCAAGGGCGTTTCCTTTATGGAGAACCAGGTGGGTTGGCACGGTAAGGCCCCCAACGATGAACAGTTTGAGCAGGCCATGGCAGAGCTCACGGCCGCCGGAGAGGAGCTCTAGGATGGCAGACGTCAAGAAAATCGCCACGCGCGTAAGCTACGGCGAGGCCCTCGTCGAGCTCGCCAACGAGCACGATGACTTTGTGGTCCTCGACGCCGACCTGGCTGCCGCCACGCAGACCGGCAAGTTCAAGGCAGCCTGCCCCGACCGCTTCTTCGATGTGGGCATTGCCGAGAGCAACCTGATGGGCGTCGCCGCCGGTATCGCGACCACCGGCCGCGTTGCCTTCGCGAGCACCTTTGCCATGTTCGCTGCCGGTCGCGCCTTTGAGCAGGTCCGCAACTCCATCGGCTACCCGCACCTCAACGTTAAGATCGGTGCCACGCATGCCGGTATCTCGGTGGGCGAGGATGGCGCCACGCACCAGTGCTGCGAGGATATTGCCCTCATGCGCGTCATCCCCGGCATGACTGTGATCGTTCCTGCCGACGACGTCGAGGCCCGCGCCGTAACGCGCGCCGCCTACGAGTGCGACGGTCCGGTGTACATGCGCTTTGCCCGTCTGGCCTCGCCGGTTATCAACGATCCCGAGACCTACAAGTTCGAGTTGGGTAAGGGCATTGTCATGCGCGAGGGCGCCGATGTGACCATCATCGCCTGCGGCCTGATGGTCGGCGAGGCTCTCGAGGCCGCCGAGCAGCTCGCTGCCGAGGGCATCGACGCCGAGATCATCAACATGCACACCATCAAGCCCATCGACGCCGACCTGATCGTCAAGAGCGCCACCAAGACCGGCCACGTCGTGACCGTCGAGGAGCACTCCGTGATCGGCGGCCTGGGCAGCGCCGTTGCCGACGTCCTGTGCGAGCAGTGCCCGACGCCGCTCAAGAAGATCGGTGTCAACGACACCTTCGGTGAGTCTGGCCCGGGTGCCGAACTCTTGCACAAGTATGGCCTGGACGCCGCCAACATCGTGGCGACCACCAAGGAGTTCTTGGCATAAGGCAAGGCGGATCTCAAGGACTGCTTCGCCAGAACTATATAACTGTTTCGCCAGTACTATGGAAACCCGGCAGGGGCGCTCTCTTGGAGTGCGCCCCTGTTTCAGTTGCGGTGAAATAAGGACTGTTTTGCCAGCTTAAAGGCTCAACAGTCCCTATTTCACCGCAACTTATGAAGACGCCCCTCAAGCACGGTCCCATCAGGGAAAAGGGCATATATCGACAAAGCGCAATTCAGACCCTTCCAGCTTTGTATATGCAGCACCCCAAGATAAACGCAGCGACCCCTTAGTTATCGCAGGCCGGGCACAGGGTTACTCTCCAAATCTTTCCGCAGGACGGAGGAGCCCCCGCCGCGCGAAGCGCGCAGCGGGGGCTCCGACATGTCCGAGGACGATTTGGAGAGTAACCCTGTGTCCGGCCGACGGGATCCCTAAGCACGCCATGCTTCTTATGTGCAGCAAAGCTAATGCTGCTAAAATACAAAGCGCTCATGTAGTTTAAACGCACGACGATAAGGAGCACCAGTGGGTAACCACTTCCGTACCTCCGGTGCGGGCGATGATGCCCCCAAGACGCAGGCAGGCGTCCAGGGCAGTCGTTTCGCCACTCCGGATTCAGAGGGCCAGCCTGTTGCTCAGGCCCCCGCTCAGCCGGCAGATCAGGCACAGCCGGCATCCGATCCCTTTGCCTACAATCCAACCAGCGATGTCGCGCTTTCCGGCGCGGCGGGTTTTGAGCCCGTTCAGGCCGTGACCGCTCGCGTGGAGCAGCCTCAGGCTGGCGCCGCCACGCCGCAGCCTACCATGGCCGCTATTCCCGACCCCATGGCCCCTGCGACGCCGGCTCCTCAGCCTGCGCAGTCCGGTCTCTTTGCCGCTATTCCCGACCCCACGCAGCCTGCTGCCCCGGTGGTCGAGAGCGATCAGGCCGCCGAGGTCGCAAGCCTCGATAACGCGCTCAACAACCCCGATTTTACGTCGGTGTTTGCGCCCATCGATCCGCAGGCCAGCCGCAAGAAGATGGCCAAGCAGGCCGGTGTCGAGCCCGTCATCCTTATGGAGCATGTCACCAAGATCTATCCGGCACAGCCCAACAAGCCTGCACTCGACGACATCAACATCGAGATCTATCCGGGCGAGTTCGTCTTCCTGGTCGGTCACTCCGGCTCGGGTAAGACCACGCTGCTGTCGACGCTCAACCGCGACGTCAAGCCGACGAGCGGCCGCATCCTGGTTGCCGGTCAGGACCTCATGAAGATCAAGAACCGCAAGGTTCCGTTCCTGCGCCGCCAGATTGGCGCCGTGTTCCAGGACTTTAAGCTTCTGCCGCAAAAGACCGCCTACGAAAACGTGGCGTTTGCCCTGCAGTGCATCGGCAAGCCCAAGGGCGTCATTCGCAGCCAGGTGCCCGAGGTGCTGCGCCTGGTCGGTCTGGCCGATCAGATGGACTCGCTGCCCGACCAGCTTTCCGGTGGCGAGCAGCAGCGCGTTGCCGTCGCCCGTGCTATGGTCAACCGTCCGCCGCTGCTGATCTGCGACGAGCCCACGGGCAACCTCGACCCGGCGATCTCGCTGGGCATCATGAAACTGCTTGAGCGTATTAACCGCACCGGCACCACCGTGATCGTCGCCACGCACGACCGCGAGATGGTCGATAGCATGCACCGTCGCGTGATCGCCCTCGAGGGCGGCCACGTCATCCGCGACCAGGAGAGGGGAGGTTACGGCAACTATGGCACCAACTAACGTGGGCTACTCCTTCAAAGAGGCAATCAGCCACTTCTTCCGTAACTGGACTACCTCGCTCGGCGCCGTCATCACGATCTTCCTTTCGCTGTTTATCATCGGCCTGTTCATCATGGGCTCTGCGATGCTGAACTCCGTGATCGGCACCGTCGAGGATCAGGTTGTCATCAACGCGTTCATTAGCGATGACGCCGATCAGGCTGATGTTCAGGCTTTTGAGGCCGAGCTTAAGACGTGGAATAACGTCAAGTCCGTGACCTATAAGGACAAGGACGACGCGCTGGCCGAGTATACGAGCAAGATGTCGGGCAACGCCGACGCCACCATGAGCGCGCTCGATGGCCAGAACCCGCTGCCGGCTTCCTTCGCTATTGAGATGGACGATCCGTCCAAGGTCGAGAGCACGGCAAAGAAGCTCAAGAAGGATGCCGATTTCCAGAAGATCGCGGATGACGGCGACGTCAACGCGAGCGTGCTGTACGGCCAGGAGGAAGTGAGCCGCCTGTTCCAGGTGACCAACTACATCCGCATCGCCGCCGTGGTGCTCGTTGGCCTGCTGACTTTTATCGCGTTCATCTTTATCAACAACACGATTCGCCTGTCCATTACGGCGCGTCGTCGTGAGATTGCGATTATGCGTCTGGTCGGCGCCAGCAACGGCTTCATTCGTGGCCCGTTTATCACCGAGGGCGTACTGCAGGCCATTTTGGGCTCGCTGCTTTCCATCGGCGTTCTGGAGCTGCTGCGCAATCTGATGATTCCGCGTTTGCAGGAGAGCATCGGCTGGATGTCGTTTGCCCTGCCGATGCAGTACTACTTGGTGACCTATGCTGCGCTGATTCTGGTCGGCGTGATTATCGGCCTCTTTGGTTCTGCCATCGCCATGCGTCGCTACCTGCGCGTGTAGGCATGCCTGGAATTCATCCCTTCCAACGGGTCGTCTCTTATGGGGCGGCCCGTTTTTTGATCCCTAGGGGACGGCAGGAAAGCGAATCATTTGGGTAGACTCTTTGGAGTTCGCAATCGATAGTTAGGAGGCGCCATGGGGCGCAATAACAAGCATAAGCGTGGAGCTCGCAATAAGCGCGGGCCGGTGCGCAGCGAACGCCGTCCGAGCCTGACCGGGCGCGTGCAGCTCCATGAGCACAGTGCCTATGTCATAACCGAGAATGGCGACTACAAGGTCATGGGTCGCGGCAAGCGTGAGATCATGGACGGCGATACCGTTGCCGTGAGCATTAAGAATAGCCCGCATGGCGAGCGTCGCGCCGTGATCGAGGGCGTAGTTGAGCGCGCAGCCATAAGCGTGGTGGGTACGTACCAGACCGCCGGTCCGCTCGGTGTGATCGAGCCGCTCGATTCGCGCTTGAAGGCCGACTTCTTCATTTTGCCCGAGGATACCTCGGCGGATCGTCTGGGTGTCCACCCGGGTGATGCCGTTGTCGCGCGCATTTTGACCTACCCGACGCGCCTGGAATCGGGCACTGTGACGATCGAACGCCGCATTGGCGGAGATGACGCGCCCGATTTGGGCGTTCAATATGTGATGGCGCGTTACGGCTATACCGATAGCTATCCCGAGGCCGCGCTGGACGAGGCCGAGGGGCTTTCGCTCGATGTGTCCGCGGCGCTTAAGGACCCGCTCCGCCGCGATCTGCGCGACCGCTTTGTCATCACGATCGACCCGGTCGACGCGCGCGACTTTGACGATGCCATTTCGTTGGAGCGCACGCCCGAGGGTGGCTACAAGCTGGGTGTGCATATCGCCGACGTTTCACACTATGTGGCTTGGGACGGGCATATCGATCTTGAGGCTCGCCATCGTACGACATCGGTGTATCTGGCCGATCGCGTGCTTCCCATGCTGCCCGAACGCCTGTCCTGTGACCTGTGCTCGCTTCGCCCTGACGAGGACCGTCTTGCGTTTACCGTCGATATCGAGCTCGATGCGCAGGGTCGCGTGCGGCATTACGATCCGTATCCCAGCGTGATTCGCTCGCGTGTGCGTATGGACTATGACGGCGCCGAGGCGCTGCTGGTGCGTGCCGGCGCGGTTGAGTATTCGGTGCTGGAGGGTGCAGCCGAGGATGTTGCGGCTGCCGAGACCTCGCGCGAGGAAGCGCTTGAGCGCGGTCTTGCGTGCGAGGAGGCCGCCCGCGGCTACAACATCGACCTCGGCGATTTCCTTGTCGCCGCTAACGAACTCGCCGAACTTCGCCGTCGTATTCGTCGCGCCCGCGGCTCAGTCGATTTTGACACAGCCGAGATTCGCGCTCTATTGGATGAGGACGGAGTGCCCGTGCAGATTGTGGCGCGTGAGCGTTCGTGTGCCACGTCGCTTATCGAGGAAGCCATGCTGCTCGCCAACGAGTGCGTTGCAGAGTGGCTGGCAGACCGTGATATCGAGGCCTGCTATCGTGTGCATGAGGATCCGAGCCCCGATAGCCTGCACGGTGCTGCCGTTGCGCTGGCGCAGCTAGGCATCATCGACGATCGCCGTGCTGCCGGTATTGCCCTGGGGAGTCCCGATGAGCTGCAGGCTGCAGTTGATGCCGCCGCCGGTACGGTCAACGCGCCGCTCGTCAACACGTTGCTTTTGCGCAGCATGCAGCGCGCACTGTACAAACCGCGCAACGAGGGCCACTTTGCGCTCGCCGCGCCGTGCTACTGCCACTTTACGAGTCCCATCCGTCGCTACCCCGATCTGGTGGTGCACCGCGTGCTCAAACTGCAGTTGGCCTATGAGCAACTCGGCGGCAAGGACGCCTTGGTCCGTACGTCGCGGCTGATCGGCAAGGGACGCGAGTCGCTGCCGCGCATTCTGCCGCAGATCTGCCGCGCATGCAGCGATGCCGAGCGCGCGGCAGATGCCGCCAGCCATGCGACGCAAAAGATCAAGATTGCCCAGTACTATGAGGACCGTCTAGGCGAGCGCTATGCCGGAACCGTCTCGTGGGTTAGCAGCATGGGCCTCTTTGTGCGCTTGGATCTAACGCAGGTCGAAGGCTTGGTTTCGATCAAGAGTCTGGGCAACGAGTGGTTCGAGTTCGACGAGGACGCGCTAACGCTCACGGGTGCCGACACGGGCACCCGTTACGAGCTGGGGCAGCGCGTGATTATCGAGGTCTCGCGCGTCAATACCACGCGTGGACACTTGGACTTTAAGCTTATCCATTAGCTAAATCCCGACTCGTGGCGAGAGAGCGGAGGGCGGTCTTTCGGGGCCGCCCTCCGCATTTGAATAGTGGCTACCTTGCCGTCTGCTCGGCCGCCCGCTTACCTGCTATTTGAGAGGTAAAACCTACCAAAATAAACCTGTCCCTTTTGGCAGGTTTACAAGAAAGCGGGGATGAGATGGCGACGGTGTACGGGTATGCGCGGGTGAGTTCGCGCGATCAGAATCTTAATCGGCAGCTGGATGCGCTGGGCGCCTATGGCGTGGGCTCGGCGAATATTTATGCCGACCATGCGAGCGGCAAGGACTTCGATCGACCGCGTTATCGCGAGCTGCTGCACGTCCTGGGAGACGGGGACGTGCTGGTGGTGCTTTCTATCGACCGACTTGGCCGTAATTACTCCGAGATTCTTGAGGAATGGCGACGCATTACCAAGGAGCTCGGGGTTGCCATTGTGGTGTTGGACATGCCATTGCTTGACACGCGCGCTAGGGCCAGCGGCGCGCCGGATGTGACCAACGTACTGATTGCCGATATTGTGCTGCAACTGCTGAGCTACGTGGCGCAGGTGGAGCGCGAGAATATCCACCGGCGCCAAGCGGAGGGAATTGCAGCGGCGCGGGCGCGAGGGGTCCGTTTCGGTCGACCTCGCAAGCCGTGCCCTCCTCAGTTTGAGCTGGTGCGCGATAGCTATGAGGCAGGCGATATTACCCGCAGCCAGGCAGCAGAGTGCCTGGGCGTGTGCGTGGGGACGTTCGATCGCTGGATGCGCGAGGCGGGGTAGGGGTTTGCGTCGCTTTGTCGCTTCCTGTTGCGATTCAAATTTTGATACGGTGACGATGCCATTTGGGGCTACACTCGCTGATATTCAAAAAAGGAGGTTGGCCCTTGGCGCGCGTAAAACAGATAATCGGATGGACCGCGATCGTTCTGTTCGCTGCAACGCTGGCGGGCATCTGGGTGCTGACGGAGCAAAATGCGGTGGAGACGTCGTTGCTGAGCGAGTCCACCGCGCGTGTGGTGGAGGGCCAGGCTACGGGCGTTCAGGCTGTCGATGCCACGGGTGAAGCTCAGGCGGAGAACGGAATGACCGGGGGCACCGATTCGGCTGCCTCGAATGTCCGGTCTGGCCGACTTGCTTCCATTCGCATGTGGGTGGGCACGAACGTCCGTCGCGTTGCCCATACCGTAGAGTTTTTCTTCGTCGGATTGTTCGCCTCGGTGGTCGTGGTTTGCTTTTCCAGGCGTCCGTGGAGCGTATGCTCCCGTTGCGTGCCCGTATTGCTCTTTTGCGCCGCCTGCTCCGTTGGCGATCAGGTACATAAGATCTTTGTTCCCGGCAGGCATTTCGACGTTATCGATTTAGGATTCGATGCTGCGGGCTATGTCACCGCCATGCTGTTGGTATTGCTGGCAGCGGCGTTGGTGCGCCATGCGACTCGGCCGATCGGCGCCCATGCGAGGCGCTAGCCGGTAACAAACCCGTTTCTGATAATGCGACCTTGTTGAATTATTTTGTGTCGCGCGTATTTCCGAGCGGTCGGATTTGAGGGGCGAGCGGTAGAACGCTCGCCCTTTGTGCGCCACGATGCGGCACAATGTACCGCAAAAGCTGTTTGTATCCGGTACGAATCGTTCGTTGGTCTTTAATTCTTTTCAACGGAGGTGTTTGAGATGGCAAACGGATTGCTTTTGCGGCTTCGCGAGCGTGAGCTCAGCGCGAGCCCGGCGGAACGCAATGTCATCGCATATGTAAGCGCTCATCCGCACGAGGTGGTCGGGCTGTCCGTCCGCGGTCTTGCCGATGTCACGTTCTCCTCGCCCTCGAGCATTTTGCGCTTTTGCAAGCGTTTGGGTTTTGCGGGCTACAAGGAGTTCCAGCGCGAACTGATTGCCGAGCTGGCGCTCTTAGGTGACAAGAAAGACGTAGCTCTCGAGGACATCTCCATGGATGACAGCGTCGAACGTATCGTGGGGAAGGTGATGAAAAGCAACGTGCGCACGATCGAGGCGACGGCACGAACGCTCGATTACACCGTCTTGGAGCGATGCGCGGCCCGTCTTAAGCGGGCACGCGCGGTCAATCTGTTCGGTATTGGTGCCTCTCGTTTGGTCGTACACGATCTGGCGCAAAAGCTCATGCGTGTCGACAAAGAGTGCCATCTGTACGACGACTGGCATGATCAGCTCTTGTGTGCCAAGAACATGCATGAGGGCGATATGGCAATCGCCTTTAGCTACTCGGGCTTGACGCAAGAGGTGCTGGACTGCACCGCCGAGGCTCAACGTCACAACTGTCCCGTTGTGGCCGTTACCAAAGTAGATGGATCATCCAAGCTTGCCACCATGGCCGATGCCGTGCTCGGCGTCGCCGCGAGTGAACCCTTGGTCCGCAGCGGTGCCATGGCTTCGCGTATGGCCCAGCTTATGGTTGTCGATGCCCTGTACGCTGCTTACGTTGCCAGCGACTACGAACGGGCGACGCATGTCATAAAGCAAAACTACATCGAGAAACAGGAAAGATGAGGTGAATGAAATGCTCGATTTAACAAAATTCACGACCGAACAGCGTAATCAAAGGTCAATGGACCTCGATACGATGACATCGCTGCAAATCGTCACGACGATGAACGATGAGGATCTTCGTGCCGTCCAGTCGGTCACGAAAGTGTTGCCCCAGGTTGCCATGGCAATCGACTGGGCTGCTGAGACACTCGAGCGCGGCGGGCGCGTCTTTTACATGGGCGCAGGCACCAGCGGTCGTCTGGGCGTACTCGACGCTTCGGAGTGTCCGCCCACGTTTGGCGTGTCACCCGATCTGATTGTCGGGCTCATTGCCGGAGGCGAGACGGCGTTTATCAAGGCTGTCGAAGGTGCCGAAGACAGCGAGGAGCTTGGCGCGAGCGACCTGCGGGAGCGTGGACTCTCGGACAAGGATCTTGTCGTTGGCCTGGCGGCAAGCGGCCGTACTCCTTATGTGGTGGGCGGCCTTGCGTACGCCAAGGCAACTGGGTGCAAGACCATTGCAATTGCCTGCAACCAAGGGTCGAAGATCGGGGAGAGCGCAGATCTTGCCATTGAGCCCGTGCCCGGTCCCGAGGTGCTGACCGGCTCAACGAGGCTCAAGGCGGGAACGGTTCAAAAGCTCATTCTCAACATGATTTCGACCGGTGCCATGGTCAAGATCGGCAAGGTATACCAAAACCTGATGGTCGATGTGCAGCAGACGAACGAGAAGTTGGTGGTGCGCGGCCAGAACATCGTGATGGAGGCGACCGGCTGCACGCGCGAGCGCGCTGTTCAGGCGCTTGCGGATGCCGGCGGCCACGTAAAAACCGCTATTGTCTCGGTGCTGTTGGACTGCGATGCCGAGCAGGCTGCGGTAGCTCTTGAACGGGCGCACGGCCATGTCCGTACTGCGGTGAGTGGCCATGAGAAGAGCAATGCCGATGTCCAATAGGTGCACGGCGTGAGCTGATATGACATCTAGACGAGATACCCAATACAAGGAGGAGTTATGACGAACAAAGAGCTGGCTCAAAAGCTGCTGGACCTTTTGGGCGGTAAAGACAACGTGCTCGCAAACGCGGCGTGCATGACGCGCCTGCGCGTGACCGTCAAAGACACGGGCAACGTCGACACGGAGGGTATTAAGGCGCTCGACGGCGTGATGGGCCTGGTCGAGGACGACACGATGCAGATCGTGCTGGGTCCGGGCAAGGTGAATAAGGTGCTCGAGGAGTTCTCCAAGCTCACCGGCCTTGCGAAAGGCGTTGCCGACGAGAGCGTGGTTGACGCTGCGGCCACAAACAAGGCCGCGCAGAAAGCCAAGTACGAGTCCAAGCCGGTTCAGGCCTTCCTCAAGAAGATTTCCAATGTCTTCGTCGCCCTGCTTCCCGGCATCATTGCGGCTGGCCTCATCAACGGTATCTGCAACGTCATTAACGTCTCGACGGCAGGCGCGCTTGCAGGCGAGTGGTGGTACCAGGGCATTCGTTCCATGGGCTGGGCCCTGTTTGCCTATCTGCCCATCTTGGTGGGCTATAACGCGGCACGTGAGTTTGGTGGCTCCGCTGCGCTGGGCGGCATCGCCGGCATGATGTGTATCGCCAACAGTGCCATGCCCCTGCTTGCGCCTGGCGCGGCTGATCCTGCCACTGCCATTCTGCTGCCGCTCACCAATGCGCAGTACAACCCCGCGGCGGGTGGCATGATCGCGGCTCTCATCGCTGGTGCATTTTTCGCCTGGATGGAGCGTCAGATTCGCAAGGTTATGCCCAACGCACTCGACACGTTCCTGTCCCCGCTGCTGGTGCTCATCATCGGCGCCTTTGCTCTGATGCTCGTCATCCAGCCGGTTGGCGCATGGCTGACGACTGCCATCTTTAGCGTTTTGACCTTTATCTTCGAGAAACTGGGCGTCCTGGGCGGCTATATCCTGTCGGCAGGCTTCTTGCCGCTGGTGTCCGTCGGCCTGCATCAGGCGTTCACGCCGATCCACGCTATGCTCAACGATCCCGACGGCGCTACCAAGGGTATCAATTACCTGCTTCCCATCCTTATGATGGCTGGCGGCGGCCAGGTCGGTGCCGGTTTGGCGCTGTACTTTAAGACCAAGAACGCCAAGCTCAAGAAGTACGTCGCAGAGTCCATTCCCGTTGGAATCCTGGGTGTGGGCGAGCCTCTGATGTATGCTGTTACGCTGCCGCTCGTTCGTCCGTTTGTGACGGCCTGCCTGGGTGCCGGATTTGGCGGCGCGCTCGCGGCGCTGCTTCACATCGGCACGGTTTCTCAGGGCGTTTCCGGTCTGTTTGGCCTACTGATCGTTGTTCCTGGCCAGCAGCTCGGCTACGTTGCCGCTATGCTGCTTGCCTATGCCGCCGGCTTTGTCCTGACGTGGTTCTTTGGCGTCGACGAGCAGAAGATCAACGAGTTCTTTGGCGAGTAGTTTGATATCGCGAGCCGTGTTGCTCGGGGCTCGCGGTGCGCGGCAGATTTCTTGATGCTATGGTTGTGCCGGCGGGGCTAACTGCTCCGCCGGCCTTTTTTAAAGGAGCGTTGAAGCGTGAAAACGGGTATTTCGATTTATCTTTCCAGCCCTCTGCAGGATATTGAGCGGACGATTGAGCGTGGTGCCGCGGCGGGTGCGCGCTATGCGTTCACCTCGCTGCATATTCCCGAGGATGGGGGAGCGGCGTATGCCGATAAGGTCCGTCATGTGCTGTCGCTGCTTTCCGCCCGCGGCATTGCGCTCATTGCCGATGTGGGGCCGCGTACGTGCGATTTGCTCGGGCTTGAGCGTATCGAGGACCTGCGCGATCTGGGGTTGGAATACCTTCGTTTGGACTATGGCTTTAGCGCCCAGCGGGTCGCGGAGCTGTCCGGTGTATTTCGCATTGTGGTCAATGCATCGACGGTGAGTTCTGATGAAATCGCATCGTGGCGTGAAGCCGGCGCCGATGTGACTCGTTTTGCCGCCTGCCACAATTTTTACCCCAAGCCTTATACCGGTTTAGCTCTTGAAGATGTTGCTCGGACGAATCTTCGTCTTGCGGCGCTTGGATTCGAAATCATGGCTTTTGTGCCGGGTGATGCTAACGTTCGCGGGCCGGTATTCGAGGGACTGCCGACGGTCGAGGCGCAGCGCGGTCGCGCGTCAAAGGTTGCTCTCAATATGCTTGAGCTTGCACATGGCGCCGATTGCGACATTGTGTTGGTCGGCGACCCCGATCTTTCCGATGCGGGCTGGGCGCAGTTTGCTCAAGTTTCCGCCGGATACGTGGACCTGCAATGCGAGCTTGAGCCCGGTTATGCCTATGTGCGCGGGCAGATTCATCACGACCGGCCCGACTCGAGTGTCCTCATCTTTAGGTCTCAGGAGTCACGTACGAAGCTTAAGCCGGATTCCGTGCCGACGGATGCCGGAGCCGGCCTGCCGCGAAAGGCGGGGTCGATCGCTGTGAGCAATAGCGGATATGGGCGCTACGAAGGCGAGCTTGAGATTGCGCGGGTCGATCTTCCCGGTGACGAGCGCATGAACGTTGCGGGCCATATCACGCCCGAGGCAATGGAACTGCTGCCGTTTATCAAGCGCGGATTCGGGGTACGGTTCGTTTAACGTGTGACCCGCGGGCTACAATTGGCCCATCATACGAAGGCGCCTCGTGTGGCGTGTGCCTGCGTTGGCCGATCTATATTCGGAGGATTCTCATGACTGTACTGTTTGTTGAATATCCCAAGTGCTCGACCTGTAAGAAGGCCAAGGCATGGCTGGACGAACATGGGGTAGAGTATATCGATCGCGATATCGTTTTGGACAATCCCACGGCTGATGAGCTTGCGACCTGGATTGCTCGTTCGGGGCTGCCGGTGCGGCGCTTCTTTAATTCATCGGGCATGAAATATCGAGAGCTGGGCCTGAAGGCGCGTCTGGATGCGGGCATGACGGATCGGGAGTGCTACGAGCTGCTGGCGACCGACGGCATGCTGGTCAAGCGTCCGCTGCTGGTGGGCGACGACTTTGCGATTCCCGGCTTTAGGGAAGCGGCTTGGGCCGAGGCGTTGCTGTAGCGGCTGCGGAAAGTGCGACCCGGAATTCGCTTCCAGAATGGGATGCGCTTTCCCAAAGTGGCCGGTTGCGGAAAGCACGTCCCATTCTGAGCTTCGATTGTGGGACACGGTTTCCGGTTGAGGGCTCGACGGGAAAGTGGGGACCAGTTTGAGCTTGAAATCTGGGACGCACTTTCCGCCGGCGGGCCTGCCCCAGTCAGTCCGCCAGCTGTGCCCATTCGTGCGGATCGTAGACCTTTACGTGTTTGTTGGGCTTGCCGCTCCAGTACTCCTCGTCCATAAAGGGCAGATATGCCTGAACGCCAGGGCAGATAAAGGGAATCCGCTGCTGTTGCAGTCGCTCGCGCTGGCGCTGCTCCAGGTGCGCCTCGGATATGACGGTTGGCATGCCGGACAACTCGACGAGGCTTGCCTGGATTCGCTTAAGGTCGGGGAGTCCCGCGTGCCATGACATCCGCATGATCAAAAAGGATGCACGGCGGTATTTTGCCTGCACCACAGTAATGGCGGGGCGTAACGTGGGGTGAATTTTGTCCCGTTCGGGCCAAAGGTCAGCAGTGATCTCGAGGCCCAGGGTCTCCCATAGGTAATCAAGCTCTTCGTCCATGGCGCCTCGATATCTACGCGATCATTGATACCTCGATTGTGTTGCCTGGTGCTATCGTTTTCGCGGTAGAATCTGCCAACGGTTGACGGCTACCGCTCGCGGCGTTTTGTCCTTCGTGTACAGCGGTCGGCTTCACAGGTCCTTCACGGGTTGGACTAAATTAGGCCAATTTGACTGAATTTCAAAAAAGTCAAAATTGGGGCTTGCGTCACGGCGGGACTTCCCGTATATTTCTTTCTTGCGCAAAGGCACAGCCGAGCGCAGCGATGCAGTCATTGGGATGTCGTCTAATGGCAGGACAGCGGATTCTGGTTCCGTCAATGGGGGTTCGACTCCCTCCATCCCAGCCATTGCATTTGCTACATATGGCCCGTTCGTCTAGCGGTTTAGGACGCCGCCCTCTCAAGGCGGAGATCACCAGTTCGAATCTGGTACGGGCTACCAAAATTGAACGCCCGGGCCTCGTAAGAGACCCGGGTTTTGTGTATTGACCGTATATACGGCGCCTGCCGTGTTTCGCTCAGATCGAGGAGTAGCCATGGATCTGCCCATCAGCTTGCAAGACATCACGTATGCCGAGAACTATCTGGCGCAGGGCGACCTGGCTACGGCGACGCCGCTGCTGGAGCGCCTGGTGGAGCTCGCCGAGGAGTATATCGACGCTGAGTGCAAGACGGAGGAGAAGCGCCAATACTTTAGCTTCGATAGCAAGTTTGAGCGCTTGGCCTATCGCCGCGTGGAGAAGGATCCGCGCGAGCTCGTGCAGGTCGAGGTGCCGTTTGACCGCCTGTACTCTGACATGGCGTTTGCCTACATTCGCCAGCAGGATTATGTGAGCGCTCGTAATGCCCTGATGCAGGCTGTGCGTTGGGACCCCATGAACTGCAACTATCGCTTGGATTTGGCCGAGCTGTTCCGCGCACTCGAGGACAAGCAGGAATGGGCATCGCTCTCGTTCTCGGTGCTGGAGCGTGCAAGCGATGGCAAGTGCGCCGCCCGCGCTTACGCCAATCTAGGTCAGTACTTCTTGGAGCCCGAGACCGAGAACGTTTCGGCTGCCGTGGGCTGCGCGCGTCTGGCGCTGCGCCTGGCGCCCAACGATGCGCATACGACGCGCCTGCTCAACAAGATCCATACCACCTATCCGGATGCCGCTGATGAGAGCGACGACCATGTGATGGGTGAGCTCGCCCTGCAGGGCGTGCCGACCTCGCCTTCGGCCGAGATTGCCATCTGCCTGATCATGTGCGCGACCGATGCTGCAAGCGACGGCGACAAGCAGGAGGCGACGCGCCTGACGGTGCGTGCTCGCGACTTGGTGGGCGAGGAGGCCTGCGCGGCGATTATCAAACTGGTGCGCGAGAGCGATGCCGAGCTCAATGCCGAGCGCAAGGCAAAGCGCGAGGCTGCGGGCTCAAACGCCGATGGCGCCAAGGAGGCCGGCGATGCCCAGTAAGCGCGAGCGCAAGCTCATTTCCAAGAATCGCTCGGCACATCACGAGTACTTTATCGATGAGACGTTCGAATGCGGTATTGAGCTGAGCGGCACCGAGGTCAAGTCGATTCGCGAGCGCGCCTGTCAGATCACTGACACTTTTGCGCTGATTCGTGGCGGCGAGTGCTGGCTCGTCGGACTGCATATCCACCCTTATAGCCATGGTGGCGTGTGGAATCGCGATCCCGACCGTCGGCGTCGTCTGCTGCTGCACCGCAAGGAGATCGACTTTCTTGACGGCAAACTTCGCAACCGTGGTTATGCGCTGGTTCCGTTGGAGCTCTACTTTAATATCGACGGCCGCGTAAAGCTGCTGCTGGGTCTGGGTCGCGGCAAGAAGCTCTACGACAAGCGCGAGGACATGGCCAAGCGTGATGTCCAACGCGAGATCGACCGCGCCCTTAAGGAACGCAACCGCTAGGCACTCTGTATAAGTTGCGGTGGAATACGGACTGTTTTGCCTGTTTGAGGGGCTATTCAGTCCCTATTTCACCGCAACTGCGGGCGTCTCATCTTTCTTACTGTTCTGACACATATGTCTCAAAGGCGGCGTCCGTTATGGGTGCCGCCTTTTTTTGTGGGTACATACATTCATGAGGTTCCAACCCGAGCTAGGGGAGTGATCGTTATGGACAAAACTGCGTTCTTTACCATGCCGAGCGGTCTGTACGTGGTGAGCGCTGCGGCAGACGGGTTGCGCGCCGGCTGCGTCATCAACACTGCGGTGCAGGTGACGTCCATGCCGCCGCGTATTTCGATTGCCGTGAACAAGGACAATGTCACCTCGGGCGTCATCGCATCGGCCAAAGCGTTCGCGCTGACCGTGATCGATCAGACTGCCGACATGCTCTACATCGGTAACTTTGGGTTCCGTACCAGCAGCGATTATGACAAGTTTGCCAAATACGAGACCCGCGAGACGGCTCTTGGCATGCCCTATGTTCCCGAGCACGCGGCGGCCTTGTTTAGCTGCCGTTTGATTGACACTGTTGACGTGGGCACACACCTGCTCTTTATTGGCGAGGTTGAGGATGCCGAGGGCCTGAGCGGCGAGGCCCCGTTGACCTATGACTACTACCATAAGGTGCTGAAGGGCAAGACGCCGCCCAAGGCCTCTTCGTACCAAGGGTAGAAATGCTGTAAAACTACTTGCATTATATTATTGAGAATATATACTAATAAGTAAGTACACCAGCAGTCACGTTCGAGAGGAGAACATCATGGCTGAGGAAAAGAAGACGTACAAGTTCGTGTGCACCGTTTGCGGTTATGAGGTTGAGGTCGACACGCCCGAGCTGCCCGAGGACTACGTGTGCCCGGTCTGCGGCGTCGGCCCCGATGAGTTTGAGCTCGTTGAGGAGTAGCTCGCAGGCACGCGACTTGCAGCAACATATAGCTCTGTCCAAGGGTCCCGGTCGGATATTCCGGCCGGGACCCTTTTCCTCCGTCCCCAAGGGATCACGGCTGCTGTTAGCCGATCCTGTCTGTCGTGAGTCCGGCCGACCTTTGGTCTCAATCTGTAACATCTGGCAGTGAAAACGGGGTCTACGTGTTACAGATTGAGACAAACCAAAACCGTCCGGCAGAAGATCTCGATCTGTAACATCTAGACATCAAAAGCGTATCTAGATGTTACAGATCGAGACGTTTGTCTGGGTAGGTGCCCCGTCCCATTACATTCCTGCCAACAACACGACATCGAGAATCGTCACGATGGCACCGATCCCTACGAGCAGCGCGTTGAGCGGGCGCGAGTTGACGTATTTGCCCATGACACGGCGTGAGCTGGTGAGCCGTATGAGCACAAAGACCGTAATCGGCAACTGAAGCGACAGCAGCGCCTGACTCCAGATGAGACCCTCAAAAGGATTTGGGACGACCAAGCACGCCGCCACTGCGCCGACGAAACAGACCGCCACTCCAATCGATGAGTGCCGGTCGTGGATGTCGTATTCCTCGTCGAACATGCCCGCGGTGATGGTGCCTGCCGCCATGCCTGCCGTCACACTACTCGAGAGGCCCGCAAACAGCAGCGCCACCGCAAAGATTGTCGAGCTTGCTGGGCCCAGAATGGGGGAGAGCGTGTCCGCTGCGACGGCGAGGTCGTCTACGACAATGCCGTGCGCAAAGAAGGTCGTTGCGGCCAGGATGACCATGGCCGAGTTGATTGCCCAGCCCACGCCCATCGAAAAGAGCGTGTCGAAGAGCTCATAGCGCAGACGCTCTTCGATAACCTGCTCGCCTTGGCCTTCGAAATGCATGGATTGGATGACCTCGGAGTGTAGAAAGAGGTTGTGGGGCATAACGACCGCACCCAGGACACTCACGATAATCGCGGCAGAGCCAGTGGGCATACTGGGCGTGATCCAGCTTGCGGCGGCTTGCGGCCAGTCGACCTTGACTAGTGCAAGCTCGGCCAAAAACGAGAGTCCTACCACGCCTACGAAGGCGATAATCCAGCGCTCGGCACGCTTGTAGGAGCTCGTCATGAGCATCGCCATCGATACTGCTGCCACGATGACGCAGCCGGCACGCACGGGCAGTCCAAAGAGCATCTGGAGCGCAATCGCGCCGCCCAGGATCTCGGCCATGGCGGTGGCGATGGTCGCGAGGTAGGCACTGGCGAGCACCGTGCGCCCAACGAAGCGGGGGAGAAAGCGGGTCGTGGCCTCGGCAAGGCAGGCGCCCGTGGCGATGCCCAAGTGCGCCGCGTTGTGCTGCAGCACAATGAGCATAATCGTGGACAGTGTGACGATCCACAGCAGCGCGTAGCCAAACTGCGAGCCCGCGGCCATATTGGAGGCCCAGTTGCCCGGGTCAATAAAGCCGACGGTCACGAGCAGCCCGGGGCCGATGTGCCGCGCAATGTCTAGGCCTCCGTGACCACCGGTGCGTCGGGAGCCAAAGTGTTGTTTGAGATGGTTGAGCATGGTGAGCTCCTGCGTGCCGTTTGTTTGACGCCGCAAAGGATACCCGTTTTAGGCTCAAAAGTTAACCATGACTAACAAAATTATTGTATTTGAATAGGATGGTGAAAGGGAGTTGCCGAAATGTCTTGATCTGTAACAACTAGGGATGGAAATTGGGTCTAGGTGTTACAGATCAAGACAAGAAGAAATGGTCCTATGGAATATCTCGATCTGTAACAGTTAGCTGCAAAAACCGGCCCTTCATGTTACAGATTGAGACATTCGGAACCGTCTCTCGAAAACATCTCAATCTGTAACAGTTAGTCGTCGAAATTGGGTCTTCCTGTTACAGATTGAGATGTTTGAAGAGGTGAGTTTGCAGGCCGAACTTGGGGCCTATGTTGTCGCCCTTGAGGTCGGCGGTGTCCACTCATGGGGCGTGCGTTACGCAATTGTTTCGAAACGGGCGGGAAACACAACGGGCCGGTGATGCCCCTAGTATGCCTATTCAACTGATTGTCTAATATCTAGGGGAGGATCGCGATGCAGGCAGATTCCGCTCAGCAGCAGGGCCTTTATCGCCCCGAATTCGACCACGATGCATGTGGCATCGGCGCGCTTGCCGATATCAACGGTGAGCGCCATCACCAGATTTTGGACGATGCGCTGTCCATTCTGGTCAACTTGGAGCACCGCGGTGGCACGGGACTCGAGAAGAACACCGGCGACGGCGCTGGCATCCTGTTCCAGGTTCCGCATCACTTTTTCCGTAAAGAGGCTCAAAAGTGCGGCCAGATTCTGCCGGCAGAGGGCGACTATGGCGTGGCCATGCTGTTCTTCCCGCAGGACGACAAGGGCGTAGAGGATGCCCGCCGCGTGTTTGAGGAGGGTTGCGCCGAGGCCGGCGTGCCGCTGCTCTTTTGGCGCGAGGTGCCGGTCGACCCGCACGACCTGGGCGAGACGGCCCGCGCCTGCATGCCTACCATCCTGCAGGCCTTTCTGGGTCGCCCCGACGACACGCCGGCGGGCGACGCCTTCGAGCGCCGTCTGTATGTGTGCCGCCGCACCATCGAGAAGAAGGCCGACGCCGAGTTTGCCCTGCGCGACAAGATCTTCTATGTGTGCTCCATGAGCTCGCGTACTATCGTGTACAAGGGCATGCTGGTCGCCACGCAGATGCGCCGCTTCTTCATCGACCTCAACGACGCCGCCGTCAAGACGGCCGTAGCGCTTGTCCACTCGCGCTACTCCACCAACACCACGCCCAGCTGGGAACGCGCGCACCCCAACCGCTTTATCATCCACAACGGCGAGATCAACACCCTCAAGGGCAACGTCAACTGGATCCGCGCCCGCGAGCCCAACCTGTACAGCCCCGTGCTGCAGCACGATCTTGAGCGCGTGATGCCCATCATCAACCGCGAGGGTTCTGACTCCGCGATTTTGGACAACGTGCTCGAGTTCCTGGTCATGAACGGTCGCCCGCTCACGCGTGCCGCGTCCATGCTGCTGCCCGAGCCGTGGGACCACAACGACAGTCTGAGTGAGGAACGCCGCGCCTACGATGCCTACCAGTCCATGCTCATGGAGCCGTGGGACGGCCCGGCCGCCATCGCCTTTACCGACGGCCGCACACTGGGTGCTGCTCTCGACCGCAACGGCCTGCGTCCCGCCCGCTACTATGTGACGCGCGACGGTCGCTTTATGCTGGCAAGCGAGGTGGGCACCATCGAGGTGAGCCCCGAGAACATCCTGACGAGTGGCTGCCTGGGACCGGGCCAGATGCTCGAGGTCGATTTTGCCCGCGGCCGCGTGATCTACAACGATGAGCTGCGCGCTCGCTATGCCAAGGAAAAACCCTACCGCGACTGGATTGCCGAGGAGACGCTGACCGTCGACGCGCTCGATGAGCCCGTTGCAGCAACGCCCGCCGAGGACGCCGAGGTGCCCGCCGCCGTGCGTATGGCCAAGCTCGGCTACCACTGGGATGACGTCGACGAGGTCGTGCGTCCCATGGCCCAGCAGGGCAAGGCCCCGCTCGCCTCGATGGGCATCGACGCGCCGCTGGCCTGCCTGTCCAAGAAGACGCGCTCGTTCTTTGACTACTTCTATCAGCTGTTCGCCCAGGTCACGAATCCGCCGATCGATGCCCTGCGCGAGCACATGGTCACCTCGACCACGCTCTACCTGGGCAACCACGGCAACCTGCTCGAGGACTCCCGTACGGCCTGCCAACTGGTGCGCCTGGAGCGCCCGTTGCTCAACGAGGAGGAGTTCGAGCGTATCTGCGCTATCGACCGCGTGGGCTTTAAGACCCGTCGCTTCCGTGCCGTCTACCGCCGCGATGCCGGCGAGGGCGCACTGCAGGCTGCGCTCAAGCAGCTTGCCGAGGACGTTGAGGCTGCGGTCCGCGACGGCGTGAACATCGTGGTGTTGAGCGATCGTGCCGCTGCGGGCGAGGTGCCCGTGCCGTCGCTGCTTGCCGTGGGCTGCGTACACAACCACCTGATCCGCGCCGGCGTGCGCACCTTTGCCGACATCGTGGTGGAGTGCGGCGACGCCGTGTCCCCGCATGACTTTGCGGCACTGGTGGGCTACTCCGCGAGCGGCATCTATCCGTACAACGCACATGCGTGCATCCGCGATCTGGCGACACGCGGCGATTTGGACGTGACGGCCGAGCAGGGCATCGCCAACTACAACAAGGCCGCGACGGCGGGCATCGTCTCCATCATGTCCAAGATGGGCATCTCCACGGTGCAGAGCTACCATTCGGCGCAGATCTTCGAGGCCGTGGGCTTTACGCCGGAGTTCGTCAACGCGTACTTCGCCGGCACGGTGAGCCGTGTGGGCGGTATGGGTGTCGAGGACGTTGAGCGCGAGCAGAATGAGCGCTATGACGCCGCGCTCGCTATCCTTAAGAGCCCGGCTCCCGATCAGCTGCCCACGTTGGGCCTGACCAAGTGGCGCCCGCTCGGCGGCGAGGATCACCTCATCGATCCGCAGACTGTCTACTTGCTGCAGACCGCCTGCCGTGAGGACAGCTACGACACCTTTAAGGAGTACAGCGCCCGCCTGCACCGCACCGGCCGTGCCGTGCGCCTGCGCGACCTGCTGGACTTTGATGCCAGCGGCCGCACCCCGGTTTCGCTCGACGAGGTGGAGCCCGCGCTCAATATCGTCCGCCGCTTTAACACCGGCGCCATGTCGTACGGTTCCATAAGCAAAGAGGCACACGAGTGCATGGCCATTGCCATGAACCGCCTGCACGGCCGCTCCAACTCGGGCGAGGGCGGCGAGGACCCGCGCCGCGAGACCCCGCTGGCCAACGGTGACTCTAAGAACTCCGCCATCAAGCAGGTGGCAAGCGCGCGCTTTGGCGTGACGAGCCGCTACCTGTGCAGCGCCTTCCGAGATTCAGATCAAGATGGCCCAGGGCGCCAAGCCCGGCGAGGGCGGACACCTGCCCGGCAAGAAGGTCTACCCCTGGATCGCCGAGGTTCGTCAGTCCACGCCCGGCATCGGCCTGATCTCGCCTCCGCCGCACCACGACATCTACTCCATCGAGGACTTGGCGGAGCTGATCTTCGATCTTAAGAACGCCAACCCCGGTGCGCGCGTGTCGGTCAAGCTGGTCAGCGAGGCCGGCGTCGGCACCATCGCCACCGGTGTGGCCAAGGGCGCTGCCGACAAGATCTTGATCAGCGGTCATAACGGCGGCTCGGGTGCCGCGGCGCGCGACTCCATTTGGCACGCCGGCCTGCCGCTGGAGCTTGGCCTTGCCGAGGCCCAGCAGACGCTGCTGCAAAACGGCCTGCGCTCACGCGTGGTGCTCGAAGCCGACGGCAAGCTCATGGACGGCACCGACGTCGCCGTCGCCTGCCTGCTGGGTGCCGAGGAGTTTGGCTTTGCGACCATGCCGCTCATCTCGATGGGCTGCCTCATGCAGCGCGACTGCCAGCAGGATACCTGCCCCGCCGGCATCGCTACGCAAAACTGCCGCCTGCGTCGCGGCTTCCGCGGCAAGCCAGAGCACGTCGAACGCTTTATGCTCTTTGTTGCCGAGCAGCTGCGCGAGGTCATGGCGAGCCTGGGCTTCCGCACCGTCGACGAGATGGTCGGCCATCCCGAGTGCCTGCGCCAGATCGAGGTCCCGGGCAACCGCAAGGCCAACCTGCTCGATCTATCGCCCGTGCTGGCGAGCGCGACCTGTGAGTTTGGTGCCCACATCCCGGGTGCCGACGGTCGCCACTTCCTGCCCCAGATGGCTGCGGACAGCGAGCTCGACAAGACGCTCGATTCCACGCTGTTTGTGCCCTATACGGCCGATGCCCGTGCGCACCTGCGCCCGATTCGCTTCCGCGCCGACATCGCCAACGTCAACCGCTGCGTGGGCACCATCTTGGGCAACGCGGTGACCAAGGCGCATCCCGAGGGCCTGCCCGCCGGCTCCATCACCATCGATTGCGATGGTTCGGCCGGTCAGAGTTTTGGCGCGTTCCTGCCGCGCGGCATAACGCTCAACG
Organism: Collinsella sp.; assembly: GCA_037237765.1. Classification (GTDB taxonomy): domain Bacteria; phylum Actinomycetota; class Coriobacteriia; order Coriobacteriales; family Coriobacteriaceae; genus Collinsella. The sequence continues at coordinate 33,177 of JAXXEN010000025.1, read as the reverse complement.
TGTGCGGCGACGCCAACGACTACTTTGGTAAGGGCCTTTCGGGCGGCGAGGTGTCGGTGCGCCCCAACCCGCATGCGACCTACAAGTTCGACGAGAACATCATCGTGGGCAACGTTGCGTTCTTTGGCGCTACGAGTGGCCGCGGCTTCATTAACGGCCTGGCCGGCCAGCGCTTTGGCGTACGCAACTCCGGTGCCACGGTGGTGGTCGAGGGCTGCGGCAACCATGGCTGCGAGTACATGACGGGAGGTCTGGCGCTCATCTTGGGCGAGGTCGGGCAGAACTTCGCCGCCGGCATGACGGGCGGCGTGGCTTACGTCTTTGACCAGTACGGCACGCTCGATGCCCGTGTGAACCACGAGAGCGTTGAGCTTAAAGCCCCGACGGCCGGTGAGCTTGCGCAGATTCGTGCGCTCATCCAGGAGCACGTGGACGCGACGCAGAGCCCGCGCGGTATTAAGCTGCTCTACAGCTTTGAGACGATGGGCAAGCACTTTGTGAAGGTCATTCCGACCGAGTACGAGCGCGTGTTGGCGATTGTCGCCGCCGCCGAGGCCATCGGTAAGACGCATGCGCAGGCCGAGGAACTGGCGTTTGACATTGTGACCGGTCGCGCCGACGCCGCCGATGTCGCTCGCTTTGATGTGGCGGGTGGTGTCGCTGGCGTTGCGCCCGCCACCGCCAGCTCTGTTGCTTCGACCAAGAAGGAGGCGTAAGTGCCATGGGTAAGCCCGGTGCTTTTCTTGATATCGATCGCGTGACCCACGAGCTGCGCCCCGTGGAGGAGCGCAGCCGCGATTTCGATCCGCTGTACGTGGAGCTCGACGACGATGCGCGCCGTGCCCAGGCGAGCCGCTGCATGATGTGTGGTGTGGCGTTTTGTCAGATGGGCGCGAGCTTTGGCAAGGCACGCCCGAGCGGCTGCCCGCTGCACAACCTGATTCCCGAGTGGAATGAGCTGGTGTACCGCGGCCGCTGGGATGAGGCTGTCGAGCGCCTGTCGCTCACCTCGCCCATGCCCGAGTTTACGAGTCGCGTGTGCCCGGCGTTGTGCGAGGCCGCGTGCAACCTGGGTTCGGTCGATGGCCAACCCACGACGATCCATGACAACGAGCGTGCGATCAGCGACCATGAGTGGGCCAACGGCGGTCCGCGCCGCTTTGAGCCGGCAGGGGAGGGCGCGCCCACGGTTGCCGTGGTGGGCTCTGGTCCTGCTGGTCTGGCGGCAGCATGGGAGCTTGCGCGTCGCGGTGCCCGCGTGACGGTGTTTGAGCGTGACGACCGCCCGGGTGGCCTGCTCATGTACGGCATTCCCAACATGAAGCTCGAGAAGTCCGTTGTCGAGCGTCGCGTGGCACTTATGCGCGAGCTGGGCATTGTGTTCGAGCTGGGTGCTGACGTTACGAACCCTGCGGTGGCGGCCAAACTCAATGGCTTTGACGCCGTCGTGGTGGCTGCCGGTGCTCGCACCCCGCGTGGACTGGCTGCTGAGAATATTGACGCACCCGGCGTGGTGTATGCCGTGGACTACCTGACGGCCTCGACCGTCTCGGTGCTTGATGGCGGCGAGCCTGTCGTCGATGCACGCGGCCTGGACGTCGTGGTCATCGGCGGCGGCGATACCGGTAACGACTGCGTGGGCACCGCGGTACGTCAGGGTGCGCGCAGCGTGCGCCAGTTTGAGTTCTTGCCGGCGGCGCCTGATGCGCGCGCGGCGAGCAACCCCTGGCCGCAGTGGCCAAACGTTAAGAAGACCGACTACGGCCAGCAGGAGGCCATCGCTGCCATGGGCGGCGAGATGCGCGCTTGGGGTGTGGATACGCTCGAGGTACTGTTGGACAAGAAGGGCGCGGCCGCGGGCCTGCGCGTGGTCGATCTGGATTGGTCGGCTGGCAAGCCCGAGCGCATCGCGGGCACCGAGCACGAGGTACCGGCGCAGCTGGTGCTCATCGCCTGCGGCTTTACGGGCCCGGAGCACGGTGTGTTCGACGCCGTTGGCGTGCCCGTTGTCACTGCTGGTCGTCCACTGCCTGTGATGGCCGCCGAGGGCTCGCACCTCGCGGCGCGTGTCGACGGCGTCGCCGCGGATGCCGCGCCGGTGTATGTTGCCGGTGACGCCCGTAACGGCAGCTCTCTCGTGGTGAACGCTATGGCCGACGCCCTGGCCTGCGCAGCAGAAGTCGCCGATGCGCTGGAGCTGTAAAGTAGTCATTTAAGAACGTCCCCAATGACTAGTCATTTTTTTGTCTAGTCGTTGGGGACACTCTTTGCGAGCGATTTGCTCGTTTGTCGACGTACGGGTGTTCATTTGTCGACTTCTTGGGCTGTGGTCACCTGTTGTTTCTGTGGTGGCTGTGGGTATCTGGCTCAAAAGGGCTGGTTGGCCGTCTATGTTTACCTGCGGTTTTGTTGCGGTGTGCATTTTCGGTCAAGCATCCCGTCAAGTGTTTGGTCAGCAGTTGGTTTGCAGCCGGAGGCCTATTTTGCCCGCGCTGGTCGTGGCTGCCCACCCTCCTCGTAAGCTCAAATTGAGGTCCATCAGTTTGAGGAGGATGCCATGACTGATCACGCTTTAGATCGAGCGCAGCTGGCCGAAGCCGTCGGCAACGATATTGCCGACATGGCCCATTTTTGGATGCTGCGGAAGTTTCAGTTTTTGGAGCCGGCGCGCGAGCAGTTTGAGATCATTGTCGACCCGTGGCTCAGCTATTGCACCGAGCCTTCCCAAAACGAAATCATGGCCTACAACATGGCATTTACCGATTGGCTGCTCTTCGAGCGCCCCTATCGCCATGGCAAGACGCTGCTCGAGCTGTATGTTGACGAGCCGCCGGCATCGCTTTCGCCTGCCTCGCTCAAGCGGCTCGAGCAGGTACGCGACACGCAGTATTTCTCGCGCTTTGGCATTTTGGACAAGGATCCTGCGAACGGCATGGCTGCGCTGAAGGATACGCGTACCGACCGTCGCTTTGATGTCTACGACCCGCATATCGTGCAAAAGGAGCATTGGAGCGACGGCGCGATTGCGGTGCGCCTCGCCTGCGTCGACGATGTCTGGCTGACGGCGGGGCAGCTCTACCTGTATGACATCGCGCGCCTGAGCGACACGGCGGTCGATGGGCCGGGTGCAGTGCATCCGGAGGACCTGCAGGTCGGCTTCGACACCTCGTGCATCAGCTTCTTTTTGCGCCTGGTCCGCGACATCATGGGCGCCCAGGGGCGCTACGTGAAGTCGCTCAACATCTACGAGCAAGAGTGGGAGTAGGGGATGTGATTGGTGTCGCCCTGCTGCCCCTGACTTTGTCTCAATCTGTAACGTTTGGCGGCTGTTTGAGCCCGTAACTGTTACAGATTGAGACGGAGGGTTGGCGGCTGCCGAAAGATCTTGTTCTGTAACAACTAGAGGCTCAAAGACTGTCTTCCTGTTACAGATCAAGACATTTGCCAGCGGAGGCAACAGCGGCGATGGTCCATTTGTCTGACGTGGTGGTGATGAAAGTGTCTAATACCGTTCTCAAACACAAACATGCGACTCGCAACACGTTGGCGCGGAATAGGATGCTCGCGCGGCTCACGGAGACGGCCAAGCAAGGTGCGCTGCTCGCAACGCATGACAATACCGAGCTCATGTGGCTGCGACGCCATGTTGGAACCGACGATATCGCGGAGCCCGAGCCGTACCTGTTCTGTTTTCAGCATGATTGGGATGCATTGACGCCGGCGGAGCGAGCGCTGAGGACTATCAGAGGGCTTGCGGAATTTCATCCCGATTGGGCGTTTTGGGGATATGACGCCGCACTGATATGGGGTCTGGAGGTGCCGAATGATCTGCTTGGGCCGCGTTTTCTTGTCAAGACGGGTTGTTCGGTGACGTTGAGCAGCGGGTGCAGGTTGTTGCGTCCACAGATGGCGGGCGCGCTCGAGCGCGTTGATGGCGTGCGGGTGACGTCGTTTTGGCGCACGGTGGAGGATTGCTTGCTGCGTGCGCCGTTCTCCTACGGGTTGGCGATTGCCGATTCTGCACTGCGGGCGAAAGGCGTATCACGTGGGGATTTGTGCGAGCGCCTCCGCGCCGATTGCGAGGGCAGGCGAGGGTATCGCAGGGCACAGGTGATCGCGTCGTATGCGGACGGGCTGTCCGAAAACGGCGGCGAGTCTCGGTTCCGAGCGTTCTTTATTGCGTACGGCTTTCCGGTTCCGGAGCTGCAGGTGGAGTTTCGCGACCCGCTCGATCCGAGCCAGGTGTTTCGCGTCGACTATTTTTGGCGGTTCGAGGACGGAACGTGCGTGATTGGCGAGCTCGACGGAAAGGGGAAGTATGCCTTGCAGAACGGCGAGGGCTGGGAGTCGGTCGACCCATTCGTGGCAGAACGTCAACGGGAGTCCCATCTGACAATGCTCGGGCACAAGGTGCTTCGGTTTACGTTTGATGAGCTCAAGAATCCGGGGAAGCTGGCTGAGAAGATGAGGTTGGCGGGTATTCCGCGACGGCCCGATTTGGCTGAGGAGTGGAGACGTCAGTGGTATGGGCGCTGAGAGGTTTTGTCTCAATCTGTAACGTTTAGAGGTTATTTGAGCTCGTAACTGTTACAGATCGAGACAAACCGGTGAAGCGTCGACCGAATGTCTTGATCTGTAACAGCAAGGGGCCCAACAACCCTGTATCTGTTACAGATCGAGACACTTCCCTGGTGTCGCTGGGGTGGGACTGCAGCGTATTCCGTCCCCCACATCCCCTCTTCCCTCCGTTAACCGATATGTCTGTGGCAATCGGGCTACACTGGATAATAATGGACAGATGTTCAAGTTTTCTGAGGGGGAGGAGCTCGATATGGCGTCTGCCGATCGTTCCACGTTGTTTATCAATGCGACCGTCCTGGATGGTTCGGAACATATGGAGCCGCAGCCCGACATGGCCGTGGCCGTTGAGCGCGGTGTCATCACATGGATGGGGCCGAGTGCTGTGGCGCAGGCGCCTGCGGGTGCCGAGGTCATCGACCTGGCGGGTGCGTATCTCATGCCCGGTCTCATCAATATGCATGTGCATCTGTGCGGTTCGGGCAAGCCTGTCTCGGCCGGCGATGCAGGCGCGCTGATGAAGAAGCTCGATAATCCCGTGGGGCGCGCCATCGTGCGCCATATTCTTAAGGGCAGCGCCCAACAGCAGCTGGCAAGCGGCGTGACCACGGTGCGCGGCGCGGGCGACCCGCTGTTTGCGGATCTTGCCGTGCGCGATGCTATCGATGCCGGCAAGTATCAAGGTCCTCGCCTGGTGGCGCCGGGAACGGGCGTCACGGTGCCGGGCGGCCATGGTGCGGGACTGTTCGCCCAGGTGGCCAACAGTCCCGCCGAGGCAGCCGAACAGGTGCGTGACCTGTATGCGCACGGTGCCGACGTCATTAAGCTGTTCGTGACGGGCGGCGTGTTCGATGCGACCGAGGTGGGCGAGCCGGGCGTGCTGCGCATGCCGGTCGAGGTTGCCGCGGCGGCGTGCAAGGCTGCGCACGAGGTGAGCCTGCCGGTTATGGCCCATGTCGAGAGCACCGAGGGCGTGAAGGCCGCGCTTGAGGCCGGCGTTGACACGATTGAGCACGGCGCTCCGCTGACGCCCGAGATCCTGGAGCTGTACCGTGGCGCCGCGGGCACGCAGCTCGAGGGACGTGCGCCGAGTGTGACCTGCACGATCAGCCCGGCGTTGCCGTTTGTATTGCTCGACCCGGAAAAGACCCATTCGACCGATACGCAAAAGAAGAACGGCGATATCGTGTGCTCGGGCATCATCGAGAGCGCCCGTGCTGCACTGGAAGCTGGCGTTAAGGTGGGCCTGGGTACGGACTCGAGCTGCCCGTTTGTGACACAGTACGACATGTGGCGCGAGGTGGCCTATTTTGCCAAGTACGTGGGTGTGAGTAACGCCTTCGCGCTGCATACGGCCACGCAGGTCAATGCCGAGCTGCTGGGGCTGGGCGGCGAGACCGGCACAATCGAGTGCGGCAAGGCCGCCGATATCCTGGTGACGCGCAAGAACCCGCTCGATGACCTGTGCGCACTGCGTGAGCCGGCGTACGTGATGTGCCGTGGTGATCTGGTGCGCAAACTCAAGGTGAAGCGCATTCCCGAGGTGGACGCCGAGCTCGACGCGATTATGGCCATGCCTGCCGAGGCGTTGGCCGAGGAGCTTGCCCGCGATGGCGTAGCATAGGTGTGACAAAGGGACGGTCCCTTTGTCATAATCAAAAAAACCGAGGTCTCAGCGCGAGGCCTCGGCTTTTATTCTATGGTGTAGCGGCTAGGAGCGCGTTTCCATCTTGGCGTGGCACTTGGGGCAGGTGACGCGGATCTTGCCCTTGCCCTTGGGGACGGACAACATCTGGCCGCAGTTGGGGCACTTGAGGTACGCCGTGGTCTTGCGGCCCTTCCACATCTTCTTGGCCGTGCGCTTGGCGCGCTCAAAGTCTTCCTTACTGGTGCCGGCCGCGCGTGAGGTGCTGGCCGCTGCAGCGCCACCGCCCAAGCTGGCGACGAACTTGCCCAAGCCGGGAACATTGGCGGTCGTGGCGACAAAGGCCTCGTTCTCCTTGCGACGTGCATCGATGTTTTTGGACAGGCCGCGCAGCACGCCGATCACGATGACGGCGATGGCGATCCAGCTGAGCCACTGGATGCGGGCTATCGATCCGATCATCGCGATGACAATACCCGCAAAACCCATCACGATGGTGAGTTCATCGGCACCATTGCGACCCTTCATAAAGTCATTCATGCAAATTGCCTTTCGTTCGATATGCTGCACGCCTTTATACCCGATTTAGAGCAAGGGGGACAGGTCAATCTGCACCAATGCGGTGCAAACATACCTGTCCCCGGAACACCAAGACGGTGTAAAGAAGTCTGTCCCCAATGCCCCAATTACTTGGAGAGCTTGTCGACAACGCGTTCGATCTCGGCGAGCTTGGCGGCCTTTAGGTCTTCGTCGCCCGATTCGATTGCCGAAGTCACGCAGCCCTCGATATGCGCCTTGAGCACGTCGGCGTTAATACGCGCGAGGAGTGCCTGCGTGGCCATGAGCTGCGTGGAAATATCGACGCAATAGCGGTCCTCCTCGACCATCCGCAAGATGCCGTCGATCTGGCCGCGTGCCGTCTTGAGCATGCGGGTCACCGATTTGTGGTCTGCCATCATGGCGGGTCCTCGTTTCTGGTCGATCTTCCGGATGTCCCCGTCAGTTGCGGTGAAATACGGACCGTTTAAAGGCCTAGGGCGGCACAACAGTCCGTATTTCACCGCAACTTCTGAGGATTCAGTAGGCGGCGTCTGCTACGCGGCGGTCACGGATAGGGCGTGGAACTTCTCGCCGGCGTCCTCGACGGCGGCAGCGAGCTGCTCAGCGGTCACGGTGTCGGCGCACTCCACCTGTACGGTCTGAGTCTCATGATCGGCGTCGGCGTCGGTCACGCCGGCAACGTTGAGCAGTGCCGTCTCGACAGTGGCGTCGCAGTGGCCGCACATAAGGCCGGAAGTCTTGATCGTGTAACGCATGGGTGTACTCCTTATCGATTGAGATTATCTGACAGTTTAGTCGTGAATAGCGTCATCTTAAAGGTGCGCTGAGGTGCCCGAGATTGCCCCGAAAGAGGAGCGAAGCGTACTTTGGTACGCGAGCGACGGTTTGAGGGGCAAGGTCGGGTGCTTCAGCGCGCCGTCTTGGGCTTAAAGGTTCGCAGGCGCAGCGCATTGGACACGACGCAGACACTCGACAGGCTCATGGCCGCGGCGCCAAACATCGGCGAGAGTTGCCAACCGGTGAGGGGGAAGAACACGCCCGCCGCCAGCGGAATGCCGATGCCGTTGTAGAACAGTGCCCAGAACAGGTCCTGCTTGATGTTGCGAATTGTGGCGCGCGACAGCTCGATGGCACGGACGACGTCCATGAGGTCGCTGCGCATGAGTACCACGTCGGCGCCCTCCTTGGCGATGTCGGCGCCGGTGCCGATCGCAAGGCCCACGTCGGCGCGCGCCAGGGCGGGGGAGTCGTTGATGCCGTCGCCTACCATGGCGACCTTGCCGCCCACATCCTGCAGCTCGCGGACGTGGCGCTCCTTGTCGGCAGGGAGGACGTCGGCGATGACCTGTTCGCTGCTCAGCCCCACGCGGCGGGCGATGGCCTCGGCCGTCACGCGGTTGTCGCCGGTGAGCATGCGCACGTCGACGCCAAGCGAGCGCAGTGCGGCGATGGTCCCGGCGCTCGTCTCCTTGACCTCGTCCGCCACGGCGATGGTACCGACAAGCTCGCTGTTCTTGGCAAAGAACAGCGGCGTCTTGCCCTCGGCCGCGAACTGTTCGGCAAGGCCGGCGGGAACCTTCACGCCCAGCTCGTCCATCAGACGCACGTTGCCGGCGGCGATGACATTCTGCCCCTCGCGTGCCGTAACGCCTCGCCCGGGCACGGCGGCAAAGTCCTCGACCATGCGTGCGACGATTCCGCGCGCCTCGCACTCGGCCATAATCGCCTCGGCCAGCGGGTGCTCGCTTGAGCGCTCCAGCGCAGCGGCCAGCTTGAGCAGCGCCTTTTCGCTCATGGCGGGCGATCCGTCGGCACGCGTGGCTACCACGATATCGGTCACGGCAGGCTTGCCGCGAGTGACCGTTCCCGTCTTATCGAGCACCACGGTGCCCACGCTGCGCAGATTCTCCAGCGCCTCGGCGCTCTTGAACAGAATGCCCATCTCGGCGCCCTTGCCGGTGCCCACCATGATGGCGACGGGCGTGGCCAGACCCAATGCGCACGGACAGCTGATCACCAGCACGGCCACGGCGGAGGTGAGCGCCTCGTTTATGCTGCCGGTCAGTGCCATCCACGCCGCAAAGGTCACAGCCGAGATCACGAACACCACGGGCACGAACACGCCGGCGACTTTGTCGGCCATGCGGGCGATAGGCGCCTTGGTGGCGTTGGCGTCCTCGACGAGCTGGATAATCTTGGCGAGCGACGTGTCGGCGCCCACGCGTGTGGCACGGAAGGTAAACGAGCCGGTGCGGTTGACAGTGGCGGCGTTGACGGTGTCGCCGGCGGTCTTTTCCACGGGGATGGACTCGCCGGTGAGCGCGCTCTCGTCCACGGCCGAGCTGCCCTCGAGCACCACGCCATCGACAGGGATGGACTCTCCGGGGCGCACACGCAGGACCTGGCCGGGAAGGATACTGTCGACGTCGACGGTGGTTTCGGTGCCGTCCTCGGCCACGACGGTCGCGGTCTTGGGCGCCAGGTCAATGAGCGCCTCGATGGCGCCGCCGGTCTTGGATTTGCTGCGCGTCTCGAGGTATTTGCCTACGGTGACCAGCGACAGGATCGTGCCCGCACTCTCAAAATACAGGTTGTCCATGCCCGTCATCATGGCCTCGTGGACCTGGCCCGCGGCTAGCTGGTCGGCCATGATGAACATGGCGTAGAGCGACCAGGCGACGGAAGCGGTGGCGCCCACGGCGATGAGGGCGTCCATGGTGGGTGCGCCGTGCGCGAGTGATTTAAACCCGTTGATAAAGTACGCGTCGTTGACATAGACGATGGGAATGAGCAGGACGAGCTCAGTGAGGGCGAGCGTCATGCTATGCGTGTGGTCGGTGAAAATGCCGGGCAGCGGCCAGCCGAGCATGTGCCCCATGCCTATGTAGAACAGCGGGATGAGGAATACGATCGAGACGATGAGGCGGATGCGCATGGCAGAGGCGGCGGCCTCCAACTTTTTGGTGGGCGACTCCATGTGGGCGGCGCCGGACCTGGCCTGCGAGCTGCCGCTTGAGGCGGCGTCGGTGCCCGCGCTGATGGGCGAGGCCGAGTAGCCCGCGCGGTCGACGGCGGTGCAGATGTCATCGGGGGAGACCTGCGCAGGGTCGTAGTTCACCAGCATAGAGCCGGCGAGCAGATTGACCGCGACGCTCTCGACGCCGTCGAGCTTGCTGACGGCACGGTCCACGTGCGCTTGGCACGCGGCGCACGTCATACCGCCCACGTCAAACTTATCCTGAGCCATGGCTTCTCCTTTCTGTAGTTCGGTGTTGAAATTGTTAACCCGCCGATACTATACACCCATACCCCCTGGGGGTGTCCAGTACAGAAAGAAATGTATGACATTTCGTTACAGATGAGGATAGTTGGTTGGCCGATGGACCGTCTCAACCAAGCATCTCAATCTGTAACGTCTAGCAGGGAAAATGACCTCTAACTGTTACAGATCGAGACATTACATCGAGCCATAACTTAACGTCTCAATCTGTAACATCTGGGGACCGTTTTGCCTGCTAGATGTTACAGATCGAGACAAACCATTCGAGGGTAACCTGAACATCTCGATCTGTAACAGCAAGACCGATATTTGGGTCCTAGTTGTTACAGATTGAGATGTTGTCTCGCGGGGTTGGGGTTTGTCTCGTTCTGTAACATCTAGACCTGTATCTGCCGAGCTAGTGTTACAGATCGAGACATTTGCCGGGGAGGGGTCCCGTCACGGCAAGACGCCCGCTCTCTAGATACAGAATCCGGGGATCACACAGGTTCGTTTGTTTGGCTTGTCCGCAGGCGTTGCGTACGTAAAGACGTCGCCGTCGTGTCCAACGCGATTCAAATAGAGCGTGCCTTCGGTCTCCGATGAGTCGGGGCTCACCGTGCGCTCCCACCAGCAGGTGTCCTTGCCCTTCCACTGGCGGACCATCGTCTCGTTCGTGGAATACGGGCTCACCTTGAGCTCGCGGAAGAGCTGATACTCCTTGCCCTCGCCGTTGTAGATGTCTGCCAGGTAGTGATAGTCCTTGGCAAACGAATCGGGCGGTTGCGTACCGCACAGCTCGACCATGGCGGGCAGCCAAAGGGTTGCGGGCAACTCGCTCAGACACGATGCACTGTTGGCGGCGCCCACATTGTTCGAGACCTTCTTGACCCCTTTAATGAGTGCGCGCAACTCGTTGGGCAGCAGCTTAAGGCCGTCGCCGTTGAGCCATTCCCGCAGCTCGCAATCTGCCCAGCCGGCGCTCGGCGGTTCAGCCGCAGCGTTGCGCTCGGCAATACCCGCATCGAACATAAACGTCAGTCCGGCCTTGCCCGTCCCGTCCAGAAGTTCATCGTGGCGGATGCCCACAAGCTGCGCGCCAACCTGCAGCCCGTTGGTGAGCGTGACACGCTTGGTACACGGATAGGGGATACGCCCATCGGCATCGAGCAGGTGATAGCGCTTGGCAATCTCGCGTGCCTCGCTACGGGTCTCGGCGGCCTTAATCTTGAGCGAAATCTCCTGCAGCTGATCCCAGGTGTAGTCGTCAAGCGAACCGCGGATGCCGTCCAGGTAGTCGGGGATGCCAAAGCCATGGGTCGCCGCCCCAACGACGCTGAGCCCCGCAACGGCTGCAACGACGCCACCGATAATAAACCGGCGGCGGGTCATGGCATCGTGCCGGGCCTGCTCCAGAATCTCTCGCGCGCGCTCGCCGGCGACGTCGACCTTAAGGTGCGTACCGGAGTCGATGTCGATTGCGGCGTCACTGCCCGCGCCCTCGCGGCCCTCGGATTCGGCGTCGGTGAGGTATGTCGAGAGCACCTCGAGCATCTGCTGCTCGGTAGGGCGATCGCACTGCTCGACTGAGAGACCCTTCATGATGATTTGGACGAGCGCCTCATCGCCCTCGCAGCGCGGCTCGAGCGGTGCCGGCTTGGTCTTGGTCTTTACGAGATAGAACGAGCCGGTTGCAGCGGCGTCCGTCGACTCAAAGTCAAACGGTTTGCGACCGCTGTAGAGCTGGTACAAAATGCTCGAAAGCGCATAGACGTCGATTGCCGGCGAACGGCGAAGGGCCGCGATGCCTTCGATATCCTGCGTGAGCATCTCGGGCGCGGCGTATGCGGGCGTGGCAAAGCGCCAGATGTCGGCGCGCCGGGTGATCGTGTCGTCGCCGAGAGCCATGGTCGCGGAGCCCATGTCGATGAGGCAGGGGTCAAAGGAGCAATCAGCAATCTGCTGCTCGAGCGTTCGGCTGGTGGTGCGGAACATGATATTGGCGGGCGACAGATCGCGATGGATGACCGGATTCACGAGGCCTTGGGTCATCAAGAGCGCACGAAGCACGGCGTTTCCGACGGCGGCGACCATCTGGGTGGTCAGCCCGCCCGAGGCATCGTGCGGAAGCAGGGGCAGCGCCTGCTTGAGCGAGGTGCCCTCGACCCACTCCATGAGGATGAGCGGGTCATCCTCACACGAGCCGTAGCCATAGACGCGCGGAAATCCGCGCAGGTGCGAGACGGTATACAGATGACGGTACTCCTCGAACAGCGCGGCGGTGTTGGCCAGGTGCGCGGCCGATTGCTCGGCGGAGCGGTCGGGGGCTTGGCCGGAAAGGATAGCGTTGTCCTTGAGTAGCTTGACGGCAAAGACCTCGCCGCTCGTGTTGGTCGCGCGCAGCACGTGCCCGATGTTGCCGTTGTTGCGGTGGGCCGTCTGGAGAATAAGCGTCATAAACCGACGTTTGGCGTCGTCCTCGGCGCTGGGGTCGACCGCCACGGCGGTATCGAACGTATCGAGACGGATGAGTTTGTCGCCATAGGCGCTATCGGTAGTATCCATGGCGTTCCTTTGTCTGGCATGGGTTGCCGCACGTATACGTGAGCAGTGCGGATATCGGTAAAGTACCATGATAGCCGCACTGCCCACGTATACCGCTGAGCATTGTCGTTTACGACGCAGAAGGTAGAAGACGAAAGACGGACGGCGACCGTCTTTCGATCGCCGTCCGCGCTAGTCCACAATGACAAGGAATGTCGTGTAGAGACCCAGATGGAGCCTGTCGCTGTTTTCGATTTCCACTGGGGGATAGATCTTGCCGGGCTCGCGTTGGTCGCGCGGCGGCTCAATCACAATATCGCCGTTGCCTGCACCCGATTCGAGTACCGTGCCGTTGGTCGATCCAAGGCCCTGGGCGTACCAGTGCTCACCCTCAAGCCAAATGCGAAGATGCTCGCGCGATGCGTCGGCGCCCACATCGGTGATGCTGGGCGAGGTTTTGGGCAAAGAACCAATTACGGTGCCGCGCGGATCGCGTGTGAGGGGATGGATTTGCATGTCGGCGCAGTTGTCGGCATGGGTTCTGAGCAGACCGAGGTTGGGGGCGACGGTGCGCGGCTGCTCCAGGCTGCTCATAAAGCCATGTCCGACGGTAGTTTCGGTGGTGCCAAAGTGCTCGCCCGTCTTGCTGTCGCAAAAGCGCTCGACGGTGGCCACGCCCTGAACGGGATCGGCGAGCGCCCCCGTTGCCACAAAGAGCATAAGGTAAAGCGTGCTTTTCTCGCGCACGGCATTGCCGTCAAAGTTGTCGATGCGATTGAGGGCATTTGCATATAGGCGGCTGTCCAGCTTGTAGCTGGTGAGAGCCGACATCATTTCGTTGGCGGCCGGACCGCGATAGTGCTCGGCGATTGCCCGATAGGCGGACTCGCCGCCGCCGAGCTTGCTGCAGATTGCCGAGGAAAGGTTGAGCGTGGTGACGGTAAAGTCGCTGTAGATGGAGGGCGCGCACTGGTCAGGCTTGCGATGGACGATGTAACGGGTGAGATACGAGCGGTTGGAAGAGCATTTCTCGAGCAGGGTACTGCCGAGATAAGAGTTTCCATTGATAAGCATTCGGGCGATCTCGAGATGTTTAAGACCGCCGAACGAGCGAATATCGTTATAGAGGACCGAGCAAGGCGTCTCTGCTGCCACGGATACCTCCTTTGATTGCTTCCTAGCCAATATGGCGATAGGAATTAATGGCCCCCGGTGGGCGACGTATTAAATGGCCGCGCAATATATAGCGTAACCAAAGCAACATTATAGGCCACATGTTCGAAATTGCAGGAAGCCTGAGAGATTTGGTTTGGACTGGACGGAAATCCCCCTCTGTCTTGATCTATAACAATTAGGACCGATTTTACTCGGTAACTGTTACAGATTGAGACGTTTGTGAACCGTGTCGACCGTTTGTCTCGATCTGTAACACGTAGAGGAAGATTTGCCCTGTAACTGTTACAGATTGAGACAATCAGCCGGGCCCACCTCGTCCGCCTCGTCATCTGTGGTTTACGTGGGGGCATGCGAAGCACGGGTATACTAACCGGCGGCGAATCTGCTCCATCGCTTAGAGCTGCTGCGTCTGGACGGCGCGTGATAGGGCTGCCAAAGCGATCGCCAGCGTGCTGAGCAACGTCCTCTCTGTGCGCACCTGTTTTTGTATGTATTAGCGCACTACCAAGCACGCCCGCGCGGCCGCATGCCGTGCCCATTGCGCGTGCAGATAAGGAACAACAACATATGCGTAATTCTGTATCTGACGTCACCGACGCCGAGATTCTGGACGAGACCCGCGAGGCCATGACCCAGGCTGCCTTCGATGCCGCCGATGAGGCCAATGCCGCCCAGGCCGTCGAGTCCGCTACCGAGAGCCTGCCCGCCTTTGACGAGCTGGGCCTCTCCGACGAGATGCTTCGTGCTATCGAGAACCTGGGCTACACGGCGCCCACGCCCGTGCAGGCCGGCTCGATCCCCGTAGTGCTCGAGGGCCGTGACCTGCTTGCCGCCGCTCAGACCGGCACCGGCAAGACGGCTGCCTTTTTGCTGCCGACCATGAACAATCTGGAGCACATCGCTCCTCCCAAACCCGTGCGCGAGCGCGGCGGCCGCAACCGCCGTCGCGGTGTTAAAAAGCCCGAGGGCAACGGCCGCGGCCCCGTGATGCTCATCATCACCCCCACGCGCGAGCTTGCCCAGCAGATCGACGAGGTCGCGAGCAAGATCGCCGACGTCACGGGCCACGTTGCCGTGACCGTCGTGGGCGGCGTGAGCTACAAGCCGCAAACCGCTGCCCTCAAGTACGGCTGCGACATCCTGGTCGCAACGCCGGGCCGTCTGGTCGATCTGATCGAGCAGGGCGCCTGCCATCTGGACGAGGTCAAGGTGCTGGTGCTCGACGAGGCCGACCGTATGCTCGACATGGGCTTTTTGCCTGCCGTCCGCCGCATTGTGCGCGAGACGCCGGCCGAGCGCCAGACGCTGCTGTTCTCGGCGACGCTCGACGAGGAGGCCGTGGGCGAGATCACCGACCTGGTGAGCGACCCGGCACGCGTGGAGATCGCGCCCGCCACGTCGACCGCCGACACCGTCGACCAGTTTGTGTTCCCGGTGTCCATCGAGGCCAAGAATAGCCTGTTGCCCGAGTTCCTCAAAAAGGAGGGCCCGGAGCGCACCATCGTCTTTATGCGTACCAAGCACCGCGCCGACAGCTGCTGCCGTCGTCTGGAGCGCAAGGGCATCAAGGCCGCCGCGATTCACGGCAACCGCAGTCAGGCCCAGCGCGAGCGTGCCCTTTCGGCCTTCCGCGACGGTACCGTTGACGTGTTGGTGGCAACCGACGTGCTCGCCCGCGGCATCGACATTAGCGACGTGCGCTACGTCGTGAACTTTGACGTGCCGGCCGAGCCGACCGACTACATCCACCGTATTGGCCGTACGGGCCGTGCCGGCGAGCTGGGCTGGGCCATCACGTTTGTGACTGAGCAGGATGTCGATGAGTTCTACGAGATCGAGAAGCTCATGGACAAGACGGCCGACATCTACGAGGCCGGCGATCTGCATGTGGGCCCCAATCCGCCTGCGGTTGACCCCGAGCGCGACCCTGCGGCCTTTAAGGTGAAGAAGAAGACCAAGCGCGGCAAGTCCAAGAGCAAGAAGAAGCTTGAGCAGGCACGTCGCGACGGCAAGCGCAACGGCGATGATTACGGCGATGTGGCCGGTCGTTCCAACCGCGGTCGCGGCGAGCGTCGCGGCGACGGCGAGCGTCCGAGCCGTCCCAAGCGCGGCGGTAAGACTCGCGTGCGCGAGGGCGTTCAGGCTCGCGTGGACGAGGCCGTGGAGAGCGTGGCCCGCGAGGTGGCTGCCGAGGAGCGCACTGGCGCTGCCGAGCAGGCTCCGCGAGGCAACCGTGCCGAGCGCCGTGCCAAGCAGTTCCAGGGCGAGGCGCATCGCCGTCGCCGCGAGGACGAGGACCGCGGCGGCCGTCGCCGTGTTGAGCGCGAGGACGAGGGCCGTGGCTCGCGTGGCGGCAAGCGTGGCTCGGGTGATCGTCGTCGTTCCGGTCGTGATGACGAGCGCGGCGGCCGTGACGAGCGTCGCGGCGGCGAGGGTCGTGGTGAGCGTGCTGCCCGTGGCGGTGAGTCCCGTGGCGGCAAGCGCTTTGAAGAGCGCGGTAGCCGCGGCGGCGAGCGTCGCGAGGGTGCTCGCGGCAATGGCGGCCGCGGCGGCGCTGGTCGTTCTAACGAGTTGCGCGACCGTCGTGACCCGCGTGCCAGCCGCGATCGTCGCGATGACTGGCGCAACTACGACGATACCCGCGAAGAGCGTCGTGGTGGCTATCGTGGTGGTCGTGGCGGCAACCAGGCCGGCTCCCGTGGCGGCCGTGCCGGCGGTCGCGATAACCGTGGCAGCTATGGCAACAGCCGTGGCGGCAAGCGCGGCGGCAGCTCCCGTCGCCCCGGTGACGGCGGCGGCAAGCGCAAGTAACATACGCATCGCCCGCTAGAGCGAGGTGAACCAAGGGCCCCGAGCAACTACGTTCGGGGCCCTTTTTGTTTGTCGTATCCGATCGCTAGTTCAAATGTGATTTCCTCGAGAATGCATCTAGAGGATGCCGTGGGCCTGTTTCCTGCCATGCGGCAATGGGTCCCATGGGGTGCGCCGTGCATTTTTTGGAGTATTCTGCAGTTCGAGTTGTCTGCATATGATTCGACGTCGCCAACGGTGGCCTTCGGATATCCCTAGCGAGCTTTCTGAGTCAGATTTCGCTGTTTTCCGGAGCAGGGGCGCGTCATTCTCGCCATGTCGGGACTTAGAATGATGCGGCGCCCTCCAGTTTTGCCCACCCGCGGCGGTGCTGGCACGGTCACGTTGCAGAATACTCCGTTTTTTGCACGGGCCAGGATGGGGTACCTTAGGAGAACGCGGCGGTATCCCGTAAATATATACAATCTGTACCGTAATTTATACAAAACGAAGAGGCAGACAGCGTAGAGTGGGTGCATTGGGGTGCTTGGTGCATCAAAACGGGGACCCCACGTGCCGTATACTCTGGCTGGATGTGAAAGCGGCTTGACGCGTTGCCAGGCGTAGGGGGAGGGTGTCTAGATGAGCGTATTCGAAATTGTGTTTAGTCCGACGGGTGGAACGCAGAAGGTGTCTGGCCTTATGGCCGGGACACTGGGCAAGAATGCCGTTACCGTCGATCTGACCGATAGCGGGCTAGATTTCAGCGCTGTCTCGATGACTGAGGACGACGTGGCCGTAATCTCTGTGCCGGCGTATGCCGGTAGAATCCCGGCTGTGGTGGCTGACCGGTTGGGTATGGTGCGCGGCAACGGGGCTCGGGCTGTTTTGGTTTGTGTATACGGAAACCGCGCGTTTGAGGACACGCTCGTAGAGCTGGAGGACGTTGCGAAGCATGCGGGATTCCGGGTGATCGCGGCAGTTGCAGCCATTGCAGAACATTCCATCGCGCGACAGTTTGCTGCCGGTCGTCCGGATGCGCAGGATGCGGCGCAGCTCGCAGAGTTTGCGCAGCAAAT
Organism: Collinsella sp.; assembly: GCA_037237765.1. Taxonomy (GTDB): domain Bacteria; phylum Actinomycetota; class Coriobacteriia; order Coriobacteriales; family Coriobacteriaceae; genus Collinsella. Next base: position 15,545 of record JAXXEN010000025.1, on the reverse strand, counting down.
TCAGCAAAAGCTGTTGGCTGAGGATGCGTCCGAGCCCTCTATCCCCGGCAATCGTTCTTATAAACAAGCCGGAGGTCACCGCATGGCACCCGAGGCAACAGAGGATTGCGTCTCCTGCGGTGCATGCGCCGCGGCGTGCCCCGTTTGTGCTATCGACAAGGGTGACCCCAAACGAGCAGCTGGCGAGGCGTGCATCTCCTGTATGCGCTGCATTGCCGTATGTCCGCGAGGCGCTCGTAAGCTTGATCCCAACAAGCTATCCGCTGTTTCCCAGATGCTGAGCAAGGTTTGCGTCGTGCGGAAGGAATGCGAGCTCTTCATCTAGCGCAAGTGAGATTGGTGTAAACAAACCTGGCCCTTTTGCACCAAAAACGATCCGTTTTCCTCCGTTCCCAAGGGATCATGTGATCCGAAGGGGACGGAGGAAAACGGATCAAAAAGGAAAAATAGTAAGGCGCTCTTTTTCACATTGAATATTGCAATTTGGTAACGCGTTTTATCAAATATGGTATTTATCTGCGGTAATGTTCTATTTCACCGCTGAGGGTGACATTTCATGCCGCCTGCCGAACTGCGTGAAGACCTAACAACTTTTTAGGTCAGTGTTGTGCGTGTAGCAACTTCGCCCGGCCTCGCCTCCGGGCTGCCATGTGAGAGGGGATCTTATGGCTCGACTGCATGTAATGGAACGCAGCCACGCTCAGGCCGTCATGGACGACCTGCACGATGCGCTCGGACGTCGTCTGGCGGTGAGCTCGCTCGCCCCGTGTCCCGTGGAGTTTACGGCAGCGCTCGTCAACCTGTGCTCCACCCAGAGCTGCGGCAAGTGCACGCCCTGCCGCGTGGGCCTAAGCGCGCTGAGCGACCTGCTCGCCGATGTGCTCGAAGGGCGCGCCGATGAGTCCACACTCAACCTGATTGAGCGCACGGCCCGCACCATCTACCTTTCGAGCGATTGCGCCATCGGCTACGAGGCCGGCGCCATGGCGCTCACGGCCATTCGCGGCTTCCGCGACGATTTTGAGCATCACATTAGCGAGCACTCCTGCGGCTTTGATCGTGAGGCCCGCGTCCCGTGTGTCTCGGGCTGTCCGGCGCACGTCGACATTCCCGGTTACATTTCGCTCGTCGAGGCCGGCCGCTATGCCGATGCCGTCAAGGTCATCCGCAAGAATAACCCGCTGCCGCTCGTTTGCGGCCTGGTGTGCGAGCATCCCTGCGAGATGCATTGCCGCCGTGGCATGGTCGACGACCCCATGAACATCCTCGCCCTCAAGCGTTTTGCCGTTGAGCACAGTGACCTCAACGACCACAAGCCGCATGTAGTGGACAACACCGGTAAGCGCGTCGCCGTGATCGGCGGCGGCCCGGCCGGCCTTTCCTGCGCCTACTACCTGGCCGTGATGGGCCATAAGGTGACCATCTTTGAGCAGCGCCACCACCTGGGCGGCATGCTGCGCTACGGCATCCCCAGCTATCGTCTGCCGCGCGAGCGCTTGCAGGCCGAGACCGACTGGATCTTGAGCGCCGGCATCGATGTGGAGCTCGACCACTCCGTGAACGGCGAGGAGCTCGCTCGCCTGCGCGACGAGTTCGATGCCGTCTACCTGGCCATCGGTGCCCATAGCGACAAGAAGCTCGGCCTTCCGGGTGAAGAGGCGCCCGGCGTGGAGTCGGCCGTCAAGATGCTGCGCGCCATCGGAGACGACGAGCTGCCCGACCTGAGCGGCCAGCGCGTGTGCGTCATCGGCGGCGGCAACGTGGCCATGGACGTGGCGTGCTCTGCCGTGCGCTGCGGTGCCGAAAAGGTGAGCATCGTCTACCGCCGTCGCATCTGCGATATGACGGCCCAGGACGCCGAGATTGCCGGCGCCCAGGCCGAGGGTTGCGAGGTTCTGGAGCTCACGGCGCCGCTCGCCATCGAGACGGGCGAAGATGGTCGCGTGAGCGGCCTGCGCGTGCAACCGCAGATTATCGGCGAGCCCCGCCGCGGTCGTCCGGCTCCGCGTGCCGCCGCTACGCCCGAGCGCGTCATCCCCTGCGAGCGCGTGTTTGTCGCCATTGGCCAGGACATCGATTCCAAGCCGTTTGAGGACATGGGCATCGCCTGTAAGTGGGGTCGCGTCGTTACCGATTCGGACGGCGCCGTGCCCAACTTCGATGGCCTCTTTAGCGGCGGCGACTGTCAGACCGGTCCCGCCACCGTCATCCGTGCCGTCAATGCCGGCCGCGTGGCTTCGGCAAACATCGACCGTTACCTGGGCTTCGACCACAAGATCAAGCTCGAGGTTGAGCTGCCGACCGTCCAGTTTAAGGGCAAGCACGAGTGCGGCCGCTGCGAGCTGGGTGAGCGCGAGGCCGGCGAGCGTATTCACGATTGGAATCTGGTCGAGCAGGGCCTTACCGAGGAGGAGGCGCGCCAGGAGGCAAGCCGCTGCCTGCGTTGCGACCACTTTGGTTTTGGCGCGTTCCGCGGAGGGAGGAACCTGGAATGGTAGAGCTCAACAACCCCACTGTCAGCGATAACACCGAAAGCGGAGCACTCAATATGGTCAAGCTCACTATCGATAATTGCGAGGTCGTGGTACCCGAGCACACCACGATCCTGGACGCGGCCAAGTCCGTCGGCATCCAGATTCCCACCCTGTGCTACCTGCGCGATCTGAACGAGATCGGCGGCTGCCGCGTGTGCGTGGTCGAGGTTGAGGGCTGCGACCAGCTGGTTGCCGCCTGCAACAACTACGTGCTCGATGGCATGGTGGTCCACACCAACAGCCCCAAGGCCCGCGAGGCGCGCCGCACCAACGTGCGGCTGCTGCTTTCGCAGCACGATTCGCAGTGCACGAGCTGCGTGCGCAGCGGCAACTGCAACCTGCAGACCATCGCCAACGACCTGGGCATCTTCTATCTGCCGTACGAGCAGCACCTGGCGCGCGAGGGCTGGGACTTCGATTCCCCCATCATCCGCGATAACGACAAGTGCATTAAATGCATGCGCTGCATCAAGGTGTGCGAGAGCGTGCAGGGCCTAGGGATTTGGGACCTGACCAACCGCGCCACGCATACCGCCGTGGGCACCCGCGGGCGTGCGCCGATCGGCAAGACCGATTGCGTCGCGTGCGGCCAGTGCATCACGCATTGCCCGACAGGCGCGCTGCGCGAGCGCGACGATACCGAGACCGTGTTCGATGCTCTCGCCGATCCCGATAAGATCGTGCTGGTGCAGATTGCGCCGGCCGTGCGTAGCGCCTGGGGCGAGGAGCTCGGCATTCCGCGCGAGGATGCTACCGTCGAGCGCCTGGCTTGCGCGCTGCGTCGCGTTGGCTTTGAGTACGTGTTCGACACCGATTTCTCGGCCGACCTCACCATTATGGAGGAGGGCTCCGAGCTGCTCGAGCGCCTGGGTAAGGCCGCCAAGGGCGAGGGTGACAGCCGCGGCTGGCCCATGTTTACGAGCTGCTGCCCGGGTTGGGTGCGCTTTGTGAAGGCGCGCTATCCGGAGTTTGTCGACAGCCTGTCCACGTCAAAGTCGCCGCAGCAGATGTTCGGCGCCATCGCCAAGACATACTACGCCAAGGTGCTGGGCGTGGAGCCCGAGCGCTTGTTCGTGGTGTCCGTGATGCCGTGCACGGCCAAGAAGGCCGAGTGTGCGCTGCCGAGCATGGTGGGCGAGGACGGCACGCCCGACGTGGACGTTGCACTGACGGTGCGCGAGATGGTGCGCATGATCCGCGCGAGCCACGTGAGCGTGGACACGCTGGTCGAGGAGCCGCTCGACACGCCGCTGGGCTTTGGCACGGGCGCAGGCGTGATCTTTGGCGCCACGGGCGGTGTGATGGAGGCCGCCGTGCGCTCGGCATATTACCTGGTGACGGGCAAGAACCCCGATGCGGACTTCTTTACCGACGTGCGCGGCCTGGACGGCTGGAAGGAAGCCGCGGCCGATATCGAGGGCACCAAGGTGCGCGTCGCCGTGGTGCACGGGCTGGGCAACGCCGCCCGCCTACTCGACGCGATTCGCGACGGCCGCGTGAGCTATGATTTCGTTGAGGTCATGGCGTGCCCGGGCGGCTGCGTCGGTGGCGGCGGTCAGCCCATCCACGACGGCTGCGAGCTGGCAGCCGAGCGTGGCCAGGTGCTCTGGGGCCTGGATGCCGCTGCGGACATTCGCTTCTCGCACGAGAATCCCGATGTCCAGGCGTGCTACCGCGAGTTCTTGGGCGAGCCGCTCTCGCCGCTGGCCGAGGAGCTGCTGCATACCGACCATCACGCATGGACGATGCCCAACGAGGGGGTGTGCTAACGATGCGCGCGTTTAATGTTGAGCTGTCGCGCCGGGGGTTTGCCTCGGCGCTCGCCGCGGGCGCGTTGTCGCTTGCGCTGGCTGGCTGTGGCGGCGGGACTGCCGGTGCCGGGTCCGCCGCGGGCTCGGCTGCTGGGAAGGCCGCCGCGGCCGCCGCGGAGCCCGTCGAGGTACACGTCGCCTCGCTCAAGGGCCCGACGTCGATCGGTCTGGTGCAGTTTATGGACCAAGCAGCGAGCGGCGAGACGGATAACGAGTTCGACTTTGCGATCAGCGCCGCGGCCGACGAGATCGTGCCCAAGGTCATTCAGGGCGATATCGATATCGCCCTGGTGCCCGCCAACGTGGCGAGCGTGCTCTACAACAAGACCGAGGGTGCGGTGCAGGTCATCGATATCAACACGCTGGGCGTGCTGAACGTGGTGACGGGTAACGCGGACGTTACTTCGTTTGGCGATCTGGCGGGCCATACCGTCTACATGACGGGCAAGGGCGCCACGCCGGAGTACGTCATGAACTACCTGTTGGAGCGCGCGGGCCTGACCGGCCAGGTTACGCTCGAGTTTAAGAGCGAGCCCACCGAGGTGCTGTCGGAGTTGCTTGCCGATTCGTCTGCCGTGGGCGTGCTACCCGAGCCGTTCAAGACCGCTGCCATCGCAAAGAGCGAGGGCAAGCTGTCGGCACCGGTGAGCCTGACCGATGTGTGGGACGAGCTGGCGGGTGACACGGGCTCGCGCCTGCTGACGGGCGTGACCGTGGTGCGCCGTGCCTTTGCCGAGGAGCATCCCGAGGCCGTGGCGGAATTCCTGAGCTGCCATGCTGCGAGCGTTGAGGCCGTGAACGCGGCGCCGGCGGACTGGGCTCAGGCCGTGGTCGATGCGGGTATCGTGGATAACGCCGCGATTGCCGAAAAGGCGATTCCCGGGTGCATGCTCGTGTGCCAGACGGGGAGGGATATGAAGGCGGCGCTCGGTGGGTACCTGCAGGTGCTGGCCGATGCGGACGCGAGCGCCGTGGGCGGCAAGCTCCCGGCTGACGATTTCTACTACATGGAGTAGCCCGTGCGTGCGTTTGCTCGACAAATGACAGAGCGTATGAAGGCGGTGGCGGCAGCAGGTGCCGTTGCCGCCTTTTGGCTTGCCGTGTGGGTGCTGATGGCGGGTTTCGTGGCGCAGCCGTTGATTTTGCCGGGGCCGGGCGCTGTCGTGGTGGCGTTGCTGCGACTGGTATGCGATGCCGGCACATGGGCGATTCTGGCAGGCTCGGGTGCGCGAATCTTGGGCGGGCTGGCGCTTGCCGCGGTGTGCGGCGGCGTACTGGCGGGAGTCTCGGTGCGATCGCTGACGTTTGCCCGCTTGGTGGCGCCGGCGCTTTCGTTTGTTAAGGCGACACCGGTTGCCTGCGTGGTGGTCCTGCTGCTCATTTGGTTGGGGTCGGCGCGTGTGAGCATTGCGGCGGTCTTTTTGATGGCACTTCCGGGCGTGTATTTTTCGCTGGTCGAGGGCTTGGCGCAAGTGGATAAGCCGCTGGAGCAGATGTTTCGTCTGCATGGCGTGCGGGGTTGGCGTCTGTTTTGAGCCCACACCTGGCGCGAGGTCCTGCCGTTTGTGCTTTCGTGTTCCCGCGCCGTGATTGGCATGAGCTGGAAGGCCGGCGTGGCGGCGGAGCTGATCGGCATGGCGGTGGGCACCGTGGGTGAGCGCATCTATCAGGCAAAGCTTTTGATTGAGACGGCTGATCTGCTGGCGTGGACCGTGCTGGTCGTTGCCGCCTCGTGGGCGTGTGAGCGCGTGCTGGTGTGGCTGCTGCGGGTTTCGGGACCCGTGGCGTGGCGCGCAGCCGTGCGGGCACATGGGCATGGACTGCGCGGGCGTGCGGGCGGCTCTGCTGGTGGCGGGGCTGCGGCGGAGCTTGCGCTCGCCGTGGGCGACCGGGCACCCTGGGCTCCGGCGCTGGATGGTCTGGTGCTCAACGTGCCCGCGGGCGGGCGTATCTGCGTGATGGGCGCTTCAGGCGTGGGCAAGTCGACGCTGCTTTCGTTGACAGCGGGGGAGTGCGCGCCGTGCTCGATGGTGTTTCAGGATACGCGCCTGGTTGAGGACGCCTCCGCTTTGGATAACGTGCTGGTGTGCGCCGATGCACGCGTGAATGCCTCGAGTGCCGCTGCCTTGTTGCGCCTGCTGGTACCGGGGGTCGATGTGCATGCGCGTGTGGCCGAGCTTTCGGGTGGGCAGCGCAACCGCGTCGAGATTGCCCGAGCTCTGCTGTGCCCAGGCGACGCGGTGATTCTGGACGAGCCCTTTACCGGTCTAGACATCGCTGCGCGCGACGCATGCGCCGAGGTCGTGCTCGACTTGCTCGACGGCCGTATGCTGTTGCTTGCTACGCACGATGCCGTCGACGCTCAGGCCCTCAATATCTCGGACATCATCACGCTCTAAATACTTCTTCAGCAACAAAATGATCCGTTATTTCTCCGTTCCCATGGGGTTGGATATGGTATTCTATCTGCGGGGTAATACTTAGGAATACCAAGTAATACCAACGCCGCAGAAACAAACTCCAGATGCGGGTCAATCGGGTTGCCTTCACAGCCCGTCGCCCAGCCGCGTGGCCCGCATCTATCCGCACCACCGTCGTTTCAAAAAGGAAGCGCCATGGCAGAACACATGACCCCCGTAGTCGCGAAGGTCTTGCCCGAGGAGAAGGCAGCCTTCGCGGCGGCAACCCAGCTCGTGGGCACCACGCCGTCCAACGCCATCCGCATGTTTATCGCCGCGTTCAATCGCTGCGGCACCTTTCCGTTTGACATCTCGCCCAACGGGGCCTTTGGCAAAGAGTGTCCCCAACAGCTAGTCGTTGAAGAACGTCCCCAATGACTAGTCGTCGGGAGGAGGTTGGCATGCTCAATGCGATGATTTGGGCGCTTGCCTGTTTTGGCGTCGTCGCTGCCGATATTGCCCTGAGTGTCGTTTTGTTCTCCGCCCTTGGCGTCGCATCGGTGTTCATGGGTTTTTCGATCGATGACCTCGACATTCAATTGCTTCAGGCCGTCGCGCAGACGGCATCGTTTTTGATGGCGCTGCTGTGGTGGCGTTATCTGTGGCCGCGCTCGTTTATGGCGCGCTGGCAGGGCGAGCGTCCGCTTGGCGGGGGAGCGCGTGGGGCGTGGAAACGCATCGCCTGCGTTATCGTGATCGGCCTGGCCCTGCAGGTGGTCGTTGGCTACGTGACCGACGCCGCGCTGTCGCTGTTGCCCGATGCCGCGGCCGACTACAGCGAGCTTGTCGAGGAAACAGGCATGGGCGACACCAGCTATCTCGCCGTCCTGACTACGGTGCTCGGTGCCCCATTTTGTGAAGAGCTGCTGGTGCGCGGCATTATTTTTGAGTTTTCGCTCCGAGCGTTTAATCCGCAGTGCCGCCCACTTTGGAAGCGCCGGCGTCGTGCGAGCGCGCAGGACGGCGCCATGGTGCCCTGGGCGGCCCCAAGCACGTGGGGTATCGCCGCGGCGATTGTGCTGCAGGCGGCAATCTTCGGTTTTATGCACATGAATTGGGTGCAGGGTTGCTACGCGGGTGCCGCCGGCCTCATCTTTGGTTGGGTGCTCGTGACGACCGGAAAGCTCCGCTACACGATCCTGCTGCACTTTGCCTTTAATGCCGGGTCGTATCTCATGACGTTGCTGTGGTTTGTGAACACGCCGCTCGACGTTGTGGTCACGGTTGGCATCGCCGGCTTTGTGCTGGTAGAGGCGATGCGCTCGCTGCTTCGATTGCGCATTCCCGTGTCGCGCGAAGCTGATTGGTCTGAGTAATAACGCCTTTAATTAGACCGATGCGTCCTGAACGCACCTGGCGTTTCGCTGAATGCTTCTTTAAATTTTGAGTAAAAGAATGACATGTTGGAGATGCCGACTTTTCGGGCTACATACTGCACGCTGCGCTCGGTGTTATTGAGAAGATATGCCGCCTCTGTGAGCTGCTGGTTGAGCTTTATTTGCGAAAACGTTTTGCCGGTTTTTTGCTTGATCAAGCTGCTGAGATAGCTGGTGCTATAACCCGTATCGCTCGCAATGCTTTCGAGTGTGCAGTCGCCGTAGCTTCGCTCAATATGATTCAGAATCGACACGATGCGTTCGTCCGACATGATCGCCTGGTTATCAGTTGCGGAGCGTCGGTACAGTCCTCGAATGAGAACAAGGAATAGGCTGACGGCGAGGTGCCTCATGAGTTCATTGGAATAGGCATCTTTAAAGTGATATTCGATAAAGAGCATCTCGATGAGGCGTCGCGCATGTCGGGCGTATTCCTCTGGAAGAATGAGATATTTTCGGGCCTCGCGGTTTTTGGACACAAAATCAAATAGAAGATTCGTTAATGGTGACGCGCCGGGTAGCTGGCTCAGGAACAACGAATCGAACATTTCTTTTTTGAAGACGATCGAAATGACGATATCATGCTCGCCCTTAACGTATGGAACGCTTCTGACTACGCCGGTGTTGCAAATGAGCACGTCGCCCTTTTTAAGAAGTAGTCGCCGTCCGTTGACGATAAACGTGCAGACGCCGTCGTACACGTAGTTAAGCTCCATATCCCGATTGATATGAGGAGGAATATCGGTAAAGCGCGACTCCTTGATAAGGCCCACGGGGTTTTCGTCGAGAGTTTCTTTCCAATCAAACAGATAGACCTCTTCGCCGTTAATGGTTGTGGTTTCCACCCTGTTATATCGCGGGCTGAGCTCTCCCGGATGTGTGCGATGCCACTCTTCGGTCTCGGTATGCGTATAGAGCAGCTGTTTGAGATTCGAATCCATGGGGTGCTCCAGGGGTGAACGGTAGAATCGATGCCTTAAACGGTATTATATCTAAAAAAATGTTATAAACCAACGCTTTCTATGCGATATCTTATGCATCTTGTTCTTCCTAGTATTGGGTTATCCGCTGGAGCATCCGATCAAGGAGGGCAAATGAGTAAGTTAAAACATGGGTTTGACTCCGACTTTTTATGGGGCGGAGCCATATCGTGCTCGCAGGCCGATGGCGCCTGGAATGAGGGCGGAAAGGGAAAGTCGACGCAGGATTGTCGATGGCTGGATGGTACCTGGACTCATGACCAGATTGAGGACAAGCATCAAAACAACCCCTTCTGCCATGACGAACTAATGAACGCTCTCGCAGATGATGGTGTTGAGTTCTACCCGTTTAGGCGCGGTAACGACTTCTATCATCACTACCGTGAGGACATCGCGCTTTTTGCGGAGATGGGCCTCAAGCTGTTCCGCACTTCTATTTGCTGGAGCCGAATCTATCCTAACGGAGATGATCTTGAGCCTAACCGCGAAGGCATCGAGTGGTATCGAAGCATGCTGGGTGAGTGCAAAAAGCACGGCATTAAAACCTTCGTCACCATGCTCCACTATGACATCCCGGTAAATCTTGTCACCACATATGGGGGATGGAAGAATCGCAAGACGATTGATTTCTTTGCCCGCTATGTCGAGACAATCGTTACGGAATTGGGCGATCTGGTCGATTTCTGGCTGCCTTTTAACGAGTTCAATGCAGCGCGTTTTTCGCCTTGGGACGGGGTCTGTCTGGTCAAAGACGAAGAGGGGGAGAATTTCGATCGAGCCATCTTCCAGTGCCTGCACCACGAGTTCGTTGCCAATGCGCGCGCCGTCGAGATTGTCCATCGTCTTTCGCCCGATACTCCCGTTGGCGGCATGATTGCTCGATTCTGTACGTATCCCGCCACCTGCCGTCCCGAAGATAACATGCAGGCTATTCACGACGACCAGTATTCCAACTGGTTCTATACGGACGTGATGGCTCGTGGAAAATACCCCGCTTATATGAATCGCTATTTCGACGCGTGCGATATCGAGATTCAAATGGAGCCGGGCGATGAAGAGCTCATCGCTCGCAACACGGTCGACTTCCTGGCCTTCTCGTACTACTTTTCCCAGGTATCCACCTGCGATCAGGGATGGGAGAAGACTGCGGGAAATCTGGTCATGGCAAACAAGAACCCTTATCTCGAGACGAGTGAGTGGGGCTGGCAGCTCGATCCCATTGGCCTGAGGGTTACCCTTAACCAGATGTATGACCGCTATGGGCTGCCCCTGTATATCGCCGAGAACGGCCTCGGTACATCTGATGTAGTCGAGGAGGATGGCAGCATCCACGACGAGTATCGAATCGATTATTTGCGCCAGCACATAAAGTGCCTTAAGGAAGCAGTGATCGATGGCGTTGACGTGCGCGGATACATGATCTGGGGATTCATTGACCTTGTTGCCTGCGGTCCTCTTACGATGGACAAGCGCTACGGGCTTATCTATGTCGATCTGGATAATTGCGGCAACGGCACTGCGGAGCGCTCGCGTAAAGACTCTTTCTATTGGTATCAGAAATGTATCGCCACTAATGGCGAGGATCTTGGGTAGGAGTGATTGTCGTGGCAGACAAGAAGGAACTGGCCGCTCGTGTCCTCGAGCTCGTGGGCGGCGCCGATAACGTTGTTATGGCAACGCACTGCATTACAAGGCTCAGATTCAACCTGAAGGACGATAGCAAGGCAGACCTTGAGGCCCTTAAGACGCTTGACGGCGCCTTGGGCGCGCAGGTTAAAGACGGACAGTGGCAAGTTATCATCGGCGCCAGCGTGGGGTCGGTATATGACGAATTGGAGCCCATGCTAGGTGACAGGATGGGTGGCGAGGTCTCCGCCGACGCCGAGCAGCCTGAGCTCCAAAAAGGTTCGGCTCGCGTATTCGATATCATCACCGGCATCTTCTCCGCTATCATTCCCGCACTGGTGGCGGGAGGCATCGTAAAGGGCATCCTGGCTGCTATCGCGGCTTTTGGAATCGACACGGGTGCCGGCGACTTTGCGATATTCAATATGATTTCGGATATCCCGTTCTACTTCTTGCCGTTTTTGCTGGCAATGTCTACAGCTGATAAGTTCCGGGTCAACCGTTCGCTTGCGCTTTGTGTTGCCGGATCGCTGATGTACCCGACCATTGTCAACGCTGTCGGTACGGGCGAGACGCCCCTTGCGCTGTTCGGTTTTGCGGTGCCGATTTTTAGCTACGCCGATTCCGTGTTCCCGGTTATCTTTGGCGTCATTGGCTTGTCTTTTGTATATCGCGCAATCGACAAAGTCGTGCCGGATCTTTTTAAGCTCGTTGTCGTTCCGGCGCTCTCCCTTGCTATCGTGATTCCCGTCAACCTGTTTGTGCTCGCTCCGATTGGTGCCTGGTGCGGTCTTGGTCTTGCCAACGGTATCGTTTGGCTATTCTCGACGTTAGGCCCCGTTGCCGGTTTTCTGCTGGGCTTCTTTATGCCGCTTATCGTGCTCTTCGGCATGCATCAGTCAACGAGCCCTATCCAGATTTCCAATATCGCAACGCTTGGGTATGACTATCTGCTCCCGATCTCTTTCTGCCATAACCTCGCCGAAAGCGGTGCGTCTTTTGGTGCAGCCCTGCGCATGACCGACGAAAAGCTCAAGTCCGCTGCAATGACGTGCGCCTTCTCAGCATTTATGGGAATTTCCGAGCCCGCCTTGTTTACCGTTCAGGTTCCTAACAGGACTCCGCTTATCGCTGCGATGATTGCGGATGGCATTGGCGGTGCGCTTACCGTTGTTCTCGGCGCAAAGTGCTTCGGCTTTGTTATGCCCGGCATTACCTCGTTGCCCGTTTATGCCGATCCAAGCGGCAATCCCATGAACCTGATCATGATTGTCGTCTGCATCGCTTTGACTTGGGTTATCTCTGCGGCGCTCTCGTTTGCGCTCTATGGTCGTTTCGACAAAAAGTAACGACGTTTTGAGATAGACAATATTAATCGGCCGCTCGCCGGGGAATCGTTCTGCGACGCCCCAGCGAGCGGCATTTTATTGGTGGGGCGTGTCGTGTCGCCAACGGCGGCATGCCGCCTCGCCGCGCTAGTTGCGTCTGCCGCCTCCGTTGGCGCCCTGACGCCCCTGTGCCGCGCGATTGCGACCGGCAGTGTTCTGCGCGCGGGACATACCGCCGTGACCCTTGCTGCCCTTGGGCCCCTTGCCGGCGGCGCCACCGTGGGCCTTGCCGCCCTTCTTGCCGGTGCCATGCCCACCGCCGGCAGACGTCTCGCCCGGGCGTGGCGGCACGGGGCGAATCAGGCAATGCTTGGTATAGCCGATCAGATCACGACGCCCGGCCTTCTCTAGCGCCTCGCGCACCAGCTTGTAGTTCTCGGGCTTGCGATACTGGATGAGCGCGCGCTGCATGGCCTTCTCATGCGGGTCGCGCGCCACGTAGATCGGCTGCATGGTGCGCGGATCTACACCGGTGTAGTACATGCAGGTCGACATGGTGGACGGGGTGGGGTAGAAGTCCTGTACCTGCTCGGGCATGTAGCCCATGTCGCGCACGGCTTCGGCAAGGTCCACGGCTTCCTTCATGGTTGAACCGGGGTGGCTCGAGATCAGATACGGCACCACGTACTGCTTGAGTCCGTATTCGCGATTCAAGCGTTCAAATTTACGGCAGAATGCGTCGTAGACAGCTCGGCTCGGCTTGCCCATCACGGACAGCACCGCGTCGCTCACGTGCTCGGGCGCTACGCGCAGCTGGCCCGAGACATGGTGTTCCAGCAGCTCGCGTAAAAACTCGTCCGAGGCATCGGCCATGGTGTAGTCAAAACGGATGCCGCTGCGCACGAAGACCTTTTTGACGCCCGGCAGCTGGCGCAGGTCGCGCAACAGCTGCGTGTAGCCGCTTTCGTCGACCACCATGTTCTTGCACACGCTCGGCCACAGACAGCGCTTGTTCTTGCACACGCCGTGCTTGAGCTGCTTGTCGCAGGCGGGACGGCTAAAGTTGGCCGTCGGTCCGCCTACGTCGTTGATGTAGCCCTTAAACTCGGGATCGCGCGTGAGCAGCTCTGCCTCGCGCATGATCGAGTCGTGGCTGCGCATCTGCAACACGCGACCTTGGTGGAAGGTGAGGGCGCAAAACGAGCATTCACCAAAGCACCCGCGGTTGGAGCTGATTGAAAACTTGATCTCGGCAAAGGCCGGCACGCCGCCCGCGGCATCGTAGTCGGGATGCCAATCGCGTGCGTAGGGGAGCTCGGCCACCTCGTCCATCTCATCGGTCGTCAACGTCGCCGACGGCGGGTTCTGCACCACATAGACGCTGTTGGGATAGGGCTCTACCAGGCGATGTCCGGTGATGGGGTCCATATTCTGCTGTTGCACGTTAAAGCTGCGTGCGTAGTTGAGCTTGTCGGCGGTAAGGTCGTCCCAGCTGGGTAGCAGGTCGTAGTCGTAGACCTCGTCGAGCGAGCCTGTGCGGTAGACGGTGCCGTTGATATAGGTGATCTGATCGATGGGCAGCCCCGCGTCGAGCGCGTCGGCAATCTCGACAATCGCGTGCTCGCCCATGCCGTAGATGAGGATGTCGGCGCCCGAGTCGAGCAGCACCGAGCGCTTGAGCTTATCCTGCCAGTAGTCGTAGTGGGCCAGGCGGCGCAGGCTTGCCTCGATGCCGCCGATGATGATGGGGGCGTCCTTAAACGTCTGGCGGATGAGGTTGCCGTAGACCGTGACGGCTCGGTTGGGACGGCGCCCCTCCTCGCCACCGGGGGTATAGGCGTCGGTGTGGCGGCGATGCTTGGTCACCGAATAGTGGTTGACCATGGAGTCCATGTTGCCGGCACTGACGAGAAAGCCTAGGCGCGGCTCGCCGAGCACGGTGATGCTGGCGGGGTCGGTCCAGTCGGGTTGGCAGATGATGCCCACTTTGTAGCCGTGCGCGTCGAGGACGCGACTGATGATGGCCATGCCAAAGCTGGGATGGTCCACATAGGCGTCGCCGCAGATGTAGACAAAGTCGCACTGGTCCCAGCCACGCGCATCCATGTCGGTGCGGCTGACGGGGAGGAACTTATCGCGGCCCGGTCGCCAGGGGCGGGCGGGCGTCGCTTGGGAATGCTTGGTGCGGGCGACCGTGGCCTGCGCCTTACCGCCGCGCTTTTGCTGCTGGCCCTGTTTGCCCTGCTGACTGCGCTGGTTGTTCTGAGCGTGCTGAGGCTTTTTTGCCACGATCCCTCCCGGTGTTTGTATGCTGCACGTAATTGTAACCAGTCTTTTTGGGACGGGGCTAAAAAGACTGGGGGAGTACATGAGCTGGGGATCGGCGCGTCGATGCGGGGATCGTTTGTTTCCAGACTGTGTATCTGCGCGTTGGAGAACCCGTCTCGCGCGCACGCCATGTTGTCAATGGGTTACAGTATGAACGGCGGCTATGTTTCCGCCAACGCACGAGAGAGTCGTCAACAAGGAGGATGCACGACGATGCAGCGTGCCAAACAGATATCGGAGTCTATTGAGCTGGGCATCATCTTGGCGCTCGCCGGTGGCTTTATGGACGTCTATTCGTACATTGGGCGCGATCATGTTTTCGCCAACGCGCAGACAGGCAACATCCTGCTCGTGGGCGTGAGCATCTCGGAGGGCAACTGGGCACTTGCGGGACGCTACTTCTTCCCCGTGGTGTCGTTTGCCGTGGGCATTATGCTTGCCGACCTGGTGCATGAGCGGTTTGGCAGCGTGATTCACTGGCGCCAGGTAACGGTGTTCTTTGAAGCCGTCATCTTGCTGGGCGTGAGCTTTATCCCGGGCGGCAATTTCAACCTGCTCGCCAACTGCCTCACCTCGTTTGCCTGCGGCATGCAGGTCGAGAGCTTCCGCAAGATTCACGGTCACGGTATCGCTACGACCATGTGCATCGGCAACTTGCGCAACGCGCTGCAAAACGTGGACGATTACATCATCACCCACAGGCGCGGCTTTTTGGAAAACGGCCTGCTGTACTTTGGCGTGATCTTTATCTTTGTGTTTGGCGCCGTGTTGGGCAACTGGTGTATTGAGCGCATGGGCCTGCACGCCATCGTCGTGGCGAGCTTGCTGCTGTTTGTCGCGTTTGCCATCATGTTCATCGACCGCGAGCGCGACTTGCGCTTACGCTGGAAGGTTGCGGCCGAGGCTTGGAAAGAGGGCTGCCGAAAGTAACCGAATGCGGCAAAGGGGTTGTCCCTTTGCCGCAATATTTTTCATCATCTGTTGAAACGCTTTAACACTATTGACGTTCTCACGCGTTTTTTGTTTCAAAAGCGTTAGGATGGGACTCATAGCGTGGGGCGTAATGGATGCCCCGCACACGATGGGAGGCTATCAATGGCTAA
>JAXXEN010000041.1:0-28997 GCA_037237765.1 Collinsella sp. | reverse complement strand
CTGGCTCCCCGGGTAGGACTCGAACCTACAACAGCGCGGTTAACAGCCGCGTGCTCTACCATTGAGCTACCGAGGAATAGGTGCGTGCTCTCAAGCAACGAAGTTTATTATACGGACGAATCAGCTCAGGGCAAGAACTTTTTTGAGAATTTTTCCGACCTAGTCATTGGGGACGTCCCCAATGACTACACGAAAGCGCCCTCAAGCGGATGTACTTGAGGGCGCTTCTTGCTTGACTAGCTTTCGATATAGTCTTTGAGCTTGCTGCTGCGGCTGGGATGACGGAGCTTGGCCAGGGTCTTGGACTCAATCTGGCGGATGCGCTCACGCGTGACGCCAAACTCGCGGCCGACTTCCTCGAGCGTGCGAGGATGTCCGTCGACAAGGCCAAAGCGCAGCTCGATAACCTTGCGCTCACGATCGGCAAGCGAGTCGAGCACCTGGGTGAGCTGCTCCTGCAGCATGGAGAAGCTGGCGGCATCGGGCGGAACGATAGCCTGGGAGTCCTCGATGAAGTCGCCCAGCTGGGAATCCTCTTCCTCGCCGATAGGGGTCTCGAGCGACACGGGCTCCTGCGAGATCTTCTGGATCTCGCGGACGCGGTCGGCGCTCATGTCCATCTCGGCACCGATCTCCTCGGGGGTCGGGTCGCGACCCAGGTCCTGAAGGAGCTGGCGCTGCACACGGACGAGCTTGTTGATGGTCTCAACCATGTGCACGGGAATACGGATGGTACGGGCCTGGTCGGCGATAGCACGCGTGATGGCCTGACGGATCCACCACGTGGCGTACGTGGAGAACTTAAAGCCCTTCTGGTAGTCGAACTTCTCGACGGCGCGGATCAGACCGAGGTTGCCCTCCTGAATCAGGTCCAGGAACAGCATGCCGCGACCGACATAGCGCTTGGCGATGGAGACGACCAGGCGCAGGTTGGCGCTGATGAGCGCCTGCTTGGCCTCGAGACCCACGTTCTCGATTCGGGTCAGGCGACGCATCTCGGCGCGGGTGAGCTCGATCTCGCCCGCCTCGGCAGCCTCGAGCTTCTCGGTGGCCTCGAGACCGGCCTCGATCTTCATGGCCAGATCGACCTCTTCGGAGGCGGTCAGCAGGTCGACCTTACCGATCTCCTTAAGGTACATACGAACCGGGTCGCCGGTCAGCATCACCGTGGAGGCATCGATGCCACGCACGCGCGAACGCGAACGGGACGTGCGCACGGTGCGCTTCTTCTTGTTCTTAGAAGAACCCATCTCGGCGTCGGCCTGGCGGGCCATCTTAAGCTCGTGATCGTCGAGCGAGCCCGAATCGTGCTCGTCGTCATCGAAATCGTCGGTATCGCTATCGTTATCGTCATCGTCGACGTCCATGGGGGCGTCGTCGTTACCGCTCGCGGAGATAATCTGGATGCCGCTGTTGCGCAGCGCGGAATACACCGCGTTGAGCTGCTCGTCAGACACATCGATATCCTTCAGGGCGACCTGAATCTCGTCCTCGGTTACCGAAGTCCTGTTTGAGCCGTTGCCCATGAGCTTTGCAACGTAGGATTCCAGCCCAGTACCCGTGCTCTCACTCTTTTTTGGCACAGATTCTCCCTTCATAGTCCACAGGACTCATTACTTTAGCACACACATTGACGTCTATACCCAAAATTCAGACTGGATATAGGCGCGAATACGCTGGTTGACCACAACATCTAGACCTGGTCGGCGCCCGCCGTCTCCAAACCGATCAAACGGAACGGATCGGCCACGCCACCGATCGACTTTTGGAGCTCGCGCTGGCGCTGAGAATCTTGCATCGCTTGCATCGTCAGCACACGGCGCGCCTCATCGTCGAGCGACCGGTCCTGACGTAGCTTGGCCTGTGCGGCGCGCATGCGGCGCTTGATGGTGTAGAGCTCGAGGGTATCGAGCATAAACACGATGTTCGTCTCGGTGGGGTGCTTGCTCGTCGACGAAATACGCCCGGCGCTGACAAGCGACGCTGCCTCGGGACACACCGCGCGCGCCGCATCCATGCACGCCGTGGGGTCGGTGCCCGGCGGCGTCGCAAGCACGGCCCACGCGATGGACTCGTGACGCGGATCCACCCACTCGATCGAGCAGATGCGGTCGGCATACGTGCGGAACAGGTCGGGGTAGCTCGTGAGCATCGTTAACAGCTCGCGCTCCCCCGCCAAAGACTTTCGCTCTAGGTCGGTCAGCACGATCGGCATCGTCGGTGCCGTGGGCGCGCCCGTTGCATCGGCTACCGGCGCCGCGCCATCCAGCCCAACCGGCACATCGATCGGAGGCATGTCATCAACGACCTCGACCGGCGCGGCCCCGTAAGCCTCGAGCGGCACATAGTCGTACGGCTCTTCCTCGACCGGCGTGGACACCGGAGGCGTCGCCCCCGACGCCCAGGCGCCGCGAGACGTCCCCTGCGAACCAGACGCCCGACCGCCCGCGCTGCCCGCGCGCTCGGCCTGCGCCCGCTGGCGCTCGTAATTCTGCTCGCGACGACGCTCGGCATCCTCACGCTTGGCGACATCGCGAAACACACGGCCCGAACTCGCGCGCACGGTCTCCAGGTCCAAACCCAGCAGGTCGGCAATCTGGATAAAGTACGTGTCGATCATATAACTGTCACGCAGCGGGTAGATGAGCGTCAGCGCGTCCTCGAGCGCTTTGGCGCGACCGCCCGGTGTGGTAATATCGCTCGACTCCTGCAGCGAACGGTAGACAAAGTCCATGAGGGGTTCGGCCGCGTCAATGCGCGTCTGAAGCTCCTGGCCGCCATGCGCCGTGATGAACTCCATGGGGTCGTTGCCGTCGGGCAGCACTACGCAGCGCAGGTCCATCGAATCCTGCTCGATAAACTGAATCGCGCGGCGTGCGGCCTTTTGACCGGCGGCATCGCCGTCGAACATATACACGATGCGCTTGGCAAAACGGGTGAGCGTCTTTACGTGATGTTCCGTCAGCGCCGTGCCCAGCGTGGCGACGACGTTTTTAATCCCCGCCTCCCAGCAGGCGATGCAGTCGGTATATCCCTCCACCACGATGGCGGTATCCTGCGCGACGATAAACTCCTTAGCCCAGTTAAAGCCATAGAGGTTTCGCTTTTTATGGAACACGCTCGTCTCGGCGGTGTTGAGGTATTTAGGCTGGCCGTCGCCCATAATGCGCCCGCCAAAGGCGATGTTATGACCCTGCTCATCAAAAATGGGAAACATCACGCGATCGTAAAAACGGTCGGCAAGCTGCCCACGCCCACGGCTCACGGCCACGTTGGCGTCGATCATCTCCTGCGGGGTAAAGCCCGCCTGTGACAGATGCGACACCAGCGCGTTGCGACCCGGCGCAAAGCCCAGGCAGTAGCGGCGGCAGACGTCGCCGCCCATACCGCGGCTGGCGAAATACTCGCGCGGACGGCTGTCCTTACCGCGCATGAGCATGGTGTGGTAGAACTGTGCGGTCTCGGCGCACAGGTCATAGATGCGAGCGCGCTTGGTGCCGCGCTCGCGATAGGCGCCGGTATCGTGCAGCTCAATGCCGGCACGGTCGGCCAAGTAGCGAATCGACTCAGGGAAGCTCAGGTTCTCGCGCTTCATGATGTAGGTGAAGACGTCGCCGCCCTCGCCACAGCCAAAGCAGTGCCACACCTGCGTAGCAGGGATAATGTGAAACGACGGGGTCTTTTCGCCATGGAAGGGACAGCAGCCCCAAAACTCATGGCCGCGGGGCTTGAGCTCAACCGTTTCCTGCACGATGGCAACCAGATCGGACGCAGCGCGAACCTGGTCTTTCTCCTCATCGCTAATCACGGATGCTCACCCCCTGCTCACCCAAATGATGACGGATATCGTCAATATTACCCTCGACGGTCGCGATAAGCTCGTCCAGCGAATCGAACACGCGCGACGGGCGCAGCCAGCGTGTAAACGCCAGCGACACCGAGGCGCCGTACAGGTCACCCGCATACCCGATCAAGTTGGCCTCGAGATGCGCCGAGGCGGCATCGTCGGCATACGTCGGCGGCAGGCCCACGTTGACGGCAGCGGGCCACACGGTATCGTCGACCAGCACCAAGCCCTCGTAGACGCCATCGGCAGGAACCTGGATGCCCTCGGGCACCTGGATGTTTGCCGTAGGAAAACCCATGTCGGAGCCCTGGTGACGTCCGCCGGCAACAATACCTCGCAGCATGTACGGGCGGCCGAGCAGCTCGGCGGCAAGCTCAACATGACCCTGGCGCAGCTCCTGGCGAATACGGGTGGCGCAGATCGTCTGCCCATCGACGCACAGCAACTCGTGGCCATAGACGTCAACGCCGCGCTCGGCTCCCCATGTCTGCATCTCGGCAACGCCCGAGGCGCCGCCGCGACCCAACCTAAAGTCGCTACCCACGCGAATTGAGCGGATATCGACGACGCGCGACAGCAGCTTAAGAAAGCCCGCATGGTCGAGAGCCGCCACCGCAGGCGTGAAGGGAACGGCCACGACCGCATCGACCCCGGTGAGAGCCAGGGCATGAAGACGGTCGGTCGTCGTCATCAGTTTTTGAGCGGGCGAGGGGCTCACCACTACGTCCGGGTCGGGATCGAAGGTGACCACGACCGCCTTGCAGCCGTGGTTACGCGCATCGCGAACGACCGCGTCGATCAGTTCGTGATGCCCCCGATGAACGCCATCGAACACGCCGATGGCAATCGACGCGGCGCCCAGGCACGCGCAATCATCAAACGCATCGGCGGCGACGATGCGGGCCTCATCCGACTCGCCCGCGAAAAAAATACGCGCGAGCTCGTGGGAGGCCAGCATCATCGAACACCGCCGATCGCCTGCGGAAAGACGTGCTCCATAACAAAGCGACCGCCCTCGATACGGGCGAGCGCCTTGAGCCCGCCATCGAGCACCAGCGCAAACGGCGCCTTCGAGGCATCGAAGCCCGCAAGCGCGCGCTCAATACGAATACGACGTCCGCACAGCAGATCGTCGGCAAGGTCGCCCGGCAAGTCAACGCGCGTGGCGCCCAGTGCCGCAATGGGATCCAGGGCAAAGCCGGCAGCAGACTCGGCAGAAAGCTCCTCGACCGCATGGCAGGCACCGATGGAAACAACGCCGGAGGCTGTACGGCGCAGCGCGGAAATATGTGCCGCGTTATCGCAGGCACGGCCCAGGTCGCGAGCGAGCGCGCGGATGTAGGTGCCCTTGCTCACCGAAAACGCCACGGTCCAAACGCACGCGTCGCCCTCGCCGCCCACGGCAATCAGGTCGGCGGAGTACACCTCGACCGGACGCGGGGGCAGTGACACGGCGTTGCCTTCGCGCGCAGCCTTATAGGCACGCACGCCGTTGACCGAAATGGCCGAAAACGCCGGCGGCACCTGCATCTGCGGGCCCAGCATGGCGGACAGGCGCTCGCGAGCATAAGCAGGATCGCGCAGGGCGGGGGCAACGGGCACCGTGCGGACGGCCTCGCCCTCCGCATCATCGGTATTGGTCTCGACGCCAAACGAGATATCGGCGACGTAGCTTTTGGTATCGAGCGTGAGCATGCCCAGCAGACGCGTTGCCTGACCCACGCCCACCACCATGACACCCGATGCCATGGGGTCGAGCGTTCCGGCATGACCGACGCGCCGCTCATGGAGGGCGCGCCGGCATTGCGAAACCACGTCGTGGGACGTGCAGCCCACCGGCTTATCGACGGCGAGCAGCATATTAAGTTGAGAGGGTGTACGACGAGCCATGTACCATCCAAAAAGTTAGAGCTCGACGGTCACCGAAGCGGGATCCTCCCCTACCAGCTCGGCCAGCATGGGAAGTGCCGCGGTGAGCGTCTCGCGAATCGTTCCGTTGTTGGAAAAGCCGGCGGCGGCATGATGCCCGCCACCGCCAAAGTTGGCAGCGATCTCGGACACATCGAGGTCACCCTTGGAGCGCAGGTTGCCGCGTACCTTGGTATCGCCCTCAATGCCCTTCAGAAACAGGCAGACCTCCACACCCATAACCGAACGCACCACATCGACCAGGCCGTCGCACTCATCCGAAGTGACGCCGCAGGCCTCGAGGTCGCTCTGGTACGCATAACTATATGCCACGCGACCGTGCGCCACTGTTTTGATGCGGCCCATAACGATGGACTTAAGATGCAAGAACTCTACACGCATGCTCTGGTAGACCTCGAGCGCAACACGCGCGGGATCGGCACCGTGCGCGACCAGGCGCGAGGCGGCATGGAACGCAGCGGCATCGGCGTTTTGGTACTGAAAACGACCGGTATCGGTCACCAGGCCGCACAGCAGGCAGGTCGCGACACCATCGCGAGCCACAATGCCGCAATTGTCCAAAAAACGGTCGATGATCATGGCGCAGGCTGCGGCGCCGACGCACCTCAGGCTCAGCTCGGCAAATTCCTCACGCGCCGGATGATGATCGAAGCACACCACATGCGACGAGCGGCGGAGTACCTCGGCTGAGTTGTTCAGACGCTCGACGACCGGCACGTCCACTGAGATGAACAGGTCCGGATTGCCGGTATACGCAGATGCCGGCACCAGACGGTCGGCACCCTCCATAAAGCGGTAGATGCGCGGAACCGGGTCATCGTCTGCCAGCAGCAGGGAAATGTCCTTGTTGGGGAAAAACTTCATAAGCGATAAGCCCAGACCCAGCACGGAGCCCAGGGCGTCACCATCGGGAGACGTATGTCCCGAAATCGCAATGGAGGACGCACCCTCGATGAGCTCGAGGATGCGTCGCTGAATATCTGCAGACTCGCACGATGCGAGGTCGGCGGAATTACTCATCTAAAGCTGCCTCCTGGGCGGCATCCGCTATGGGATAGCCGTCCTCGTCCTTTTCGATCGAAAGCGTGGCGGGAACGTTTTCCAGCGCGCGCGTGATGCGTTCGGCCTCATCGGTCGAGCGATCGATGCGAAAATCGAGCTCGGGCGTGACGCGCCAATCGAGCGAGCGGGCCAACAGGCTACGAATGCGGCCCTTGGCGCTGGCGAGCGCCTCCATGACCTCCTCGTAGCGGCTCGCGTCGCACGACACGTACACGCGCGCGAACGAACGGTCCACCGCGACCTCGACCGCGGTCAGGGTGACCAGGTCGAGACGCGGATCGGAAACCTCAAAGAGCAGGATATAACCGAGCTTCTCGCGAAGCTGCTCGCCTAAACGGCGTGTTGCCTGCGTTTGCTTCATAGCGCTACCCCCTACTCGGTACGGGCAACCTGGTCGATGCGGTAGCCCTCAATGGTGTCGCCAGGCTTGATGTCCTGGAAGTTCTCCAGGCCAATACCGCCCTCGGAGCCGCTCTTGAGGCTCTTGGCCTCGTCCTTGTAGTGGCGCATCGAGGCGATTTTACCGTTGAAGACCACGATGCCGTCGCGCACCAGGCGCACAGAATCGGTCGCGGCGATCTCGCCCTCTTCGACGCGGACACCGGCGGCGATACCAACCTTGGGCACCTTGAAGGTATCCAGGACGGTCGCAGTACCCGTGGAGACCTCGACCTCGGTGGGCTTGAGCATACCGATGCGGGCAGCGTCGAGGTCCTCGAGGCACTTGTAGATGACGTCGTAGCAACGGATCTCGACGCCCTCGCGCTCGGCGGCGGAGCGGGCCTTGCCGTCGGGACGGACGCCAAAGCCGATGATGATGGCGTTGGAAGCGTCGGCCAGGACGACGTCGGTCTCGTTGATGGCACCAACGGCGGAATGGATCGTGTTGATGCGCACCTCGGACTGATCCATCTTGTCGAGGGAGTCCTGAAGGGCCTCGATGGAGCCCTGGACGTCGGCCTTGATGATCAGGTTGAGCTCCTTGACCTCGGCGTCGGCGATGGTCTCGAAGAGGTTCTCGAGCGTCACGTGCTTCACGCGGCTCTGCTCCTCGATACGGGCCTTGAGCGAACGCTCATCGGCCAGGGCGCGAGCCTCGCGCTCGTCCTCGAACACGCGGAACTCGTCACCGGCGTTGGGCACGGACTGCAGGCCCAAGATCTCGACGGCGTCGGAGGGGCCGGCCTCGGTGACGGCGTTGCCCTTGGGATCGAGCATGGCGCGGACGCGGCCGTAGGTAAGGCCGGCGACCAGCGTATCGCCCACGTGCAGGGTACCACGGGTCACGAGAACCGTGGCAACCGAGCCGCGGCCCTTGTCGAGCTTGGCCTCGAGAACGTTACCGGAGGCAAAGGTGTCGGGGTTGGCCTTGAGCTCGAGCACGTCGGCCTGGAGCAGCACGGTCTCGAGCAGGTCGTCGATACCGATCTTCTGCTTGGCCGAGATGTTGACGAACATGTTCTGTCCGCCCCACTCCTCGGGGATGATGCCGTACTCGGTGAGTTCCTGGCGCACGCGGTCGGGGTTGGCGCCCGGCTTATCGATCTTGTTGACGGCGACGACGATGGGTACGCCGGCGGCCTTGGCGTGGTTGATCGACTCGATGGTCTGAGGCATGACGCCGTCGTCGGCAGCCACGATCAGGATGACGATGTCGGTCACCTTGGCGCCGCGGGCACGCATAGCTGTAAAGGTAGCGTGACCAGGGGTATCGATGAAGGTGATCTTGCGGTCGTTGATCATGACCTGCGAAGCGCCGATGGCCTGGGTAATGCCGCCTGCCTCGCCGGCAGCGACACCGGTGTGACGGATGGCGTCGAGCAGGCTCGTCTTGCCGTGGTCGACGTGACCCATGACGGTGACGACCGGGGCGCGGGGCTTAAGGTCGGCGGGATCGTCGTAGAACGAGAAGGTGTTCTCCTCCTCGGGGGTGATGATCTTGATCTGACGGCCCAGGTCGTCGGCGACGAGCTCGACGAGGTCGTCGGACATGGACTGCGTCATCGTGAGCGGCGTGCCCAGCAGGAACAGGCGCTTGATGATGTCGTTGGCCGGAACGTCGAGCGCCTCGGCGAGCTCCTGGACGGTAACGCCCTGGGAGACCTTGATGGCGTCGAGCTCCTCGGGGTTCACGCCCTGGGCCAGCGCCTCCTCAATCTTGCGCTCCTCCTGAGCCTTAGCAGCCTCGCGCTCGCGCTTCTCCTTGCGCTTCTTGCGGCGACCGGTGGACTCGCGAGAGGCCTCCTCGACGGCGGCGCGGGCCTCCTCGAGCACCTTCTCGCGGCTGTACTCCTCGGCCTCACGCGCCATGCGGCTGTAGTGGTCCTCATCGTTGCCGTGACCGCCCTTGCGCTTCTTGCCCTTGCCCTGCTTATCGGGGTTGGGGAAGTCCATGCCCGCAGCGACGTTGTTGCTGGCGTTGGTGCGATGGCTGTGCGGGCGGCTCTCGGAGGCGTTGCGCTCGGAGTTGTTGTCGGAGGCGTTGCGGTCGTTACGACGGCCACCGCGACGGGCGTTGTTGCCGCCACGACGGTTGCCGCGCTCGGCGGCGCGCTCGGCCTTGGCCTTCGCCTCGGCGTCCTTCTTCTCCTTGAGAACGGTCTCCTGTGCGGCGATCTGGTCAAGCAGCGAACGGAAGCGCGAACCGGAGTCGGAAGCAGGGACGGCGCGGCGCTGGGCCTCACGGGCAGCCTCCTCCTTCTCGCGGGCAAGGCGCTCCTGCTCGGCCTTCTTCTTGGCCTCGGCCTCGGCACGGGCGGCCTCCTCAGCAGCCTGGGCGGCGGCGAACTGGCGGCGCTCCTCCTCGCGTGCCTTCTCGGCGGCGATGCGCTCGCGCTCGGCCTCGGCAGCGCGCGCTGCCTCCTCGGCGGCGGCTGCCTCCTCCTCGGCCTGCTTGGCGGCCTCGACTTCCTTGGCGCGGGCCTCGATCACCGAGGCGAGCTGCTTGCGGACCATGGCGACGTAAGCGTCCTCCAGGGCGGAGGAAGCGGACTTAGCGGGAATCTTCATTTCGGCGAGATGACCCATCAGTTCCTTGGAGGTCATGCCGAACTCTTTGGCCAGGGTGGACACACGGACTTTTGCCATATGACTTCACCTACCCTTTCTGGCACCTTGGGTGCCTAGAGACTGAACGAGCGTGGGAGATGCGCCGGGACCTGCCCGGCGCGACCGCGCGCTAGATCAGGTCCTCCGCATCATCAAAGGCGTCGGTGTCGTGGACACCGCAGAAACGGGAGCCCGGACGGGCCTGGTTGCGGCACTGGACGCCGTCCTCGGACACGTACTCGCAGCGACGGACGTCGTCGTCCTCCTCGTCACCGATCAGGTCGGCGGCGGGCTCCTCGTGAACGGGGACGTTCTTGAGGATGTCGGCGGCAAGGGTCTCGGACTTGATGTCGATGTGCCAGCCGGTCAGGCGAGCGGCGAGACGGGCGTTCTGACCCTCCTTGCCGATGGCGAGCGAAAGCTGGTCATCGGGCACGATGACGCCGGCGTAGGCCTTCTCCTCGTCGATGAGGACGCGGGTGACCTTGGCAGGCGACAGGGCGTTGGCGACGTAGACGGCCGGATCGGCATCCCACAGGATGACGTCGACGCGCTCGCCGCGGAGCTCGCCCACGACGGCGCGAACGCGGCTGCCCTTGGGGCCGACGCAGGCGCCCACGGGATCCAGGCGATCGTCGAGCGAGTGGACGGCGACCTTGGAGCGCTGGCCGGGCTCGCGGGCGATCGACTTGATCTGGACGGTGCCCTCATAGATCTCGGGCACCTCCTGCTCAAACAGACGACGCATGAGCTCGGGGTGGGTACGGGAGATGACAATCGGCGGACGGCTGTGCTCGCCGCGAACCGGCTGCAAGTTGGAGTTGGGGTCGCGGACGTCGATGATCACGGCCTTGATGTGCTGGTTGTGCAGATAGCGCTCGCCCATCGGACGCTCGTTGCGCTCGTTCTCGTAACGGCGCTGGTCAAAGTGCGGCAGCTCGGCCTCGACGCCATCGCGGATCTTGACGATCGTAAAGTCGGGCGTGGACTGCAGCACGGTACCGCTAATGAGGTCACCGATACGACCGGAGAACTCCTCGTAGATCTGCTCGCGTGCGGAGTTGCGCACGATGGCGTTGATCTCGGCCTTGGCGTGCTGGGCGGCAATGCGGCTCGTGTTCTTGGGGGTGACGTCGATCTCCTCGAACTCGGTGAAGTTGCCCTCCTCGTCCATGGAATCGTCGATCGGCTCCAGACGGTAGACGTAGATCTTGCCGGTGGTGCGGTCGATGGTCACCTTGGCACCCCACTCAAGATGCAGGATCTCGGCATAGCTCTTGGCGAGCGACTGCTCCAGGCGGTCGATCAGGTAGAGCTGGTCGATGTGCCTTTCCTGGCAAAGCTCCATCAGGGCGGACATCATGTCGGATGCTGCCATGTTAGTTTCCTTCCTTCGCGGGCTTGAAGTCATAGGTGGGCTTCAACTTGCACTTTTTAACATCACAGAAATCGAGGGTGACGGACTCGCCGTCCTCGAGCTCGAGGGTCACGTTCGTCTCGGTCGCGGCGACAATCTTGCCGGAGTACTTGCGACGGCCCTCGGTGGCGGTGGAGGTGAGCTCGCAGTCCTCGCCCACAAAGCGGGCAAAGTCGCGCGGACGGCGCAGCGGGCGCGCCATACCCGGGCTCGACACCTCGAGCGTGTAACTCGAAGAAATGGGGTCGAGCTCCTCGATCACGTCGCCGACCCACATGGTATTGGCCGTGACGTCGTTGAGCGACAGGCTTTGACCCTCGGCACCCTCGATACGCACACGCACGCAGGGGGCCTTGGTGGCGCCCACGAGCTCAACGTCGACAATATCGACATCGTGCTGGGGAGCGACGGCCTCGAGCGCGTCGATGATCGCCTGCTCGGTCTTGGTCTTGACCATTGCGGCACCTCCATCCATACAAAAAAGAAGCGGGGCCGAAACCCCACTTCTTTCAATTTCAACTTCATTTGCAAGCAAACTATACCAATACCTGCGAAAACGTGCAAGCGTCAAATAAATTCGCAGGTCAGCGCGCCCACAGCTTCTCCACAAGAATAGGACAATTGACGGCAGGCATCTAGGCGGGCACATGCAAAACGAGGGACAACCCAATCGGATCGCCCCTCGTCTTTTATGCGTCAGTTATGCTCGCAGTGCTTACTTGACCACCAGGTTGACCAGCTTGCCAGGCACGCAGATGGCCTTGACGACCGTCTTGCCCTCGAGCCACTTGGCGACGGCGGCCTCGGCGGCAGTCTGCATTTCCTCATTGGAAGCATCGCGGGGCACGTCGATGCGGCCGCGGACCTTGCCGAGCACCTGGACGACGATCTGCACCGTATCCTCGATGGACTCGGCCAGATCGAACTCGGGCCAGGCGGCGGTGTAGGCGTTGCCCTCGCAGCCGAGCGCCTCGTGCCACAGCTCGTCGGCCCAGAACGGGCAGATGGGGGCAAGGACGCTCACGATGTCCTTGGCCACGCCGTAGCACAGGGCCTTGTCGCGGTCAGCACCCTCGGTGGCGTTGAGGTAGGCGCTCGCCGCATTGACGAGCTCCATGACGGCCGAGATCGCGGTGTTGAACTGTCCGCGATCGAAGTCATCGGTGCACTTGGCGATGGTGCGGTGACGCTCGCGGTAGAGCTTCATCGCGGTCTCGTCGAGCACGGACTTGTCGAAGGCAACGTTGGCGTCACCCGACTGGACGAGCTGCCAAACGATACGCCAGGCGCGCTTGATAAAGCGGTTGGCGCCCTCGACAGCCTTGGGATCCCAGTCGAAGTCCTTCTCGGGCGGAGCGATAAACAGGATCGCCAGACGCATGGTGTCGGCGCCATAGGGCTCGATAACCGAGCTCGGGGGCACCACATTGCCCTTGGACTTGGACATGGTGTCGCCGTTCTCGTCCTTGACCATGCCCTGGCACAGCAGGTTGGTGAAGGGCTCGTCCACGCTCAGCAGGCCCAGGTCGCGCAGCGCCTTGGTAAAGAAGCGGCTGTAGAGCAGGTGCAGAATAGCGTGTTCGATGCCACCGATGTAGTTATCGACGGGCATCCAACGGTCGGCCGCCTCGCGGGAGAAGGGCAGCTCGGTGTTGTGCGGATCGGTATAGCGCAGGTAATACCAGCTGGAGCAGGTGAAGGTGTCCATGGTATCGGTCTCGCGCTTGGCCGGGCGGCCGCAGACCGGGCAGGTGGTCTCGTAGAACTCCTTGCACTCGGCGAGGGTTTCGCCGGCGCCCAGGTCCAGGTTCTCGGGCAGCGTCACCGGCAGCTGATCCTCGGGCACGGGCACGATGCCACAGTGCTCGCAGTGGATGGCCGGGATGGGGTTGCCCCAATAACGCTGGCGGCTGATGAGCCAGTCGCGCAGACGGAACTCGACCTTGCGACGACCGCAGCCCATGGCCTCGAGGTCGGCCACGATCGCAGCCTCGCCCTCGGAGTGCTTACCGCCGCGCATGCCGGTGTACTTGCCGGACTGGACGAGCGTACCCTCGGCAGCGTGGGCGCAATCCCAGTCGACGGTCTCGGCATGGAAGGTATCGATGGTCTCGCCGCTGGCCTCGACGGCAGCGCGATCGTCATCGTCCAGGATGATCGGCACGATCGGCAGGTCGTACTTGCGGGCAAACTCAAAGTCGCGCTGGTCGCCGCAGGGAACGGCCATGACGGCGCCGGTACCGTAGTCGGCAACGACATAATCGGCAACCCACACGGGGACCTTCTCACCGTTGACGGGGTTCACCACGTAGCGGCCGGTAAAGGCACCGTGCTTCTCGAGGGTGCCCTGGGCACGCTCGACGGCGGAGATATGCTTGGAGTCCTCGACGATCTTGGTCACGGCCTCCTCGTACTCCGTGCCCTCGACGAGCTCGTGCAGACGAGCGTACTCGGGAGCCAGGACAAAGAAGGACACGCCAAAGAGTGTATCGGCACGCGTGGTGAAGACGGTAATCTTGCCCTCGTCGCCCTCGATGGGCTCGCCATCCTGGTCGCACAGGGTAAAGTCGACCTCGGCGCCCTCGGAGCGGCCAATCCAGTTGGCCTGCATCTGCTTGACGCGCTCGGGCCAGCCGGGGAGCTTCTCCAGATCGTCGAGCAGCTCCTGGGAGTACTCGGTGATCTTGAAATACCACTGCTCGAGGTCGCGCTTCTCGGGCTCGGTGCCGCAGCGCCAGCACTTGCCCTCGGTGACCTGCTCGTTGGCCAGAACGGTCTTGCAGTTAGGGCACCAGTTGACCGGGTTCTTCTTGCGGTAGACCAGGCCCTTTTCCCACAGCTTCTCAAAGATCCACTGACCCCAGCGGTAGTAGTCGGGGCTGCAGGTCTTGACCATGCGATCCAGATCGTAGGAGAAGCCCATGCGCTTCATCGTGGCGAGCGCCTGGTCCATGTTCTTATACGTCCAGGCGGCAGCCTGCGTATTGTGCTTGATGGCGGCGTTCTCGGCAGGCAGGCCAAAGGCGTCAAAGCCGATGGGGTGCAGCACGTCGTAGCCGCGCATGCGGGCCTGACGGGCCATGGCATCGCCGATGGTATAGTTGCGCGCGTGGCCCATGTGCAGGTCACCCGACGGATACGGGAACATCTCGAGGACGTACTTCTTAGGCTTGCTGTCGTCGGTGTCGACGGCAAAGAGGTTGGAGTCCTCCCAGGCCTTCATCCACTTGGACTCAATGGCCTGCGCGTCGTAGGCAGGGATCTCGTCCTTATGATCTGTGCAATCGCACATATCAGCTCCTTTAATCTTAGCTGGGGTCGGTCGGCTTAGCTTTATTCGCTACTGCGGACAGTCCTGCGCAAGACGAAGAGCACATTTAGTGCTCTTCTTTGCGTGCGGAACTTGTAGCGAACAAAGCTAAGCCGCCCGACCCTAAGGTTGACTCGACTGATAATAGCAAATACAACAAGCGAGATGCCTACGACTTGCGGGCATCTCGCTTTATCTAAATAACGTGGTTGTGAATCAACCGCTATCTGTTATCCGCCCAAGCATGGTCGGGTTTTCCAAGTGCCGCAGATTGCCGTGAAAGAGGAGCGACGCGTACTTTGGTACGCGAGCGACGGTTTGAACGGCAAGGTGCGGTGCTTGGGAAAGCCGCTTATCGATAGGAAACGCTCTGCTGAGAGTCCTTGACGACTACGTCGTGGGCGCCGCCTTCGACGATGGAGGTGGAGCTGACCAGCGTTAGGCGTGCCTTTTCCTGGAGCTCGGGGATCGAGAGGGCGCCGCAGTTGCACATCGTGGACTTGACCTTGTAGAGCGTGCCGCCCACGCCGTCCTTGAGGGAGCCGGCATAGGGAACGTAGGAGTCGACGCCCTCGACGAAGCTGAGCTTCGCGGCGCCGCCCAGGTCGTAGCGCTGCCAGTTGCGGGCACGCGCAGAACCCTCGCCCCAGTACTCCTTCATGTACTGACCGTTCACATTGACGCGCTCGGTCGGACTCTCGTCAAAGCGGGCGAAGTAGCGGCCCAGCATCATAAAGTCGGCGCCCATGGCAAGGGCGAGCGTCATGTGGTAGTCGTAGACGATGCCGCCGTCGGAGCACACGGGCACGTAGACGCCGGTCTCCTCGTAATACTCATCGCGAGCGCGGCAGACGTCGATCAGTGCGGTGGCCTGGCCACGGCCGATACCCTTGGTCTCGCGGGTAATGCAGATGGAACCGCCGCCGATACCGACCTTGATGAAGTCGGCACCGCAGTCGGCCAAAAAGCGGAAGCCCTCGGCGTCGACGACGTTACCGGCACCGACCTTGACGTCCTCGCCGTAGTTAGCGCGGATCCACTCGATGGTGCGCTTCTGCCACTCGCTGAAGCCCTCGGAAGAGTCGATGCACAGGACATCGGCACCGGCCTCGATGAGCAGCGGCACGCGCTCGGCATAGTCGCGGGTGTTGATGCCGGCGCCGACCATGTAGCGTTTGTCGTTATCGAGCAGCTCGTTGGGGTTGGTCTTGTGGCTGTCGTAGTCCTTGCGGAAGACGATGCCCATAAGGTGATCGTTGTCGTCGACGATGGGCAGGGCGTTGAGCTTATTGTCCCAGATGACGTCGTTGGCAACCTTGAGGCTGATGTTCTTATCGCCCACGATGAGCTGCTCACGCGGGGTCATGAACTCGGAGACCTTCGTCTGGTGGTCATCGCGGCTGGGGCGATAGTCACGGCTGGTGACGATGCCCAGGAGCTTACCCTTGGGAGTGCCGTCGTCGGTAACCGGCATGGTGGAATGACCGGTCTTCTCCTTGAGCTCGATGACCTGCTCCATGGTCATGTCGGGGGTCAGCGTGGAATCGGACTGAACGAAGCCAGCCTTGTGATCCTTGACGGCCTTGACCATAGCGGCCTCGGACTCGGCGCTCTGGGAACCGTAAATGAAGGACAGGCCACCCTCGGTAGCGAGCGCGACACCCATGTCGACGCCCGAGACGGACTGCATGATAGCGGAAACCATGGGGATGTTCAGGGTGATTGCCGGCTTCTCACCGCGCTTAAAGCGGGTTAGCGGCGTCTTAAGAGAGACGTTGTTGGGGATGCACTGCGAGGACGAGTAACCAGGGACCAGCAGATACTCCGAAAACGTGTGGGACTCACCGGGAAAGAACGTAGCCATGTTTCTCCTTTTTCCATGCGACCGGTCGGCTGCAGGCCTCGTAGGACCCAGCCCAACCTTGGGCGCCCAATACTGGGGAAGTATCTTAACGCACTTTGACTGCTACAATGCATGATTTAAGAAGAGCACACGAGGGTTTGACGCTGGCATTGAGTTTGCCCAGCAAACACTTTAGCGGGGAGACGTGGAGCGTATGAAGTACAAGACGACGGCAAAGCTGGTCATTCAAGCGTGCGACAAGGATTTGCCGGGCGTCTTCGGCCACGGCTGTGTCTTGCTGCTGCAAGGTATCGCCCGCGAACACTCGCTCAACCGTGCCGCCAAGAGCATGGGCATGGCGTATTCCAAGGCCTGGCGTATCGTAAACGAGGCAGAAGGCCAGCTGGGATGCAAGCTCATCGAGCGAGACGGAGCCCGCGGATCCACGCTCACCCCCGCCGGCGAGCGAGCCATCGAAGTCTACGAGACGTTGCAGGGCGAGATCAACAACGTCATCGCCACCAAAGCCAACGACCTCATCGCCAGCATCAAAAAGTAGCTAATTTGGGACGGGGCTTTTTAGCTACCCAATGTCAATTTTTGGCTATGAGTCATGAATGCTCTGGATGGGTAGCTAAAAAAGCCCCGTCCCAAATTAGCTACTTGCGGAGGGCGGCGTCTAGAGTTGCGGCTACTGCCAAGGGGTCGTCGGTACCGGCGAAGAGACGGATGGTGCTCCCCTGCTTGCCACGTGGGGCCGAAAGACGTGTCGTTGCGCCGCCGGCAGGCGATGTGCGAAACTCCCCCGGCAAAGCGTCGAACAGCTCTCCCGCGCTACGCTCGATAAGGTCAAATTCAACTGCCGGGCCAAAACCATGCTCGAGGATTCCCGTTGCAACCGCATGGTCAGGATGCGAGCTCAGTCCGGGATAGCGCACGTTGCGCACCATCTCGTTGGCGGCCAGATACTCGGCCAGCGCACGGGCGCGGTCGAAGTGTGCCTGCATGCGGACGTCGAGCGAGGAAAGCCCGCGCTCCAGCACATCGGCCTCCTCGGTAGAAAGGTCGAGTGCCAAAGAACCGCAGCCCGCAAACAATGCATATGCGCACTCGGCAGCAGCATCCACACGATGGCGCTTGAGCTGCGAGCGCGCCACCGAAGCGGCAACGAGCTTGTGCGGAGCCTTACCGGCACACGCGCGGTCGAGCGCCTCGAGCGACAGCGCAGCACCCAGCCGCAGCGGATCGCAGCCAAAAGCAGACGCCACGGTGTTGTCCACAACCAGCAGCGCATGGGCCTCGCGTGCGGCACGTCCTAACGCTCGCAGATCGGGCACGCGCAGTCCAAACCCGCCAATAGAGTTGACGAACCACCACAGGCGAGGTCCCTCGACCTCAAACGAAGCATCAAAGTTTTCGGACGCGGTGACAAACGCCTCGACGGATGACGAGCCCACCAGCGCGACATCGCAGCCATCAAAGCCGCTCGCAAACGCATCGGCAAAGTCGTCCGCAAAGGCAACCAGGCGATCACCGGGACGCACAATCCCCAGCCGCGACAGCGCCGCCGGCACATGCGGGGCCGCAACCAGTCGCGCCTCACGCGCGCCGGTCCTCAAAGCCCAGGCCTCTTCTAGCTGCTGTACGCCCATACGACAACCTCCCTACATAAACAAAAACCCACGATGCGGGTGTTCCCCGCATCGTGGGCAACGGCTGCAGTATAGCGCCGATATGCGATGAATCGCCTAGATGTTGAGCGTGTGATAGTTCACGCTCGCACCCGGGGCGTCAACGGTCACGCCATAGGCCTCGGGATATATGCGCGTGGAGAACACAAGCGCGCCATCATTCACAAACACCTCGACCGACGAAACATCGCCAACAATGCGCACGTTGCGCACCTCGTCGACGGGCTCCCAGCGCACGGTACGACCGCAGCCGGCAGAAGCGCGACCTTCATCGGTAAATCGCATCTCAAAGCGCGCGGGCAGTTCGCCCTCAGCGGGCATAAACGCCAGTTTCAGCTCGCCATCAACGGTTGCGGTAAACGCGCCATCGGCACCGTCAACAACAACGTCAAAGCAGGTATCGCCGGCAACCTCCAACGAGCCCTCCCCCACACGCACCGAGGCATAATGGCGCTCGATCTCGCGCGCCGGCTGCTGCAGCACTACGCCGCCGTCACCGGCTGTAAGCTCACGCGGCACCGTCATGCAGTGCTGCCAGCCGCACACCACAGTGGGATCGTTGCCATAGGTCGGCTCATCGGGCATGCCCATCCAGCCGATCAAAATGTGGCGACCGTCCTCGGACGTAAACTCCTGCGGCGCATAGAAGTCAAAACCGGCGTCCCACAGGCGGAACTCGCCCAGCTCATAGGCACCGTCACCACCCGTAATGTCGCCCGATACAGGCATGTAGCCAGCGGCATACACATTGCCGCGGTCCCAACGACCGCCCTCAAGGCCCTGGGGCGAGAACGACAAAAATGCAGCGGTATCGCCATTCGCATCGAGCTCAATATAACCTGGGCACTCCCACATGAAGCCAAAACGCTCGGGCGTAGACACACGGCTCTCGAGCTCCCAGCTCAACATGTCGGCCGAGCCATACACCAAGATCTCGCCCACATCGCGCCCGGCACCCTCGCCGTGCATAGCGCAAAATCGACTATCGACATGCGGACCATCCACGCGACGACGCGCGCCCAGCACCATGTGATAACGCCCGTCCGAGTCACGCCACACCTTGGGGTCGCGCACGTGACAGGTCAAATCCTCGGGATAATCCTCGGAAGCCAGCACCACACGCTTTTGGCTGAACTCCCGACCGGCAAGGCCATCGACGCTCTCGACATAAACAGTATCGGCGCGGCGGCCGGTATTGACGTAGTCGTACGTCCCGTCCGCATCGGAAAGCTTAACGTTCCCCGTATAAAGCACGCGAATGCGACCGTCCTCGGCAAGCGTGGAGCCCGAATACACACCGTGGCAATCGAACGGCTCATCGGGCAGCAGCGGGGCGCCAACGTAGTCCCACGTCATAAGATCGCGACTCGTCGCATGGCCCCAGGTCTTAACGCCACCCTCGACATCAAACGGCGCATATTGAAAATAAGCATGGAACACGCCGCCCGCTTGGCAAAGACCGTTGGGGTCGTTGAGCCAGCCCGCCGGCGGCATAATATGGAAGTGCTGGCCATACGCGCCATGACCGCACTCAGAGGCGGCAGCGTCAACAGCGGCAACCAGCTTTGCAAGATTGCGACCAAGTGCATTAGACATATCAAAGTCCTAACGGATCGAAAGTTACAAGGCGCCAGAGATCGACACCAGATACGGGAAACGCCCGCGAGCATACAACCCGCGGGCATCCCCTCAATCAAAAGCTCTTAGGCCTGCTCGGAAGCCTTGGGCTCGTCCTTGTACAGGACAAATGAGACGGCAAAGGAAACAAGCGCGGCGACCGCAAACATGATCGCGTACTGCACGGGCTGGGCCAGGCACAGCAGGATACCGAAGATACCGGTAACGCCCGTACCGGAGGCAGCCAGCGAAGTGAGCGCGCAGACCAGGGCGCCGCAGCCACCGCCGATGCAACCGGCGATGAAGGGCTTAAAGAAACGCAGGTTCACACCAAAGATAGCAGGCTCGGTAATGCCCATGAAGGCGGACAGGGCCGAAGGAAGCGCCAGACCCTTGATCTTGGCATCGCGGGTCTTAAAGGCAACGGCGAGCGCGGCGCCACCCTGGGCGATGTTGGCGGCACTGGCGATGGGCAGCCAATAGGTCACGCCGTACTGGGCGAGCTGGCCCAGGTCGATGGCGGTGTACATCTGGTGGATACCGGTAACGACCGTGGGGGCATAGAACAGGCCGACGATAAAGGAACCGATGCCGAAGGGCAGGGTCAGCAGGGCCTGGATCAGACCGAGGATGGCGTTCTCGGCCCACACGAAGATGGGGCCGACGGCAACGAGCGTCACGAGCACGGTCACGAACACCGAGACGAGCGGGGTCACAAAGAGGTCGAACATCTCGGGAACGACCTTGTGCAGGCGCTTCTCGAGGAAGGCCAGAATGGCGCAGGCGATAACGATGGGGATCACGTGGCCCTGATAGCCGACCCACTCAAAGCTGTACACGCCGGGGATGACGGTGACCATGGTCTGAACGCCCTCGGAGGCAACCGTGTAGGCGCTCTGCAGCGAGGAGTTGATGAACGCACCGCCGACGACGGCACCCAGGTACGGGTTGGCGCCAAAGGCCTTGGCGGCGGAGTAGCCGATCAGGATCTGCAGAATGCCAAAGGACGTTCCCGAGACCAGGTCGGCAATCTTATAAATAAAGTTATTAGTGTCGAGCGCGATAAAGCCGTTGGAGGCCATAAAGTTGAGGGCGCTCATAATGCCCAGCAGCAGGCCCGAAGCCACGATGGCAGGGATGATGGGGACAAAGACGTCGCCGAGCACCTTAATGGCACGCATAAAGATGTTCTGCTGCTGCGCCGCAGCCTCCTTGACCTCGGCCTTGGTGGCAGCCTCGACGCCACTGAGCGCGATGAACTCCTCGTAGACCTTGTTGACGGTGCCGGTGCCAAAAATAATCTGCAGCTGGCCCTGGGCCTCAAAGACGCCCTTAGCGCCGTCGATATTCTCGAGGGCCTCCTTGTCAACCTTGGCGTTATCGGCAATCACCAGGCGCAGACGCGTGGCGCAGTGTGCGGCCGAAACAACGTTGTCAGCGCCACCGATGTTGTCGAGCACCTCTTGGGCTGATTTGCGGTAGTCCATGACTTCCCTTTCCTCCAACGGGCGCATGTGCACCCGGCCATCTTTGACACTTAAACTGTAATCGTTTTCAGTTTCATATGACTGCAATCGTTTTCATATAACGGTGAACGGTAGGAAAAAGCCGGCGAATGGTAGTTTTGGGACAAAAACGGGGAGGCTCAAAGGTAGGCAGGCACGATCAAGGACTAGACATTCATAAGCTGATGGCCGAGCTTGAGTGTCTTGAGACCGCTCTCCCCCTCCACGCCATCGAGCGTGTTGAGCAACATATTGGTCGCCTCGACGCCACTGGTCAGGTAGCCATAATGCACGGTGGGAATGCCGCCCGTCAGCGCGCGCAAAAACGCGTTGTCGCCAAAACCGCTCACGCGGTGTATGCCCTCGCCCATGCCGCGAACCTCATCGATGGCACGCAGCGCGCCCGCCGCCATGGTGTCGGTCGCGCAGGCGATAAACGAAACATCGGGAGCGACGGAAAGCAGCTCACTCGCCGCACCATAGCCCGAGTCGAGCGTAAACGAGCCCAGGCGAATCAGGCTCGGATCAAGCGCCACGCCCGCGGCGCGCAAGCCGGCCTCAAAACCGCGACGGCGGTCATAGCCGGCCGCGCGGTCCTCTTCGGTAACTCCAATGTAGGCGATCTTGCCGTCCACACGGCCCGCAAGCGCATGGCCCAGCTCAAAGGCGGCCTCGTAATCGTCGTGATAGACGCACGCCGCGCCCTCGACATTCTGGCCGATCAGAACGATGGGCACGCGGCACGACTCAATCGCCCGATGGTGCTCGTCGGTGATCATGGTTGCCACCAGCACAATGCCATCAACTGGGTGGTTTTGGAACAAATCGAGGTATTCGAGCTCGCGATCGGGGGCGTTATCGGTATTGGCAAGCAGCATCTGGTAGCCACGGCGACCGAGCACCTGGCCAATGCCGGCGGTAATGCGGCTCACGGATTCCGAGTTGATCTTGGGCACGATGACGCCGATGAGCTTGGTGGAACCGGTGCGCAGCGCGCGAGCCTGGCTGGACCGCACGTATCCGGTCAGCTCAATCGCCTGCTTAATGCGCTCGGCCTTGTCCGTTGATATGTAGCCACCGTTGAGGTAGCGCGAGACGGCGGCGCTCGAAACGCCCGCCAGCTCGGCCACATCCTTCATCTTTATCACGAGTACCCCTGTCATTGAAATCGCTTTCACCATGATACCTGTGCGAGCGACCGCATGACGTAGTGATTACATGATAGAGAAACGCGTGGAAACTAATGAATCACTTGAGACGTGTCTAGCGATAATCACTTCGCAGCCAGTTTTACCAGACGAGAATCGCCCTAGCTGCATAATCGAAGAATACGCCCATGCAAAGCTTGACCTGAGCAGAGCCTCGCGGACTTTTCCTGGAAGGCCTCGGTGCCGAGCCTCGAAGAGTCGCAATTCACAATCCCGGTCAATCCTCTGCCAAGAACCCGTTGCGAACTTAGACTTACCAACAACACGTCAGCAAAGTTGCATACAAGCAGATAATCGCACGCAATTTCGCCTATTCTCAATTGAGATGTAAGTTTTGACAGGCCGAATCTTACATCCAAACAAAAAAGAGGGCCGACGCATCAACCCTCTTCAGGTGTCGCCCGAAGGCTTCCACCGCAATTGACTTTAATTTAGGCGATATCCCTTGTTTATCTACAGGCTCTGCCGCAAGTTGAAATTATCTTCACTTTTAGGGAGTAGCTCTTAAAAAGCAGCTATGTAACTAAGAAGTACATCCATCTTGTCCCCAACCCCAGTCTTTTTTATCTGATGAAAAGCCGAAGAAGACAGGGAGCCATGCAGATCTTCAGACACGCCAGAGAGGCAGTTGCGGCACCCCCCGGTATGCCGTCATCGCGGTTCCTTAAAAGAGGAAAGGCAGCCATCCCAAGAAGGACAGCCACCTTTCCTCTGGACGCGGGACCCGTAGGTTACCCTCGTCAATACCACTTTTTAGATAGGCTACCGATTATCAATCCGTAAATAAACGCTGTAAATTTGAGTCAAGCGACAATCATCTAAATCAAATCAAGACATGCATGATTTTCAACCAAATCAAACGATGTCTGGCAAGCATATCAGGAATTGTACGAGTAAAAAAGGACAACACTCTCAGTTTGGAAGCGTTGCCCTTAAAGCTCCCGAAGAGCTTTTGTATTACAGGGAGATACTCTACACCATCTTCCCTTGATTGGCAGATCGAAACAGACACCATTGTGATTTCAAGCAGAAAGCGTTATATTAAGTCAGCATTTGCACGTGGTGTTCGCACTATACGCTCAGATGCCATAGTTTACAATGATGGCCTTCTTCATAGACGCTAGGTGGGATTGCTCACTAGTAGCCGATATGTCGAAGGCCTTCTTGTATTTAAGGAAATCATATTCTCTAATTAGCCGTCTCAGTTCGCTATTACCGTGCATTATCTTACGATCGTCCGCGATGAACGCCCTCAGATACTCGAGCAACTCACTTAAATCGAGCTCATCTTCCTCAAATAGCCACCGAAAATTGAGCACAGGGGTCATTTAAAAGTGAGGAGTTTAATCAGGAGGGCCGCACCCCTGGGAGCGGGGCGCAGCGCTCGATCTATTGTTCTCCCGGACGGGCAATTTGGCGAGACCACTCGCAAAGGATGGATGAAGCAGCCGTGCGGTTACACCAACATTTCCGGCGCGATCGTAATTGAATCAATGGGTGCCTTGTTCATACTTAATCACCTCATGATGAAAGAGCTCAACGAAGTCGCATATCAGACAATAGATCGCTCCAGGCTGTTTAAACTGTGCGATTCTATGGACGAAACCGAAACATCAATCCACTACGGTAGCAGCGGTTTCCCATTACAATCAATACGTGAGGCACCCCATGCGCGGATATAACAAGGGTCCGAAAGCTGCTCGAGGCCCTTGGATTCGTTGGGCGAATTAACGACGATTCCGAGCTCCACGGATGCCTTGAGGCGTTATGTTATTTACCCCGAAGTCAAGAAACTATCGATTAGATTTCCTGAAAGGAGGCAATATGGACAACCTTCAGTTCAACATCTCGATACCTTCCGATGAAGACAGCTGCGTACTTTTCCAATGTCCGAACTGCGGAGAGCTATTCAAAGTCGCCGTTGATGAGTATGAGAGTGATTCCGTCCTAGATATCCACTGCCCTCTGTGCGGCCTTATCTCGGACAACTTCTTCACACCGGACGTCATCGACCTGGCTTTGTCAAAAACAGCGAATGTGGTCGTGCCGGAGCTAGAAGAATTGCTTAAGAAGGAGCTTGGCGGAAAGGGCAATGATCTCGTCTCTTTCAGTGTGAAATCATACGATGAAAAGGAACCCGAGATTCCCATCCGGCAAGCAATCGAAGCCCTTCAGAAGGTAACCTGCAAGGACTGCAAGCGCATATCAAAGGTGTCCCCTGCACTTGCGATGTCTTTATACACATGCCCCTACTGCGGAATAGGACAATTCAATGGATTCTGAGAAGATTGAGCTGCGAAAACTACTCTTCAAACATAGTGCTGAAGCCAGCATCTTTTAAGGTCTGACTACAATGGCCTCAACACAGCCCTTACTCGCTACCTCAACTTTATTGACAGACAGTCTGTAACGCGAACGTTCATTGAGGATTGTGTGGCAAACCATTTACCTAGCGGGTTCGACGAAAACGCCGAAATCGATGAAGTGATTTCGGCTCCATATACCACATTTGTCTTCCCGCCTAGCTGCGAGGGCGAAAGCGCCGTAACGTATCTCGTACTCAAAGCCATAGTCGACAGAAACCTATGCCAGTCGTTTCATCTCCTCCTATGCTACGCACACGGCTCAAATAAATTTGACGATATGGCTGAAGGCTTCCTAAATGACGTAGCAAGACGCCTCGTAAATGGAGTCAATCAGGCCATCACGCTAAAGGGCATCGAACTAGGATTGGATGAATCCGTGACACAGGTAAACAATTTCGGCAACTCGGGAGCCGCCATCGCTTCCCAGACAACGAACGGGTCAAGTACGACCATCAATCAGTCAAACGGCATAGACGTTAACGCGCTCAACGACATAATCGGAAAACTGGAAAGCTCCCTCCACGAGCTTTCCAGTGAGAACAGGACAATTGCTGCGGATGCAATCGCCGCGATGAAAGACGTTCTTGAGACTCCGCAGCCTAAACCGTCAATACTAAAGTCGCTATGGAACACCCTAAAGGGCATCAACGAAGGGGCTACGTTTATTGAGAACGTAACGAAGCTGGGCGTACTCATCGCCCCTATTCTTCCTGGAATTATCGGATAGACTAAGTATGGTCGTCCCTAGCCCCCCATGGCGTTTCTAATCAATTTGAGATGGCATAATCAAGGCGTTGACCGGAATTGAGCATTCCGGTCAACTGCCCACATTCGAAATGTCTCTACACGACAAAAGGAGTGTGAGATGAGCGACTCTGTTTCAAAATTACTAATAGAGAGATACGGAGTGATGGTCTTTCTCGTTGTAATATTCGTTCTTGCAATAATTGCGATCTTGCATTTTGGCATCAAATTCGACATCAATATGTATATTGCAAGCCGCAAAGAACGACACCGAAAGTTAGCACAGAGCTACTGCCCGCATTTGGATTTTATTCCTCGTGATGATAATAGTGTTCAAGTTAGCCCGCTCTTTTACTCGCCACCAGGAACACTGAATTGGTTTTGCTCTCGATGCGGGGCCGTTTTACCTTACGAACCCAATCAAGAGGAAGTCAAAGCTAAGGCGACTTATTATCTCAACCATCCAAAAGCTTACAAAAAAGCAATGAAGAGTTTCGATAAGCATGCGAAAAAATCTCTTTAGATTATTATTAACGTCCATAAGGTGGTATCGGCAGCTGCGAGTGAGTGAGTATTTGCCCGCATGCGCACCGCTAAATATTGCGAATCAACACGGTCAGTATCGGCATGGTCAAGACCAGCATTTGACAACGACATAAGGTCAGCCGCTGACAAAAAACGACAATGGACTATTTGCCGATTCAGGTGCCCAAGCACAATAATGTCGGCACTGTTTCGCAATATTAAATTGTACTCAAGCGCGCAAGAACTAACAAAATTTTCGCCTTAGCATTAGCCAATGACAAACAGGCAGCTAGCTGTTATTTCCGTTGAATCCTTAGGTTCCTCCGATTACTAAGGAGGTAAGCATCTTTATGCTCCTTAGAGATTTCGAAACTAGAAAGAATCTTATTCTGTGATTCAGGCGACCAATAAATATGAAGTCTTTCACGCGCCCTCGTTATTGCCGTATAAAACACACTGTGAGTAATGCGCTCCTCAACGTCCTTCGTAATAATCAGCTTTACGGATGAGTACTCTAGTCCTTGCGCTTTATGAACAGACACCGCATACGCCACCTGAAACGGCACGATACAGTCCTCGCCAACATCCTCGCCGTCTCGATCCTTGGCCTTATTAACTGAAAAGCGAAGATACGTCTCTCCATCACGAAAATCTAAATACTCCAACCCGTCATAATGAAGAACGGAAAGCTCAGAGGTGATAATAGGAACAGCAACCGTAAATTGCATCTCGTCTTTGGAAATTGTTTCCATTCCCACAAGACGCCCTTTTAGATTGTTATATAACAACGGATAAAACCGCTCGGACTCATTGAACAAAATTGGGTCGCCGACTTTATACGTATGATAATTCCAGACAACAGCCTCGTTCTTATTTCCCGACTGCAAGATTTTGTTCATATTATTAATGCCATAAAGGCCATCATAGTTGAGGCATAAGACAATCTCATCATCATTCATTCTGCAAATTACAGAGTCATCAAGATTCGACGTAAAATCGCAAGAAATAAGAATTTCAGCGATATCAGGACTCACATTCCTGACAGCATGCCATAGCTTTAGCAAATCATCATTTTTCGTGCGCCATGGTTTATCAAATTCATGGATGCACTTATCAGGCAAGAAGTCTCGAGCCAATGAAAACCAGTTTCCAAACTTAATGGACTCAATCTGTCTCACATCGCCAACAAGCAATAGCAGTTTAAACCGATTTGAATCAATAATAGATCTCATATCGCTATTGCAGACAGTGCTGCATTCGTCAACGATTAAGATGTCGCAATCTGGCACACGATTCAAATACTTCGCGACAGTCATAAATTCGCAATTCTTATCATTTATTTTTCTTCTAAGACTATCCACGGCAGGATTTGTATTAGCGATAGCAAGTTTGCTTTCATTTTGCAGAAAAGCGCAAACGATGTTGACCATGGTTGTTTTTCCGGTACCAGCCGAACCGTAGATGAACGCGACGCTCGTTTCGGCATACATGGACTTTAGCGCATCTATTTTTTCTGGATCATCCAACTTGCAGCTTGGATCTTTAAGCCATGATTCGCATAAAGCAGTATAGCCCTTAACCCCATCACCAGACAGTTTTAAAAGCCCGCGTATAATACGAGCGAGTTCGTCTTCGACTCCCTTTATAAATAGATGCCCGTTCTCATGCACGAGATCCCTTGAATGATGTCTAAAATACAAAGCGCTATTATATGAAGCAATAAGTTCATCAACATCCGAGAAGGTTGTAATTTCGTTATCCCTAAGATACAGAGCGTTGGAATCAATTGTCTCTGCGGTCACTCTACGAGCCAGAAAGTTATCTTCATACGGATCCGGATCAATACATTGATACAAATCCTCAACAGCGACTACATGCTTAATAAGACTCGTGCAATACGGCTGCCGATCAAAGGGGGCACAGCCGTTTTTCAAATAGAGGTCACCGAGCAGACCATTCGGACTTGCAGCTAATTGTTCCTCTATAACCCTGTTGCGAGGTTTAGACAAAAGATACTTTAGAACATTAGATCCATCTGAACCAGCATTCAAAAACTCATGTGCAGAGCTAAGCAAGGTATGTACCGGACAAGCATTTCCCGAAGATACTATCTCCCCCATCACAGAAATAAACTCGTCATCAGGAAGCAGCGCAATGTCGCAAAGCGTCATCCCGGTATGGGTCATAAATTTCATAAGTGATCTATAACTAGTGTATTGGCCAGTAAGCCTAGAAGCATCAGGGCCTCTGAGTATCTTCAAAAGATTATTCAACTCACAGGGGCGTACTGAAACCGCATATGCATCAACAATCGTAACAGGAAGAGTAAAGCCAAGACCATCAATGCTCGTGCGCTTAGTCGAAACCACCACCGAACAATTAGTGGGAATTCTGAAAGATGAATACACAAGTATTCGATCAAATTTGCTACAAGAATCGAATGCAGGAACAAGCGTCGTCTCGTAATAGACAGAGTCCCCAACAAAGAAAGGCTTAGCAGCTCTAACGTAAAAACGGTCCTTCTCAATTTCAACAGCATTCGCACTCATGAAATCATTGATTTTATGAGCTATCTCTTCATGGTATTTAGCCAAGCCAGGATCGGTGTCCAGAGGAATCTTACTCAAATTGGCAAGAATTGTAAGGCCGAGTTTATCGAGTGCATAACGTTTCAAGCACAGCAAATTCTCGTAATACTTCAACAAAAGGCGCTCTGCAGAATCTTCACTTGGAACATAGTGCGAAACGACCTTTTGTAAATAATGATGGAACTTAGCAATAAACCGA
This sequence comes from Collinsella sp., assembly GCA_037237765.1. Classification (GTDB taxonomy): domain Bacteria; phylum Actinomycetota; class Coriobacteriia; order Coriobacteriales; family Coriobacteriaceae; genus Collinsella. The sequence continues at coordinate 98 of JAXXEN010000041.1, read as the reverse complement.
GTCTCGCTGTTCTTGCTCATATCTTTAATAGCAACCGAACATAATTTAAGGCTCTGTTAGACCAGGATTGACATGCCGACCTGCCGGCTAACTCGCCG
>JAXXEN010000048.1:0-30569 GCA_037237765.1 Collinsella sp. | reverse complement strand
TCGTTAGCTCAGTTGGTAGAGCAGGGGACTCTTAATCCCAAGGTCCAGGGTTCGAACCCCTGACGGCCCACCACACGATATCTCCTCTAAAGTCCGCCATAACGGACTTTAGCTTTGGGTCGTTAGCTCAGTTGGTAGAGCAGGGGACTCTTAATCCCAAGGTCCAGGGTTCGACCCCCTGACGGCCCACCAAAGCATGTTAAAGCGACTGGCTTAGGCTGGTCGCTTTTTGTTAACCTCGCATCGGGTCGAACCCGTCGGGGCGCGGAGCTGAGGAAATGCGTAAGCATTTGCCAGCGCAGCGCGCAAGGCGCGAAGCGCCGCAGCGACCGCCTGCACAGCAGGCTGACCCCCTGACGGCCCACCCAAAGCATGTTAAAGCGACTGGCTCAGGCTGGTCGTTTTTTGTTGACCACGCATGGGGTCGAACCCGAAAGGGCGCGGCCGCTTTCACAGATTGAGTCTACCCTGGGGATCGGTGAAACCGTCAGTACCCTCCTTGAGTTTCTTCTCGTCTGCCTTCACGCGACGCTCGAGCTTCTTTGTGTCCTCGGCAGGTGGTAGATTTTCGGGGACAATTCCGCGGTCGATGAGGCTGCCACGCACGCTTGTGTTGTTCTCGACGTGCTCTTGCTTGATCTGGTCCAGACCGTACAGGTCGTGTTCCTCTGCGTTGAAAGCAGTCATCGAGTTCGTAAGGTCCTTTGCTTTGATGAGGACATCGGCTAACCTGTCCGCCAATGCCGCGCTCTTGGGTACGCCGAGCTGCTGCTTCATTTCCGCCGTGCTTCTGCCGCCGAATAACGCTTCATCGCCCTTCGACTTGATGATCGCGAATCCTTTGGAGTCCACGCCGCGTTTGAACGCAATACCCGAGAGCTGTTTCTCTGAATCGGATAGCGCGTGCCGCGCCTGCAAGCGCTGAATCTCTGCGAAGCGCTGCTCTATGAGCTCTTGGCGGCGCGTCTGCACGGCAAAGTATGCCTGGGCGAGTGCGATCTCTGGCTTGTTTGAATCTCCGTTCTGGGCGATTAAATAGCATGCATAGCGCGTAAGTTTGTAGTCTTTAACCGCGCGAGCGGCGACACCGGCAGTTACCATTTTCGTGGTGTCACGAAAATGGGAATCAACTGGAGTTTTGTTTGTTTCGCACGAGACTTTTGCCCTCTTAACAACTTCGGCGAAGTTCTCCCATCGAGTGTATCCCATAGGTTCCATTAAATCGCGTGCGAGCCAATACTCAACTCCGTCTTCCACATTGGCGTAGCTATCAAGTTCGACACGCCACTTCTCGATATTTCTACTATCCATATCTCCTCCTCGCTGGCCTATTGTCTATGCGGGCTTTGCCCGCTCTGTATTCAGAATAAGGATACGCTGTCGTGCGGACACGAATGGGCCCTGTGTCACTTCGAGCTCACGGGACCCATGGATATCGATTAGTTGTGTTCTGCGTTAGATAGGCGTCCAGTTTAATTCGCTCGATAATGGGATCCGAGACTTTCGGTTCGTTTGCGCATGGCTTTGACCATCTCCGTTGCCAGCTGAATCTGCGATTGCAGGCGGGCGAGGGCTGCGATCTCGCTGTCATTGGCATGTGGCTTGCTCAGCGCCATGGCCTTGTCTTGCAGGCTTTCAAGCTCTTGCAGCGCCTTGGTTAGACCCGCTTCGGTCCTGTTGATCATGCAGTAGGTGCTCATTGTGTGTTTGAGGCTGCGGGTCAGGCGCTCAGCGTCTGCTGTAGCAATTCCATACTGGGGGAGGGCGGTATCCATCGGGGCGGCCGCCTCGGAAGCGCCCAGCGCTGCTCGAGCCGCTGATGCGCCTGCGATGCGCCCGAATACGATGCCATTGGCGCTCGACAGGCCTCCGATGCGGTCAGCGCCGTGCATGCCGCCTGTCGCCTCGCCGCAAGCGTAGAGGCCCTCAACGCCCGTATACGCGGTCTTGTCGATTTTGATACCGCCGTTGGCGGCGTGGGCATACATCGCCACGCGCATCTCGTCGGTCGGCGCGATGCCGTGCTCGTCTTGCAGCCAAGTGGCAAAGGTCTGCACAAACTCGGGGACATCCTCGCGGGGGAAGTCGTAGTGGAGCGCTAGGCCTTCGGCGCCTGCTTGATCGATGGCAAGATCGATGGTGCGGGAAGCCAGGCGCGAAGTGAAGGGGCCATATCCGGAGCGTTGCTCAAGCAGATCGTCCAGCTTGTCATCAGCGATTTCAACTGGCTGGTCGAACTTAACGTAGCGCCAGGTCTTTTCGTTAAAGACCAGGTTGCGCTTAGGCTCAATGAAGCCGGGCATCATCTGCATGAATTCTATATTGGTAAGGGATGCGCCGTGCGCCCGTGCGATGGCCTGCGAGGAACTAAGTACATCGGCGGAAGTGAGGCTGCGCTCGAACAGTCCGCCCGTGCCGCCCGCAGCGATGATAGTGGCCTTGGCTGCCATAGACGCAAGATGCTCGTTTGCGCGGTCGTAGAGCACGGCGCCGACAATCTTTCCGGTCGTGTCCTCAACAAGGTCTATAAGCTCGTGGCGGGGGAGCAGGCGAATGCCGAGAGACTCGATCTGGGCCGTACACGCGTCCTCAAGGGGCTTGCGGGTGAGTCCGCGCCACATACGCGTCTTGTGGTCGAAGCAGGGGATAAATTGTTTTTGCTGGGCGCTCTCGGCGCTTTGCGGGTGCTGGAGTTCTACGCCCAGATTCTGTTCGAGCCAGTCAATCGCTTGGGGAATGCCGTGGACGAACGTCTGGACGAGCTCGGGGTCGGCAACGCCGCCGCCGACGGTCTGGATGGTGTCGATGAGGTCTTGTTCGTCATCTTCGTCGACGGGTCCAATAAGGCCGAGGCCCCAGGTGCCCGGGAAGAAGCTCGATCCGCTCATGGTCTTGCCGGCGCTTGCGATAGCAACGGTCGCGCCCGCGCGTGCTGCTTCTATAGCGGCGCAAAGGCCCGCAATGCCCGATCCGATTACCAGTACATCAGTTGATTCCATAGGATTCCTTTCTCGTTCGCGCATTGTCGCACGGGTGATCGGCAAAGGTATCGTGAAGACATAGGTATTCGGTAAAGGGCCAAAATGGAAGGTGGGCGTTACCGATGCTTTATCGCCCAACATAGTCTTCTCAATAAGTTGCGGTGAAATTGGGACTCACAAGGCTTCTGGAGCAGTCAGATGGCCTGTATTTACTCGCAACTGGTATACCGGGAGGACCGCTAAGAAGTTGCGGTGGAATAGTTCCTGTTTGGAAGGATGGGGCGGCTGTTTAGGAACTATTTCACCGCAACTGAGGGAGGGACAAAAAAGAGCCGCTACCCGGGTGGGTAGCGGCTCCAAAGCTCAACGATATGAGCATCGCGCGGGCGCGATTAGGCCTTGAGGGCCTCCTCGACGGCGACAGCGCAGGCGACGGTGGCACCAACCATGGGGTTGTTGCCCATGCCGATGAGACCCATCATGTCGACGTGCGCAGGCACGGAGGAAGAACCGGCGAACTGGGCGTCGGAGTGCATACGGCCCATGGTGTCGGTCATGCCGTAAGAGGCAGGGCCGGCGCCCATGTTGTCCGGGTGCAGGGTACGGCCAGTGCCGCCACCAGAAGCGACGGAGAAGTACTTCTTGCCAGCCTCGAGGCGCTCCTTCTTGTAGGTGCCAGCGACGGGGTGCTGGAAGCGCGTCGGGTTGGTGGAGTTGCCGGTGATCGAGATGTCGACGTTCTCGTGCCACATGATGGCAACGCCCTCGCGGACGTCGTCGGCGCCGTAGCAGTTGACGGCGGCGCGGGGACCATCGGAGTAGGGGATGGTCTCGACGACCTTGAGCTCGCCCGTGAAGTAGTCGAACTGGGTCTTCACGTAGGTGAAGCCGTTGATGCGGGCGATGATCTGAGCGGCGTCCTTGCCCAGACCGTTGAGGATAACGCGCAGCGGCTTCTTGCGAGCCTTGTTGGCGTTCAGAGCCAGGCCGATAGCGCCCTCAGCGGCAGCGAAGGACTCATGGCCAGCCAGGAAGGCGAAGCACTCGGTGTCGTCGGAGAGCAGCATAGCGCCCAGGTTGCCGTGGCCCAGACCGACCTTGCGGTCCTCGGCGACGGAGCCGGGAACGGTGAAGGCCTGGATGCCCTCGCCGATGATGGCGGCAGCCTCAGAAGCGGTCTTGGCGCCACGCTTGACAGCGAGAGCGCAGCCGAGGGTGTAGGCCCACTCGGCGTTCTGGAAGGCGATGGACTGGGTGTTGTTGACGATCTCACGCGGGTTGAAGCCCTTGTCGGTGCAGATCTGCAGAGCTTCCTCGAGGGAGGCGATGCCGTTGTCGGCGAGGCACTTGTTGATCTTGTCAGCGCGGCGCTCGTAACCTTCGAACGTAACAGTCATAGTTATTTCCCTCCCTTTCTACTCGTGAACCGGGAACACGCTGGCGACGGAGTGGGTCTCCTCGTCGGTGCGCGGGTCGATGTACTTGGCAGCGTTCTCCCACTGACCATAGTGGCCCATAGCGCCAGCGATGGCCTCCTCGGGGGTCTTGCCAGCCTTGACGGCATCGGTGAACTTACCGAGGTTCAGGAACTCGAACGCGATGATCTCGTTCTTGTCGTTGAGAGCCATGCGGGTGACGTAGCCCTGAGCGAGCTCGAGGTAACGAGCGCCCTTGGCCTTGGTGCCGAACATGGTGCCGACCTGAGAGCGAAGGCCCTTGCCGAGGTCGTCGAGGGAGGCGCCCACGGGCAGGCCGCCCTCGGAGAACGCGGTCTGGCTGCGGCCGTAAACGATCTGCAGGAAGATCTCGCGCATAGCAACGTTGATGGCGTCGCAGACGAGGTCGGTGTTGAGGGCCTCGAGGATGGTCTTACCGGGAAGGATCTCGGAAGCCATGGCGGCAGAGTGGGTCATGCCCGAGCAGCCGATGGTCTCAACGAGGGCCTCCTCGATGATGCCGTCCTTGACGTTCAGCGTGAGCTTGCAGGCGCCCTGCTGAGGTGCGCACCAACCCACACCGTGCGTAAGACCGGAGATGTCGGAAATCTCCTTAGCCTGGACCCACTTGCCCTCCTCGGGGATGGGTGCGGGGCCGTGGTATGCACCCTTGGCAACGGGGCACATGTTCTCCACTTCCTGTGAGTACTGCATGCCTCTCCTCTCTATCGTGTTGGCGTCCCGTCTGGGGGCCGTGGCTGGCGATTGCCGGGCGACCCTTCGAAAGGGACATGACATGCAGCCCCTATAATACCGCGAAATGCACGAAATATTCGGCGAACGGCTCAGTTTTCGTAGCGAGAAGTCCTGAAGTTTTAATTGAAACGGTTTAACTCTATGTTCTGTGTTCGTGAGCTTCCGTAGAGGGGGTCCGTCTTGGGCAAGCTTTTGGTCCGCTCTTGCAAGCGTTGCAGTGGTTGACCTGTTGCAACGGTGCCGTTCGCCGCCTGTTTGCTGCCTTTGGCCGCGCGAGTGTATTGTTTTGCGTGAATGTTTTGATGGCACGCTTCAATCGTGCTGTATTGGATGGTAAGCAGATCCCGGCGAAGGGAGCGCCATGCAGCGCGTTTGGAGAACGGTTACCGGCTTTTACCATGTCTGTGCTCGCGGTGTGGGCAAACAGCTCATCTTTGAGGGCGATGAAGACCGGTGGGAGTTTTTGGAGCTGATGCGCGAGTGCTGCCGCGAGGAGGGTGTGACGGTTATCGCCTGGTGCCTTATGAACGACCACGTGGATCTGGTACTCTCGGATTATGAGGACACGATGAGCGCGGCGATGCACCGGTTGCTTTTGACGTACGCGCGGCGGTTCAATAAACGCACGGGGCGCACAGGCCATCTGTTCCAGAACCGTTTTGATCGGCGTTCGCTCGATACCGATTGGCAGGTGATGGAGGCTATTCGCTCCGTACACGCCGATCCGCAGGAGGTGGGCATCAGTCTCATTGAGCGTTATCCCTGGAGCAGCTTTCCGGAGCATTTGTGCGCTTACGACGGTGATGCGGCCGATGTCGCGAGGGGATTTTCTGATCCTTCTTGCGTGCTTGAACTTTTTGGTTCTGCCGAGGGCTTTATTGCCTATTCGCTTTCGACGCCCGACGGAAGCGAGCCGGCGCTGTGCGATATGAAAGAGACAGAGTGGGAACGCCACGCCTTTGCCGACAAGATGGCGAAGAGCCTCGGGGTTCCGCTCCACGGGGTTAAAGCCGCGCCGTCGGCGCAGCGCAATATCGTCATTCTTGGATTGCACGATGCCGGTTTTACGGTGCGCGAGATCGAACGGCATACGGGAATCAGTAAGAGTACCGTATCTCGTATCGCGCGCGCTTATGCGCGGGTGAAGGCTCAAGCTGAGCTCTCGGAATAGAAAATGGCCGAACCACTCTTAGTCAAGCGATTCGGCCAACAAAATTCTTAAGATTTGGGACAAATACTACTGATTATTTTGTTCCGTGAGCATGCCGTCGAGGGTGCGCCAGGCGAGCTCGGCGCATTTGACGCGGGCGGGCATGTGCGAGATATCCTGGAGCTGGGCGGCTTCGTCCAGGTCTTCCAGGTCCTCTTCGGAGAGCTGCTCGCCGCGGATCATGGCGAGGAAGAGCTCTGCCAGGCGGTGAGCTTCCTCGACGGTCTCGCCGGTGATGAGGTCGGCCATGATGTCGGCACTGGCCTGGCTGATGGCGCAGCCGTGGCCGGTAAAGGAGGCCTCCTCGATCACGCCGTTCTCGACGCGCAGCTGCAAGGTGAGCTCGTCGCCGCAGCTGGGGTTGATGCCGTCGTGCTCGTGCGTGGGAGCATCCATCTCGTACTTATAGTCGGGGTGCGAGTTGTGCTCCATAAATGTGGTGGAGGTGTACAGATTACCCATTGAACGTGCTCCAAACGTGATGCAGGCCGGCGATGAACTTGTCGATATCGGCCTTGTCGTTGTAGAAGGCCACGCTGGCGCGGCAGCAGGCAAGGTTTTCGACACCCAGCCAGGTAAGCAGCGGCTGCGCGCAGTGGTGGCCGGCGCGGATGCAGACGCCGTCCATGTCCATGATGCTCGCGACGTCGTGCGGGTGGATGCCCTTGACGTTAAAGCTCACAACTCCGTGGTGGTTGTCCCAATAGATGGAGCCGATGATCTGGACAAAGTCGAGCTGCATGAGCTCGCCCATCAGGTAGTGGACGAGTGCCTGCTCGCGGGCCTGGATGTTCTCGTAACCCACCGTGTTGACCAGGTAATCAAGGGCGGCGCCCGTGGCGAAGATGCCGGCGGCGTCCTGCGTGCCGGCCTCGAATTTCTCGGGAACGGGCGCCCAGACGGCGTCCTGCTCGGTGACCGAATCGATCATCTCGCCGCCGGTGAGCATGGGCGGCATGGCGTTGAGCAGGTCCATCTTGCCCCACAGCACGCCGATGCCCATGGGGCCCATGGCCTTGTGCGCGCTAAAGGCAAAGAAGTCGGCTCCCAGGTCGGCCACATCGACCGGCATGTGCGGCAGCGACTGCGCGCCGTCGACGACCAGATAGCCGCCGTACTTGTGGACGAGCTTGCCGAGGTTCTTGACCGGGTTCTCGACGCCCAGCACGTTAGAAACCTGACCCACGGCCAAGATTTTGGTCTTGGGGCCCACCTTGGACAGAACCTCCTCGGTGGTGAGTTGACCGGTCTTGGTGGGGTAGAGATAGACGAGCTTGGCGCCGGTCTCGCGGCAGACCTGCTGCCACGGAATCAGGTTGGAGTGGTGCTCCATGATGGTGATGACGACCTCGTCGCCCGGTTTGAGCACTGTGGGCGCAAAGCTCTTGGCGACCAGGTTGAGCGACTCGCTCGTGTTGCGGGTGAAGACGACCTCGTTGGCCTGTGAGGCGCCGATGAGGTCGGCGATCTGCTGGCGGACCTTCGCGATGGCGTCGGTTGCCTCGACGGACAGCGAGTACAGGCCGCGCAGGGGGTTGGCGTTCATGCGCTGGTAGAAGTCGCGTTCGGCGTCAAGCACGCAGGCGGGGCGCTGCGCGGTGGCGGCGCTATCGAGGAAGGCGATCTCGGGGTGCTGCTGGAAAAGCGGGAATTGTGCCTTGTAGGGATTGGTCTCGATGTCGACGGTAGGCCAGCCGCGCGAGGCCTCGTCGCTGGCGTCGAGCTCCATAGGCTCCGGTGCGGTACAGGTGTCGCATTTAACGTGCTCGGTGTCGATCATGCGAGCTCCTCTTCAAAGTTGTCGATCAGGTTGTTGCCCAGGCGGACGACGGCGGCGCGGGTGCGCTCGTCGGTCGCGGAAAGCGCGGCGTCCTCCAGCTTGGCGCGGATGAACAGGTCCTCGGCGGCATTTTGGTCAAGGCCGCGGCAGGCGAGATAGAACAGCTGCTCGTCGCGGACGTGGCCGATGGTAGCGCCGTGGTTGCCGGCGACGTCGTCCTCGTCGCAGAGAATGACGGGAACGGTCTTGTTGTCGACGCCCTTGTTGGCCAAAAGCACCGTCTCGCGCTCGGTGCCGGTTGCACCCTTGCAGCCGTGCACGAGGTCGATGGTGCCGCGGTAGACCTTCTTGGACGTGCCGGTCAGTACGCCGTTGGCGTCGATCTCGCACTCGGTCTTGCGACCGCGGTGGCGCAGCTCGTAGTTAAAGTCGCGCACCTGCTCGCGGGCGCCCAGGTAGTCAGTATCGATGGTGACCTTGGCGGTATCGCCCAGCAGGTCGCCGGCAAGGCCGGTGGCGCTGGCGCCGGCACCCAGGACGGTGTGCTGCACGTTGACGCGCGCACCCTCGTCCAGGAACAGGCCGGTGTCGTCGAGCGCGATCCAGCTATCGTCGAGCGTCTGCGTGCAGGTCACGTTGACGGTGGCGTACTCGTGGGCGCACGCGCGTAGCACGGAGCCCACGACGCCTTGGCCGGCAACGGGGGAGTCCAGGGCTATGCGTAGGTCGAGCGTTGCCTGCGGACGGGCGACGACATCGATGGCGGCGATGGCCGTGGCAGTGTCGACGCCACTCACGCGCACGGTAACCGTGGCGTGCTGGTATGCGGGCACATCGATGACGATGCGCTTGGTGGCGTGGTCGGCCAAGTAGGTGTAGGCAGCCTCGCCCATGCCGGTCTCGAAGGCTTCAGCAGGGGAGAGCTCCTCCTCGAGCTTGATGGCACCGGCCTGGTAGATGGAGGTGGCGGGCACGTCAAGCTCGGTCTCGGGCGTGATGCGGGCGCGGTCGGCGGCATCGCCAGGGGCGGAGGCGCGGCGCTCGGGGAAGCGCTCGGCCATGGCGTCCATGGCGGCGTCGAACGCGTCTGCCACGCCAGCAAACTGCTCTTCCAAGCCCTCAGCCTCAACGGCCTCGGCGGGAGCGGCGGCAAGCTCGTCAGAGAGCTCGAGCTTGGTCTGGTTCATCTTGAGCCAACCCCAAGTGGCAGCCGGCATCGAATTGACCTGCTCAAGGGTGGTAGCAGCGGTGTTCGTGGTCTGTTTCATTATCCGATCGCTCCTTCCATCTCGAGCTTGATCAGGTTGTTCATCTCGACGGCGTACTCCAGCGGCAGCTCCTTGGAGACCGGGTTGGCAAAGCCGTTGACGATCATGGTACGGGCTTCTTCCTCCGAGATACCGCGGCTCATCAGGTAGAACACCTTATCGTCGCCGATACGGCCGATGGTGGCCTCGTGGCCGATGTCGACATTCTTGGCGCGGATGTCCATGGCGGGGATGGTGTCGGAGCGGCTCTGGTCGTCGAGCATGAGCGACTGGCAGCTCACGGTTGCCTTGGAACCCTCGGCCTTGGGCGTGGCCACGATGGAGCTGCGGAAGGTCTGGATGCCGCCGCTCTTGGAGATGCCCTTGGTCTCGACGGTTGCCGAGGTATCGGGCGCGTTGAGCACGACCTTGCAGCCGGTATCCAGGTTCTGGCCGGCGCCGGCAAAGGTAATGCCGGTAAAGCTCGAGCGGGCGCGGCGTCCGTTGAGCACGCTCATGGGGTAGAGGTAACCCACGTGGCTGCCGAAGGAGCCGCTGATCCACTCGATGTCGCCATCCTCGTCCACGCGCGCACGCTTGGTGTTGAGGTTGTACATGTTCTTGGACCAGTTCTCGATGGTCGAGTAGCGCAGGTGCGCGCGCTTGCCCACAAAGAGCTCGACGGCGCCGGCGTGGAGGTTGGCCACGTTGTACTTGGGCGCGGAGCAGCCCTCGATAAAGTGCAGGTCAGCGTCGTCCTCGACGATGATGAGCGTGTGCTCAAACTGGCCGGCGCCCTTGGCGTTGAGACGGAAGTAGCTCTGCAGCGGGAAGTCGAGCTTGGTGCCCTTGGGCACGTAGACAAACGAGCCGCCCGACCACACGGCACCATGCAGGGCCGCAAACTTGTGGTCGGTGGGCGGGATGAGTGTCATAAACTTCTCGTGGATGAGCGGCTCCCACTGCGGGTCGTGCAGGGCCTCTTCGATGCCGGAGTAGACGATGCCCATCTTGGACGCGGTGTCCTGCATGTTGTGGTAGACGAGCTCGGAGTCGTACTGAGCGCCGACGCCCGCCAGGTAGCTGCGCTCGGCCTCGGGGATGCCCAGGCGCTCAAAGGTGTTCTTGATGTCGTCGGGCACCGACTCCCAGTCGTGTTTTTGGTCGGTGTTGGGTTTGACGTAGGTGACGATGTTGTCCATGTCCAAGCCCTCGATGGAGGGGCCCCACGTCGGATCCGGGAAGCGGTTGAAAATCTCGAGGGACTTGAGGCGCAGGTCGAGCATCCACTGCGGTTCGTCCTTCTTGGCGCTGATCTCGCGCACGATGTCGGGCGTGATGCCGGCGTCGAGGCGCTCGAATCCCTCCTCGCCATAGGTGAAGTCGTAGAGGCTGCGGTCGATGTCCGCGACCTCGGTGCGGTTCTTGGTCATTGCGTCGCCCCTTTACGCCTGCTGCTCGGCAGCGGCGGCCTCGGCCTGGGCGCGCTGCTCGGCGGCCTCGCGCTCGAAGGTCTCAAAACCGTTCTTATCGATCCAGGGGATCAGCGAAGCGTCGCCCTCGCGCACGATGTGGCCCTTGACCATAACGTGGACGCGGTCGACATTCAGGTGCTCCAAGATGCGTGTGTTGTGCGTGATGATGAGCATGGAGCCGTCGCAGCTCTTGCGGTACGCGTCCATGCCGTGGCTGACGGTGGACAGGGCGTCGACGTCCAGGCCGGAGTCGGTTTCGTCCAGGATGGCGAGTTTGGGTTGCAGCAGCAGAAGTTGGAGCATTTCGACCTTCTTCTTCTCGCCGCCCGAGAAACCCACGCCCAGCTCGCGGTTGAGGTAGGCGGTATCCATGTTAAGCTCGGCCGCGAGCTCCTTGACGCGACGGCGGAACTCCTTGCCCTTCATCTCCAGGCCGGGGCGGCCGGCGATGCTGGCGCGCAAAAAGCTCGACAGCGGCACGCCCGGGATCTCGACCGGGGCCTGGAAGCTCAGGAACAGGCCGGCGCGCGAGCGCTTGTCGGTGGTGAGCTCGGTGATGTCCTGGCCGTCAAAGACGATGCGGCCGTCGTTGACCGTGTAAATGGGGTCGCCCATGACCAGGTGGCCGAGGGTGGACTTGCCAGCGCCGTTGGGACCCATCAACACGTGGGTCTCGCCGGCGGCGACGTTGAGGTTGACGTTGTGGAGGATGGTCTTCTCGTCCACGGAGGCGGTCAGACCTTCGATGGAAAGCAGCGGATTTGCGCTCATGCTGTCCCTCTCTGTATATGGTGTACTCATAGGTGTACTAAACCCTAGGAATCTTCTCGGAATAAAGTTACTATGGGTTCGGCGTTAGTCAAGGGAAAACCCGACTAATCCACTCGACTTTTCAAATTCTGGGACAAAATAACCTGTTGTGTTTGTCCCATTTACTTAAGATTTGGGGCAAACAAACCTGGTTATGTTGTCCCAGCAACGATGGGAGGGTAGGTATGCTCATTTCTTCCAAGGGCCGCTATGCCCTCCGACTGATGATCTATATCGCAGCGCTTGGTGACGCCGAGGGCAAGATCGCCCTGCGCGAGGTCGCCGACCGCGAGCATATCTCGCAAAAGTATTTGGAGCAGCTGGTCCGTCCGCTTATGAAGGCGGGCCTGCTTAAGAGCGTGCGCGGCAAGGGCGGCGGCTACATGATGGCCAAGGATCCAGCCGAGGTGCGTGCCGGCGACATCCTGCGCGCCGTCGAGGGCAGCACGGCTCCAGTGGCGTGCGATGGCATCGACAACAGCTGCACTCGCAGCGATCTTTGCTCGACCGTCAAGTTCTGGCGCGGCCTGGACGACGTGATCGAAAAGTACGTCGACGGCGTAACGCTGGCCGACCTGGCCGCCGTCCCCGAGATCAACTTTGACATTAAGCTGTAGGGGTGCAAATGGCATCTCTCGACAAGGTGTACAAGCAAATCGAAGTTTTTGCTCGGGAATGTGACGCCGAGAAGGTCGTGTTGTTTGGTTCTCGTGCTCGAGGCGACAACTTGCCCAAGAGCGATATTGACATCGCCGTAGCAGGTTGCCGGGATTTCGGCCGTTTCTCATATTTGATCGAGGAACATCTTGATACTCTTTTAGATGTAGATGTCGTCAATCTCGATGAGCCCTTATCGCAGCAATTGCTCGATGAAATTGCCAGGGATGGTGTGATTCTGTATGAAAAAATATGAGAACTTTGCCAGCGCCTTGGCGAATCTTGAGGATGCGCCCAATCAGGATCTCAACAATGATTTTGTTCAGAGTGGATTGATTAATAAGTTCAATCTTCAATTTGAACTGAGCTGGAAGCTCCTTAAGCGTCTGCTCGAGTATGAAGGCGCCACGCTTGCCGCGTCGGGGTCTCCTCGTGCCATCTTGAAGGAGTCGTACCGATTCTACGACTTTATTGATGAGGCGGCCTGGCTAGATATGCTCAGAGACCGCAATACGAACGTCCATATCTACGACAACAAGCTCGCTCAAGACTTGATTCAGCGCATCTTGAACGTCTATATCCCCGCTTTCTGTCAGTTGAGGGACGGGCTGATGGAGCGATACGGCGAGCTTTTGATGGCGCCCGACGACCAGTTTGTTTAATTCCTTAAGATTTCGCGGAGGGTTGTTGCCGTTTACCGAGGGGTTGTTGTGTAACAACGGGCGAGCTGCAATACTTACTTTTATCTTTGCAAACTGAACTTTAACTACACCAATGCAGGGAGGATCTTATGCAGCCCAAGCATTCTGCTATTGTCGCGGGCCTGACGCTGGCGCTTTCGTTTGGCGCCGTTTCCGCGCCGGCACCCGCCGCTGCCGAGGAGCCCACGCCGGGCATTGCCTCGGATGCCACCGATATCGATAAGGGTCTCTACACCCAGCAGTCCTTCTCGGGCGTGCTGAGGTCGGTCCAGGGCGTTTCGTTTGTCAACGTGACTCCCGAGATGAAGTACTTTACCAAGTACGAGAGCCATGGTAACTACAACCAGGGATTTTCGTATGGTGACGGCTATAACGCACTGGGTTACTATCAGTTTGATCGCCGCTGGTCGCTCATTCCGTTTATGAAGCAGGTTTACAACTACGATTCTGCCAAGTACAGCATGCTCAAGGATGCGATTGATCGCGGCAGCGAGATTTCCAACACGAGCAATGCCATGTACGAGAACGGCCAGCTCACCGAGTTGGGCCGTATTGCGCAGGAGGCCTTCCAGGGTGCTTACAACACCGATCCTGTTGAGTTCTCAGCACTTCAAGATGCTTATGCGTACAACTCGTACTATGCGGTGACCGAGGCGTGGCTCAAGAGCGGCCTGGGTATTGATATTTCGGGCCGCGCTGACTGCGTCAAGGGCATGGTGTGGAGCATTACCAACATGTGCGGCACTGGTGGCTGCAGGGACTTTTTCCGCTGGGCGAATCTTTCCAACGATATGTCCGATCGCGAGTTTGTGACGGCGCTTTCCAACAGCGTGGTCAATAACGTGGCGACCAAGTATTCGAGCCAACCCCAGTATCATGAGGGCTGGAAGAACCGCTACCGCAACGAGCTAAAGGACTGCTTGGTTTATATCGCTGAGGACGAGGCTGCCGCCGCGACGCCCGTGCAGCCCGAGCCCACACCGGCGCCCTCGCCGACACCTGATTCGAATGACGACTCGAGTGACGATGCCAACGATGACAGGATAGATGCGCCCTCGACCGATGCTGACGGTAATGGCTCTGCTGGTGGCACTACCAACGACGGCTCTACCTCGAACGGCTCCGATTCGAACGGCTCTGCTGCGGGCGATTCGCCTTCAAGCTCTGCCGGCAATACGGACAGCGACGCTTCTGGTTCGACCGGCGCTGACACCTCTAACTCATCTACCGGCTCTAACAACGGCTCCGGCTCTGACGCAACCCCTGATTCCGATGCTTCCAAGGACGACTCGAATAAAGCGCCGGACGCTCCCGTTGCTTCGCCGGACAAGAAGCCCTCTTTCTCCGAGCAGCTTGGTTCTACGCTGGGTTCTTCGCTGATGGCTGGCGTCAATAACGGCTCGGCCCAGAACAAGGACAACTCTGATCAGGTTTCCACGGAAAAGACCGAGGCCTCAAAGGGCGACTCCAAGGACAAGGCTTCCGAGAAGACCGAATCCGATAAGGGTTCTAGCTCTGAGGAGAAGGGCGACAAGCCCGAACAGAAGAAGGACGAGAGCAAGACCGAGGGCGAAAAGAAACAGCCCGAAGACGACGACAAGAGCGGTGCTGACAACCAGGCCCAAGAGCAAAATGACTCCAAGACGGTGACCACTACAACCACGACGACTACAACGACCAAGTCATCTGGCGGTAACATGCCCAAGACGGGCGACCTTATCGTTATGGCGAGCCTTGCCAGTGCAAGCTTGGCCACACTGGGCGCTACGTCTATCGTAAGTGGTAAGCATAAGCTCGATCAGCAGAAGAAAGCTTCTGGGGAGGACGGCTCGGAGGAGTAGCCTCTCGGTTGCCAGATAACTAAAGAGTTGGGACGGGGTCCGGTGCGAATGCATCGGGCCACGTTTTGTTGTGCAACGATTAGTTATGCCCCCTCATACCTCTTGTTGCTACCGTTGCCCGATATGTTCGCGCGGCGACATCGGTACATGCGATGCGGTCATTACAATTGGCATCGTGCTGCGATTTAGGGGGAACGTTTTGGTGTCTGAACAGGCAAATGTTGATTGTGCTGCTGGCTTTGGCGTGCGCTTGATCGGCTGTGCCGACGATGCGGTTTTGCCCATTGGCATACACGACTATGCGGAGGCACTTGGTTGCTGCGTGCTGGTTGACAAGACCATGTTTATTGCCGATGTGTTGGACTGCGACGCGTCCGTTGTGGTGTGCTGTCGACCCGAGGGTTTTGGCAAGAGCATGAACTTGTCGATGCTCAGGGCTTTTCTGGAGCGTCCAGCGGTCGGTCGCGCTGGTCAGCGTTTGTTTGCCGATGCTCAGATTTGGGATGCGAACGGCGGGCGCTATCGGGATGAGTATGCTTGCTATCCGGTGATATCGCTGGACTTTTCTGGCGCTACGAGGCGTGGCCCCGCTGTTGCCGGCGTCGTGCGCGATGCCCTTTCGGGCGAGTGCGCTCGCTTGTTGGCGCTCTTGGGGGCTCCGGATTTAGCTCGAGATAAGGTGCGTCACATCGAACGCGTCGCGCGCGGCGTGGCGAGCGCGGACGAGGTTGACTCGGTGCTCGGTGTGCTCATAGAGCTGCTGGAGATGGCCTGCGATGAACAGGTTGTATTGCTCGTTGATGGGTACGACGCGGCGTGGTTGGGCCGTGCGAGCGCGAGGGGCGCTTCCGGCGCCGATTCGGCGGATCTATTTGATCGCGTGCTTTTCGAGGCCATTGCCACTGCGGGCGATTCGTTGCGGCTGACGTGTCTGATGGGGGAGTGTCCCCGTCCTGCTGAAGTGGCGCTTTCTTTGCATGGCTGCTCGTATTGTCTGACGACGCCGCTTTCGACCTGGTGTGACCGTTGGTTCGGCTTTTCGGATGCCGAGGTCCAGGCTCTGTTGAATCATGCTGGGCGCGAGGAATACCTTGATGATGCGCGTGAATGGCTCGAGGGGTATCGGTTTGGCAGGGCCTATTGCTCGAGTCCAGAGCGTGTGATCGGTTTTCTGGACCGAGGCTGCACGGCGCCTGTGCGTGCCGATCTGTATGGATATGCCGATTGCCTGAGTAGGGTAGTTGCCGGGTGGAATCTCGACCGCCTTTCGGTCTTCTTTGATTTGCTCGAGGCCCATGGGTGCGCTGAGGTCCCGCTTTGTTTGGGCACTGCAGAGCCAGATGTCTCGCCTGACGATGGCATGTGGACAGCGCTATATCTGTCCGGTTTTCTTACGACGGATATGACTGAGGAGCCAGAGCATGGCGATCGCCTCCGTGCTTTGCGATTGCCCAATAACGAGCTTCGACAGGCCTTGCGTCTAGTGATTGTTGAGTGGTTTGAGTGCGCTGCCGAAGACATTCGAGACGTCGATGCGTTTCGCGACGGGCTGTGCCGTGGGGATGAGGATGCGGTGAGGCGGGCGCTAAGCCGCATCCTGGGTGATGCGGGAATCGGTGAGACCGACCTAGATACGCCGCTGCCATATCATCTGCTCTTGCAGGGGCTCTGCTTTGGCTTGCCGGGCTATGCCAATCCTGCCTCGAGGCGAAAGTGTGGCGCGGGTCGCTGGGACATCCAGGTTTTCCCTACGGGTGCTGTGTTCGACGTAGCAGACACGATTGGCATGCTGGACGAGCGCCCGCTGATAACGATTAACTTGATGTATGACCCCGATGTGGATGCGTTGGGCCTGGAATTGCTGGCCGTGCAGTCGCTACTCGACATAGAGCGCGGCGGCATCGACGAAATCCGTGTACCGCGCCCCGGCGTGGGTCGCATGCGCTGGGGGTTCGGTTTTGATGGGCAGCATGTGGCTACGGTGTGCCAGCTGCTTTAAGCGCCGAGGTGTTTCCGGCTTCCGTTACTCCGCGTCCTTCAGGGGCGGCATGGGCTTCCAGTTGGGATCCTTGACGATTTTGCGGGCGTCCTTCATGCCTCGGCGCAGCGCCGGAATACCGGTCTTAAAGCACTTATCGACCGCAGCCAGGCGAATGAACTCCTTGCAGAAGGTCGCGACGTTGCCCAGACGGAACAGCACGGGGTGATAGTCGCCGTAAATCTGCATGTAGCGGGCCAGATAACCGCGGTTGCGCATGATGTAGTAACGGTTGGTGTCGCTCGTAGAGTTGAGCTGGCGCTTGCCGGCGATATCCCAGTTAGAGACGGCGCGGGCGCGCTTGAGCACCACGTCGGCGACCACGGCGGCGGGGAAGTGTTGGCTGGCTACGTAGCCGTAGCAGGCATCGTCGCCGTAGATAAAGAAGCGCGCATCGGGCAGGCCGATCTTGTCGACTACGCGGCGTGAGAACATGCCGCCCTCAAAGCACAGCTGGTTCATGGCGCGGTAGCCCTCGGGGCCCAAGTCCCACTTGGCGACAGGGTTGGGGATGCCGAGCGAGAGGATGAGCTGGTACTGCCAAAAGAAGGCGCCGCCGTCAAAGTCCAGGCGCGAACCCTGGATGACATCGTAGCGGTCGGTCCACTTGGCAAGACGCTCGATACCTTCGGGGATGACGAGCACGTCGTCGTCCATGACCCAGAACCACTGGGCGCCCAGGTCGTAGGCGCATTTGGTGCCGGCGGAGAAGCCACCCGCACCGCCGCCGTTTTCGAGCTGCGGGGCGTAGATGACACGGTCGGTGTTACCCTGTGAATCGGGCTGATCGGTGTCGATGCCCCATAGGTTGGCCAGGCGCTCGTTGAATGCGGTGCACATGGCCTCGGTCTCGCGCGAATTCTCGTTATCGACAATCACGATGCGCCAGGGCGTTGCCGTGAGCTCGGTCATGGAGTCGAACAAGTTGGCCAGGAGTTCCTGACGCTTGTACGTAACGACGACGATGGCGAGCTTATCGATGGGAGCGGGAAGGGTGGAAGTCATGAACGAGAATATCCTTTCGCGTGGGCAGCATTTCGGCCCTGCGGAATAAACAACGTGTCCCATAGGACACGACTATTGTAAGCGTAGGCGGGCGCCCGCGGGTAATGTTCCGCTAATCACCAAGAACGTTTGCTACAAGCCTAGTTGACGTGCGTGCGTGGTGAGATTGCAAGCGCGCATTGTGGTATTACATAGGTGCCGATTCCTGTGGACGCGATCTTTCTGTTTGGATGCCCTGTGAATAAAACTCGTTTAGCCTCCTTTGCCGATAGCCTTCCCGTCAAGGTCATGTTGCTGTTTTTGGTTCTTCAGGCCGCATTTGTCCTGAGCAATACCGCGGCGAATTGCCTGCCGAGGCCCGTTATCGAGTCGCATGCGCAGGGTTCGGAGTCCTCTGCCCTGTTGTCTGACATGTATGTCTACGACCACCGTGTTGCAGCTGGTCCTGTTTGCTTTGATAACAATCGTTTTATCATTGAAGTCGCACAGCAAAAGGACCAAGGTTCTCCGTTTAAGACGATGGCTGTTGCCGAGATCGATGACGTTACGAAAGCCGGCGGGATTACGCACCAGCAGTACTACCGGTATTGGCACGGATGGCAGCTACTTACGAATGTCTGCCTGCTTATTGGCGGTATCGACGTTGTCGTGGCGCCCGCAGCTGCTCTGGCGATTGCCGGCTCCGCTTGCGCTTACGTTGCCTTGCGGAAGCGGTTTTCAAAACCATTGACGTTGGGTTTCCTTGCAATCCTGTTGTTCTCGACCAATCTGTTTTTTAATTTTATCGGTGATCTACTGCTGTGCATCTCGTTCTTTGTTGCGCTCATCATGATGTCTTGCATGAGTCTTCGTTTGGGGTCGGCTCCGAACGCACGGGCTTTTACAAGCCGTCTTGTCCTTTGGTCGATTGCGACGGGTGCCGTGTTTTCGTTTCTTGTCTTTTTAACGATTCCTGCCGCAGTTGTCGCCCTGCATTGCTTTTTCGCGTTTATTGTGCTGCCCAAGGGTGAGCGCTCCAAGCGCTGCGTCGTCACGATGCTGCAGGCGCTCTTTGGGTTTGGGTTTTCGTTTGTGTTTACCTGGGCGATGAAATGGGTTGTCGCGGCGTTTGTGCTGGGCTGGAACGAGGTCTTTTCGAACGTTCTGGGCGAGATGGGCCTTTGGTCTGCGCATGGGACTTCGTCACTGTTGCCCCAGGCTGACTGGCCTCAGATTTTGAAGGAGTTTTATTGCATGAGCCCGCAGCTGTTCGCCATTTGCTCAACTGCTGGTTATGCGATGATCTCGAACGTTGTTTGTCTTGTTTCGTTTGCTGCCGTATTGGCGATTTGGATTGCTGTGCTCGTTTGCTCGATACGGGGCGGAGCGCAAGGTGGTCGTCGTCGCAAGATGTTGATCCAGTCACTGCTCATGGCGCTGCCTCTGGTGGTTGTTCTGGGTTATTTCGTTGTTATGCATGACCATGCAATCGTTCATATTCCGGTATTTGGCTGCAAGAACTGGGCGATTGTCTTTGCGATTTTATTTGCTTCTGGTGTAAGCGCGCTTCGTGGTCTGAGGAGTCAGAAGGTCGCTTAGCCTTTCATGTGGGCTTTGATGGTCGCGACTACGGCCCTGCGCACGATATCCACGAGGAGCAGGGAAAGCGCGAGGCAAAGGCTCATAAGGATTCCGAGCAAAATGGCGGCGGCTGGACGGGGCTCTCCCGTTTGGATGCCTGTCGCCATGGTGTAGATCGCTTTGTCGAAGATGGGTCGCCAGACGTTGCAGGTGAACGACTGTACGGCGTAGAAAGCGAGCGTTCCTGCGGCGAGAGTCACGATTGTCTTGTCTGCAGTTGGGACTTCGTGGCGTGGCTGATGGAGCGCTGCGGCGGCAACGGATGCAACGGCTAAGATGAAGGATATGACGGAAGTTGACTTGTAGGAGAGCTTCCAGAGCGCGTCGTACTGGCTGTTTGTCGATAGCAGGAGCTCGAGCGTGACGGTGGCGGCAATAAGTCCGATAAGCACGATCTTGGATTTCTGAGAGCCGGATGCGTTGCCGAGGTATTCGAGGACAAACCGCATTTCTCCAGCTGCAATAAACGCGACCAGGTAGGTAACGGCGCTCATGAGCTTGCGCCACAAAACGACACCGGCAGCTCCGTTTACCGTCGCCGCGATGTAGCAGTTGATTCCAAATGTTGCGAGCACGAGGAGTGCTACGACAAACGGGGCCCTTATGCTGCCGATTCGCTGTCGTATCAACGCAATCACTGGGACGAGCAATACGGAGGCGGCGTAGACCCAGATAAACTCGATGCCCAGCGTAAGCCAGCCAATCTCGTGTAGCGAGATTTCGGGCAGGGGATAGACGTACATCGAGATAAGCAGGCAGGCAGCGCAATAAAAGAGCGTGGGCAAGACGATCTTCTTTAACCGCGCAAGCGATTTACGAGCGAGGTCCGGTGCGGATGACCCGTTTTGGAGGGCGCGAACTGCCGAAGGGATAAGGAAGTACCCCGAGATCATAAAAAAGACCTCGTTGGCCCAGCAGCCCAGCAGGTTGATAAAGCCGAGCGCGCCGGAGTAAGGGAAGACAGCGAGCGGCGCGTATTCCGGTAGGCCGGTGCAGACGGCTTGGAAGGTCCACTGAAACGTGTGGAATATGGCGATCCCAGCGACCGCCACCAGGCGCAGCGCTTCGATGGAGGTATTTCTGCTTGCTTTGCTGCCCATCAGACTATTTTCCAGCGCGTGCGTTGTATGAACCAAAGTGCGATGTGATCATTTTTAGAGTCTGCTTGGGGCCCTTGTTCCATACGTTATACAAGCCCTCGCCCACGAGGTCCTTGGCGTACGCGCAGTAGCTGATTTTAGGGTCGGCGATGCCCATATACTCGGCATAGAGCTTTTTGGCCGCGGGGGTAACGCGAGGATTGGCAAATACCAGCTCTTGCGGCATGCGTTCGAACATCTTGTGGATCGCCCGCTCGATTTCGGGGTGCCCCTCAATTCCGGTGTGCTCAATCATGATGCCCATATAGGTGAAGCCGCGTGTGATTTGCGGTGTCCAAACGGCGGGGTCGGTGACGTTGAGCCGCTCAAGGATATCAACCATGTCGTTCCAGCGATTAAACGGCATCAGGGGATCACGCTTGGCCAGGGCGGCTGCCTTTTCGGGTGTTTCCTCGCGGTAGCAGTAATACGGCTTGGGCCAGTAAGCGATCGCCTTTGCCTGGCAGAGCGTTTCGACAAGGAATGGATTGTCGGCCCAGCCCGCACCGGGGATTTCCTTAAACCAGATATTGTTTTGCATCAGGAAGTCGCGACGATAGATTGCCGACCAAATGGACGGATGATGGGCCAGCAGGTGTGGAGCGTCGTGAATGGTGAACGGTTGCCGAGGCGGTTTAATGCGACCGCGATATGCGCAATGTAGTTTGACCTCTTGGGGGGTATCGGGGTTGCGAATGATCCAATACGGGGTCTCGATAATATCGAGCTTGTTCGGATCGCCAAATTCGCGCATGGCAAAGGCAAGCATGTCGGAGTACATTCCGGGCTCGATCCAGTCATCGGGCTCGAGGATGGCAATCCAGTCGCCCTTTGCCTCGCGAATGCCCAGATTGCAGGTTGCGCCGTAACCCTGGTTTGCCTTATCGATCACTCGAGCGCGTGAGTCGCGCGCAGCGAATTCTTGCATAACGGCGAGCGAGTTATCGGTGGATCCGTCGTTGATGGCGAGGATCTCCAGCTCGATTTTGTTTTCGTTTAATAGACTGCCTATAGCCTGAGAAAGATACGGCTCGGCATTGTAAGTAGGCACGATTACGGTCAGCATTCAAACACTTTCTCTAGGCGATTTGGAAGAATTATAGCCTATTACAATGCAACGATTTCAGTTGCATCCGCCATAAAGAAACTAAAACCGTTGCAAATGAGCGAATGCAACTAAAATAGTTGCTATAATCGCCATGAGGAAAGGAAGCCTGATGAACAATAGCTATTCGGCCCTCATGGTTGATATGAGACATTCGAGATGTCTTTCGGACAGTAGGAGGCAAAGCGCGCAGGAAGATCTTGCGAACGCTATGGACTGCACAAACGAGCTGTTTAAAACTGAGCTCGAAATGCCGCTTATGTTTAGTGCGGGCGATGAATTGCAGGGCCTATTTCGTAGTACGGCTGGCGCTTTCTTGGCATATAGATTTATCAAGATACTCGTCCAGACGGTTGATCTTAGGGGTGGTATCGGAGTTGGAGAATGGAAAACTCGGATGCAGTCTGCATTGTCGACGGAGCAAGACGGGTCGGCATACCATCGTGCACGCAGAGCAATTGCTGCGTCCGAAAAAGATAAGTACAGTAATTTGAAGATCATTGATGCTTCGGGTGTTTCGCGTGAGAAAGAGCTATGCGCGGCGGGCTGTCTGGAAATAATCGATCGCAGAAACGAGTCGCAGCGTAATTACTGCGAGGTTGTTGAGTTGCTGCGGCCGCTAATGCTGCACGAGGGCACAGACGCGACTTTGAGCAAAAGGTATACTGAGCTCTTCGAAACACGTATAGGCAAAAAGTATGGCGCTAAAAGCAATCCGATCGATTGCGCGCCAGTGGCGTTGGGCAGCTCGCTCAACCTCAACGTAGATAGCATCAGGGCTAGTCATGTAGGGCTTGCGGGGCAAATGGGCGTTGCGATGGGGAAGACGAGGCAGGGGCTTGAGAAAAGCCTTAGACTCGCGAATGTTGTAAGAGAAAGAGAGCTGGCTGCTTTCGCCGTTCATTTCCTTAATGAGCTGGAGATGGCATGAGAGTATTCGGGTGTTTCCTTCTGTTTCATATGCTGTTCGACTTTTATTTTCAGTCGAATAAGATGGCAGGCGAGAAGGAATACAGCAGAATTGCCCTTGCCATGCACTGCTTAGTTTACGCGGCCGGCGCCGCAGCAACAGTAGCTCTTCTGTTTGAGGCGAGTGCAACCGCCATTGCTGCGTCCTTTACAGTATTTGCCCTTTCACATTGGATTATCGATGGCAGCCTGAGAAGAGCGTTTGCAGGACTTGACCTTTCGCCGGTCGGTAGTTTTCTGGCCGATCAAGTGCTGCACATTATAATTCTGCTCATATTGAGCGTTCTATGTTGCTATTTGTGGGCCATGCGACCAATTGCTTCGAATCTCTTGGGCGCTCGTGGAGCGGAGCTCTCTTGGATTTCGACACTGTGCTTTTGTGGACGCCCTTGTAGCATTGTTATTGCAAAGGTGCTCCAATCTCTTCGAAACCCGGGTGTTGAGCAGTCGGCGGATACGACAACCGCACATTCAGGCAAGTGGATTGGAATATTTGAAAGACTGATTGTCGCGGCGCTTTCCCTGCTGAACCAATATTCGGCTATTGCATTTATTTTTACTGCAAAAAGTATCGCGCGCTTTAAGCAGCTGGAAAGTGACAAGGATTTCGCTGAGGTTTATTTGCTGGGTTCATTGGCAAGCGTATTCTTGGCAATGGCTTCTGCGATCTTATTTAGTTATTTGTTTAGCGGCACCGCTTGTTGAAGTTATTAGAAACGTTAGATAGGTGAAGGATTGAGAGGCCGTCTATGGATGTCCTATCTGTTGAATTCCATCGGGAACTTATTAATAAATTAAAGCCGTGCATACATCGCTTGACTATGCGGCCGGGCTTATTTCGCGGCGATTATTGCGATTCCTTTGATGGGTTCCTTGCTGGAGAGGCGGTATCGTTTCTTTACGTTCGTGATCCGGGTCCGTTGCAAGACATGCTGGAGACTGATTTTATCGACGTGTTTCTTTATGAAAGCGATATTCGTAATTGCTTTTACTTCATTAGAAACGCTGGAATTAGCGCAATGCGAAAAGGGAACAAAGGCCTGTTATTCGATAAGAGCCTATCGAAGAAGGAATTCCTTGACAGTATTTATGAACAGCTGAAGCAAATGGAAGATACTGACTGCTTCTCAAAAGACGAGGCAAGTGATCTTGTTTATGCAATAGGGAACAGTTTGATTGACAGTGAGAGTCCTTCGTTTAAAAGAGTTTTGGGTGGGCACTGATTTTTGAGCCACGCTGCTTTCAGCCGTCGGTAAACACTCATTGGCCAAATGGCAAATAGTCCATCCGGCTTGGCCCACGTCCCCCCAATCTAGTAGACTCTAAACCGTTGCTAGATTAGGGGGATTTTCCATGAGACGCTCCATGAAACGAGTTTCCGGGGCCGCCGCCGTCCTCGCGCTCGCGGCCGCCCTGGCCCTGTGCGGGCCCGCGGCCTACGCCGCCCCCGCCGCCTCGGGCGACGCGCAGCCGCTCCCCGGCGAGGCGCAGCCCGCCGGCGGGGAGTCCGGCGCCCAGGCCGAAACCGCCCAGGCCGACGGGGGCCAGGCGGAGGCCGCGCAGTCCGATGGGGCCACTGCCGTCTCGCTGTCCTATTCCGCCCACGTCTCCAATATCGGCTGGATGGGCGCCGTCGCCGGCGGCGAGACCGCCGGCACGACCGGCAGGGGGCTCCCCCTCGAGGCGCTGCGCCTCGTCCTGTCCGACGCCTCGACCGGCGAGCCCCTCGGCGCCGACGCCATATCCGTCGAGGCCCACGTCTCGAACGTCGGCTGGCAGGCCGCCGTCGGCAACGGCGGCACCGCCGGCACCACCGGCCAGTCCCGCGCCGTCGAGGCCCTGAGGGTCAGGCTGTCCGCGGACCTGTCGGCCCGCTACACCGTCTGGTACCGCGTCCACTCCGCGGAGTTCGGCTGGCTGGGCTGGGCGTGCGACGGCGCCGACGCCGGCTCGGCGGGCTACGGCCGCGCCGTCCAGGCCGTCCAGGTCGCGGTCCTGCCCAAGGGCGACCCCGCCCCGGGCGACACCTCCACGCCCTTCGTCGACAGGTCCTCCGAGCCCCCCTCGGTCTCCTACCGCGCCCACGTCGCCGGCATCGGCTGGCAGGGCGCCGTCTCGGACGGCGCCGTGGCCGGCACCACCGGGCAGGGCCGCGCCCTCGAGGCCCTCTCGGGCTCCGTGTCCTGGTACGGGCACGGCTCCTCCCCCCTCGAGGTGAGGGCCCACGTCTCGAACGTCGGCTGGCAGGGCTGGACCTCGGGCGCCGCCGGCACCACCGGGCGCTCCCTGGCGGTCGAGGCGCTCCAGTTCAGGCTCTCCGGTGAGGCCGCCTCGTCCTACGACGTGTGGTACCGCGTGCACTGCTCCGACTACGGTTGGCTCGGCTGGGCTAAGGACGGCGCGTCCGCGGGCACGGTGGGCCTGGCGAAGGCCGTCCAGGCCGTCCAGGTCGTGCTCGTCCCCAAGGGCGGCGCCGCGCCGGGCCCGGCCGGCGGCGCCTTCCGCGGCGCCGGTGAGCGCCTGTCCGGCTCGGCTCTCTCCGTCTCCGGCTCGCCGGCGGGCTCGTCGTTCTCCGGCGGGGTCCTGACGCTCGGCTCCGAGGGCGGCCCCGTGCTGGGCTCCGTCGCCGCGACCGTCGACAACCTCGAGTCCGACGGGTCGGTCAGCTACCGCGGCCTCCTGCTCGGCTCCGGCTGGCAGGGGGAGCCCAGCTCCGACGGGGCGCAGCTAGGCGCCTCGGGCGGCGGGCTGCAGCTCAAGGCCGTCCGCTTCGGGCTGTCCGGCGGCCTCGCGGAGCGCTACGACGTCTGGTACCGTTCCTGTGACTCCGCGCGCGGCTGGACCGGCTGGGCGAGCTCCGGTGAGCCCTCCGGCGTCGAGTCGGGCGCCTCGGGCCTCACCGCAGTCCAGGTCGCCCTCGTCGCGAAGGGCGGCGCCGCCCCCGGCCCGACCGAGGGGGCCTTCGTCTCCGGCGCCGCTTCCGGTCCGGCGCTCGTCCTGCAGGGCCATGTCGCGGAGCGCGGCTGGCTGCAGGCGGTGGGCGGCGGCGAGGACGTCGGCACGACCGGCAGGGGCCTCGCGCTCCAGGCGGTGCGCGCCTCCCTCGAGGGGGCGGGCGAGGGGAGCTCCGTCTCCGTCGCGGCCCACGTGGCCGGCATCGGCTGGCAGGACGCCGCCTCCGCCCCCTCCTACGCCGGCACGGTGGGGCAGGGCCGCGCCGTCCAGGCCGTGAGGGTGTCCCTCTCCGGCCCCGTCTCCGATTCCTACGACGTCTGGTACCGCGTCCACGCGGCGGGCTACGGCTGGCTCGGCTGGGCCAAGGACGGCGAGGCCGCGGGCACCGAGGGCCTCGGCGTCCAGGCTGAGGCGCTCCAGGTCGTCCTCGTCGAGAAGGGCGGCGACGCCCCCTCGTCGGGCGCCCCCGCCGAGCTCTCCGTCCCCTCGCTCAGCCTCAGGGCCCACGTCTCGGGCGTCGGCTGGCAGGCCGCCGTCGGCAACGGCGGCACCGCCGGCACCACCGGGCAGTCCCGCGCCGTCGAGGCGATCACGGCCGAGGTCTCCTCGCCGGTCTCCGGCGGCCTGTCCTACAGCGCCCACGTCTCCGGCGTCGGCTGGCAGGACGAGGTATCGGGCGGCGCCGTGGCCGGCACCACCGGCCAGGGCAGGGCGGTCGAGTGCGTCAAGATGCGCCTGACCGGGGGCCTCTCCGAGTACTACGACGTGTGGTACCGCGCCTACGTGCAGGACTACGGCTGGCTCGGCTGGGCCAGCGACGGCGCCCGCGCCGGCACGACCGGCATCGGCTACCGCGTCGAGGCGCTCCAGGTCCGCATCCTCGCGAAGGGCTCGGCGGCACCGGGCCCCACGGAGGGCGCGTACAGGGATCGACCCTTGCATCCGAATTCGGTTGTCCTCAACGTTCCTTGTACAATTCAGAATCCTGAGCTTCCGACTGGTTGCGAGTCCGTTGCATTGACTAATGCGCTTAACTATTACGGATTTGGGCTGGGCAAAACCGTTATTGCAGATGCGTATATGCCTCAGAGCAACTGGGACTTTGTGACGGCGTTTTGGGGTAATCCGCATAGTGCTTCGAACGGAAACTGCATATCCGCTCCCGGCTTGACCAACACGGCTAATTCTTTTTTGATTAGTCGTGGAAGCAGTTTGCGGGCGTATGACGTCACGGGCACTGGTTTCTATGATCTTTATTCCTATTTGGAAGCCGGGCATCCCGTTATTATCTGGTCAACGATTGGTATGCAAAACTTGGGAAGTTGCTATGCGACCCAGGCCTATGGCGGAAGGGTCTATCGAACCTATACCAATTCCCATACCGTCGTTCTTAGGGGCTTTAATCGTTCCCTGGGTACCGTTTACATTGCTGATTCACTCGCTGGCTATGTCTCTAACTCCGCCCAACGCATCGCTTCGTTATACTCGCAACGAGGAGCCCAAGCGGTTGTCCTTAAGTAGGTTCGTCTATAGATGAAGGAAGGTGGAATCGTGAGACGTCTCTTTGATATGTCCGTTTCCATTCTCATGGCTGCCGTGTTGCTCATGAGCCAATCGTGGACCGTGACTGCTGCATATGCTGATTATTCAGTTAACGGATCTACTGACTCAACTAACTTGAATTCTGAGGACTCGAACGCTATTGATGATGGTTCAGACTCTGAGGGGCATGAGTTGAATGCGTCCCCTGTTGTTAACGAGTCTCAAGACACGCAACAGGGTTCATCCGAAGGTAGAAGTGAGGTCGTTGCTGACGATTCTGCCGTAAGCAATCAGCTGACCGTCAAAAACGTAAGTGTTTCTGCCCATGTGCAGAATATCGGCTGGATGGATCCAGTTAGTTCGGGTAAGGTTGCCGGAACGACGGGTAGGGGCCTTAATCTCGAGGCACTCAAAATCTCACTCGAAGTGGATGGAACAGCCTCTCAAGAGCAGCTTGCAAACGCAATATCCGTCGAGGCCCACGTCTCGAACGTCGGCTGGCAGGCCGCCGTCGGCAACGGCGGCACCGCCGGCACCACCGGCCAGTCCCGCGCCGTCGAGGCCCTGAGGGTCAGGCTGTCCGCGGACCTGTCGGCCCGCTACACCGTCTGGTACCGCGTCCACTCCGCGGAGTTCGGCTGGCTGGGCTGGGCGTGCGACGGCGCCGACGCCGGCTCGGCGGGCTACGGCCGCGCCGTCCAGGCCGTCCAGGTCGCGGTCCTGCCCAAGGGCGACCCCGCCCCGGGCGACACTACCTGTCCTTTTAAGAACCGTAGCGATGATCCCGCTTCGATTTCCGTTCGCTCGCATACATCGAATATTGGCTGGATGTCTCCCGTAGGCGGCGGATCTGTTGCGGGGACAACTGGTAGGGGCCTTTCCATGGAAGCTCTTGAAGCCCAGCTTGACTGGTATGGTCACTCGGGCTCCATTGAGCTTCGTGGCCATGTTTCTAATGTCGGCTGGCAGCAGTGGTCTGAGGGGCGCTGTGGAACGACTGGTAAGTCTCAGCGTCTCGAAGCCGTCCAGATTCGTCTAACCGGTGAGGCAGCTGAAAAATATGACGTCTGGTATTGTGCTCATGTGTCAGGTATAGGCTGGCTTGATTGGGCTTGCAATGGAGCTGCCGCTGGTTCTGCCGGTAAAGGCAGGGCTATCGAAGCAGTTAAGGTAATCCTTGTGGAGAAAGGTGGAGCAGCTCCCGGCTCTTCGAGCAAGGTTTTTATCGGCGATCTTGACGCCGTTACGGTTTCCGGTTCCGCCGTTTCTGGGGAGAGTCTTGGCTCATTTTCCGGTCAAAAGGCCACGATCGGAGGCAAGGGCGCTAAACTGCTGAGCTCTATTGCCTTAAGCGTTGCTGGCCAAACTGATGGCGGGTCAATTTCCTATGCCGTTATGGATGCATATTCAGGCTGGGGTGCTTCTGTATCGGATGGCGGCGCTGCCAAGGCGGTATCCGGCGCACCCATAAAAGCGATAATAATTTCGCTGAGTGGCCGGTTCGCTGCCAATTATGACATCTGGTATCGAGCATACGATTCCGGTAAGGGCTGGACAGGCTGGACGTCAAATGGTCAGGCATGTGGCGTTTCTGGTGGTTCTTCCGGTTTGCGCTGCATCGATGTTGCACTTGTAAATAAGGGCCAGTCTTCGCCTGGCTCCTCTGCCAATGCATTTATCGAAACGTCTGGAATCGGTCTTGTATCTCAGGCACACGTTGCTTCTGCGGGCTGGCTGGCTCCCGTTGGTAACGGTGAAACCGTGGGCCAGACGGGTATGTCTCGTTCCCTGCAGGCGTTGTATGTTGCGACGCAAGGCATCGATGCCTCAGTTGAAGTGTCGGCACATGTTGCGAATATCGGTTGGCAGCCATACGTCTCGGGTGCTTCCTATGCTGGCACTGTTGGCAAGGGCCTCGCAATTCAGGCGGTCAAATTAAGGCTGACCGGCAACGACGCTTCAAAATACGATATTTACTACCGTATCCATGCGGCGGATTATGGCTGGCTTGGCTGGGCTAAAAATGACGCTGTAGCCGGCACCGTCGGGCTGTCTAAGCAAGCCGAGGCAATTCAAATTAAGTTGATTGCCAAGGGTTCGTCCGACGCTCCCATTCAAGACCATGCTGCGTTGATCCAGCTTCCCGAGCTATCTGCAAAGGCGAATTGCTCCGGTCTTGGCTGGCAAGCGCCTGTCGGCAATGGCGGTGTTGCCGGAACAGTTGGACAGAACCGTGCGATGGAGGCCATGCAGCTTTCGCTTTCCGAAATCTCCATGAACGGTGGCATTTCGTATTCCGCCCACGTATCCAATATCGGCTGGCAATCTGCTGTCTCAGATGGGGCCACAGCGGGAACCGTTGGACAGGGACAACAAATCCAAGCCGTGAAGATTAACTTGACTGGCGACGTTTCGAATTACTTTGATGTCTGGTATCGCGTCCATGTGTCAAATTACGGATGGCTTGGCTGGACTAAAAATGGATCACCGGCGGGCACCACGAAGCTTGGCATTCCTGTTCAGGCTTTACAGGTAAAGATTGTCCCCAAGGGCGCTTCTGCACCAGGCTCTACGTCTGATTCGTATTTTGAGACCTATCGTTATATGGGGTATCAGACTCCGGGATCTTATCCAAAGGTTAGTTGCAATAGCGTATAGCTTCCTTCGTATTGCACCGGTTATTTCACGTATGTCTCGCCTTCTCGAATTCCTTATAACGCTTCAAGACAGGATTGCATCAATGCGTTCGTCCAGCGTGCTCGGGAATATATTGGGACGCGTTATATTGAGCCTTGGTCTTCTTGGCCGGGGGATGCGGTTGATTGCTCGGGCTTGGTACTGCAATGTCTGTATGCGACAGGCATGGATATGGGTTGGTATAACCCCTATAACCATCGTTGGCTGCCCGAGCAAACCTACAACTCCATGAACTGGTATCGCAACAACACGTTTATGCCGGTTAGCACCTCTGCTTTGCAGAGGGGAGATGTGGTCTACTACCAGGGCCATATTGGAATCTATATCGGAAACGGTCGAATTATCGATTCGTGGCCGGGGATCGGTGTGACCGAGCGTTCGGTCAATGCTCCAGGTCGGGTAATCGGTGCCGCTAGGCCTTTCGCATAGAGTCTGTTGAGGCGCTCCGTTGCAGGAGCGCCTCTTTTTGACTGCATGCTGACTGGTGCTTTTCTAAGCTTTAAATGTCTGTATGGAAGTGCGATAATATAGCAACCATTCGTGTCTTTACGGCACCGTCAATAATCTTTCGCAAATTCGCTGATGCCTAGGTGAGACCATCGGCA
>JAXXEN010000036.1:0-3689 GCA_037237765.1 Collinsella sp. | reverse complement strand
GGCCCGTGGGTTATACCCTAAGAGCAAACCACCCTTTTTAAGGGTGGTTCTGATTACCCCACGCGCATTTCGTGTACTTCGGATACACGAAATCGTGGAAAAGCGTGTATCTGAAGTACATGAAATTGCACTGCTGAAGCTTCCAGGCGGATAAACACTACTTGTATGGGACGGTTTTCACCGGTTGCTCGCCACCTTGGGCTATGTTCGCCCCTATGCCTGCATCCGGGGCCGTGCTGATTGACGGCGACGCTCCCAACGTGCCAGCTTAATCGTCACCAGCGTAAGCACCCAGGCCACAAGCGAGAACGCGGCACCCACTGCGCCTACATATGCAATGCCAGCTCCGCTTACCACGGCACCGCCCACCGCGGTGCCAAACGAAATGCCGACATTAAACGCCATGGGTTCTACCGAGCTCGCGAGCACCATCGATTTGGGATGGCGGCTGCGAGCCACGTCCATAAAGTGCGTGATGCACGACACCGAGAACAGGTACATGAGCATCGCCAGGCTAAAGACAAAGACAAGTGCGAGCGGCATGGCAGCGCCCACGGCAAACAGCCCAAACAATGCCGCTGCCTGCAGCACAAACGTAACCAGCAGTGCCTTCATGCCAAAGCGCGCGTCAATCCATCCGCCCAGGATGTTCGAAACCAGGCAGAACACGCCGTAGGCCATGAGCGTGGTGCTGGCTTCGACCGTGCCCATACCCAACACCTGCTCCAGATAGGGCGTCACGTAGCCGTAGAACACATAGACCGACCCCACGCCAAACAAGAAGATGAGCATACCGGTGATGATGCTCGGCTCGCGTAGCAGCCCCGCCTGCTCGCGAAAGGTGGCGGGCTCGTCGGTTTGCCCAGCGCGCGGCATAAACATCACGAGCGCTCCGCAGATCAGAACGGCAAAGGTCAGCGTGCCGTACATGGCCACGTGCCAGTCGAGCGTGTCGGCCACAAACTTGCCGATCGAAGTGACAAAGACCATTGCCACGGAAAACGCACCATATACCACCGAGATGGCAAGCGAAGTTTGCTGCGGAGACAGAAGCTCGGGGATGTACGTCACGCCCACGGCGAGCAGTGCGCCCGAGACGGAGCCCAGGATGATGCGCGAGATGAACAGCACCTGGAAGTTGGGCGCCAACGCCATGACCAGGTTGCCGAGCACAAAGACGATGCTGTAGCACACGAGCAGCTGGTAGCGGCGAAAACGCCCCGTGCTGAGCGCGAGCACCGGCGTCGAGATAGCGTAGATCAGTGCGAACACGCTAATAAGTTGGCCTGCGGTGGCAAGCGATACGCCGAGTTCCGTCGCCAAGTCACTTTCGATGCCGATGACCACGAACTCGGAGCAGCCGAGCGAAAAGCCTAACAACACGAGCAGCGCCAGGCAGAGCTTGGTGCGCGCGGGGGAGAGCGCGGCGGCGGTTGACTTACTTTTTTGCGTGGTTGCGGCGGTCAAGGTTGTCACTCCAATGTCGCATGAATAAGCGGGATTCAATCCCTGAAACTCTAACAGAATGTGACGAAGGGGCAGTCCCTTTGTCACATTCGCGGCGTGGCTGCCGCCCAAACCGTCACAACATTCGATGAAAATCTCGAAAACGAGGAAAAACGTCGAATGTTGTGACGGTTTTCGTGTCCGGCGCGGGTGAGCTTCGGTGCCGTCTGGGGGTATAAGGCTAGCAAGTGTTTATTTGCGAGGCCTAAGGGGCGCCCCGTATGGATATCGATAACTTTGAATGGTGGTATAGCGAGGGCGAGGCTCCGGACGAGGAGTGGGACGAGCCCACGCCGCGTGACGTGTCGAGCGACGAGGACGGGATCGGCAACGACGTCGCCGCCGACTCGGACGCTGCCTCCGACCCCGTCGAGCCCCTGACCTTCGAACAAGCCTGGGCCCAGGCCGAGGCAGACGAGGCCAAGGCCGACGCTACGGCCACGCTCGGCGAGCCAGCCGACATGTCGATCTCGCCGGCAAAGACCCCGCAGCCGCGCCACACTATCGATCCCGACAGCACGGCATCCTTCAGCATTCTCGACGTGCCCTCGCAGGGTGCCCAGGCGCCCGCGCCCACACGCCGCCCCAATCTGTCTCGCGAGGAAGATGCAGGACGTCGCTCGCCGCTCGGCCCCATCCTTATCGCCTTTATGGC
Source organism: Collinsella sp. (assembly GCA_037237765.1). Taxonomy (GTDB): domain Bacteria; phylum Actinomycetota; class Coriobacteriia; order Coriobacteriales; family Coriobacteriaceae; genus Collinsella. The sequence continues at coordinate 1,528 of JAXXEN010000036.1, read as the reverse complement.
CGGCGTTATCGCATGCTCGGTAATTGGAAACGTCTGGAGCCATGTCGAGCAGCAGCGAAAAGACGCCGCCAAGGTCGAGATGTCTGTCGAGCAATCGCTCGGCCGCACGCGCTCGGTACATGTGTCGGTCGAGGTCAAGGACGGCGCGATGTGGGACATCGCGCGTGGCGACAGCCAAATGCTCATCCACATCGTGGGGCGTACGCTCAAAGGGCAGACGATTGACGAGTATCAATACGTCAATTCCGCTGGTGACGGCATCGAGCTCAAGCCCGGCGACTACGAGCTCACCGTCGACGAACCGCCCGTCGCCACCGACGGCACGCGCTTCCGCGCCTCAAAGCGCATGGTTCCCGTGAGCTTTAACTCGCAGGCGCCCGATACGGTCGATAGCACTCCGCAGGGCGGGTTTGACCTTTACGCTATTGCTCAATAACTGCGCCTGTCGCTCAACCCCGCCGCCAAGAGTGGGACAATAGCCCTCGACACTATTGTTTACTTTTGGAGGAAGTAGCATGTCTACCGTCACTACCATCAAGCGCGGCAGCCTCACCGCGGCCATCGATTCCATGGGCGCCCAGCTCACGAGCCTTGCCCTCAACGGCAACGAGTATCTGTGGCAGGGCGACCCCGCCTTTTGGGGCAAGCATGCGCCCATCCTGTTCCCCATTGTGGGCTCGCTGCGCAACAACACGGCGACGTCTGCGGCTGGCACCTGCGAGATGCCGCGCCACGGCCTCGCGCGCATCGTCGAGCACAAGCTGGTCGAGGTTTCGGAGGACGGCTCCTCGGTAACGTACGAGATCACCGACACGCCCGAGTCGCTCAAGGCCTTTCCGTTCCACTTTAAGCTCAACATGACCTATGCCCTGACTGGTGACGCCACACTTACCCAGACCTTTGCCGTCACCAATACCGGCGACGTGGACCTGCCGTTCTCGGTGGGCGGCCACCCCGCATTTAACGTACCTGCTCCCGGTGCCGAGGACGAGGCGTTCGAGGATTACGAGCTGGCATTTACCGAGGCTTGGACCAACGAGGCCCCCATCATCACGCCCGATGGCCTCATGACGTTCGAGGGTAGCTACAAGGCTCCCGATAACTCGGACGTGCTGCCCATCACGCACCGCAGCTTCGATAACGACGCCATCATGTTCACCGATACCCCGGGCTCCACGCTCACGCTGCGCGGCCGCAAGTCGGGCCACGGCGTCAAGATCGACTTTGAGGGCTTTAAGTACATCGGCGTGTGGTCTGCCGCCAACGACGCCCCGTTTGTGGCGCTCGAGCCCTGGACCGGTCATACCACCACGGACACCGAGGACGACGTCTTTGAGCACAAGGTCAACACCATCACCTTGGCTCCCGGCGAGACGGACAAGCGCAGCTTTAGCGTTACCTTGCTCTAGAGGTTCCGCCGCTCGGTCGATGCTGCGCGCCGTCCAGAGCGATAATTTGTCATTCAAAAGGCAAGGCATGACCAGAAGGTTTATGCCTTGCCTTTTTCATGCCTAGTCGTTGGGTGTTC
>JAXXEN010000011.1:0-115547 GCA_037237765.1 Collinsella sp. | reverse complement strand
AGGAAAGCACTTAATGTGCTTTCCGTCTTGCGCAGGACTGTAGAGCAGGAAACTTCATATGCGTCCCTCCCGGGCGCAAGCAAAAGGGCGACCCCTGTCCGGAGTCGCCCTTGTTGAGCTGCTTATGTGTAGCTGTTACTCGGCGTCGTGGTGACGGCGGGGCTTGCGGCCTCCGTTGTCACCGGGACGGCGCGGACGATCGCTGCGCTCGGAGCGCTCGCGACGCGGACGCTCACGGCGCTGGAAGTGCTCGCCGTCGCCCTCAGAGGCACCCTCGGCGCGAGCCGGGGCCTCGGGCTTGTCAAGACGATCGAGCGAGATCTTACCGCGATCGTCGACCTCGATAACGACAACTTTGACCTCGTCGCCCACGTTGAGGACATCCTCGACCTTCTCCACGCGGCCCTTGGCGACGCGGGAGATGTGCAGCAGGCCGTCCTTACCGGGCAGCAGGTTGACGAAGGCGCCGAAGGGCTGGATGGAGACCACGCGACCGGTGTACTCCTCGCCCGGCTCGGGAACCTTGATGATGAGCTTGATGCGCTCGACAGCCAGGTCGACGGACTCGCCGGTGCCACCGACAAAGACGGTGCCATCCTCCTGGATGTCGACCGAAGCGCCGGTCTCGTCCTGGATACCGCGGATGACCTTGCCGCCGGAGCCGATGACGTCGCGAATCTTATCGGTCGGGACCTGAATGGAGACGATGCGCGGAGCAGTGCTGCGCGTGGTGTGGCGCGACTCGGGGATCACATCGAGCATCTTCTGCAGGATAAAGGCACGACCCTCCTTGGCCTGCTGCAGGGCGCGGGCCAAAATATCGAAGGTAAGACCAGTGGCCTTGTTGTCCATCTGCAGGGCGGTGATGCCCTCGGTGGTACCGGTGACCTTAAAGTCCATGTCGCCCAGGAAGTCCTCGAGACCCTGGATATCGGACAGGACCACGGTCTTGCCCTCCTCCTGGATCAGGCCCATGGCGATACCGGAGACCGGGCGCTTAATGGGCACGCCGCCGTCCATAAGGGCGAGCGTGGAACCGCAGGTCGAAGCCATCGAAGAGGAGCCGTTGGACTCCATGACCTCGGAGACGACGCGGATGGCGTAGGGGAACTCGTTCTCGTCGGGAAGCACCGGAAGCAGAGCGCGCTCGGCCAGGTTGCCATGGCCGATCTCGCGGCGCTTGGGGCTGCCCATGCGGCCGGTCTCGCCGGTGCAGAACGGCGGGAAGTTGTAGTGGTGCATGTAGCGCTTGCCCTCGGTGGGCTCGATGGTATCCAGGCGCTGGCCCTCGTTGAGCATGCCGAGCGACAGGACGGAGAGCACCTGGGTCTGGCCGCGCTGGAACAGGCCGGAGCCATGAACGAGCGGCAGGTAGTTATCCTTCACCATGATGGGACGGATCTCGTCGGCAGCACGGCCGTCGATGCGCTCGCCGGTCTCGACGACCATGGTGCGCATGGCCTTCTTCTCGAGCTTCTTGAGCGCCACGGGGATCTCGCGCTCCCAAGCGGCCTGCTCCTCCTCGGTGAACTCGGCACGGATGGACTCCTTCAGAGCCTCGACCTTGCCGATACGGGAGAGCTTGTCGGCGTCGCGCAGGGCAGCAGCCATCTCGTCGTAGTGGGCAAAGATGCGCTTCTGGACCTCCTCGACGGGCTGGTCGAGCGGGTACTCCTTCTTGACGATGGCGCCGTTGACCTGCTCCCACTCGGCGACGAACTCGTCCTGAGCCTGGCAGAAAGCAGCGAGAGCCTCCTGGCCAAACTTCATGGCGGCGAGCATGTCGTCCTCGGAGATCTCCTCGGCGCCGGCCTCAACCATCGAGATGAAGTCGGCAGAGCCGCCCAGCTCCAGGTCCAGGTCGGAGTTCTCGCGCTCCTCATAGGTGGGGTTGACGATAAACTCGCCGGTCTCCACGTTGCGGCCGATGCGCACGCAGGCAAGCGGGCCCTCGAAGGGCACGCCGCCGAGCGTCATGGCCAGAGAAGCACCCATGACGTTGATGACGTCGAAGGGGTTGACCTGGTCGGCGACGAGAGAGGTAGCGACGATGTGTACCTCGTTGCGGAAGCCGTCCGGGAAGCTCGGGCGGATCGGGCGGTCGATCATACGGGCCGTGAGCGTGGCCTTCTCGCTGGGACGGCCCTCACGCTTGAGGTAGCCACCCGGGATGCGGCCGGCGGCGTACATCTTCTCGTTGAAGTCGACGGTCAGCGGGAAGAAGTCGTAGTTCTTACGCTCCTTGGAGACGACCACGGTGTCGAGCATCGTGGTATCGCCCTGCTTGACCAGACAAGCACCGGTGGCCTGCTTGGCAAGCTCGCCGGACTCAAAGGTGTAGGTCTTGCCGTACAGCTCAAAGGTCTTGGATACGAGTGTCATTGTTCTCCTTTACCCCACAGGCCCCTTGCCTGCGGGCTTCTCATGTGACGCGGGCCCCCTGCCCCCGCCACGCTTCAGAGCGTGATTGTTCACGCCCTTACACAAAAAGAGCGCCCCGCTGCGCAGGACGCTCTTAGCATGTACAAATCCTACTGGATGTTGTCGCGGATGCCCAGAGCCTTGATCAGCTCACGGTACTCGACGATGTCGTTCTTCTTGATGTAGGAGAGAAGACGACGACGACGGCCGACGAGCATAAGCAGACCACGACGGGTGTGGAAGTCCTTCTGGTGGGACTTCATGTGCTCGGTCAGCTCCTTGATGCGCTCGGACAGGATGGCAACCTGAACCTTGGGGTTACCGGTGTCGACCGGGGTGTTACCGAACTGGGCAGTCAGCTCCGCCTTGCGCTCTTTGGAAACAGTCATTGTTTCACCTTTCGTTTTACGTCGCCCACGGGCGACTCGATTCGCCTCGGACTGGGAAGCCGCCGGTGGAGCGAGCAACCAAGGTCGAGGTACCAACAGGTCGGTATGTTACCACAAGCAGCCTGTGCCTGCGCATCATCACCGACCCAACATGAATTCCATCGCACGGAGCCGTTGATCGGTATGCGTTGCCGCCCAGACATGCGAAAGCCCGAGCAAAAACGCCGCAGTATGCGGGTCGATCTTTTGATCCATAAGCTCGTCGAAGGTCATGCCCATAAGGGCGCGCAGCCAGGCGACCTCGCCGGTCGACACGAGCTCGGCACCGGGAACGCTCGACGCGCACGACCCGCACATGAGCCCGCCGGCCTGGGGCGAAAAATACGACAGCATAGGGTCGCCGCACGAAACACAGGCAGAAAAATCGGGACGATACCCGATATGCGACAGCAGCTTAAAGACAAAGGCGGCTACCAGGAGGTCCATGTGCGCCGTATCGAGACCGCCGCCCACAAGTTCTAAGGCGCGCGAGGAAATGGCAAAGGTAAACGGATCCTCGGCATCCTCAAACGAACATACGCGCGCGACCTCGGCAATCGCACTCGCCGCACAGGTCGCCTCGTAATCGGGGGCGGCGCCAAGGGGAGCCTCCAACAACTCGGCCTGCGACACGATGTCGAGCGAGCGTCCGTGCGCGAGCAGCATATCCACCGTGCAGAACAGTTCGCAGCGCGCCGCCAAGCGACCGCCAGGCTTGCGCGCGCCCTTTGCCACGGCACGCACCTGGCGGCCTCGCTCGTCAAGCATCGTCAAGATCAGATCGGTTTCCTTGAGCTTGGTCTTGTCGAGAACGAGCACTTTTGTGCGATATGTCCGGGAGCCTGCCATGCGTGCCGAGCGCCCTTAGTCCTCGGCGTTATACCCAAATCGGCGAATCTGGGCCTCGTCGTCACGCCAGCCGGCCTTGACCTTCACGTCCAGCTCCAAAAAGACCTGCATGCCAAAGATGCGCTCAAGATCGCGACGGGCGTCGATACCGATATGCTTGATCATCTCGCCCCCCTTGCCGATGATGATGCCCTTTTGACCCTCGCGCTCGACGTAAATGGTGGCGTGCACGCGCAGCACCTTCTTGGTCTGCTCGAGCGCATCGCAGATCACGCCAACGGAGTGCGGGATCTCGTCGCGGGTGCGGCGCAAGACCTTCTCGCGCACAAACTCGGCAACAAGCGTCTCGTCGGAAGCATCGGTACCCATGTCTTCGGGGAACCAACGCGGGCCCTCGGGCAAAAAGTGCGCAACGGTCTCGATGAAGGCATCGACGTTGAAGTTCTTCACCGACGAGGTCACGATCTCGTCGTCGTATTCCATAAGCTCATGCGCTGCCTTGAGCTGCTCCATAACCTGCGCGGGGTCGGCCTCATCGGCCTTGGTGAGCACCAAGACCTTCTTGCAGCGGGCGCATCTGACGCGCTCGGCAACCCAGGCGTCTCCCCTGCCGATGGGCTTGGTGGCATCAATCAAAAACGCGACAACGTCAACGTCGTTGAGCTCGAACAGGGCGCTTTTGTTGAGCTCGGAGCCCAAACCGTCCTTGGGCTTATGAATACCCGGGGTATCGACAAAGACCAGCTGGTAGCCGGGACGGTTAACCACGGCGCGCATGCGGCGGCGAGTCGTCTGGGCCACCGGCGAGGTAATGGCGACCTTTTTGCCATAGCAGGCGTTGAGCAGCGTGGACTTACCGGCGTTGGGACGACCGACCAGGGCCACAAAGCCGCTGCGGAAACCGGGCTCCACATCGCCAAAGCCCAGAGACGTCTCGTCCTCGTCACATAGGGCATCGAGCTCCTCGTCGCTCATACCCTCAAACGGATCGAATTCCTCGACCTCTTCCAGAACCTCGTCGTCCAGAACCTCATCGGTAGGCTGCGTATTATCGGACATGGGAATCCCTTTCTAAATAAAGCCAAGCGCGTGAGCAAAGACCAGCAGGCCCACGATTGCGGCGGTGATGGAAAGAACGTACACGGAAGCGGCGGCGATATCCTTGGCGCGTTTCGCCAGCGGATGAAGTTCCTGGGTCGCCAGGTCGACGATCGCCTCCATAGCGGTATTGCACAGCTCGCCGTGAATCACCAGGCCACTGCAGATGATAACCGTGGCCCACTCGGCAATGTCGAGGCCGACAATGCAGCCGGCAATGACGGTACACACGCCCGCCACGAGCATGACCTTAATGTTACGCTCGGTTTTAACGGCGGTGACAAAGCCCTCCATGGCGTAGGAGAACGACTTTAAAAAGGATGGATGGTCCTTGTTCGATCCGGGAATCATAGACGGCTCCTAGTCGTGGGCATGGTTGGTGATGGGACCGACGTGGACCAACTTGGGGTCCTCCCCGCGCTCGAGCGCCAGATCGCGCAGGATGGCATCCTCACGAGCCTCCATGACCTCGGCCTCATCATCCTCAATGTGGTCATAGCCCAGCAGGTGCAGCATACCGTGCACGAGCATCAACCGGCACTCGTCGGCGGGACTGTTACTAAAACCGGGAGCCTGGCGAGCGATAACCTGCGGCGCCAAGATAATATCGCCGAGCTCGATCGTCTCGTCGGCGGGAATGTCCTCGTCAAAGGCAGAATCGCACTCAAACGAGAGCACATCGGTGGTACGGTCGATACCGCGCCACTCGTGGTTGAGCTCGTGCATCTCGTCCTCGTCGACATACGAAAGGGAAATCTCGACTTCACGCTCAACGTCCTCGGCGGCAAGCACGAACTGGCAGATGTGCTCAACCTCCTGCGCGTCGAGCAGCGTATCGAGCTCGGCATCGTTGCTGATCAATACACTCAACGGGACTCCTTTCGGTCGCGCGAGCGCTGCTCACGCACGTCATCATACGCATCATAGGCCTCGACGATCCTGCCCACCAGGGCATGGCGCACCACATCAGCGCGCTCCAGATGAGAAAATGCCACATCGTCGACACGGCCCAAAATCTTCTCGACATCGGTCAGGCCGCCGCGACGACCCACCAGATCGCGCTGGCTCAGATCACCGGTAATCACAAACTTGGAGTTAAAGCCGAGGCGCGTCAGGAACATCTTCATCTGCTCAGGCGTCGTGTTTTGCGCCTCGTCGAGTACCACGAAAGCGTCGCTCAGAGTTCGGCCGCGCATGTAGGCGAGCGGGGCAATCTCGATCACGCCACGCTCCATGAGCTCATCGGTACGCTCACGATCCATCATGTCAAACAGGGCATCGTAGAGCGGCCGCATGTAAGGGTCGATCTTTTCCTCGAGGGTGCCGGGCAAAAAGCCCAAATTCTCCCCCGCCTCGACAACGGGCCGCGTAAGGACCAGGCGACCCACCTCGTGGCGCTTAAGCGCGGCGACGGCGAGCGCCATGGCTAGATAGGTCTTACCGGTGCCGGCGGGGCCCAGGCCAAACGTGATGGTATGCGAGCGGATAGCGTCAACATAGCGCTTTTGGCCGAGCGTCTTGGGACGAATGACGCGGCCGCGATACGAAAGCAGCACGTCATCGCGCAGCGATGAGGCGTCGTGCTCGCCATCGCGCAGGACAGCCAAACAACGCGAGACGTCATCGGCAGACAGCGTGCGACCGGCAGCCGCCTCACGAAAAGCGTGTTCGAAAAAACGCGCCACGAGTTCGACCTCGTCCGGGTCGCCGCTCACGGCAATCTGGTCACCGCGCGCAACCACATGGGCGCGAACCAAGTCTTCGACCGCGCGAAGGACAGCGTCGCCGGCGCCCAAGACGCGCGAGGGGTCAATCCCCTCGGGAACGGTAAGTCTAATCTTAGAGGCTTCCATGGACCTCCCTGCGAGCATGGACTAAGCCGGAATCGTCGACTCCGATGATAGCAACATCGAGCAGGCACGGGGCCTTGAGCCCGCAGACATCGTCAAGACGGGCGTGATGGAACGAACCGAGCGTCAGGTTGTCGCCATACTCGAGCACCGCACGCTCGACCGTGCCCACGCGACGGCGGGCATCGGCAATCGCAAGCTCCTGAGCGGCGGCACGCATGCGGCGGCTGCGTTCGGCCATAATCTCGGGCGGTACCTGATCGGGCATATCGGCCGCAAGCGTGCCGGGACGCTTGCTATAGCGGAAGACGTGCATGCGCGAAAAGCCCACGCGACGGCACAACGCCAGCGACTCCTCGAACTCCTCGTCCGTCTCGCCGGGGAAGCCGACGATGACGTCGCAAGAAAGTGACGCCTGGGGCAGATTGGTACGAATCATGCGTACCGTGTCCTCAAAGGCCTCCGCGCTATAGGGACGACCCATGCGATGCAGGGTCGCCGTACAGCCGGACTGCACGGGAAGATGCAAGAACGGCGCGATACGCTGCGGATAGCGCGCCATCACCTTGAGCAGGCGCTCGGAGATGTCCATGGGCTCCACTGAGGAAATGCGCACGTGGGCAATCGTAGTGCGCTCCATAATGGCCTCGAGCAGCTCATCGATCTCCACGTGTTCGTCAGTCGCGCTCTTGCCGTCATAGGCGCCCAGGTTCACGCCAGTCAGAACCACCTCGGGCACGCCGGCCTCCTGGGCCTCGCGCACCTGCTCGAGCACGGACTCGACGGGCACGGAACGCTCGGGGCCACGCGCCTTCCACACAATGCAATAGGTGCAACGATGATTGCAGCCGTCTTGGATCTTCACGCCCAGACGCGAGCGCCCCAGGGCATCGACCACATCGCTGTCGCTGCAGGCGGCCACACTATCGGATTCGACACCCAGCACCTCGCAGACCCGCTCGGCGACATCGATTTTCGACGGCTCGGCAATCACACGGTCCGAAAGCTCTAGTAGCTCTTCGGGATGCAAGTTGACGACGCAGCCGGTCACAACCACGTAGGGCTCACCTGGATATGACAGCGCATGGCGGACGGCCTTGCGAGTCTTGGCCTCGGCCTCGCCCGTCACGGCGCAGGTATTGATGACGATCAGGTCGGCATCCTGGGGCTCCACCATCGCAAAGCCTTGGCGCATAAGATCGGCAGTAATACGGTCGGACTCAACCCGGTTGACGCGGCAGCCAAGGTTGACGACGGAAATATGGGGTGCGAGCAAGCGGGCTCCTTAATCGAGGATATCGTCGAGGGCGCTCTTGATACGATCGGTTACCGACTTCTTGCCGGAAGCGACGTCATCGCCCATCTCGTCGGCAAAAGCGCGGAGCAGCTCGCGCTGCTTGTTGGAAAGGTTCGTGGGAACGACCACGCGCAGCTGCACGATCAGTCGACCACGTGAGCCGCCACCGCCGATGCGCGGCATGCCAAAGTTGTTGACGCTGACGGTGTCGCCATACTGCGTACCGGCAGGGACGCACACCTTGACAACCTCCTCGGGCATAATGCCCTCGACCTCGATCTCGCAGCCGAGCGCGGCCTGCGCGATGGAGATATCGCTCACCAGGTACAGGTCGTCGCCATTGCGCTTAAAGCGCTCGTGATCGGCGACACGCACGTTGACGATCAGGTCGCCCGAGGGCTCGCCACGAAGACCGGCCTCGCCAAAGCCGCTCACGCGCAGCTGGCGACCGGTCGAGACGCCGGCGGGAATATCGATGTCAATCTTTTCGTGCGAAGGTGTGCGGCCCTGACCGTCGCAAGTCTCGCAGGGATGATCGATGACCGTGCCCTCGCCGTGGCAGTCGGGGCAAGGCGAAGAGGACTGGACCTGGCCCAAAAAAGAGCGCTGGACCGTGGTGACATAGCCCGTGCCGTGGCAGCGGCTGCACTGCTTTTCGGTCGCACCGTCAGCCTTGCCCGTACCGTTGCAATCCTCGCAGGGAGCAAGGCGGTCATAGCTGATCGTCTTTTTACAGCCAAGCGCAGCTTCCTCGAGCGTCACCGAAAGCGAGATGGCCATATCGCGACCGCGACGGCGCTCGCGCCGGCTGCGGGCACCACCGCCGGCGCCGCCGCCAAAGAATGACGAGAACAGGTCATCCATGCCCATACCGCCAAAGATATCGTTGATATCGACATAGCCGGAGCCACCAGGGCCATCGGCGGTACCAAAGCGATCGTAATTGGCACGCTTCTGCTCATCGGAAAGGACAGAATAAGCCTCGTTAAGCTCCTTGAACTTGGCCTCGGCCTCGGGGTCGTCCGAAACATCCGGGTGTACCGTACGGGCTTTCTTAAGAAACGCGCGCTTAATGGTCCGCGCGTCGGCATCCTTATCGACGCCAAGTACCTCGTAGTAATCCCTATTTTCCGACACGACCGAATCCTTCCGACTTTCAATATTGTCACAGTGCGTCCTATACCCATGCAGGGCCGACCGCAAACAGAGGGTTTGATGTTATTGCATCCCGTAGGGCGAAAGCATCGCGCGCTGCGAGCAGCTCGCAAACCACACCGACACAAGCGCGAACATGAAGCCGTTGGCGAAACCGTTGGCGAACTGCATCGCGCCACGCTTCCACCACAGCAGGCTACGGTGAAGTACCCCATCCGAGAGCACCATGAACAGGCCCATGGCAAACGGAATAAAACACATCACGGCAAAGGCCGAGAACACGCCCGAGATGGCCGACAGCACCAAAAACGGCGCGACGATGCCCATCAGGTAAAAGCCGGTACGGGCCTTGCCCTCCAGGCGCTCGGCCTCCACATGGGCGCGACCGACCAGGTCACCACCCGTGGCGCCATTGGTACCGGCATGGCCCATGCCGCTAATGCGAACCTCGTCGCCGTCGTGCGTGCCGGCAGGAAACTCAATCGTTTGCTCGGAGGTCACGCGGGTACGGCCGCTGCCGCCGCAATCGGGGCACGGATCGGCTACGACCTTGCCCGAGCCACCGCACTCGGGGCAAACCGACTGAAACGTGCCGGCGCCAAACAGGAAGGACAGGTCCACATCGATATGGCCGCGCCCGCCGCAGCTTGGGCAGGTATGGGCATGCTCGGAGGAGACAGATCCCGAGCCGCCGCAGTGTCCGCACGTATCGAATCGCGTGTAGCGAACGGTTTTGCGGGCACCGCCCTTGGCCTCCTTGGCATCGAGCTTAATGTCGACAACCACGTTGGCACCGCTTTCGGGATTGTAGGCCGCCCGCCCGCGACGCGGCTGGCCCCAAGCGCCGCCAAAGGGAAAACCGCCCTCAAAGGGATTGCCGTACCCGGCGCCGCCGGCATAGCCGCCACCGTAGGGCGAGGCCGAAGGTGCGCCCGCAAAGGGATTGCCCGAGCGCATGGCATCATAGCGCGCACGCTTCTGCTCGTCCGAAAGCACGGCATAGGCCTCGGAAACCTCTTTGAACTTTTCCTCGGCATCCGGTTCTTTGTTGACGTCCGGATGGAGCTTGCGGGCCTTTTGCTGGAAGGCCTTCTGTATATCACGCGAGGTGGCGTCCTTGGAGACACCCAAAATCTCGTAGTAATCTTTTTCGTTCATCGTCGCCATGCGCGGCAACCTCCTGCTCACAGCAGCGTATATATTGCGGTAATTCTACCCGAGCGGCCTAGGCTAGACCCCAAAACAGCTCGAACAGCACATTTCCATCGAGCCAGCCCAAGTGGCTGGGCGCCAAACGAGCACGGACGCGACCTGCGATAACGTCTTTCGAGGCGACGCGCTCCGCAAGCCCCTCAACGCCATCGGGCACCCAAGTGGCAAGGCCCAACTCGAGCGCACGGTCACAGGTCGCCGCCAACTCATCTGCAGCGATCACGTTTGCCGAGCGAACCAACAGGTCGGGCCCAATGCCACGCGTCATGCGGCAGGCGAGCATCAAATCCTCGGCCGCAGCCTCGCGCCGCGACAGATACTCGGCATCAAACGTCGTCGCGGCATCGTCGCGTTGCACCAAGCGCACGCGATATGCATCGCCGCGAGCGGGCACGTCGGGAAGCAGCCCGGCCAGGCAATCGAAATCCTCGGCGTCGAGCATACCGGCGGCAGAGCGACCCAAGCCCAGATAGCCCTGTCCGGTCCAATAGGCAATATTATGGGCACACTCATGGCCCTCGAGCGCGTAGCTTGCCACCTCATACGGGTGATAGCCGGCCGTACCCAGGCGCTCACGCGCCACATCCATGCATGCAGCCTGAAAATCCTCGTCGGGCTCGAGCGACTCGTCGCGACACGCCATGCGGTAGAGCGGCGTACCCTCCTCGAGCGTGAGCGGGTACACCGACACATGATGCGGCGCCGCCGCCAACACGCCATCGAGCGTGCGCTGCCAGCTTAGGGCGGTCTGCCCGGGAAGGCCACACATCAGGTCGCAGGACACATCGAGCCCTGCGTCCTTAACCATCGTGATGGCAGCGAGCGCCCGATCGGCATCGTGAATGCGACCGATGGCGGTAAGTTCGGCGTTATCGAGCGTTTGCACGCCCAGAGAGACGCGTGTGACACCAACCTTGGCAAACGCAGCGGTAAGCTCGGCGGTCAGCGACTCAGGATTGGCTTCGCAGGTAAACTCAACGGGCTTGCACCACGCAGAGATACGCCGGGCGAGTTCTACCAGACGCTCCCCCGCCAGCGACGGCGTGCCGCCGCCAACATAGACGGTACGGATCTGCGCAAGCGCCCCGACGTCTCCAAAGGCATCAAGGCGCGCATACAACTGCTCAAAATAGGCATCGAGCGCAGCGCTCAGGTCGTACGGAGCAAAACTGCTCGAGTCAAAGTCGCAATAGCGGCATTTTTGAGCGCAAAACGGCACGTGCACGTACAGCGCGGTAACGGCCACCCTTAAGCCTCCAGCGGATGAGGGGGCACCGATTCGCCGGCGGCAAGGGCAGCCTCGCAGGCCACCACATCGCGCTCGATCTCATCGACCAGCGCCATGAACTCCTCGTACGTGGAGCAGCGCACCACCTGGGCGCGCCAGGCCGCAGCATGGGGCATGCCCTTTAAATACCAACTCGCGTACGTACGGGCACGCGACATGAGCGGCAACAGCTCGTGCGTGAGCGTCAGGTGCTCGCGCAGGGCGCCCAGTCGCTCGACCGAGCTACGCACCGGCACCGGCGTGCCATCAAGCGCAAGGGCGCGAGCATCGCCGAACACCCAGGGGTTGCCATAGATACCGCGCGCGATGAACACGGCGCTGGCGCCCGAGTTGCGTAGGCGTTCCGCCGCGTCCTCGGCCGAGAACACGTCGCCCGAACCGATAACGGGAATCTCGACGGCGTCGGCCACCTCATCGACGACCGACCAATCGGCCTGGCCCGTATAGAGCTGCGTGGCACAGCGGCCGTGCACCGCCACCGCAGCTGCCCCTGCCCCCTCGAGCATCTGGGCAAACGTCGCGGCATTGCGGTCTTCGGCGTAAAAGCCCTTGCGAATCTTTACGGTCACGGGCACATGCGCCGCGCCCACCGCAGCCTCGACGATCTGCTCGGCCAGATCGGGAGTGCGCATAAGCGCCGAGCCCTCGCCCTTGGTGACGACCTTGCGAGCCGGGCAGGCCATGTTGATATCAATCAATGACAGGCGATCGCCCACGCGTTCCTCGACGGCAGCGACGGCACTCGCAAACTGATCGGGCTTGGAGCCAAAGAGCTGCACGCAGATCTGCTGCTCCTCATCGGCAGGCAGCACCAGACGCCACGTCTTATTGCTGGCATAGGCAAGACCCGCCACGCTCACCATCTCGCTATAGGCAAGATGGGCACCGCGGCGGCGGCACATGATGCGATAGGCGGGATCGGTTACGCCCGCCATGGGAGCCATAAGGAACGGCTGCTCGGCATAGGCGCCAAGCAACCGCTTGCTGCATTCAGAAAGCGCCATGGACTTACTCGTCTACCTTGAGGATCGCCATAAAGGCCTCCTGCGGGACCTCGACCGAACCAATGGCCTTCATGCGCTTCTTGCCCTCTTTCTGCTTCTCGAGTAGCTTGCGCTTACGCGAGATATCGCCACCATAGCACTTGGCCAAAACATCCTTGCGGCGCGCCTTGACGGTGGAGCGGGCGATGATCTTGTTGCCGATGGCGCCCTGAATAGGCACCTCGAACAGCTGACGCGGAATGATTTCCTTGAGCTTGTCGCACAGGCCACGGGCCAGGCCATAGGCCTTATCCTTGTGCACGATAAACGAAAGCGCGTCCACCTCGTCGCCCGAAAGCAGGATATCGAGCTTGACGAGCTCGGAGGGACGGTACTCGTTGAACTCGTAGTCGAGCGAAGCATAGCCCTTGGTACGGCTCTTGAGCTGATCGAAGAAGTCCAGGATGAGCTCGGCGAGCGGCATGTCGAAGCGCATCTCGACCGATTTGCTCGTCAGGTGGATCATGTCGGTCGTAACGCCGCGATGCTCGATAGCGAGCTGCATGACGGCACCCGTATACTCGGGCGGGCAGATAATCTTGGCCTTGAGGTAAGGCTCCTCAATGCGCTCGATGCGCGTAGCCTCGGGCAGATCCTGCGGGCTGCGAACATCAATCATCTCGCCGTCGGTCTTGTAGACGTGGTAGTCCACCGAGGGGCTCGTGGCGATCAGGTCCAGATTGAACTCGCGCTCCAGGCGCTCCTTGACGACCTCCATATGCAGCAGGCCCAAGAAGCCCACGCGGAAACCAAAGCCGAGAGCCACCGAGGTCTCGGGCTCCCACACCAACGACGGGTCGTTGACGTGCAGCTTATCGAGCGCGTCACGCAGGTTCTCGTAGTCCTTGTTATCGATCGGGAACAGGCCCGTATAGACCATGGGCTTGGCCTCGCGGTAGCCGGGAAGCGGCTCGGGGCAGGGATTCGACGCCCACGTAAGGGTATCGCCCACGCGAACGGCCTCGGGGTCCTTCAGACCCGTGACCACGTAGCCCACCTCGCCGACCGTCAGCGCATCGACCGGGGTCTCGGCGGGACGCTTGACGCCCACGCCATCGACCAAAAAGTCGCCCTCGGCCTGCATCATGCGCAGGGTATCGCCCTTCTTGATGGAGCCGTCAAAGACACGGACCGTGGCAACGACGCCGCGGTACTCATCGAAATACGAGTCCAGGATGAGCGCCTTGAGCGGCGCGTTTGCATCGCCCTTGGGCGGCGAGATCAAAAAGACAATAGACTCCAGCAGATCGTGAATGCCCTCGCCGGTCTTGCCCGATACGCATACGGCATCGTCGGCAGGGATCGCCAGGTCATCCTCGATCTCGGTCTTAACCTCGTCGGGGTGTGCCGACGGCAGGTCAATCTTGTTGATGGCGGGCACGATATCCAGGTTGGCGTTCATGGCGAGCGTCGCGTTGGAAACGGTCTGCGCCTCGACACCCTGAGTGGCGTCCACGACGAGCACCGCACCCTCGCAAGCGGCAAGCGAACGCGAGACCTCATAGGTGAAGTCCACATGGCCCGGCGTATCGATCAGGTTGAACTGATACGTCTCGCCGTCGTCGGCGTCATAGGACACGCGGACGGCATTGGACTTGATCGTGATGCCGCGCTCGCGCTCGATGTCCATCGTGTCAAGCAGCTGCGACTCCATGTCGCGCTCATCGACGGTATGGGTGAGCTCGAGGATGCGGTCACTGATCGTGGACTTGCCATGGTCGATATGCGCAACGATCGAGAAGTTACGGATGTGGGAAATGTCAATTGAAGTATTCATGCGGACTATCTTACCCGAGCGGTACAAAAAATGGAGCCTGTTCCATAAAACAGGCTCCATTTATGCGCGTAATCTGTGTGGTGTGAAATTTACAACTTAAGCGTTGATGCTGTTCACGAGCTTGGCAAGACCGGACTTGCGGTTGGAAGCCTGGTTCTTGTGGATGACATGCTTAGCGGCAGCCATGTCGAGACGCTTGGTGACGGTCTTGAGGGCAGCCTGGGCCTTCTCGGCGTCGCCCTCGGCGACGGCGGACTGGACGTGCTTGGTCAGCGTCTTGAGCTCGGACTTGACAGCCTTGTTACGCATGCGAGCTGCCTCATTGGTGCGGATACGCTTCTTCTGAGACTTGATGTTTGCCACTTCTGGAGTTCCTTTCGAGTTCCTTGCAAAAAATGTATGACACCTCTGAGACACGGTGAGGTCATGCAAGCGCCTACTATAGCACGCTCCCCCTCAAAGGGATAGAACGAATTTGTCAAATAGGCAGGTATCATCACGATTTTCTCAAGATGTTCGTAATCCAGAGCAAAAGCGCGGTCTCCGAATCAGCCGAACCCTTCAGTGCGAGCTCCACATCGACCGCGCCCTCGAGCGCAGCAACGAGCTCGGTCATCGAAAAACGACGAGCCCAGGTCAGGTGATTCTTGACCTGCCAGGCCTGAAGCTTGAGTGTCGCGGCGAGCTCACGCCCCTGCCCACGCGCATCGAGCGCCTTGGCAACGATAAGCTCGCGAATACGCCCGCACAGCAATGTGTAAGTCCACACGTAGCTCTTGGCGGGCAGTAGATTGAAGAGCTCAAGCGAGCGGCGCATGTCACGGGCCGAGACCGCATTGAGAAAGTCCCAGGGCTGGACTTCGGCCGTGCGCACGATCCAGCGCTCCACATCGGCAAGCTCAATTTGCGGCCCCTCGACCATCTGGGCAAGCTTGGCCAAGTCGTTATCGAGCATGCGGGTGTTCTCACCCGAGCGCGAAACGAGCTCCTCGGCGGCCGCCGTCGAGATGGACTTTCCGTGCTGCGTCGCCATCTGCTGCACGCGGCGCGGGAGCTCCCAACGCTTAGTTCCCGAACAATCGATCACGGCCTTCTTGTCAATATTGGCGATCGCCTTGTACAGGCGCGTGTTCTTGGCAAGCGAATCGGCGATTATGAGGCAAACCGTCGTG
Source organism: Collinsella sp. (assembly GCA_037237765.1). Lineage (GTDB taxonomy): Bacteria > Actinomycetota > Coriobacteriia > Coriobacteriales > Coriobacteriaceae > Collinsella. The sequence continues at coordinate 99,957 of JAXXEN010000011.1, read as the reverse complement.
GGACTGGGACTCGCCAGATACTCGACAAGCGGCTCAGAGATCGCTTTGGCGAGTTTTGAGCAGCCGTCAAGGATTACCAGGCGAAACTCGCTGCCCATAGGAAAGGTGTTGAGCGATCCGATAATCGACTCGATATCGGGGTCTTTGGTCATATCGCGCTCGTCGAGGTTGAACTCGACCATGCCCGTCTTTTCCAGACGCGCCTTCATACGCGAGACGGCGTGGTCGCGTTTGACTCCGTCGGTACCGACGATCAGATATGCCGGCAACAGACCGGTTTCGGACATCGCGCTCCCCTCCCGCAGGCTCTCGTGTTCGTACCGTGCCATTCTAGCCCAGGGGCTCACCACACGCCAACGACGTCGTCACGGTCTCTGGCATCGCATCGCAAAGCCATTCGCAGTCGGCGTGACTGTAATGTCGCCGTGTTCGATGGTGCACGCGAACACGCCGCCCGCTTCCTTCACGGCATCGATGCAGGCATCGGACGGATGGCCGTAGCGGTTGCCCTCGCCCGCGCTCGCGAGGGAAAGCTCGGGCTTCAGGACGTCCAGCAACTCACCATCGGCTGAAACCTTGGAGCCGTGATGCCCAAGTTTAAGGACATCGATATCCCCCACCTCCTGCACGAATTCTCGTTCTTGGTCGAGCTCGGCATCACCGGTGAGAAGTACGCGCAGGCTCTTGCCTTCCTGAGCATAGGAGAGCAGCAAGACAAGCGAGTCCTCATTGCCCTCGCCATCTACCGTGTCAAACGGCCACATCACGCGAGCCCGAAATGCGCCGATATCGACCGCGTCTCCACGAGCCACCTGCCGATACATTACGCCGGGGCGATTCAGGACCTCAGCAGGCGCACCGTCCAGCGCATCGGCTGCAACCGCAATGGTACCAACCGAAAACTGATCGAGCACGTCGGGAAGGCCGCCCCAATGGTCTTCATCCCAATGCGTCACGAAGACGACGTCGATATGGTGGACGTTATTGCGAACCAACGCCGACACCACGCGCTCATCGAGCCCACAGTCGACGAGCGCCACGGCGCTACCCTGACGAACCAGAATCGCATCGGCCTGGCCAACATCGAGGACCGTCACCGAAGGCGGCGCGCATCGATCCCAATAGACATACGGAACACCCGCTGCAAGCATCAAACACAGCAGCCCCACTGCCATGGTCCGCGTGCGGGGGCGTGGCCACCAGACCAAGAGGACCGCCAGCACAAACGGCACCACGTATACCAAGGGCGTATCGGGCGGCACGCTTACGGATGCACCCGGAACGGCCGCAAAGAGCTGCTCAAAGAACAGGGCGCAGCGAGCGACAATCATGGGTACCACGAGCGCCCCGTGACGCAAAAGCGGAACAAGAAAGCAGGGTGCCAGCACAACCGACGATGCGAGCAGCACGCTTATCACTGGACCGATCACGGCATTTGCAAGCGGGGCAATGAGCGAAAACGTCCCAAATGCGGGAATGGTTACGGGAAGTGTCGCGAGTTGTGAGCACAACGTGACAGACAAAACGCTGGCGACACCCGATGGCACACCCAGCTCGCCCAAGGCGTAGGTAGCGTAGGGGCAAAAACAAAGGATGGCAAAAACACTGGCGCACGAAAGCTGAAAACCCATTTCGAACAATACCGTCGGCCGCAGCAGCACAAAGATTGCCATGGTCAAAAATAGGGCCGAGAGGCCATGCCGACGACGTCCGGAGCCGTTGGCAACAAGCGTCGCCGCCACCATGCAACACGCGCGCACGGCCGAGGGCGAGGCGCCCGTAAAGACGGCATAGGTAGCAAGGGCCAGCACCAACAGCCCCCGCTGCAGCCCACGAGAGAGGCGTGACTTTTGCAGGGCGCTCTCAATCACAAACCCCACGATGGCAAGATGGCTGCCCGAGACGGCGATGAGATGTGCGGTGCCCGTTACCGAAAACCAATCGCCCGCCGGCTGGGCGCGCAGCTCGGACGAGCGTCCACAGACAACGCCGGCAATGAGCGAGCGCGCCGGATCGGTCGCGGGCGCGATAACGGCAAGGAGCTCGTTTCGAAGCCAAAGCAACGGCCCCAGAGAGCCCTCGTCAACCGATACCAAACGGACGACTTTAACCTTTCGAAGCTCGCCCCGAAGCACGCGTGAGCGCCCATACGCATCATTCTCAAACCGCGAAATTCGACCGATAGCACGTACATGCGAACCGGCACCGAGCTCACGATCACACGACAGCCGTACCTGCCCCAAACGCTTTTCGCCTGCATACGCATCGCAGGTGTAGGAATACACACCGTCATTGATGGACGGATCGCCCCGCACAACAAATTCGAGACTGCTCACAGCCCGATTATCCAGTGCCCTCGATACACGCAGCGCCCCTATCGCCCAGCCCGCGGACACGACCGCTCCCGCCACAAGGCCGAGAGCCGCGGCATACAACCATCGCCTCCACCGCACAAGACGCATACAGGACCGAGCTAATACGATGCACGCCGCAGCCGCAACGGGAATGACCATAAGCAATGTGACGGGCGCCGCCCGCTCTCCCAGCAGCACATCGGCTGTCACGCTAAGTACCAAGCCACAGCTCGCACACAAGCCGGCACAAAGGGCCATCGTCCACGGCATCAATGGACGCGGTGGCATCACATGCTCGCGCTCGGTCGCACTCATACGCAGATGCAATCTTTAATTTTGGCGAGCTTCTTCTCACCGATCCCCGATACACGCATAAGGTCATCGACCGAGGCAAAGGCCCCGTTTTGCGTCCGTTCGTCGATAATCGATTGGGCCATAGAAGGCCCGATGCCCGAAAGCGTCTGCAGCTCCGCCGCACTTGCCGTATTGATGTTCACGAGCCCCGACGAAGACCCCGCACCAGGAGTCGTGGAGGCTCCGCTTTCAGCCCCGCCGACCGCCGCAGTCGCTTGTTGCTCCCCTACCGTCGGCACATGGATCTTTTGACCATCTGTGATCTTGGACGCACGATTAAGCCCTGTCACATCCGCCTCGGCCGTAAGCCCTCCGGCGGCATCGATCGCTTGGGATACCCGCGCTCCGTCTTTGAGCCGGTACACGCCAGGCCTCGCAACAGCGCCATCAACATCGACGTACACCTCGGCAGCAGAAGAACTCTTGACCGACGATTCATCGGCATCGTCAGGTGACGCATCCCCGGCCCCGCGTACTTCCGAGGCGCTCGCCTCATCACTACGCTCAAACGACACGCCACTGGAGCGGCTATTAAAACTTGCCATCGTCAAGCCGCTCGCGACGGCAATGACAACCAGAATCGCCACGACCACCGCCTTATGGCCGAGCAGCTTTTCTGCCCAGCGGTCCATCCGTTTAACCCGTTCGTGTTGCTCGCGCTGCGCCATAGCAAACACCTCCCAACACCATCGTGTCAGGAAACAAACGCCGCACCCTCCGCACGTCCACACCGGTTTTCGCGGTCAAACCAAAAGCTGACCAAAACCTTGCGGAAAAGTGTCCATTTATTCAGGCACACGTCGACAAATGAACCGTTTATCGCCTATTGCCCAGATAGAAAAAGACCGACGATGCAAAATCACCGCCGGTCTATACACAACATTATTCGTGATCTTGGTAAATCTCACGTGGAGCGAGCTCGGAATGCTTGCGTTTTAAGGTCTTAGGGGCCTTATACGTGTTGCTCTCGAAGTCGATGTACTCAGTCTGTTTGAGCAAACGCTCAATCATCTCCTCGTGATCGAACAGCTCCCACGCCCCATGCACGGCATCGAGTTTAGCGTGCGTCTCGGGACGGCGCGGCATAAACAGCGTGCAGCAGTCGGGAGCGGCCTCAGTCGAGATATCAAACGTACCGATTTCCTCGGCACGTGCGATGATCTCCTGCTTGTCCGAACCGATGAGAGGACGGAACACGGGGATCTTCACGGCCTCGTTGACGGCCATGATATTCTCAAGCGTTTGGGAGGCAACCTGTCCAAGCGATTCGCCCGTCACGATGGCCTTGGCGCCCTCGATGTGTGCAATGCGCTCGGCAACCGAATACATAATGCGGCGATACATGATCACGCGCAGGTTGCTGGGACAGGTGACCGAAATCTCACGCTGGCAGTCGCCAAACGGCACCACGTACAGGCGGCCGATCTGGACACCCGGCTCAAGCGCACGGATGATGTCCTGCACCAAATACTCGCTCGTGTCGGGCGTCTGCGGACGACCGGAGAAATGTACCGGCACGCACACCGCGCCGCGACGCGCGAGCATCCAGGTCGCTACCGGAGAATCGATGCCCGACGACAGCAGCGTCACGACCTTGCCGGCAGATCCCACCGGCAGACCGCCCACGCCGCGCTCGGAGCGCGCGTACACATAAACGCTACCCTGGACCACCAGTACGTGCACCATCGCATCGGGGTCGTGCATTTGAACCTTTTTATCGGGGAAGGCCTCACACAACACCTCGCCCACCTGACGGTTGATGTCAATCGAGGTGAGCTCATAGTCGGTATTGGAGCGCTTGGCGTGCACCTTAAACGAATCGAAGGAACCAAACTCGCGCAGCGCCTTCACGGCGGCGGCACAGTACTCCCGAGGGTCGCGATTGGTGTGATACGCCAAAGACACGCGAGCAACGCCGGGAACGGTGCGAATGACACGCGCCGCCTCGTCGGCCTGATGCTCGTTAAAGGTCACGAGGATATAACCGGAAATTCGAGACACGGCATTCACGGAAAAGGCGGCCAAGGCCGCCTTGATGTTGTCCATGAGGATATGCTCAAAATGTGCGCGGTTCTTACCCTTCAGTCCAACCTCGTGATAGTGGACCAGGCAGACGCGAGCCGCCATTTAGGCTTCAGCAACCTTGTGGCCGAGCGCCTTCTCGTAACGGGCCTCGTCGTAAGAGATGTCGCCGTCGACAATCTCGTCCATAGCCATCGAGATGGTGTCGGCACCGGAAAGCCCGATGGTGATGTCATCGACATCCTGGACGGCAAGCACGCGGTTGTGCTGGCCACGCAGCATGCTATTGATGTCGCAGGCGCGCTTGGAGGCAAGCGAAGCGAGCAGGAAGCGGTTGTGATCGGTCTTCTCCAGAAGATCGTCAATGCAAGGCTTTACAACGGACACGGACCTCAGATCCTTTCATGCATATCGAGAACGCGAACGAGCTCATCGGTCGCGCGGTCGAGATCGTCATTTACCACGACGTCGTCGTAGCGGTCGGCAAGGGCAAGCTCATCGGCGGCGTTTGCCATACGCAGCTCAATCGTCTCGGGCGTCTCGGTACCGCGACCGACTAGACGCTCGCGGAGCACCTCAAGCGAAGGCGGCTTGATAAAGATCAGCACGGCCTCGGGGAAACGCTCCTTCACCTGCAGGGCGCCCTGGACATCGATCTCCAAAATCAGAGAAGCGCCCGAGGCGAGCTTGGATGTGACCTCGCTCACCAACGTGCCGTAGCAGTTACCGTGGACCTCGGCCCACTCAACAAACTCGCCGTTTGCCACGCGGCGGTCGAACTCCTCGCGCGTCAGAAAAAAGTAGTTGACGCCGTCGACCTCACCTTTGCGTGGTGCTCGCGTGGTAGCCGAAACCGTCAGGCCCAGGTTCGAGCGGCGCTCGCGCACACGAGTGACGAGCGTACCCTTCCCTGCGCCTGACGGTCCAGAAATCACAAAGAGCTTGGAATCCTGAGCGCTCACTTATTTGGTCAGCTGCTCGAGGAGCTGCTCGCGCTGACGGACGCCGAGGCCCTGGACGCGACGGGTAGCGGAGATACCGAGCTCCTCCATGATCTTGGCGGCCTTGGCCTTGCCATAACCAGGGAGAGACTCGATGAGAGTGGAAACCTTCATGCGGGAAGCGATGGGATCATCGGAGTTGAGCACGGACTCGAGGGACTTCTCGCCCTTCTTGATCTGCTCGCGAAGCTCAGCGCGAGCGTGACGTGCGGCAGCAGCCTTCTCAAGAGCCTGCTTGCGCTGCTCATCGGTAAGCTGAGGGAGTGCCATTCGTACCTCCAAATAGTTGGGTTATATCTGATTCAATAATTGGCATTTTAGCACGTAGAACGTACAAAATGCCCAATCGCGGCTCCATAGGTTAGACGATACCCGCAAAAAGTGCAATATACTGCGCCCAAAGTTAAGCCCCTGACCTGCGATTCCACACAAAGGATGGGAAAGTTTACGCAGGCACAGGGGCTATTTTGTGCTAATGAAACCCAAAAGTGGTGACTTAGGGGAATCTTTTACGCGACGTTTTCGACCAGCTCAGCGACGATGGCGTCAAAGGCGGCAACCGGATCGTCGGCACCGGTGATGGGACGGCCCACCACAATGTGGCTTGCGCCACGCTCGATAGCCTGGGAAGGCGTCGCCACGCGGGACTGGTCACCAAGGGCGGCACCCACCGGACGCACACCCGGAGTCACGATCAGAGCATCGGGACCCAGCAGTTCACGCATGTCGTGAGCCTCCATCGGCGAGCACACGATGCCATCGATGCCGTTGGCCTGAGCGAGCTTTGCCAGGCGGGCGGCCTCCTCGGCCACGGGCGACTCGACGCCGATCTCGCTCAAGGCATCCTGATTCATGCTCGTGAGCACGGTGATGGCGACGAGCTTGGCGCGGTCCTCGCGCGCCTCCTCGGCACCCTCGCGGCAGGCAGCGAGCATGGCGCCCGAACCCAAGCCGTGAACCGAGAGCAGGTCGGCACCGGCAAGCGAGGCCGAACGGGCGGCACCGCGAACCTGATGCGGAATATCATGGAACTTAAGGTCAAGGAAGACCTTAAAGCCCAGGTCCTTAAAGGTCTTGACGATCTCGGGGCCCTCAGCGTAATAGAGCGTCATACCAACCTTAAGCCAGGCGGCATGGCCCGAAAGCTCGTGGGCGAGCTCAAGCGCACGCTCGCGGTCGCAGTCGAGAGCGACGATTACGCGGTCGCGGGCATCGGTCTCTAGCATTCGAAAGCACCTACCAGTTCGTTGATGTCCTTCACGCCTTGGGACTCAGCCCAGGCCTCGAGCTCGTGCGCGATCTTGAGCGAAGCGCACGGATCGACGAAGTTGGCCATGCCGACCGACACGCAGGTGGCGCCGGCCAGGATAAACTCGGCCGCATCCTCGCCGGTCATGACACCGCCGACGCCGTTGATGGGGATATCGACGGCCTGGGCAACCTCCCAGACCATGCGCACGGCGATGTGGTGGCACAGCGGGCCCGAAAGGCCGCCCTTGGGCTTGGCCACGCGGGACTTGCGGGTATGGACGTCGATGGCCATGCCCTGAATGGAGTTGATGACCGAAAGGCCGTCGGCGCCGGCAGCCTCGAGGGCCTTGGCAATCTCGGCGACGTTGACCGGCGCCATCTTCACGAACAGCGGCTTATCGGTCACCTTGCGGCAGGCAGCCATAACGGATGAGGCGCCCTCGGGCGTAGAGCCCATGGCGGCACCGCCGGCGGCGATATTAGGGCAGCTCACGTTGATCTCGTAGCCGGCAGCCCAGGGGCACAGCTCGACATACATCTCGAGCGCGCGCACAAACTCATCAACGGAGTGCCCGGCAACCTGACAGATGACCTGGCAGCCGTCCTTGGACAGCTGTTCGAGCCACGGACCGGACTCGCGGGCAAAGGCGGCCACGCCGGGGTTCTGAAGGCCCACGGAGTTGATCATACCGCCGGGGATCTCGGCCATGCGGGGCGCGGGGTTGCCGGGCCAGGGCTCGGCAGCGCAACCCTTGGTGGTGATGGCGCCCAGCTGGGAAACATCAAAGAAGTTCTGGAACTGCCAACCGTAACCAAAAGTACCGGCTGCGGTGTTGATGGGGTTCTGCATCTTGACGCCGCCGAAATCGACGGCCATGTTCACGGTACCCACTAGAAGACCACCACCTTGGAAGCATCGAACACGGGGCCGCACATGCAAGCACCCTTCATACCGTCGACCGTCTCGACATTGCAGGTGTTGCAGGCGCCAAAGCCACAGCTCATCATGCGCTCAAGCGACACCTCGCAGTACGCACCGGCCTCGGCGGCAGCGGCGGCGACTTTCTTCATCATGACAGCGGGGCCGCAGCTGGCCACATAGTCGTAGCCGCCCTCGCCGAGCAGCTCGGCTGCCGGGTCGGTGCAAAAACCGTGCGTGCCCAGCGTGCCATCATCGGTGCAAACGTTGACCGTGGCGCCCAGCGCGCGGAACTCATCGACACCCACGGCCTTGGACGCGGTGCCAAAGCCCAGGCACACGTCGACGGCCACACCCTGCTCGGCAAGCTTGTCGGCAAGGCACAGCACGGGAGGAACACCGATGCCACCGGCGACGAGCAGGGCCTTCCTGGTGCCCTCGGGTACCATCCAGCCACGGCCACCGGGGCCCAGCAGGTTAGAGGTGGAGCCAGGGCCCATCTGGGACAAACGACGGGTATCGTCGCCCACGACGGCGTACCACAGCTCGACGGTGCCGGCCTCGGCGTCGGCGCGGTAGTAGCTCAGGGGCACGCGAAGCAGCGAGGACGCATCACCGGGCACGGCGATGTTCACAAACTGACCGGGCTTGAGCGCACTTGCAAGCTTGGGGGCCGAGATGACGAGCGAGAAGATGCCGTCGGCAATCTCCTGGTTCGAGACGACCTCGAAGTCGTGCATGCGTGCAGTGGAAGGTGTGGGCATAGACGCTCCAATCCCCCATGCGGATGCATGGTTCAGGCGAACAGAAAGCGCGGCACCGCAAGGGCGCCGCGCACAAAAGCGATAAGGCTATGCTAGCAGATGCAGCCGTCGGCGAGCGTCTGCTTGCCGCCGACAAACACATCGGTGGCGCGACCGGTAAGCGTGCGGCCGGCGAAACCGGAGTTCTCGGCGCGCGACTCGTAACCGTCCTCGCCAACCGTCCAGGTGGCGGACGCGTCGAACACGGTCAGGTCGGCAACGGAGCCCGCCTTGACCTGAACCTGGTCGAGACCCAGGATCTCACGCGGCTTGATGGCCATGAGCTCGACCATGCGGCCCATGCTCATCTTGTCCGTGTTGACCAGCTCGGTGAGTACGAGCGACAGCGAGGTCTCGAGGCCAATCATGCCAAAGGGCGCAAGCTCGAACTCGCGGGCCTTCTCCCACGGGGTGTGGGGGGCGTGATCGGTGACGATAACGTCGACGGTGCCGTCGATGACGCCCTGACGGATGGCCTCGGCATCCTCCTCGGTACGCAGCGGCGGGTTGACCTTGAGCGAGGTGTTGTAGGTCTCGTCCAGGTCGTTCTCAGTCAGGAACATGTGGTGCGGGGTGGCCTCGCAGGTAACCTGGACGCCAGCGGCCTTGCCGGCACGCACGATCTCCAGGCCATGGGCGGTGGAGATGTGCTGGATGTGCAGCTTGGCACCGGTCAGCTTGGCGATCTCGATGTCGCGGGCGATCTGGAGCTCCTCGCCGGCAGCCGGCCAACCCTCGAGGGCCAGACGGGTCGAGACCTTGCCCTCGTTGATCTGACCGTGACCGACCAGATCCTCGTCCTGGCAGTGGCTCATAAAGACCTTGCCGAACATCTTGCCGTAGTCCATGCAGCGACGGAGCATGCCCGCACCCTGCACGCCGCGACCGTCGTCGGTGAAGGCGACGGCGCCGTGGGCGACCATATCGCCCATCTCAGACATGGCCTCGCCCTTAAGACCGCGGGTCATGGCGCCCGACGGATAGACGCGGCAGTGACCGACCTCGGCAGCACGGGACTTGACGAACTCCACGACGGTGCCGTTATCGGTGACGGGATCGGTGTTGGGCATGGAGCACACGCCGGTAAAGCCGCCCTTGGCAGCCGCGCGGGTGCCGCTCTCGATGTCCTCTTTGACCTCGTAGCCGGGCTCGCGAAGGTGAACGTGCATATCCACCAGGCCGGGGACGAGGTACTTGCCGGAAAGGTCGCGGACCTCGGCTCCCTCGACGGCGAGATTCTCGCCGACCTCGGCGATCTTGTCGCCGTCAATCAGGACGTCAACGACACCGTCAAGCTCGACGGACGGGTCGACGACGTGGGCATTCTTAAGAAGCAAGGCCATTATCGGCACCTCCAAGCAGCAGATACAGGATAGCCATACGCACGCAGATACCGGCGTAGACCTGCTCCAGGATGACGGAGCGTTGCGGGTGGTCGGCCATGTAGGAGTCGAACTCGACGCCGCGGTTGATGGGGCCCGGGTGGCAGATGATCGCATCGGGCTTCATGAGCTTCTCGCGGTCCTTGGTCAGACCGAAGAGCTTGTGGTACTCGCGAATCGTGGGGAACGGTGCGCCTTCGAGGCGCTCCTGCTGCACACGCAGCATGTAGACGACGTCCAGCTCGGGCAGGACGGAATCGAGATCGCTCGTCACGTGGTCGCAACCCAGGACCTCGGGTGCCGGCGGCAGCAGCGTGCCGGGGGCGACGGCGTAGGTCTCGCAGCCCATGATTTTAAGGGCGGGGATCAGCGAGCCGCAGACACGGGAATGGGAGATGTCGCCGACGACGGCGACCTTCAGACCGTGGAAGTCACCCTTGTGCTGCCAAATGGTGTACAGGTCGAGCAGGGCCTGCGTGGGGTGATTGTGCTTGCCGTCACCGGCGCAGATGACGCTCGCGGGCGAGTTCTGCGTGACGATGTAGGGCGCGCCGGCGTGCTTGTCGCGCACGACGATGCAGTCGATCTTATAGGCGTTGAGGGTCTCGACGGTATCGACGAGGCTCTCGCCCTTGACCGTGGAGGTCGAGGAGCCGCCAAAGTTGAGGCTGTCGGCCGAAAGACGCTTCTCGGCGAGCTCGAAGGAGCTGCGGGTGCGCGTCGAGGGCTCGTTGAACATGTTGACGATGGTCTTGCCCTTGAGCGTGGGGACCTTCTTGATCGCACGCTCGTTGACCTCGGAGAACGCCTTGGCGGTCTCGAGGATGAGCTTGATGTCCTCTTCGGAGTACTCGGTAATGTCGATCAGGTGCTTATGGTTGAACGCCACGGTACTACTCACCTCCCAGCGGCGCAGAACCCACATGGGAGCCCGGCGCGACGTCGTTGATCTCGACAGCGGTACGGCCGTCGACTTCCTTCATATATAGGTGCACGTTCTCCTCGTGCGACGAGGGAACGTTCTTACCGACAAAGTCCGGCGAGATGGGAAGCTCGCGGTGACCGCGGTCAACGAGAACTGCCAGCTCGATGCGGCTCGGGCGGCCCAGGTCCATGACGGCGTCCAGAGCGGCGCGGATGGTACGACCCGTGTACAGGATGTCGTCCACCAGCACGACGCGCTTGCCGTCGACGCTGAAGGGAATGTTGGTAGCGTGGATCGCGGGAGCGAAATTGGTCGCATAGTCATCGCGGTAGAAGCTGATGTCGAGGCTGCCGAGCGGAACTTCGACGCCCTCGATCTCCTTGATCTCCTCAGCGAGCTTCTTTGCCAGAAGGTCGCCGCGCGTGACGATGCCGACCAGAGCGAGGTCTTCACAGCCCTCGTTGCGCTCGAGAATCTCGTGCGCGATGCGGGTCATCGCTCGATTGACGGCGGTCTCGTCCATGATGACCGCCTTGGGGGAAGTCGTGCCCATCGATCTCCTTCCTCACATGTCTTGACTGCTGACACAGTCAAAAAAATAGATGCCCGACCGCTCAAAGCGGACCAGACACCCACAGGAAGGGCTGCTCATTGGCAGCTATGTAACTCCATGTGGGTATCTCGTACCCCTTTAATGGTCAAGTGATAGTGTAGCCAACCTCGAGCATAATTGCGAGCATAAATACAAAGCAATCCGAAAACGGAGCCCAACGCACCATAAAGCTATATATATTTGTGGGACGAGCTTGAAAACCTTGTTGCGAGCTGGCATAATCCCCTCTGCCGCACGCAAATCGGATCTACGTCCAGGGCCGTGGCGTGGGCACTATCGCCAAAAGAGAAATATCTCTGTGTAGATTACGCACAGGGATCTGCTTTTGTGCTATAGTTCAGGCTTGTTTGTTAACGCGACATGTTCGTTTGTCGCCCAAGGAGGGTCAGTTATGTCCAAAGTTTGCGAAGTTTGCGGTAAGCACCCCGTTGCCGGTCGCTCCATCAGCCACTCTCACCGCGTCACCAACCGTAAGTTCCGCCCCAACATCCAGCGCGTCTACGTTGTCGTCGACGGTCACCGTCGCAAGATGAACGTTTGCTCCACCTGCCTCAAGTCCGGCAAGGTTGCGCGCTCCTAAATAAGGTCTTACCAACAAGTACCTCGGACTCTCCGGGTCAAAGACCTCGCGTTCACATAGAACTTACCAAAGGCGTCCTCCCCTACGGAGGGCGCCTTTTTGCACTCATTGGGGACAGACTTACATGAGTGCTTTCACGCATTTGGGACAGACATAACGCGTGCCGGCATCGGTTCGCCCCCTGCCTCACGCAGCCTCCTTCCAGCCTGTGTTGGCCTTGGTTACGCTTGAAGAGCCGATACCAGTGATACGGGCAATTTGCTTGACCGTGAGATGTGCCCGCCTAAGCCTCAGCAGACAGGCATCGCGTTCGGGGCGTGGCAAGGCCTTGAGCAGCGCAGGATCTATGCTGGGCAGGACTTCGCGCGCAACAGAAAGAGCATCCTCATCGGGGATCCGTCGGCGCGGAAGAATCTCCTCTGACCAGATGCGCCCGGCAACTTCCTCGATATGCTCGCAATAGCAACGGGAACCTCCGACAATATCGAGCATAGGGGCCGCATCACAAATATCAAAGGGATCGTAGCCCAGCTGATATGCCTTGTAACTTGACCAGCGGTACGCCTCAAGCGAGTCGAGCACACCTTTCACGGGATTGAGATGGATATAATCGAGCAGCTGCACTGCCTGCGTGTCCAACTCAACCGCGACCCGCGAATAGCGATTGTCGAAATGCCTGCAATCTATTTATAACCAATGAGCAATGAGCGGCAAAAACAGGCCCAGAACGGCAAAATGGTAAATCGATGTCTGTCCCAAATGAGTGAAAGCACTCATGTAAGTCTGTCCCCAATGAGCGGGGCGATGCGCAGGGCAGATAGATTTAGTTGAAACGGTTCATTTGATTGAAGCGTTTTAGTTTGTCTTTTACGGGAATCTGCCCGTTCACCGAATTATTTCTTGCTATCATGCATCTTGTAGGGTAAATCTCCGATCGCAAGGAGACACAAATGGTGAAAAAGTCACCGGAAAACACTACTCCCGCCATCGTGGACAACGTGGAGGCGCTTGAGGCCAAACTCAAATCTATGCGTGAGGCCCAGGCTAAATTCGCTGAGTACACTCAGGAGCAGGTAGACAAGATCTTCTACGAGGCTGCTATGGCCGCCAACAAGGCTCGTATTCCTTTGGCCAAGCTCGCCATCGAGGAGACCGGCCGTGGCGTTCTCGAGGACAAGGTCATCAAGAACCACTACGCCGCTGAGTACATCTACAACGCTTACAAGAACACCAAGACCTGCGGTGTCATCGAGCGCGACGACGCTTACGGCATCACCAAGGTCGCCGAGCCGATCGGTATCGTTGGCGCTGTCATCCCGACCACCAACCCGACCTCCACGGCCATCTTCAAGACGCTCATCTGCCTGAAGACCCGTAACGCCATCATCATCTCCCCGCACCCGGCAGCCGCCAAGTGCACCATCGCCGCCGCCAAGCTCGTTCTCGACGCAGCTGTCAAGGCCGGTGCTCCTGAGGGCATCATCGGCTGGGTCGACAAGCCGTCCATCGAGCTGACCAACATGGTCATGCGCGACGTCGACATCATTCTCGCAACCGGTGGCCCTGGCATGGTCAAGGCTGCTTACTCCTCCGGTAAGCCCGCACTCGGCGTCGGCGCCGGCAACACCCCGGTCATCATCGACGATACCGCGGACATCAAGCTCGCCGTCAACTCCATCATCCACTCCAAGACCTTCGACAACGGCATGATCTGCGCTTCCGAGCAGTCCGTGACCGTCATCGACACCATCTATGACCAGGTCAAGGCCGAGTTCCAGAAGCGCGGCTGCTACTTCGTCAAGCAGGGTGCCGAGATGGAGGCCCTGCGTGCCGCCATGTTCAAGAACGGCGCTCTCGATCACCGCATCCCCGGCATGGCTGCCGCCAAGATCGCCGAGCTCGCCGGCATCGAGGTTCCCGCCAAGACCAAGATCCTGATCGCCGAGGTCACCTCCACCGATCCCGAGAAGGAAGAGTTCTCCCACGAGAAGCTCTCCCCGGTCCTCGCTATGTATCACGCCAGTGACTTCCAGGAGGCCGTTGACAAGGCAGAGCACCTCGTCCTCGCAGGTGGCCCGGGCCACACCGCCTCTCTCTACGTGCACCCGGCACAGAGCGAGAAGATCGCTAAGTTCCAGCACGTCATGAAGGCCTGCCGCATCGTCATCAACACCCCGTCCTCGCACGGCGGCATCGGTGACCTCTACAACTTCGGCATGAAGCCGTCTCTAACCCTGGGCTGCGGCTCCTGGGGTGGCAACTCCGTCTCCGAGAACGTTGGGGTGAAGCACTTGATCAACGTCAAGACCGTGGCAGAGCGCCGCGAGAACATGCTGTGGTTCCGCGCACCCGAGAAGGTCTACTTCAAGAAGGGCTGCACGCCCGTCGCACTCGACGAGCTCGGCACCGTAATGGGCAAGAAGCGCGCCTTCATCGTTACCGACCAGTTCCTCTTCAAGAATGGCAACACGCGTGCCATCGAGGCCAAGCTCGATGAGATGGGCATCGCTCACGACTGCTTCTACGACGTTGAGCCCGATCCCTCCCTGCAGTGCGCACGTCGCGGCGCCAAGCAGATGACGCTCTTCGAGCCGGATGTCATCATCGCCGTTGGCGGCGGTTCCGCAATGGACGCCGGCAAGATTATGTGGATGATGTACGAGCACCCCGAGGCGAACTTCGAGGACATGGCCATGGACTTCATGGACATCCGCAAGCGTATCTTCACCTTCCCCGAGATGGGCAAGAAGGCTTACTTCGTCGCCGTCCCGACCTCTTCGGGCACTGGCTCCGAGTGCACGCCGTTCGCCATCATCACCGACAAGGAGACCGGCATCAAGTGGCCGCTCGCCGACTACGCGCTGCTCCCCAACATGGCAATCGTCGACGCTGACAACTGCATGACCGCCCCGAAGGGCCTCACCGCAGCTTCCGGTATTGACGTCATGACCCACGCCATCGAGTCCTACGTCTCCATCATGGCTTCCGATTACACCAAGGGCCTCTCCGAGCGCGCCGCAAAGCTCGTCTTCGAGAACCTCCCGAGCTCCTTCACCAACGGTGCCAAGGATCCGCACGCTCGCGAGGAGATGCACAACGCATCCTGCATGGCCGGTATGGCATTCGGTAACGCCTTCCTGGGCCTCAACCACTCCATGGCCCACAAGCTCGGCGCTTTCCACCATCTGCCCCACGGCCTCGCAAACGCAGTCATCCTGACCCGCGTCATGCGTTACAACGCCGCAGAGGCTCCTGTCAAGATGGGAACCTTCTCTCAGTATCCTTACCCCAACGCGCTGCACAACTACGCCGAGATGGCTCGTTACTGCGGCATCGACGGCAAGGACGACCGTGAGGTCTTCGAGAACTTCATCACCAAGCTCACCGAGCTCTGCGACTTCATCGGTGTCAAGCACACCATCGCTGAGTACGGCGTTGACGAGAAGTACTTCCTCGACACCCTCGACGAGATGACCGAGCAGGCATTCAACGACCAGTGCACCGGCGCTAACCCCCGTTACCCGCTGATGAGCGAGATCAAGGAGCTCTTCCTTGACGCCTACTACGGCCGCGAGCCTCAGGACTACGCCGTCTGCTAGTTTTAGCACGGTTTTTAACGGCGGGGGTGCACGGGTGTTTCACACACCCCCGCCGTCGCTTCTATCGCATCGTTGAAAGGATGCAACCATGCTGCTACCCGATTCCAAGACCGAGCTCGTCCGCCGTGGCAACAAGGTCGTTTACGACCTGGGCGACAAGATCGTCAAGGTCTTTAACGAGACCAAGCCCGTCTCCGACGTGTTCAACGAGGCTTTGAATCTTGCCCGCATCAATGAGTGCGGCATCCGCAGCCCCAAGGCTCTCGAGGTTTCCCAGCTCGAGAACGCCAACGGCTGGGCGCTCGTGACCGAGAAGGTTCCGGGCACTACCCTTGCCGAGAAGATGACTGCCGAGCCCCAGCGCTTTGGTGAGTACCTCGAGATGTTCGTCGACCTCCAGATCGAGATCCACGGCTACACCTCCCCGCTGCTTAACCGTCAGCGCGACAAGTTCGCCCGCATGATCGACAGCCTTGATCAGCTCAATGCCACCACGCGCTACAACCTTCAGGAGCGTCTGGACGGCATGACCAAGGAGTTCAAGGTCTGCCACGGCGACTTCAACCCCTCCAACGTCATCGTCGGCGACGACGGCCAGCTGTACGTCTGCGACTGGGCACACGCCACCCAGGGCTCCCCTGCTGCCGACGTTGCCACCACCTACCTGCTCTTTGCCCTCAACAGCAAGGATCAGGCCGAGGCCTACCTGGAGCTCTACTGCGACCGCGCCGACATGCCCATGCAGGTCGTGCGTCAGTGGACGAGCATCGTCGCCGCTTCTGAGCTCGCTCGTAAGCGCAACGTGAACGATGAGTTCCTGAAGAACTGGATCGACGTCGTCGATTATCAGTAATATCTGAGCGATTCATTTCGCATCGGAGGCACAAAGGAAAACCCCGCAGCTCGCATGGGCTGTGGGGTTTTCCTTTTAGCGATTGAGCACGACGGCAAGATAAAAGGACGGCCTCGCATCTCCCCAATCTGGAGAAATGCGAGGCCGTCCCGCATATCGAACTACAAGCGAAATCGTAGATTAACGACGTGCTGCCTTCACCAGCTCGGCAACCTTGGCGACGACCTCGTCAATCGCCACGTCTTCACGCTCACCGGTAGCACGATCCTTGAGCTCCACCGTGCCATTCTTGAGGCCACGCTTACCCAGAACGACCTGATACGGGAAGCCCATAAGGTCGTTGTCGGCAAACTTAAAGCCGGGACGCTCGTCACGGTCATCCACGACAACCTCGATACCCTCGGCGCACAGCCCATCAACAATCTGTTCGCAGACGGTCGCGCACTCCTCCTTCTTGGGATCGAGCGGAATCACAGCGACCTCGTACGGAGCGACAGAGACCGGCCAGAGGATGCCGTGCTCGTCATTGTGCTGCTCCACGACGGCAGCGAGCGAGCGGGACACGCCCACACCGTAGCAACCCATGATAAGCGGCTTCTCCTTGCCGTCCTCATCCATAAAGGTGGCACCCATGGCCTCGGAATACTTGGTGCCCAGCTGGAAGACCTGAGAGACCTCGATGCCGCGGGCAGCGGAGAGCGGCTTGCCGCAGTGCGGGCAGGGATCGCCGGCGACGACGGTGACCAGGTCGGCCCACTCATCGACAGTAAAATCGCGCTCGGGGCAAGCACCGGTAAAGTGGTAATCGACCTCGTTGGCACCGCAAGCCCACTGCTTGGTCTCACGCAGACTCTCGTCGCAGACCAAACGAATGCCGTCGGGCAGGTTAACCGGCCCGATAAAGCCCTTATGCAGACCGTAGGTCTGGAGCTCCTCGTCGGTCATCATGCGATAGCCCTTGCCAAAGACATGCTCGGCCTTGCAGTCGTTGAGTTCATGATCGCCCGGGACGATGGCCACGACGGGCTTACCCTCGGCATCGATGAGCGCCAGAGACTTACGAGTGCCGTTCTCGGGGAACCCGAAGAACTTGGCAACAGCCTCGATGGTGCCCATGCCCGGAGTCTCGACCTTGGTGAGCGTGCCGTCGCCGGGGCCCTCGGTCACAACGACCTTGGTGCTTGCAGCCTCGTCATCGGCAGCAAAGCCGCAATCGTCGCAGTAGACCAGCGAAGCCTCGCCGGCGTCGGCCAGCGCCATGTACTCGACGGAGGTATCGCCGCCGATCTCACCGGAGTCGGCAACAACGGGCAGGGCCTTGATGTAGCAGCGCTCGCAGATGTTGGCGTAGGCCTGCTTCATCTTGTCGTACTCCTCCTGCAGGCTCTCCTGCGTGGCAGAGAAGCTGTAGGCGTCCTTCATGATGAACTCGCGACCGCGCATCAGGCCAAAGCGGGGACGGAACTCGTCGCGGAATTTATCCTGGATGTGATAGAGATTCACCGGCAGCTGCTTGTAGGAACGCAGTTCATTGCGCACCAGGGCGGTCACGGTCTCCTCGTGCGTGGGGCCGAGCACGAACTCGCGGCCGTGGCGGTCATCAAAGCGCACGAGCTCCTTGCCATAGGCATCGATACGGCCGGACTCGCGCCACAGCTCGGCATCGACCATGATGGGCATCATGAGCTCCTGGGCGCCGGCAGCATCCATCTCGTCGCGCACGATGTTCTCGATCTTGCGAATCGAGCGCCACGCGAGCGGCAGATAGGAATACAGACCGGCGGCCTCCTTGCGAATCATACCGGCACGGAGCAGCAGTCGATGGCTCGCAAGTTCGGCGTCGGCCGGATCCTCTTTGAGCGTCGGAGCATACAGCTTAGACATATACATTGCTCGAGTCATTTATTTCTCCTCAATAAGCTTGTCGACCTCGGCCATAAGCGCGTCGACAATTTGGTCCTCAGCTACTTTACCAATGATCTGGCCGTGCGAAAAGAGCAGGCCCTGACCTCGTCCGCAGGCAACGCCCAAGTCGGCGTCAGAAGCCTCGCCGGGGCCATTGACCGCACAGCCCATCACGGCAATCGAAAGCGGCGCGGAGTAGTTCTTAAGCCGCTCGGTGACCTCCTCGGCGATAGGAATGAGGTTAACCTGGCAGCGAGCGCACGTGGGGCACGAGACGATCTCGGGACCACGGCGGCGAAGGCCGAGCGACTGCAGAATACCCCAGGCGACCGGCGGTTCCTCGACCGGATCGGCCGTGAGCGAGACGCGCATGGTGTCGCCAATGCCCTCGGAAAGCAAAATTCCCAGGCCCACAGAGCTCTTAATGGTGCCCTGGAGCTTGGTTCCGGCCTCAGTCACGCCCAAATGAAGCGGAACATGGGGGATTTCGCGCGACAGGGCACGATAGGTGTCAAGCGTCGTTTGCACGCTATGGGCCTTGGCCGAAAGCACAATGTTCGTAAAACCGCGGTCCTCAAAGTGCTTGACGAAGCGCTCGCTCGACATCACGAGCTTTTCGGGCTGCGTGAGGTCGTCGCGCTCGGCGATATCCTGCTCGAGCGAACCGGCATTGACGCCGATACGAATCGCGCACCCAGCGGCGCCCGCGGCATCGATCACGGCATCGACCTTGGCCCAATCGCCAATGTTGCCGGGATTGATGCGGAGCTTGGCGGCACCGGCCTCCACAGCGCCGATGGCGAGCTTATGGTTAAAGTGAATATCGGCGACGATCGGCACCGGAGACTCAGCACAGATGGTGCGGAAACCCTCAAGCGCGGCCTCGGTAGGCACGCTCACGCGCACGATATCGCAGCCAGCCTGCGCCAACGCGCACACTTGCGCAAGCGTTGCCTGGGCATCAGCGGTATCGGTGCAGGTCATGGACTGAACTACGACCGGAGCGCCACCACCGATCTGCACGCCGCCCACATGCACGGGGCGCGTCAACTCGCGAGGCAAAGGGTGGGATAAAGACAATCCAAACACTCCCCTACAGAATAAATCGAAGGATGTCGGAACGAAGCATATAGACAAACAGCAGCACAAAGAGCGCGATGCCCACATAGCTCACAATCGTCTGGACCTTGAGCGGAAGCTCGCGGCCAGCAATCTTTTGAATGATCTCGATGACCAGCTTGCCGCCATCGAGTGGTGGGATGGGCAGCAGGTTCATAAAGCCAAGCGAGAACGAAATGAGGGCGGCAAACGAAAGGAACGTGGCAGGGCCGGCAGCAGCAGCCTGTGAGGACATAACGCTAATGCCCACGATCGAAGAAGACTGATCGAGAATCTCCATCGTATGCTGCGGCTGGAGCAGGCGCATCACGCCCTCCGCTGTCTGCACGACATAGGAGAACGAAAGGCGAGCCGACGTGATGGGGTCTAAACGGACCACCTGCGTAGAGGCATACACACCTAGGCGCTCGTCCTCTTTGAGCGCAACCGAGGTCGAATGCTGCTTGCCGTCGCGCTCATACTCAATGGCGATATCGTCCTTACCGGCGGCCTTGCCGATGGCATCGTAAACGTCCATCCAGGTAGAGCACGATACTCCGTCAACCGAAAGGATCGCGTCGCCGCCCTCGATACCCGCCTTGGCGGCAATAGACCCCTCGTCAACCTGACCGATCACGTTGGTATCCATCGGCACGGTGACACCCGCAATAGAGTAGATGCTCATAAGCAGCAAAAAGCCCGTCAGGATATTGACGAGAATGCCCGCGAGCAGCATAAAGGCGCGCTTGAGAAAACCCTGGCCCAGATAGGTATGCGAACGCTCTTGCGCAAGGAACTCGGCTTCGCCGCACGGCAGCTCCCACACATCGCCCTCGGTAGTCGCATGCTCTCGATCGAAACGGCGGCCGTCAAAGGTGGTGTAACCCGCCGCGTCTCGTGGCAGCGTCTGATACTTGGTGGGATAGTAGCTCGGCGAGGGCTTCTCCCCTTCCTCATACCAAGGCGCGATAGAGCCCCAACCCAAGAGCAAGGCGCATGCCTTGAGCACAACCTCCTCGGATAGCTCGAGCTCGGCGGCAAGGTCGGCCACGGTCACACGACCATGACGATAGATAGCCGCGAGCACGCGGTCGGCACACGAGACGTCGGTCGGATCCATACCGCAGATGGCAGCGTAGCCACCCAGCAGCAGCGGCGTCACGCCAAACTTGGTACCGATGCGACGCGACGTATGATGGATGTCAAAACGGCACGGCAGGCCCAAAAAGAACTCGGTCACACGGACGCCGCAGGCACGCGCGGCCAAAAAGTGGCCGCCCTCGTGCAAAAACACGAGGACGGAAAGCATCAGAAGGCCCCAGAAGACCGATGAGAGAACGCTCAGAACAGTATCCATAAAACGAAAAAGCAATCCTTATGATTAGGAATGGGTTGCGGCAAGCACCAGCGCGGCCTTTTCACGCGCCCAGGCATCGATGTCGCGAAGCTGCTCAAACGAGGTAACCGCCTGCGTGTCATGCGCATCCATGCAAGATTCCACAACGCGGTCGATATCGGTAAAGCTGCAGCCGTCGTGTAGGAACGCATCGACCGCGACCTCGTTGGCCGCATTAAGCACGCACGGCATGGTGCCGCCTGTCTTACCGGCACGCTCGGCCAGCGCCAGGCAGCGGAACGTGTCCATATCGGCGGCGTCAAAGGTGAGCTGCCCCAGTTCACGAAAATCGAGACGAGGTGCCGGAGTATCCCAGCGCTCGGGATACGAGAACGCAAACTGGATGGGAATACGCATATCGGAGGCGCCAAGGTGTGCCATCACGGAGCCGTCCGCATACTCGACCATCGAGTGGATCTTGGACTGGCGCTGCACGACCACGTTGATAAAGTCGAGGTCGCAACCGAACAGGTGCATCGCCTCGATACGCTCCAGACCCTTGTTCATGAGAGTAGCGGAATCGATCGTGATCTTAGCGCCCATGGCCCATGTGGGATGTGCCAGCGCGTCGGCGCGTGTCACGTGATCGAGCTCGTCGCGCGTGCGGCCAAAGAACGGACCGCCGGAGCAGGTGAGCCAAATACAGTGGGCCTCGCGCGGATTCTCCCCCAGATAGCACTGATAGATGGCAGAGTGTTCGGAGTCGACAGGAATGAGCTGACCCGGCTGCGCCAACGGCATCAGCAGGTCGCCACCGACAACGAGGGACTCCTTGTTAGCAAGTGCAAGACGCTTGTTCGAGGTCAGGGCCGCATGGCTCGCTTCGAGCCCGGCAGCACCCACAATAGCGACGAGCACGCAGTCGACATCGTCGCGACGCGCGAGCTCACAAACCGCCTGCGCACCAACACCGAGCTCCGTGCCCTCGGGAAGTTCCTGCAGCACGGCGTCCGCACCGTGGGCGGTGTCGGCCACGGCAACGGCCGGAACCGAGAACTCGCGGGCGGCGGCAACGAGCTCCGAGGTACTGGAATTAACGGACAGCGCCGTCACCTGCAGCCGATCGGCATGCTGACGGCACACATCGAGTGCCTGCGTGCCGATAGAGCCCGAACAACCCAGAATGGCAACGCGAAGGCGTCCATCGGGGCCATACGTCGTCTGGAATGACATTACAGCACGCCTCCGATCATCAAAAGCAGCTGCGCGGTAATGCAGCCAAAGATAAGCGAATCGCTACGGTCGAGCATGCCGCCATGGCCCGGGATAAGGTTGCCGGAATCCTTGACGCCCACGCCACGCTTGATGCGCGACTCGATGAGATCGCCGATAACGCCCAGGATGGACACGACCAAGCCGCACAGCAGCGCATAGGGCAAGCTCAGCTTATAGAAATGGGTCGCCCACAAAATGAGCCAGATGAGCACCGAGCCCAAGATGCCGCCGAAAAAGCCTTCCCAGCTCTTTTTGGGAGAAATCTTGGGGACCATCTTATGCTTGCCGATACGGCTACCCACGATATAGGCAAACGAATCGGAGACCCAGAGAGACGCGCAAACACCCACCGAAAGCAGAGCGCCGGCAAAACCGGGCATGGCATCGCGCAGCAGCACGATAGCCGAAAGCATAAAACCGGTGTAGATGGGACCCATGAGCGTCACGGCTACATCGGATATGCGGGTACGCGGCGACCAGACATACCAAATACCCACCGCAAGCATCAGAGCAAAAAGTAGAGCATTCAACAGCAGCGAGTCGCCCAGTGCCGAGAGCGGAAAGAGCACGGCGGCAACGATACCCAGGCGATCGTTGGCCACTTTGCCATCGAGTTTCGTCATGCGAAAGAACTCATAGCAGCACAAGCCGCTCATGACGGACACAAAGATAGCCGTAGGCACGATACCCAAAACCAGACACAGGATAAAGACGACGGCATAGACGATACCGGCGGCAGCACGGGTAATAAAACCAGCCAGCCATGAGCCGGTTCCGCCCTTAGCAGCCGGTGCCTTGGAAGCATCGGCCCTGCGCACAGATGTCGAAGAAGCAGGCGCCTTGGGAGCAGTTGCCTTGGGACGATCAGACACGATTAAGCCTCCTCGGTCTTACTCAGTCCACCAAACCTACGGTCGCGGCCTTGATAAGCCAAGATAGCCTCAACAAGACCCCAGCGATCGAAGTCGGGCCAATAGGTATCGGTGACATAAAACTCGGCATAAGCGACCTGCCACAGCAGATAGTTCGAAAGGCGCAGCTCGCCCGAGGTACGAATAACGAGCTCGGGATCGGGAAGACCGGCGGTGTACAGGTGCGACGCCACCATATCGTCATCAATTGCGGCGGGGTCAATCTTACCGGCAGCTGCATCGAAGGCGAGCTGACGGGCAGCGCGAGTGATCTCGGCACGAGCGCCATAGTTAACAGCGAGCGCCAGGGTCATACCGGTATGGTCGGCGCACTCGGCAAGACCGCGCTCAAAGACATCACGGGTCTTCTTGGGCAACGCAGAAATGTCACCCAAAAACACAACGCGCACGTTCTCGCGCTTAAGCAACGGCAGCTCATCGATAAACGTCTTGGCAAACAAATGCATGAGGACATTGACCTCGTGCTGCGGGCGATTCCAGTTTTCGGTAGAAAACGCATAGGCCGAAAGCACGTCGACGCCCAGGCGCACGCAGGCGGTAATAATCTCGCGTAGAGAGACGATACCGGCCTTGTGACCCTCGGTGCGGGCAAGACCGCGCGCCGTGGCCCAACGGCCGTTGCCGTCCATGATGCACGAGATATGATGCGGGATCTTATTGAGGTCAAGGTCGGAAAAACCGACGCCCGCAGGGGCGTCGGCAAAGTACTCGACCAGTTTATGCTCGTCGTATTGCACCTTAGATCTCCATGACCTCGGCTTCTTTTTCCTTCAGAAGCTCCTCGACCTTGGCAACATACTCGTCGGTATGCTTCTGAACCTTGGCCTGCTCGCGACGAACATCGTCCTCGGTAAGCTCCTCGTCGCGCTCGAGTTTATTGTTAAAGTCACGACGGATGTTGCGGATAGAGACCTTGGCCTGCTCGGCGTACTCGCGGCACTCCTTGACGAGCTCGCGACGACGCTCCTCGGTGGGAGCCGGGAACGGCAGGCGTACGACGGTACCATCAGAATTGGGGGTAATGCCCAGGTCGGAGGCACTGATGGCCTTAACAATGGCGTTAATGAGTGCCTTGTCCCACGGCTCGATGAGCAGCATGTGGGCCTCGGGGGTCTTGACGGCGGCAACCTGCGTAACCGGCGTGGGAACACCGTAGTAATCGACGGTGATGTCGGACAGAATGTTGGCGCTGGCGCGGCCGGTGCGAACCTTGGAGAAGTTATGCTTGAGGGACTCGAGCGACTTGTCCATGTGGGCGGTGATGTTCTCTGCCATGCTTAATCCTCCTGATAGACGAGCGTGCCGACGGGCTCACCCGCGAGCGCGCACTTGACGGTGTCCTCGCCATCGATGTTGAGGACCAAAATAGGCATACGGTTATCCTGGCACAAGGCCGTTGCCGTGGAATCCATAACTTGCAGGCCGCGGACAAGCACCTCGTGATAGGTGATCTTGTCAAAGCGGACGGCATCGGCGCACTTGACGGGATCCTTGTCGTAGATACCATCGACCTTGGTGGCCTTAATCAGAATCTCCGCACCGATCTCGCAGGCGCGAAGGGCCGCGGCGGTGTCAGTCGTAAAGTACGGATTGCCCGAGCCGGCGGCGAAGATAACAACATTGCCCTTGGACAGGTGATTGATGGCGCGACGACGAATATAGGGCTCGCAAATCTCGTTCATCTGGATGGCACTCATAACGCGGCAAGGAACATCGTTATGCTCGAAGGCATCCTGCAGGGCAAGCGCGTTCATAACGGTTGCCAGCATGCCCATGTAATCGGCCTGAGCACGATCCATGCCACCGGCAGCGCCGGCCATACCGCGGAAAATATTGCCGCCGCCGACAACGACGCCGACCTCATGGCCAACGGCGAGCAGCTCCTTGACCTGCTTGGCAAGATGGTCGGTAACCTTGGGGTCGATGCCATAGTGGCCGTCGCCCATCAGTGCTTCGCCGGAAAGCTTAAGAAGCACGCGTTTATATCGGATGTCGGACAAAGCGATCCTCCTTTAATTAGACTCTCAATATGATATCAAAGGCTCTACTCAGAGCCATGAAAAAGCAGGCTGTGAGTAAAACCCACAGCCTGCTCATTACCAGCTACAAGAGCTTATTTACTCGCCACGGACCAGACGGTCGAAAGCAACGACGGTAATGGTATCGCCGAGCTCCTTGGAGACCTGCTCAGCGTACTTCTTGATGGTGAGGGAGCTGTCCTTGATGAACTCCTGCTCGGTAAGCACGGACTGCTTGTAGAACTTCTCCAGACGGCCAACAGCCATCTTCTCCTGGATGGCCTCGGGCTTGCCGGACTCGGCAGCCTGAGCCATGTAGATCTGCTTCTCGTGCTCGACGGTCTCAGCCGGAACCTGATCGCGGGTAGCGCAAATCGGGGCGACAGCGGCAACCTGAAGGGCAACGTCGTGGGCAAAGGTCTTGAAGGACTCAGCCTGAGCGGTCTCGGCCTTCTCGAAGGCAAACTCGACGAGGACGCCGATCTTACCACCCATGTGGATGTAAGAAGCGAGAGCGCCGTTCTCGGCCTTGCGGGCGGCGAAGCGGGAGATCTTCATGTTCTCGCCCATGATGTGAATCATCTCGGTGAGCTCAGAGGAAACGGTCTCCTCGCCCATCGGCTTCTCGAGCAGAGCGTCGACGTCAGCAGGCTCGGTGGTAGCGACAACCTCAGCGACCTTGGAAGCAAAGCCGGTGAACTTGGCGTTGGAGCCAACGAAGTCGGTCTCGCAGGAGAGCTCGAGCAGAGCGCCGGTCTTGCCATCCTCGGAGACGAACGCGGCGACAGCGCCCTCGTTGGTCTCACGGCCAGCCTTCTTGGCAGCCTTGGCAAGGCCGTTCTTACGCAGAACGTCGACAGCGGCGTCCATGTCGCCGTCAGCCTCGACGAGAGCCTTCTTGCACTCCATCATCGGGGAGTCGGTCATCTCGCGGAGCTGCTTGACCATAGCGGCGGTAATCTGGGCCATTGTGGTTCCTTTCAAAGAGATGAAAAAGAATTAACTAAGACTGATTTACTCGGCCTTGGGCTCAGCGGCCATCTCGGCCTCGGAGACCTGCTCCTTGCCGGAGCCAGCGAGGCAGGCGTCAGCCATGAGCTCGCACATAAGGGTGACAGCGGAGATAGCGTCATCGTTGCAGGGGATGCCGTACTCGACCTCGTCGGGATCGGAGTTGGTGTCGATCAGAGCGACGACGGGGATGTTCAGGCGCTGAGCCTCCTTGATGGCGTTCTCCTCGCGCTTGGTGTCGATGACGAAGAGAGCCTGGGGCAGACCCTTCATGTCGCGGGCGCCACCGAGGTTGGTCTGGAGCTTGGTGAGCTCCTTGCCGAGAACAGCCTGCTCCTTCTTGGGCAGAACAGCCATGCGGCCGTCCTCGACCATGGCCTCGAGCTCCTCCATGCGGTTGATGCGGGAGCGGATGGTGACGAAGTTGGTCAGCATGCCGCCGAGCCAACGCTGGTTGATGTAAGGCATGTTGGCGCGCTCAGCGGCGTTCTTGACGGCCTCCTGAGCCTGCTTCTTGGTGCCGACGAACAGCACGTTGCCGCCCTTGGCGACGTTCTTGACGAAGGTGTAGGCCTGGTCGGCGTCAAGGATGGTCTGCTTGAGATCGAGGATGTAGATGCCGTTGCGCTCACCGAAGATGAACGGCTTCATCTTGGGGTTCCAGCGACGGGTCTGGTGACCGAAGTGGCAGCCGGCCTCGAGCAGGGTGCGGATATTAATCTTGGTAGCCATATTAAACCTCCTGTGGTTTGCCTCCGCGCGGGGTCATCCTCCAAAACCAACCCGGACATGTGCTACCAAAGCCCGGGCACCACGGTATGAAGTAGCCGCGCGTGCGTGATAAAAACCTGTTGCCGTGAAGCAACCCGATGAATGATAGCAGGATTGCCTCTTCCTGCCAACCCGCAATCAAAACCACACACCTCGGTGCGGCGCGGGAGGCTCTTCTCCTACTCGCCGCGGGGATGGGCCTGACTCACGGCGCGTTTGAGTCGGTCGGGCGTGAGATGCGTATAGATCTGCGTCGTGGACAAGCTCGCATGCCCCAGCAGCTCCTGAACCGAGCGCAGATCTGCGCCGCCCTCGAGCAGGTCGGTCGCAAAGGTGTGACGCATCGCATGCGGGGCGATGTCGGCAGGAATGCCGGCAAGTGCCGCAAGCATGTGGAACCGCCTCCTGAGCATGGCGGCACTCATGCGATTTCCGCGTGCCGAGATAAACAGCGGATGAACGCCGTTCGCATCGTCGCTGCGCTTTGCCTGTGCAAGGAGCTGCGGCCTCCCTTCCTCAATATAGCGGCGGGTCGCCTCGAGAGCGCGCCGGTACAGGGGCACGATACGCTCCTTGCTCCCCTTGCCCCAAAGTCGCAGCGTTCGCTCGGACCAACCAATAGACTCCACGTTGAGCGCCGCGAGCTCCGAGATTCGCGCGCCGGAGGCATAGAGCAGCTCAAGCATCGCTGCATCGCGCAGCCCCGCAGGCGTCGAGGTATCAGGCGTCTTGAGCAGCGCCTCGACCTGCTTGGTCGTAAGGACGCCCGGCAGGTCACGCGGCAGCTTGGGCGATGCGATCGCCGAGACCGCATCGCCCTCGACAATTCCCTCGGCAGCCATCCAGCGATAGAGAGATCGGATAGCCGACAGGTGCGCCGCAAGCGTTCGGGGAGCCACCTGCTCACGCGAAAGCTCAGCAAGATAGCGACGAATGGTGCGCACGTCGGCAGCGAAAGCATCAATATCCTCGCGCTCGCACCAGGCAGCAAAGCGCTCTAGCCTCGAGCCATAGGCCGTCACCGTGTTGGGAGAAAGACCCTCGACGCGTGCGATATAGGCGATAAACGAGTCGACGGTGTCGTACAGGTCAAAGGCTATGACCGGTCGCCTCCAAACAAGTCGGAACGCGTGGCCAAGTAGGCATCGAGGGCCTCGAGCGCACGGTCCGCATAGGCCTGATATCGGTCGCGCTTGCTGCGGCGCTTACCATCCTCGAGTGGCGGCACCAGGCCAAAGTTGACATGCATAGGCTGATAGCCCACGGTGGCAGGATCGGTCGCATAGCCCACGAGCGCACCTAGGGCGCCCACACGCGGCAACTCGACGCCCGCGGCACCGATAGCCTCGGCATAGGTGTTGAGCGCCGCGAGAAGACCTGTCGCCACGGCTTCCATGTACCCCTCGGTGCCGGTGATCTGACCGGCCAGGCGCACGCCGGTACCGGGCACGGCAAAGGTGCCATCGAGCACGTGCGGAGCGTCGACAAAGGTATTGCGATGCATGACACCGTAGCGGAAGAACTCAGCGTTCTCCAAGCCCGGCACCATATGGAAGACGCGCTTCTGCTCGCCAAAGGTCAAGTTGGTCTGGAAGCCCACCAGGTTATAGGCGGTCTTCTCCTTGTTCTCGGCACGCAGCTGTATCGCCGCCCAGGGGCGACGTCCGGTACGCGGGTCGGTGAGGCCAACGGGCTTCATGGCGCCAAAGCGAATGGCGTCCTTGCCGGTGCGCGCAACTTCCTCGGCAGGCTGGCAGGCCTGGAACAGATCGCCGCCCTCAAAGTCTTTGAGCACCACGCGGTCGGCCGTGGTAAGCGCCTCGATAAAGGCCTCGTACTCCTCCTTATTGAGCGGAGCGTTGAGATAGTCGCCGCTCCCCTGCTCCTCGTAGCGCGACTGCGAGAACAGCACGTCCATATCGAGCGTGGAGGCATCGACGATCGGCGCCGCGGCATCGAAAAACGCAAGGGCGTCGCCGCCGACGAGCTTCATGACCTCTTCGCTCAGCGCCGGTGAACACAGCGGGCCCGCGGCAATGACCACGTGGCCCTCGGGAATCTGCGTGACCTCGCCGTGCACGACCTCGATATTGGGACGAGCGGCAACCTCGGCCTCGACAAGCTCGGAAAACTTGACGCGGTCGACCGCCAAGGCGCCACCGGCGGGAACAGCCGCGCGATGGGCGCAATCGAGCAGGACTGAACCCATGCGCTCAAGCTCGGCCTTCAGCAAACCAGCCGCGGAATCCGGACGGGTCGACTTAAACGAATTGGAGCAGACGAGCTCTGCCAGGTGATCGGTATGGTGGGCCGGGGAGCTCACCTGGGGGCGCATCTCGCACAGCTTTACGGCAAACCCGCGATCTGCCAGCTGGATCGCGCACTCCGAACCCGCCAGACCGCCACCGATAACTGTCACCTGATCGAACTGCATCTGCAAACACCTTTCTAATTGACACGTTTTCCATTGTGACCGAAGGGTGTCTGGGCGTGAAGGGCAAACTTGGAGGGCGCATACCTTCCATCCATCATGCGCTCGATAAGACCCTCGAGTTCAAGCGAACCCAAGAGTTTGAGTACGCCGACAGCATCGAGCGAGACGAGCGCCGCGATGTCGTCGACCTTGAGCGGAGAGGCGATGAGCGCATGCATCACGGTCTGCTGCGTTGGATCCAGGTCGGCAATGCCGGGAGCATCGGGGCGCGAGTAGCGCAGGGTTCCGTAGATGCGTGAGATAGCCATCTCGATAGATTCCTCGTCGACGATGCAGCAGGCACCGTTCGCAATGAGGTAATTCGTGCCACGCGACTCGGGCGATAGGATCGACCCCGGCACGGCAAGAAGTTCGCGCCCCAAATCCATAGCAGCCTCGGCTGTGGAAAACGTCCCAGAAGGCATACCCGCCTCGGATACAAAGAGGGCTTGCGACAGGGCCGCGATTACGCGATTGCGGCGCGGAAAGGCAAACTTGCGCGGACCCATGCCCCACGGAGAGATCGACACGACCGCGCCACCCGTATCAAGCGTGCGCGTAATCAGCCCCGCGCTCGAACGCGGGTAGACCACGTCGGCGCCCGTCCCCAGCACCACAACGTGTTTGCCGCCGGCGTTGACCGCGGCCCAACCCGAGGCCTGGTCACAACCGACCGCACCGCCCGAAACTACCGTCACTCCCGCCTCAACCGCCACCTTCGCCGCAAGCTCTGCCACGGCAAGACCATACGGCGAGGCCTTTCGCGCACCGATGATGGAGAGCGCGGGCGTCGAAAGCGCCTCGGGGTTGCCGCGCACATAGAGCGTCTGAGGTACATCAGAAAGCTCCAAAACGGTCTCGGGATACAACGCGTCACCTGGATGCAGCTCGAAGGTCCCCTCAGCCATCATTGGTCCCTCCTTCCCTGGTACATCGCCGCCTCGAGCACGTGGTCCTGCGTCACCTGCTCGCTCTCGGCGACATCTGCAATCGTGCGCGCAATGCGAACAAGGCGCACGATGCCACGCCCTGTGAGATGCGTGCGCTTCGACAGGCCGAGCACACACTTCTCCGCCGCATCATCGAGCTCAAAGGTCGAAACGACGCCGTCAATGGACCGTGTCTCGTCATCCTCGGCCTCGGCATCCGCATCGTCCATGCGGGATTCGCGCCAAGCGCGAAAGGCGCGACCGCGCACAACGTAGTCACGTAACTCGGCCGACGACATGCCCTCCGCACCCTCGATAATCACTTGAGGGTCGGGACGGGTCACATCGATCATCATGTCGATACGGTCGGCCAAAGGACCGCGCAGTTTAGACCGATAGCGCTCGACCATCGCCGCCGAGCAGCGACACGGCACCTCGCGATCGCCCAAAAAGCCGCAGGGGCAGGGATTGCTCGCAGCCAGCAGCTGAAAGCGCGACGGGAAGGTAAAAGCCCCGTCGACGCGTACGATCCTCACGTAGCCGCGCTCGATGGGCTGACGCAGCGTCTGCAGCACGCCAGTGGGAAACTCGGCAAGCTCGTCCAAAAAGAGCACGCCGCCATGAGCAAGGCTGATCTCACCCGGGTGCACCGGGCGCCCGCCGCCGATAAGGCCTGCGGTCGAAATACTGTGGTGGGGACTGCGGAAGGGGCGGTGCCCCGCCAACAAGCCATCAATGTTCTCACCCAAAACCGAATGGATGCACAGTGCCTCCTGCTGATCCTCAACGGAAAGCTCGGGCAGGATGCCGGTCATACGGCGTGCGAGCATCGTCTTGCCCGATCCCGGAGACCCGATCATGAGCAAGCCGAGTTCTCCTGCCGCCGCAAGCGCCATGCCGCGTTTAGCGACTTCCTGCCCCAGCACGTCGGCATAGTCGAGCTCGGGCTCAAAGGTCGCCTCGACACCCTCGGAATCCAAGTAGTGCCGTGCGGCATCGCCCATGCCGTGAGCAAGCTGAGACAGATGGTCGATAAAGCCGCAATCCACGCCCGCGAGTGGCACATGCTGGTCGGACCTGCCGGCGATAAAAGACAGCCCCATGTCGAGAGCCAATAGCTGAAACGCCACCTCGCCTTTGACAGGAAGCACCGTGCCGTCCAAGCCGAGCTCGCCGGCGATAAGACAACGATCGAGGTTGTCGCGGGGAATCTGACCATCGGCCGCTAGAACCGCGATGGCGATGGGCAGATCAAAGCCGCTACCGGTCTTGCGAATATCGCCGGGCGCCAGATTGACCGTAATGCCCGAGCGCGGGATCTCAAAGCCGGCCGAGCGCATCGCACAGCGAATACGACCACGTGACTCCATCACCTCCATACTCGGGATGCCGAGCATCTGAATGCCCGGAACGCCGCCGGCAAGCGAGACCTCGACCGTGACGTGAATCGCCTCGACGCCGCGGATGCAGGCCGCGTGAACGGCAAACGTCTCGAACGCCATCACGACACCTGCCAATCGAACGCGTTGTACTGGTGCTCGATCTCGGCAATATGCCCGTCGCGGATGGTGACGCCCACGGCATCGAAGCGAATCGCCTTGAGCGGATAATGCTCCATGAGATAGCAACTTGCGATGCGGCGGTAGCGGCGTTGCTTTTGGGCGTCCACGGCCTCCTCGGGAAAGACCCGCGTGTTGCAATCCAGCGCAACGCGTCTGGTCTTGACCTCGGCCATCACCACGACATCGTCGAGCTCATCGAGCAGCACCAGATCGGCCTCGCCCTCGGTGCAACGATAACCCTGCTCCAGCAAGGTGTAGCCGCGCTCGTTAAAGTAGTCGATGGTGATCAGCTCGCCCAGCATGCCCAGCTCGCGGGGACTGAGTCCCTTGATAAACTCGGGCGTCATCGCCCCGCAGTCGAGCTCGCCGTTTTCCCAACGCTCCTTGAGCTGCTGCGTCTTGCTCTTTTTGCTTGCGGCACTCATGGGGTCTCCTTTCCCGCACACTGCATTGCCCCGATGATGAGGGCACCTTTCATGCGGGTAAGTACCGGAAGCAAACCAAAAGCTGACCAAATGCCGACAAAAAACGGGCCGTACGCAGCAATGGTGCTGCATACGGCCAGCTACCAGCAGGTTTATAAAACCCCAGAGGTCCCTGTCTCCACAATTGGCCTAGAAAAGGCGCTCAGTCTGCAGAAAGTTTCCGCAAAAGCTCACGCGATGCAGCGGACAAAGTCCATGTTTGCGAATGGCCTCGATGTGCTCGGGGCTCGCATAGCCCTTCGACTCGGCCAGATGGTACTCGGGGTACTCGGCGTCGTACTCGACCATCATCTCGTCACGCGTGACCTTGGCCATGATGGACGCTGCGGCGATGCAGGCGATCTTGGCATCGCCTTTCACCACATCGCGCTCGTTAGGAACAGCGCCCAAGGGGTTGCCATCCATGAGGACGCAGTCGGGCTCGAGCCCCGTATCGGCCACGGCGCCCGCAACGGCGGTACGGATAGCACGGGCCATGCCCATCTCATCGATATCCTTAGGCGCGATATGGCAAAAACCGATCGCCGTCGCCACCTCGGCAATCTTCACTGAGAGCAACTCGCGGCGCGCCGGCGTGAGCTTTTTGGAATCGTTGATGCCCCAGACGCGCGGCTCCATGGGAAGGCACACGGCACACACCGTCAGGGGACCGGCCACCGATCCGCGACCCACCTCGTCGACACCAACGACCACCCCATCGCCGCCAAACTCATGCATAAGCTCGTACATGTCATTGACGCGCTCGCGCTCGGCAAGTTCCTTAGCATGGCGTTTGAGGGCGCGTTCACAAGCCTTGATCACCTGCTGGCGCGGGTCCTCGCGATAATGCTCCACGAGGGCGGGGATCTCCTCAAACGTTGCGCTCGCTAGCTCTCCGGCAACCTGCGATGCCGAAACCGAGCTCGTCATATTGGCCATACCAGGCCCTCCTTGCATGCAAATCAGATAAAAAGAAGGGCCACCCGAAGGTGACCCTTACGTCCAAACGAGTGGACAGACGCTGCGATCTTCTTAGCGCTTCTCGGGGATGCGAGCAGCCTTGCCCACCTTGTCGCGGAGGTAGTACAGCTTGGCGCGACGGACGCGACCATGACGAACGACCTCGAGCTTGGCGATCTTGGGGCTGTGAAGCGGGAAGGTACGCTCAACACCGACACCGAAGGACATCTTGCGGACGGTGAAGGTCTCGCGGGCACCGGCGCCGGCCATGCGGATGACGTCGCCCTGGAAGACCTGGATGCGCTCGCGGTCGCCTTCCTTAATGCGGTAGTGAACCTTGACGTTGTCGGCGACGCGAACCTGAGGAATGTCCTCGCGGATCTGCTGACGCTCGATTGCGCGGATGTAATCCATGTGCAATTCCTTACTCTTCTAGAGGTGCCGTACCACCATGGCCGGCACGTAGTTGAACAAACGTATTCGAGTATACACGCGCGGGTTTCTGCTGCAAGAACAATTTTTTACGCAGACAAAAAGACAAAACCCGCACATGATAACCGCCCGTCTCACAAATGAGGGGGGCTACACTAGGCGTCTACGCCCAAAACGTTAGGCGGAACGCTTGGCCTCGAGCTTGGCCTGGGCGGCCGCAAGACGTGCGAGGGGTACGCGATAGGGCGAGCAGGACACGTAATCCACGTCGGCCACGTTAAACAGGCCCTTGATGGACTTGGGGTCGCCGCCGTGCTCGCCGCACACGCCAAAGTGCATGTCGGGATTGGTGGCGCGACCCTTCTCGACGGCCATGCGCACCAGCTCGAGTACCGCCGAGTCGATGGTCTCGAAGGGGTTGTTCTTCAAGATCTTCTTGTGCATGTACAGCGGGATGAACTTGGCCTCGGCGTCGTCGCGGGAGAAGCCGAAGGTCGTCTGCGTGAGGTCGTTGGTGCCAAAGCAGAAGAAGTCGGCATGATGGGCGATCTCGTCGGCAACCATGCAGGCACGCGGCAGCTCGAGCATCGTGCCCACGGGAATGTTGAGCTCGACGCCCTCCTCGGCGGATACCTCGGCGATGACACGCTCGATGACCTCGCGCGTCTGGACATGCTCGGCCGTGATGGAAACGAGCGGAACCATGATCTCGGGGCGCGGGTCGACGCCTTCCTTGATGAGGCGGGCAGCAGCCGTGGCGACGGCGCGAACCTGCATGAGCGGCAGATCGCTAAAGACGACGGACAGGCGCACACCGCGCAGGCCGAGCATCGGGTTGGACTCGACCATGCCGTCGATACGACGCAGGCGGGCGCGCAGGGCTGCAAGCTCTTCCTCGCTGGCGCCGGCGGCTTCCTTCTTGGTGATGGCGACCTCGAGCTCGCGAGGATTATCCAGGAACTCATGAAGCGGCGGATCGAGCAGGCGGACGACCACATCGCGACCGGACATGGTCTTGAACATCGCCAGGAAGTCCTCGGTCTGAACCTTGAGCAGGTCGGCCAGGGCCTGCTGCTTCACGGCCTCATCGTCAGACAGGATAAAGCTCTGGATGATGTTCTTGCGATCGCCCAGGAACATGTGCTCGGTGCGGCACAGGCCAATAGCCTCGGCGCCAAACTCGAGGGCGAGCTCGGCATCCTCGGGATTGTCGGCATTGACGCGCACATGGTTGGCATGGCCACAGGTCTCGTCCAGGCGAATCTCGTCGGCCCAGGACAGGATGGTGTCCAGGTCGCCGGTAAGCTCGGCGGAGACCAGGTCGACGGGACCGTCGACGACGATGCCCTGGGTGCCGTCGATGGAGATGACATCGCCCTCGTTCAATACGCGGTCGCTGCCCTCGATGCGCACGACCTTCTCGGCGGCGTCGATGTGGAAGCGCTCAACGCCGCAGACGCAGGGCGTACCCATGCCGCGGGCGATAACGGCGGCATGGCTCGTCTTGCCACCGTGGCTGGTCAGGATGCCCTCGGCGGCGACCATGCCCTTCAGGTCGTCGGGGTTGGTCTCCCAACGAACCAGAATGACCTTGTGACCCTCGGCGGAACGCGCGACAGCGTCGTCGCTCGAGAACACGACCTCGCCCACGGCGGCACCGGGGCTGGCATTAAGACCGCTGGCGAGAGCCTCGTACTTCTTGGAGGCGTCAAACTGCGGGTGAAGGAGCTGGTCGAGTTGCGCGGGATCGATACGGCTCACGGCCTCTTCGCGGGTGATCAGGCCTTCCTCGACCATTTCGATGGCGATGCGCAGGGCGGCGGTGGCAGTACGCTTGCCCACGCGGGTCTGGAGCATCCAGAGCTTGCCCTGCTCGATGGTGAACTCGATATCGCACATATCGCGGTAATGATCCTCGAGCGTCAGGAACACGCGCTCGAGCTCCTCACCTGCGGACTCGAGGCCCGGGGTGGTCTTGAGGTCGGCGATGGGCTCGGTGTTGCGGATACCGGCGACGACGTCCTCGCCCTGGGCGTTGACCAAAAAGTCACCGTAGAACTCCTTGGTGCCGTCGGCTGGATTGCGCGTAAAGGCGACGCCCGTCGCAGAGGTCTCGCCCTTGTTGCCAAAGGCCATGGCCTGGACGTTGACGGCGGTGCCGAGCTCGTCGGAGATGCCGTGCTGTTTGCGATAGATGCAGGCGCGCTCGTTCATCCAGCTGCCAAAGACGGCCTGGATGGCAAGGCGCAGCTGGAGCTCCGGATCGTGTGGGAAGACGGGCTTGCCGTCAGCGACCTCGAGCTCGGGATACAGGGCGGCATCGACGTTCTCGGAGAAGATGCCCTTAAAAGTCTCGACGAGTTCCTGCAGGTCCTCGGCCGAAAGCTCGGAATCGACGCGAACGCCGGCGACCAGACGGGCCTGGGTCAGGGCGTTCTCGAACAGGTCGGCGTCAACGCCCATGACGACGTTGGAAAACATCTGGATAAAGCGGCGGTAGCTATCCCAAGCAAAGCGCGGGTTTTGCGTCTGGGCAATGAGACCCTGAACGGAGTCGTCGTTGAGACCCAAGTTGAGGACCGTGTCCATCATGCCGGGCATGGAAAACGGAGCGCCCGAGCGAACCGACACGAGCAGCGGATCGGAGGCGTCACCGAGCTTTTTGCCGCAGCGGGACTCGAGGTCTTCCTCGGCGGCAACGATCTCATCGAGCGCGCCTTCGGGCCAGACGTTGCCGGCACCGGAGTACTCGACACAGGTCTGGCAGGTAATGGTAAAACCACCGGGAACCGGCAGGCCGATGCGGCTCATCTCGGCAAGGTTTGCGCCCTTGCCGCCAAGCACGAAGTTCATGGACTTGTCGCCCTCGGTGACACAGGTGCCCTGGGCGTCGGTTCCAAAACGGTAAACCCTCTTGCAATCGCTCACGATACTTCCCCTTCCATGCGCTTACGCACACGACCGTGGTAACGAATCGACCCGCCAGATGCGGGCCATGAGGGAACTATACGGCGGGTTTTGAGCGGGCTTAAGCAGAGGATGCGCGGTTTGGTAAACGTGCTAAAACTGGCGGTAAATGGTAGGTAAAGGTGGTTACCTTATGAAGATACCACTGTAAGAAAGTGCAGGTCAGATGCGATATTTTTG
The DNA here is from genome assembly GCA_037237765.1 of Collinsella sp. GTDB lineage: Bacteria > Actinomycetota > Coriobacteriia > Coriobacteriales > Coriobacteriaceae > Collinsella. The sequence goes on along the minus strand of JAXXEN010000011.1, from coordinate 62,988 downwards.
CTAAATCGCTTTATCAAAATGCTGCTACTGTTAGGCTCGACGGGCGGCGCGGCGGGCACGGGCTTCTTGGATTTCCTCCAAGTGGCTAATGATCTCGGCAGCGCTCTCCTCGATGGCCTTGCCGTCGGTACGCACCACAAAGCAGCCTAGCCGCTTCATGAGGGAACGGGCTTCCTCGAGCTCGCTGCGCACGCTCTCGGGCTCGGCATAGGAGCCGGCAACGGCACGAGCGTAGTCATCGCCCAAGCGGCTATCGCGAATTTCGGAAATCACATCGACGGTCGAAATCAGGCCGAACAGGCGCATCGGGTCGACCTCGTAAATCGACTTCGGCGGCTCCATGCCATGGGCCAACGGAACATTGGCAACCTTGTAGCCCTGATAAGCCAGATACATCGACAGCGGCGTCTTGGACGTGCGCGATACGCCCAGCAGCACGATATCGGCACCCGACAAATCGTCGCAACCGCGCCCGTCATCGTGCTCAACGAAATATTCCATGGCCTCGATACGATGGAAATAGCGGTCATCGGTCCTGTGAATCACGCCCGCGACGCCTTTGGGCGGCACACCGATGAGCGACGATAGCACGGCGAGCGTCGGGCCGATCAGGTCGACCGAGCGGATATGCAGCATACCCAGGTAATCGAGCACGCGGGCGCGCAGCGCCGGATCGACAATGGTATGGAACACGGCAATATCGCGATGGTCTGCATCGACACGCGGGCCCACAAATGACTTGACCTGCTCCACGGAGGTCACCTTGGGCAGGCGTAAAACGCGAAAAGCCCCTTCATCAAATTGCCCGGACGCCGCAAGCACCACCTCACAAGCGGTATCGCCGAGCGAGTCGGAGACAACGATAACGGTGGGACGAGCGGTGACCGGGCAATCCATGCGGGGCTCCTTTTGCGCTTACGCGCAGGCTGGCTTACTTTTTGCGGGCAAGCTCACCGATGTTGGCGATACCGGAGAAAACGGCCTCGAAGCGGTTGAGCAGCTTAAGGCGATTATCGCGAAGCTGCTCGTCCTTGTCCATGACCATGACCTCGTCGAAGAAGCGGTCGATGGGGGCGCGCAGGGCGGCAAGGGCGGCAAATGCGGCCGGGTAATCCTCGGCAGCAAGGGCGGCGTCGACAGCGGTCTGAGCAGCCTCGGAGGCATCGGCAAGCGCGAGCTCGACCTCGCCCATCAGGCTGCGGTCGTACTCCGCACCCAGCTCGGGCTTGGAGATGTGCGCGGCGCGGGCATAGGCGGTAGCCAGGTTATCGAAGGTCTCGGCGTCGTTCTTGCGGGCCTCGTCGAGGGCGGCGCAGCGGGCGAAGAAGACGGACGGGGCGATGATGTGCACCGCAGAGACGGCGGCAACGGTATCGGCCGGGATCTTTTCCTCGCGGGCCATGCTCACCAGGCGGCCATGGAAGAAGTCGCGAACCTGCTGGGCGACCTCGGCGGCGTCGAACTCAATGCCCTGCTCGCTATAGAGCTCAAGGGCAAAATCGATGAGCGACGTGGGGTCGATCGGCAGGCGATCGCGCAGGATGTTGATGATGCCGATAGCGGCACGACGCAGCGCGTAGGGGTCCGAAGAGCCGGTCGGGGGCTCGCCGATGGCAAAGATACCGGCGATGGTATCGAGCTTGTCGGCGCAGGCCACGATGCAGCCGGCGGTGCCCTCGGGCAGCTCGTCACCGGCAAAGCGGGGACGATAATGATCGCGAATGGCGTGGGCGACCTCGTCGTTCTCCCCCATCGCGCAGGCGTAGTAACCGCCCATCACGCCCTGCTGGCTCGTGAACTCAACGACGGCGTTCGATACCAGGTCGGCCTTGCACAGGTGAGCGGCGCGAGCGGCATCGGCGGCAAGGTGGGCGCCCAGATGGGCCTCGCGGGCGATGGCGAGCGCGAGCTGCTCAATACGCTCGGACTTGGCGAGCACGCTACCGAGCTTCTCCTGGAAGGCGACCTTGGCCAGACGCTCGCGGAACTCGTCGAGGGAGATCTTCAGGTCCTCCTCGTAGAAGAACTTGGCGTCGTCCAGACGGGCGCGCACGACGCGCTCGTTGCCGTCAATCACGCGCTCGGCATTCTCGGGCTTGCTGTTGGAAACGACCACGAACTCACGCGTGAGCTTGCCCTCGCCGTCATAGATCGGGAAGTAGCGCTGGTTGGTGAGCATGGACTCGCAGATGATCTCGTGCGGGACCTTGAGGAACTCCTCGTCAAAGGTACCGACAAGCACCGTCGGCCACTCGCAGAGGTTGATGACCTCCTCAAAGACCTTCTTGGGCGTGTCGACATGGCAGCCGGGGCGAGCGGCCTCGACCTCGGCGATACCGGCAAGGATGGCCTCACGACGGCGCTCGGCAGAAAGCACGCCGGCGTCCTCGAGCACCTGCTCGTAGACGGCGGGGCTGGCGACCACATGGTCACCGGGGCCAAGTACGCGATGACCACGCGTGGTGTTGCCACTCGTCACGTCGGCAAACGACACGGGCACGACATCCTCGCCCAGAAGGCAGCAGATCCAACGGACCGGACGAACAAACGTAGCGTGCTCGTGGCCCCAGCGCTGGCTGCGGTAGTTGGGCCACTGCAGGCCGGCGATAGTCTTCTCGCACAGGGCGGTCAGAATCGGCGTAGCCGGTGCGGAGGGAATGTTCTTCTCGGCGAACACATACTCGCGACCGTCGGTGTCCTCGCGACGGACCAGATCCTCGGCAGCCACACCGCACTTGCGGGCAAAGCCCTGGGCGGCCTTGGTGGCGTTGCCGTCAGCGTCGAAGGCAATGTTGGCCGCGGGGCCACGCTTGACCTCGTGAACCTCATCGGTCGCGGTGGCGACGTTAGCCACGAGCGCAGCCAGACGACGCGGGCTCGAGATCACGCGGACCTCGCCATGGGCCAGACCGGCCTCGTCGAGGCCCTTGGCGATCATGGTGCCAAGCTGCTTGACGGCATTGTTCAACGGTGCGGAGGGCATTTCCTCCGTACCGATCTCAAACAGGAAATCCTTAGCGTCTGCCATGGCTTACGCCACCTCGCCTTCCTGGTCGGCATTCTCGTTGACTCCGGCGACCTCGGCCATGTAGGCCTCGCAGCACGCCTTGGCGACGGCGCGGACGCGCAGGATGTAGTTGGCACGCTCGACCGCGGACAGGGCGCCGCGAGCATCGAGCAGGTTGAAAGCGTGGCTGCACTTCATGACGCAGTCATATGCCGGCAGCGGCAGCTTGCGCTCCAGGCAGGAATGGCACTCGGCCTCGTAGTCGTCAAACTTCTGACGCATCATCTCGACGTTGGCGACCTCAAAGTTATAGGCACTGAACTCGCGCTCGTTCTCGAGGAACACGTCGCCATAGGTCATGGGCGTGCCGTCGGGCAGGTAGCTCCACACCAGGTCGTAGACGGAATTGACGCCCTGCGCATACATGGCGATGCGCTCCAGGCCATAGGTGATCTCGACAGGAACGGGGTCGACCTCGATACCGCCCACCTGCTGGAAGTACGTAAACTGCGTGACCTCCATGCCATTGAGCCAGACCTCCCAGCCAAGGCCCCAGGCGCCGAGCGTCGGGCTCTCCCAGTCGTCCTCGACAAAGCGGACGTCATGGTCGTTGGGGTCCAGACCGATAGCGGCAAGAGACCCCAGGTAAAGCTCCTGGGCGTTGACCGGAGAGGGCTTGATGAGCACCTGGAACTGATAGTAGTGCTGCATGCGGTTGGGGTTCTCGCCGTAGCGGCCGTCGGCGGGACGGCGGCAAGGCTGCGCATAGCAGGTGCGCCACTCGGCGGGACCGAGCGAGCGCAGCGTGGTCGCGGTATGGAAGGTACCGGCACCGACCTCGGAGTCATAGGGCTGCATAATGACGCAGCCCTGCTCGCCCCAGTACTGCTGGAGGCGCAGGATGATGTCTTGGAAGGAAAGCGATGAAGCGTTCATGCCTCTAATATCCCCTCGTCGAAACGATTACACGGTTAGGTACTGTACTATAGCGGTTTTTAGTCGATAGCGCCGATGCGGTTGAGCGGCCAGTAGCGCACAAGCGCCACAGCGATCAAATCAGAGCGATCGACGGGACCAAAGTAGCGTGAGTCGGCAGAGTTTTCGCGGTTGTCGCCCATCACCCACACGCACCCGTCGGGAACGGTGTAGGGATAGCTTACCTGAGCACCGGGCGCTTGGACCGAAAGTGGCCAGCTCATGCCCGTCGTATAGTCCTCGTCGAGCGCTTGGCCGTCAACGACCACCTTGCCATCCTGCAGGTCGACCGTCTGGCCGGCCGTGGCAATAACACGCTTGACAAGAACATCATGCTCGGAGGTGCCATCGGGGTTGTGAAACACCACGATATCGCCCTGCTTGACGGGCTGACCGAGCTCGAGGCTCACCTTTTGTGCCAGGATCTGGTCGCCAATCTCGATCGTGGACTCCATGGAGCCGGTGGGCACCACAAAGGGCTCGACCACAAACGAGCGAATCAAGAAGGTGGCGACCAATGCGATCGCGATGACCGCGATCCACTCAAAAGCGCCCCTCAACGCGGAATGCTGCGATGGAACCATTCTCACTCCTCGCTCTGCGAATACGAAGCGTCCAAAATCTCCTGCGCGTAAGCGCGCTCCCCGGGCGTGAGCCGCGCTGTCTCGATCAGATCGGGACGCCAGCGGCAGGTGCGCTCGATGGCGTTCTTGCGACGCCAGGCATCGACCTTGGCGTGATCGCCGCTCACAAGCACCGGCGGCACGCCCTCGCCGTTGAACTCGGCGGGGCGGGTGTACTGCGCGTACTCGAGCAGTCCTCCGTCCTCGGCGGTCGAGAACGACTCGTCAACGTTGCTCATTTCGTCACCAAGGGCGCCGGGAATCAGGCGTACGACGGCATCGGCCACGACCATGGCGGGGAGCTCGCCGCCCGTGAGCACATAGTCGCCGATCGACAGACGCTCATCGGCATACGCATACGCGCGCTCGTCGACGCCCTCGTAGCGACTGCACACAAACAGCAGGCGCTCACTTTTGAGCAGGCGCTCGCCCACATGCTGCGTAAAGGGCTCGCCACAGGGGGTGAAGAACACAACCGTGGGCTTGGGACCCTCTGCGCCAATGGCCTCGATGGCCTCTGCGATAGGCTCGACCTTCATGAGCATGCCCTGCCCGCCGCCGTACGGCTCGTCATCGACGGTACGATGGCGGTCGTGCGTCCAGTCGCGCAGGTTATACGCCTTAAAATCAAAAAGGCCGGCCTTGCGGGCACGGCCCAAAATCGATGTGGACATGACGGGCTCAAACATCTCGGGAAAGACCGAAAGGGTCTCAATCAGCATGTTGTCCTCCCTACTTGTCCATATCGATCAGGCCGTCCATAACGTGGACGGAAATTGTTCCTGTGTCGGGAAGATCGAGCACAACCTGCTCGATCACGGGAATCAGTACCTCGCCGTACCGATCGCCCTCGACAACCCAAACATCGTTAGCGGGCGTCGACATGATCTCGACGATCGTGCCGAGCGAGCCGAAGCGCTCGTCGACCACCTCGCGACCCATCAGGTCGGTATAGGCAGCGTCGAGCGAATCGAGCTCAAAATCGTCACGATTTGCCAGCACGTAGCATCCCGTGATGCCCTCGGCGGCTGTCAAGTCGTCAATGCCCTCAAACGAGACCAGATCGCCATCGCCCGTATCGGTGACGGACACGACCGTGCAAAAGCGGTCGCGCTTGAGCGCCGGCGGCGTCAGAGCGACCCGCATACCCGGCTCTAATACAGAAGGAAGCCCCCGCAGCGGCTGCGCGAGGACCTCCCCCTTCCTTCCGTGCGGCTTGACCACACGGGCGATGTTTTTGTACTGGGACCTCAAGGTCCTAGCCCAGAACCTCTACCTCGACAGCAGTGTCGAGGCGAGCGGCCAGTGCACGGGCGAGCGTGCGAATGGCCTTGATGGTACGGCCACGACGGCCGATGACCTTAGCGACGTCATCCTCGGCGACCGAAACCTCAATTGTAGAGGCGTCGTCACCATCGATGACCTCAAGGCTCACGGAATCCGGGTCGTCGACGATCTGAACAACGAGATATTCGACGAGATCGGCGATGCGATCTGAGAGCATTGCCTCACCCTCGAGCTGTGCAGCGTCAACCTCAGGCACGATTTACTCCTCGGCGCCCTCAGCGGCCTCAGCGGCAGCCTTAGCGGCCTCGGCCTCTTTGGCGAGCTGCTTCTTGGACTTCTTGACGACGGTCTCGGTCTTCTCGCCCTCGTTGGCGGCCTTGACCAGAGCGGCGACAGCGTCGGTGAGCTGAGCGCCCTTGGACTGCCAGTCAGCGATCTTCTCGAGATCGAGGTTGATGGTCTTGGGGGTGGTCATCGGGTTGTAGCGGCCAACCTCCTCGATGATACGACCGTCACGCGGGGCGCGGGAATCGGCGACGACGACACGGTAGTACGGACGCTTCTTAGCGCCGTGACGAGCAAGGCGAATCTTGACTGCCAAAGGAAACTCCTCCAACCAAGCAGCTTTAGGCTGCAACTACAAACAAACAGTTGAACATAATACGCCATCGACGCGGGCAGGTGAAGTCCGTGAGACCAACTTCTTCGGTGTAGTCGAGGGCAAATCCATATCTTAGACAAGAATTCGGGATTTGCAAGCACATACACGCACCCCACATGAGCTGCGCGGTATACTCATGACATGGAAAGACGCGAACATACATACGGTTATGAGGATGCCATGGGCGTCACGCCGCCTCCCTGGACGGGTCCGGCGGTGGGCCTGATGGACCTCGATGCGTTTTTTGCGAGCGTGGAAATGCTCGATCATCCCGAATGGCGCGGAAAGCCGCTCATCGTGGGCGGAGACGCCGATTCGCGCGGCGTCGTGTCCACGTGTTCGTATGAGGCACGTCGCTTTGGCGTGCACTCCGCCATGGCCTCGGCCGAGGCGCGGCGCTTGTGCCCGCAAGCCATTTGGACGCATGGGCATTTTGATCGCTATCGTGAGGTCAGCGCGCAGGTCATGGCGATTCTTGCCGAGGAGACGCCGCGCGTGGAGCGCGTATCCATCGACGAAGCCTTTATCGATATCACACCGGGTCGCTTTGCGCCCGAAGACCCGCTGCTGGTTGCGCGACGAATAAGCGACCGCGTGGCAGGGCTGGGAGTGACCTGTTCCATTGGCGTGGGCTGCAACAAGACGGTCGCAAAGATCGCAAGCGAGCGTGACAAGCCGTTTGGATTGACGATTGTGCGCCCCGGAACCGAGCAGCGCTTTTTGGCCGCGCTGCCGGTATCTGCCATGAGCGGCATCGGGCGCTCGGCCGAGGAGCGACTGCGCCGCATGCGCATCTACACCCTCGGCGAGCTATCACGTGCACCGGAATCCACCTTGGCCTCTATTTTTGGCGTCAACGGCGAACGCATGCGCCAGCGTGCGCTGGGACTCGAAATCTCCGAAGTCACGAGCCTCGATGAAGAGCGCGAGGTCAAGTCGGTCAGCAATGAACGCACCTTTGCTAAAGATTTAACTGAGCGTGGGGATATTGAGGCGGCGATTGCGCTGTTGGGAGAGTCAGTGGGACGCCGCCTGCGCCGTCAGGGGCTGACGGGTGCCACGGTAACGCTCAAGCTTAAGTATTCGTATGGCAGCGGGCGTACGGCACAGCGCCGGCTGCCTCATCCGACCGACGATGAGAACATCTTCGTGGCGGTTGCACTCGAACTGCTCGACAACATCTGGCAGGATGGCATGCATGTTCGCTTAGCGGGCATCGGCATGAGCGACTTCGACCACCAAGGCGGCATCCAGACTGACCTGTTCTGCGAGATCGATGACCGCGGAGCCCAATCCAGTGACCGCCGCGACCTCTCCGTCGCCATCGACGCCGTCCGAGACAAATTCGGCGACACCGCCCTTTCCTTCGGCCGCCAATCCCGCTTCAACGATTAACCGCCTTTGGGCAAAAAGAAAGCCGGGCAGGTGCGGAAAACCGCAACTGCCCGGCGATATGCGTGAGGGTAGCTAACCCCGTCTCAAATGAGCTACTAGAGGAGGTTGAGGGGGAGCTGGGGGGCGTCTCCCCAGAGTTTCTCGAGGCGGTAGAACTCGCGAGCCTCGGGGGTAAAAACATGGACGACAACCGAACCGTAGTCCATGAGCATCCAGGTCTTCTGCTCGCGGCCCTCGATGGAGAACGGATGCTCGCCGCAAGCCTCGGCGACCTTCTCCTCGATCTCGTCGACGATCGAATCGACCTGGCGGTTGTTGGTACCGGTGGCAAGCACAAAGTAGTCGCACACATCGGAAAGCTCGGTCAGGTCGAGCACCTGAACGTCCTCGCCCTTCTTGTCGTAGGCGGCCTGCGCGGCGGCGCGGGCGACATCCTCGGCGGCGACACCGCTCGCGGACAGCGAGGCGGCAGTGCGGTCGGACGTGGCGGCGAAGCTCTTGTGCTCCACACCTTCAAGAATCTGCTCGTCGGTCATGGTCTCGTCGGCCATGGAATACCTCTTTCTAGTCAGCCCGAGCTAGCGCAGCTGGGCGTAATGGTTGTAAATCGAAATAGCCGTGGGATAAAGATAGCGCCCGGACTGGATCACATAGACCAGACCCTGCGCAAAACAGGAGAAGAACAACTCGTCGAGCGAGGACTTCCCCACCATCTTGCGCAGCGCATGGGCATAATCGCCGTGGCGGTTGGGTTCGATGGCATCGGCCACAAAGACCACCATATCGAGCGGCGTCATGTCGCAGTCACCCACGGTGTGACGGTCGACAGCCTGGAAAACGGCCGGCGACAACTCGGGGAAAAGCTGCGGAAGCTCATAGGCGGCAACAGGGCCATGCAAAAGCGGCGTCGCGGCGGAAGGAGAGCCGGCAATCTTAATGCCGTAATGCAGAGCGCGCGTGACCAGCTCGTCGTCGGAGAGCACTTTGTCCCAGTCATGGATCAGGCCGGCGGCAGCGGCATCAAAGCGGTCAACGCCGTAGACCTCGGCCAGATGAAGTGCGGTCTCGGCAACACCCAGCGAATGCACATAGCGCTTGCGCTTATCCTTCATGCGAACATCGAGCAGCTCTTGAATGCGCTTGAGCAGCGCGCGCTCATCGCCCTCAAACTGATCCTCTACCGACAACGTAGACCCCCATCACTCAAAATCTTCTTGGCCCAAATCGGCATATAGCCTGCGTTTGCGAATGTAGCCGAGCACGGACTCGCTCGTAAGATAGCGCACGCTCATACCGCGGGCAACACGCTTGCGAATGTTCGTCGAGCTGATCGCCAGCGCCGGAATCTGAATATAGCGCACGTCGAACGGCAGCCCCGACTCTTTGATTCGGGCACGCGCCGTATCGATATCAAAGCCCGGTCGCGTCGCCGCAATAAAGGTAGCAAGCTCAGCGATTCGTTCGGCATCATGCCAAGTCACAATATCGATAATCGCGTCGGCGCCCGTAATAAAGTAGAGCTTTACCTGCGACGGGTAAAAGTCGCGAAGGGCATGAAGCGTATCGGCCGTATAGGTTACACCCGGACGGTCGATCTCGAACCGGCTCGCCAAAAAGGCCGGGTTCGCGGCGGTGGCGAGGACCGTCATGGCATAACGGTCCTCGGCAGGCGTCACCGGCTTGTCAAGCTTAAAGGCAGGAGAGCCCGCCGGCATAAAGAGCACAGCGTCCAAGTCGAGCGACTCGCGCGCCTGCTCGGCGGTCACCAGGTGCCCGTAATGGATGGGATCAAAGGTGCCACCCATAATGCCGAGCCTAAACTCCTGCCCGTCCTCTAGAGGAAGCTCGGGCAGACCGATTCCACCGCGCAGCGACATGGCTTACTCGCCCTCCGAGGTCTCGGCATCGCCCGCGGCATCCGCCGCATCGACAACCTCGACTCCCTCATCCGCAGCATCGGCCACGTCAATGGCTTCAACGGCAACGTCCTCGCCAGCATCCTCGAGCTCCTCGTACTCCGAGAAGTCCTCGGCGCCCTCAAAGTCAAAGGCGCGCTGGCAAATGCGGACCTCGTCGCCCGCACGGCAACCGGCCTTCTCGAGCGCGTCGTCAACACCCATACGCGCAAACTTATGCTGCAGGTAAATGACGGCTTCCTCGTTTTCCCAGTCGGTCTGGATGACCATGCGCTCGATGGCACGACCGACCACGCGGAAGGCACCGGGCTCTTCCTGAACAATGCGGAAACGCTTCTCACGCTGCAGGCGACGGCGCTCCCACTCATCGTCGCGCAGAACGACCGGCTCATCCGAGACAGCCAACTCGGCGCGCAGCTTAGCCACCTGCTCGCCCACGGCAAGCATCAGCGTGTTGAGGCCGGCGCCCGTCACGGCAGACACGGCAAAGAACATATGTCCATCGTCGAGCGCTGCGCGCTTGAGGTCGGCAATCTTGTCGGCCGTGCCCGGCGCATCGCACTTGTTGGCAACGACGATCTGCGGACGCTCCGAAAGCTCGGCGCCATACTGCTCGAGCTCGCGGTTGATGATGTGGTAATCCTCGACCGGATCGCGATCCTCAAAACCACCCGTCATGTCGACGACGTGCATGATCAGGGCCGTACGCTCAATGTGGCGCAGGAACTGGTGACCCAGGCCCTTACCCTCGCTCGCGCCTTCGATAAGACCGGGGACGTCGGCAACGACGTAAGAATATTCACCGGCACGCACCATGCCGAGGTTCGGCACGAGCGTGGTAAACGGGTAGTCAGCAATCTTGGGACGGGCGGCACTCATGCGCGCGATGAGCGATGACTTACCCACGGAGGGAAAGCCCACGAGCGCGGCATCGGCCATAAGCTTCATCTCGAGCTCGATCCAGTGCTCCTCGGCCGGTTCGCCCAACTGGGCAAAGGCCGGAGCGCGACGCACCGACGTCACAAAGTGCGTGTTGCCCAGACCGCCGGCACCGCCGGGCGCCACGACGACGCGCTCGCCATCGTGCACCAGATCGGCAATCTCGAACATCGGGGTCTGCGTCTCGGGGTCGAGCTCGCGCACCACGGTACCCATAGGGACCTTGAGAATCAGGTCCTCGCCGCTCTTACCGTTACGACGGGCACCCTGCCCGTGCGTGCCGCGCTCGGCGCGGAAGTGATGCTTAAAGCGGTAATCGATCAGCGAAGACAGCTGAGCATCGGCCTGGATGACGACATTGCCGCCACGACCGCCGTCGCCGCCATCGGGGCCGCCCTTGGGGACAAATGCCTCGCGCCTAAACGACATACATCCGGCTCCGCCGTCGCCGCCGCACACGTTAATGCGGCTGATATCGGTGAACTGTGACAACAGAATCGCCTCCTACAAAAAAGAGGGAGACCCTTGAATCCTAAAACTCAAGTGCCTCCCACATATGTGCTCTATGAAGGGTGAATTACGCGTTCGCGAGCGGGCGTACGCTGACCCTGTGCTTGATACCCTTGTGGAACTCAACGGTACCGTCGACCAGCGCGAACAGCGTGTCGTCCTTACCACGGCCAACGTTCTCACCCGGGTGGATGTGCGTGCCGTGCTGACGGACGAGAATCGTGCCCGTTGTTACCGTCTGGCCGGCATAGCGCTTCGTGCCAAGGCGCTGACCGCGGGAGTCACGGCCATTACGGGAGGAACCGAGTCCTTTTTTGTGTGCCATTGTGTATACCTACTCTTTCGTTACGAGTGTAATCTACTCGGCGACGGGAGCCTCGGCAACAGCCTCAGCCTCTGCCTTGACAGCCTTCTTGGCGCGGGAGGTAGCCTGGACCTTCACGATCTTCAGCTTGGTGAGCTGCTGACGGTGACCCTTCAGACGACGATAGCGCTTGCGCTTGTGGAACTTGAAGACCAGCTGCTTCTCGCCCTTGAACTGCTCAACGATCTGAGCGGTAACCTTGGCCTTGGCCAGCTTGTCGGGATCGGTGACGATCTTCTTACCATCGTTGAGGAAGATGACCGGCAGGGTGACCTTGTCGCCCTCATTGCCCTCGATCTTCTCGACGGTGATGACATCGTCGGTGGCGACCTTGTACTGCTTGCCGCCCGTGTTAACGATTGCGTACATGTTTACTTGCCCTTCATGCATCAGTTAGTGCAACAGCCGAATATAGTAGCAGGCGATAATACCCCCGTCAACGAGTATGTGGAGCAAATCCACAAGTTCGCACAGGTATGGGGCTGACGAGTCGGCCCTCGTCGTCCTCGCATGCTTGATTCTGACGCTCGACATCGTAGGAGCAGATGGTCACGAGGTCTTGCATACCGGTGGAAACAATAGGTGCATCGACGCCCGGGGTCAAGCCCTGCAACAAAACATCAGCAGCAGAAAGCAAAATCTCCGGACGCATGGAGCCCTCGTTGTCGGCATGGGTGTCGAGCATGAGGACCAGATGGTCCTCATGCTCCCCCGCCGCGAGCTCATAGCCAACGAGCGTGTGATCCAAATCCAAGCGCTTGCTCTTTTTGCCGCGCGCGTAGTCGATGCCGTGGCCCGCGCGCAGCGTATCGATCGCACGACGCACCTCGTCGGCGCTTACGGGCGCCTCGGGATCCAAGTGCAAGTCGATGCGATACGACAGGCGCGTGAGCTGCGCCGTCAATGCCGGCGTGCGCACGTCGATGTACGCCGCCTCGATGGGTGCCAGATCGGCCGGAGACGCCGCAGCCAGGCGCCCAAACGCCTCGTCGAGCGCCACGAACTCGGTCATAAACAGGTCATACCACTCGCAGGTCGACGACGTACCCACCGGTAGCGCCGAAGAGAAGCCCACGCGCATGTGCGGGGAGAAGCCCTGCGTGACGGCATAGGGAAGTCCCGCACGGCGCACGATGCGCTCAATGGTATGGATTACTTCGAGATGGCCCAGGTACTTAAGGCGATCGCGCTTGCCATAGCGAACACGAAGTCTAAAGAGCGTGGGGTTGTCGGTCAGGCGCTCACTCATGCGCGATCACCCATCAATACATTCTTGGCGTGGAGCGTGGGGCAGATTCCGCAGCCGGTGCACGACGTGCGGGTGCAGTCGGGAGTCGTGACGCCCTCGAGCGAGCGACGGTACTCGCGTTCGAGGAAGCCGCGCGTGCAGCCGGGGCTCACATGCTCCCACGGCAGGCGCCAGTCCAACTCGTAGGGCAGGTGCACGAGCTCATTGAGGTCAATGCCGTTTTTGGCAGCAGCCTCCTTCCAGTTCTCGAGCGAGAAATGCTCTACCCAGGCGTCAAAGCGAGAGCCCGAGCGCCAAGCGTCGATGATGACGGGCGTCATGTCGCGACCGGCGCGGGACAGCGCGGCCTCGATGAGCGAGGTCTCGGCATCGTGGTAATGCACGCGGACGGCACGGTTGCGAACGCTCGTGATAAGCAGCTTCTGGCGACGCTTGACGTCGTCGTAGTCGAGCTGCGGGCACCACTGGAACGGCGTGGCAGCCTTGGGGATAAAGACCGAAACCGAGATCGACACCGAGATCGAGCCGCGACGAGCCTTGGGCACCACGGAACGACCGAGCTCCAGCACGTGATCGGCCAGATTGGCGATGGCCACGATGTCCTCGTCGCGCTCGCCGGGAAGGCCCATCATAAAGTAGAGCTTCATGCGGTTCCAGCCGGCCTCGAAGGCCGCCTTGGCCGCACGGTCCAGGTCCTCCTCGGTCACGTTCTTGTTAATGATGTCGCGCATGCGCTGGCTGCCGGCCTCGGGCGCGAACGTCAGGCCGCCCTTCTTTTCGCCAGCAACCGACTCGGCCATATCCACGCCAAACGAATCCAGGCGCTGCGACGGAATAGACACGCGAATACCCGTATCCTCCAGGCGACGGTTGAGTCTGCCGAGCACGTCGCGAATGCAGGAGTGGTCGGTCGTGGAGAGCGAGGTCAGCGACACCTCGTCATAGCCAGTCTTTTCCAGACCCTGAATCACCGACGAGACGATCTGGTCGGCCGAGCGCTCGCGCACCGGGCGATACGTCATGCCGGCCTGACAAAAACGACAGCCGCGGGCGCAGCCGCGCAGGATCTCGATAGACAGGCGGTCGTGAACCAGCTGCGCATAAGGCACGCACGACTGCGACAGCGGATTCGTGGCGCCGAAATCCTCGACAACGCGCTTGTAGACCACGGTCGGCGCATCCTTGCCTTCACGCGGCACGGTGTAGCCATGCGGCGAGCAGGGCTCGTCGTGACGAACCTCATAGAGCGACGGCACGTAGTTGCCGGCAATGGATGCAAGCTGCTCGACAATCTGCGCGCGCGGGACCTCTTCGTCACGCAGGCGGCGATGCAGCTGGCAGGTCTCGAGCAGCGATTCCTCGCCCTCACCGATGAGGATGGCATCGAAGAAGGCCGCGTACGGCTCGGGGTTGTACACCGAGGGGCCGCCGGCGATGATGATGGGGTCGTCTTCACCTCGGTCGGCCGCTAACAGCGGAATGCCAGCGAGGTCGAGTGCCTCGAGGAAGTTCGTCACCGCCATCTCGTGCGGCACATGCAGACCGACGATATCAAACGAAGCGACCGGCGCTGCACCCTCGAGCGAGAGCAGCGGAATACCTGCCTCGCGCATAGCGTCACCCATATCGGGCCACGGCACATACCCACGCTCGCAGGAAATGCCCTCGGCCTGGTTAAGGATGTTGTAGAGGATGGCGATGCCCTGGTTGGGCAGACCGACCTCGTACACATCCGGGTAGATCAGGCAGCAACGGTAGTCGGCATCGGCCTTGGAAAGCGTGCCCCACTCGTGATCGATATAGCGGCTCGGCTTCTCGACCTTGGCGAGCAACGGCTCAATTAAATGAAAACAGTCTTGGTATGCAACGCGCAACGGAAAACCCCTAAGCAGCGAGATCTGATGCGTCCTGATAGGACGCCATAGGACGGGTAGCGCCCGCGACCGTGGTCACCAGATCGCGAACGCGGGAGAACGTGGCAGCGACCACCTCGTTGGCACGGCTGTAGTCGACATCGCGCTCGTAGAGCGAAACGAGCGCACGGCCCATGCCATAGGTGCCCGCGGCAGCAGTGAGCGCCTTGACGGCAAACCCAATATGCGGCGTCTGCTTGACGAGCGCGCGGGTGACCGCGCGGATCACAAGACCGCCGGCAAGCACGCCCGCGACCTCGTAGCCGCGCTCAGGCTTAATGCCGCGTCCAAAGACGGCAGCGAGTTCAAAGAGCATGCCCACCTGCGCCAGCGCCATAACGGGATAATCGGCGCCCGGCAAAAACGCCAGCGCACCGGTCGCCATATTGGTGAGCGCACACGAGGTGATGATGCGGTTGGCCGCCGCGATGCGCATGAAGGCAAAGTTCGCCGCAAAAGCCGTTTCCTTATCGGTGCGATCGAGAATCCAGCGGGCAAGCGTCTCGAGCAGATACGTCTTATCGGTTGCCGCTACCACGCCGAGCATGGGCGTGGACTCCTCGATAAACGGCACCTCCACAGCAGACTCGGCAAGCACGCACACGGGCGCGCCGGCGATCACGAGCTCCTGCACGGCACTCTCCAAGCGGTCGGAGCCACACGAGAGCACCAGCACCACATCGGTATCGGTCTTTGGGGCAATTCGCTCCTCCCCCAGACGCTCGACGCGCACAATGCCCGAGGTCGTCTGCGGCACAAAGGCGTCACGCACCGTCTCGGCCAGAAAGCGCGAGGCGGACGAATCCAGATAGACCGAGACGCGCACCGGCGTATCGGAATCCTTCTTAACGGACGCGCCCATCTTAAAAGCGCGGGTCAGCTTATCTACGGGAATTTTCATAGCAAACCCCTCCAGCGGTTACGCGGCGCCCGAACGATGCCGCCATATGGATTGTACGATACCCACCGTCAGCAGCTGAATCATCATCGAAGACGAACCGAAGCTAATAAACGGAAGCGGAATACCGGTAATCGGCATCATGCCGATGCACATGCCGATGTTCTCGAAGGTCTGGAATGCCCACATGCCGACGATACCTACGCACGACAGACGCAGGAACAGCGACTCACACTTAAAGGCGACGCGAATCGTCGAAAAGATCAGCAGCACGTAGAGGCACAGGAGCAAAAAGGAACCGCAAAAGCCAAAGGTCTCGGACAGGAAGGCGAAGACGAAGTCGGTGTGGAACTCAGGCAGAAAGCCGCCGGCCGACTGCGTCGCATGGCCCAAACCCTTACCAAAGAAGCCGCCCGAGCCAACGGCGATAAGCGACTGCTGCAGGTTGTAGGCATCGTCCGAATCGGCATTATCGGGGTCGATAAAGACCGTCAGACGGTTCATCTGATACTGCTTGATGAGCACATCATGGCCGAGCAACGAATCAAAGACCGAATCGAGCGCCAGAACGAGGGCCACCAGGCCCACGAGCAGGGCCAGCGTCGACAGCACCCATTCGCGGCGTGCACCGCTCATACAAATGACGATGGCGCCCGAAACCAGCACGACCAGGCCCGAGCCCAGGTCGCCCATGGCAACGACGGCCAAAAATGGAATGGACAGCATGCCGCAGAGCTTGACGTAGTCGCGAACGGTATCGATGCGACCGTTATACTGCGAGCCAAGCGTAGCAATAAAGAAGATGGTGATGAGCTTGGCAAGCTCAACCGGCTGGAATGTCAAGCCGATACCGGGAATCTTGATCCAGCCCGTCATGCCCAGACCGCCCGTATAGGACAGACCCGGAATCTTGGGCGAGAGGATCACGATCAGGTCGATGACGAGCAACGCCGTCGAGAAATTGGAAATACCGCGCAGGTCGGAGCGCCAGACCAGCACCGCCAGCACCGTGCCGATGCCAATTCCCAGCAGATGGCGAGAGAACGAAGCATCGGCCTTAAACTGCGAAGCCGACCAGATAATGATGGCACCGTAGGCGACTAGCGCCACTGTAGCCACGAGCACACCGATATGCACCTTTTGGCGAAACGTGCCGCGCGAAGCCGAAAGTTGCTTGTTGACGCGGTCCAGGCTGCTGCGAGAACCGGTCTTGGTTGAACGGAACAGATCCGCCGGAGAAAAATCCATCGCAACCTCCTATCGAACCGAAGAATCGCCCGAGGCCGAAGAGGTATCGGGTTCGTCATAAATCACGCCGAGCACGTCGCGCACGACATGCATCGCGGTATCTGAGCCGCCGCCGCCCTGCTCCAGGACAGTAGCGATAACATACTTGGGGTCATCGGCCGGTGCATAGGCGCAGAACCACGCGTATTCGTCCTCGCCGCTTTTCTCGCCCGTGCCCGACTTGCCGTATACCTGCGGCGTCAGGGTGCCAAAGTGCGCCGCCAGGGACGTCGATGCCGTGTAAATCACGTCGTGCATGCCGTTGCGAACAAGAGCCAAATCCGAATCGCTATTGATCTTGGCCTCCAGGCGCTTCTTCTTGCCCTTGCCATTGTACTTATAGGCATCGCCGTCGCCATCGCGCGACACAGCAGACAAAAATACGTGAGGCACGTACTGTTTGCCGCCGTTGGCAAGACCCATATAGGCGCACGCCATCTGCAGGGGTGTCACCAGGATGTCGCCCTGGCCGATAGCAATGTTGGTCATATCGCCGGCATTCCACTTGCGGTCCTCGGCAGAGGCGTCGGTGAAGTACGACTCTTTCCACTCGGCATCGGGAATACGGCCCGCGCCCTCACTCGGCAGATCGATACCGCAGGTCTTGCCTAGACCCCAGCGACGAAAGACCTCCTGCAGGCCCTCGGGATGTTGCTCGTCATAAAAGAACGCCTTGCCCATGTCGTAGAAGACAGGGTCGCACGAGTTGGCGATACCCGACTGCAGCGTCATGGTGCCGTGGCCAGACGTCAGCCAGCAGCGCTTGCCCCAAGCCTTGCCCAGGCCCGTCCAATAGCCCGTGCAGTTGGTTGTCTGCGTTGAAGTGTAGGTTCCAAACTCAAGACCGGCCAGCGCCGAGAGCGGCTTGATGGTCGAGGCCGACATGTACTGTCCGCTAATGGCGCGGTTGAGCAGCGGGTGCGAACCCTTGTCATCATTGAGCTCGGTCCACACGTCATTTGAGACGCCGCCGATAAAGACGGACGGATCGAACTTGGGCTGGCTCGCCATGCCCAGGATCTCGCCATTGTTGGGATCGAGACACACTACAGCGCCGTTGCCGGCATTGCTGTAGCCAGTGGTCTTGGCAAGCTCGATAGCGCTCGCCAGCGCCGTCTCGCAGGCCTGCTGGATCTTAAGGTCGAGCGTAAGCTTAATGTCAGAGCCGGCCTTCGCGGGCACGGCGCCGGCCTGACCGGTCACGTTGCCCGAGGCATCGACCTTGACGGTCTGCTCGCCACGAATACCCTGCAGCAGGTTTTCGTAGTAGCTCTCAACGCCCGCCTGCCCCACGATATCGCCCGACTGGTACGTAATCTTGCCAGCAGAAGCATCATCGTCGCCAGAAGTTTTCTTATTCTGGGCCTCGAGCTGCTCGGAGGTAATGGTGCCGGTATAGCCCAAGATATGGCATGCCGTCTCGCCGTATGGATACTGGCGCTCGGTACGCTCGGCAATCTTGACGCCCGGGAACTCGCCGGCATGCTCCTGAATATAGGCAACCGTGGAGCGACGGACGTCCGTCGCGATGGTATGCAGGCTCTGAGCGCCCTCTGTATTGTCCTGAATATTGCGAAGGACCGCCACATAAGGCATTCCAAGCACGTTGGCAAGATGGCGAACCAGAACCTCATCCTCGGCAAGGTCGCGGTAGGCCACGACAGCAAGTGAGGGACGGTTCTGGACAAGCGCCACGCCATTGCGGTCGAGGATGCGACCGCGCACAGCGGGTGTGGTAACGGTGCGAGTCTGATTACTATTGGCCTGCTTCTCGTAATAGTCCGACGAGACCATCTGCATGCCCCACAGCTTGACGGCAAGTGCCGCAAACATCGCGCCCACACCCGTGGTGAGGATGGAAAAACGGCCCTTAAAGGCGGTCGCCGCAGTATTGCCCTCGCCCTCGGTGGCGCGCGGGGCCGTTCCATGCTGCGTATCGTAGGTA
The DNA here is from genome assembly GCA_037237765.1 of Collinsella sp. Classification (GTDB taxonomy): domain Bacteria; phylum Actinomycetota; class Coriobacteriia; order Coriobacteriales; family Coriobacteriaceae; genus Collinsella. The sequence continues at coordinate 44,019 of JAXXEN010000011.1, read as the reverse complement.
AAACGGGAATCGCCACGACGCATGATGACCAGCGCGACTACGATGGCCACAACCAGCACGATACCGGCGATAATAACCGTCATCTGGGAAGACATCTACGGGCCTCCCCTATTTAAGCTTACGGGTCTTGGGCTTAAAGCGCATACCCGCCTGGCGTCCGCCACGTGCGGAGAATCCATAGCCGGACTGCGGCACGACGCCGGACATCAAAAACGGAATGGCAACCAGACCCGTCAGGATCGAAGACGGCAGCGCATGGCCGAAGATCGCCACGACAAAGCTCGTCTCCAAACCCATAAACAGCAAGATGATGCTGTAGATCACATTAATGACGAGCGCGAAAGCGCCCACAGTGACGCCGCGCGCACTCGGGGTACCGCCCGTCTGACCGACGGCGCTGTGCACCAGGGCAAAAGAACCCACGGTCAGCAGGAGCGACATAACGCCCACCGGCACGGCAGCGGACAGGTCATAGAACAAGCCGCTGCAAAAACCGCACACGACGGCACGGGTCGGGTCGCCCGAGAACACGCTTAGGCACACCAGAATAATCATGAAGTTGACGCGACCGCCCGCAATGGAGATCTGCGGTGCCAGGCCTGCTTGCAGCAGCACGCACACAATGGCGGCGATTACAAACGTGCGGGAGCTCATCACCTGCTCGTGTAGATCCATGGACATGCCCCCTATTCGCTCGAGCCGGAATCGGTCGTTTCGGACGTGTCGGAACTGTCATCCGAGCTCTCGTCCTTCGTCTTGGTCGCAGCGTCGCGCGACGTTCCCTGCGGCGTGCTGTTGGCCGTGCTCACGTCCTCGTCCGAGGCCGACTGTTCGTCAGTCAGCGAGGTGATGACCAGCACTTCCTCGTTGTTCTCGGCCGTCGTCTGAGCGCGCACCACAATGGTGTAGTACACGTCGTTTGCCGTTTTCTCAACCGACGAGACGGTGCCAAGCGGTAGACCCTTGGGGAACACGCCGCCAATGCCCGAGGTCACGATAATGTCGCCAACCTTAACATCGGAGTCGACGCTCACGTACTCAAGACGCAGCGTGCCGTCAGCCTGACCCTGCAGCATGCCCTGGGCGCGCGTGTCCTGCACCATAGCGGACACACCGGAGTTCTCGTCGCCAATCAGGCGCACGGTCGACGTTTTGGCCGAAACCTCGATAATCTGGCCGATAACACCGGCCGAACTCGTCACAGGCAAGTTGATGGTAAGGCCGTCGGCAGAACCCTTGTCGATGGTGACAGTCGAGGTCCAAGCGTCGCCCGAGGCACCAACGATACGAGCTGCGGTCGATTTAAGGTTGTAGGTCGACTGCAGGCCGACCAGCCCCTCCAGGCGCTCGGCAGTCTTTTGAGCCTCAGAAAGCTCGGCGACCTTAGAGGTCAGTTCCTCGTTTTGCTTCTTAAGCTCGTCAAGCGTGTCCTGCGACGCCGTAAGGTTAGAGAACACGTTGCCAATCGCATTGAAGGGAGCCGCCACAGCCGAGCCCACAAAGCGCACCGGCGAGGTAATCGTCGTTACGCCCGAACGCACGGCATGAATCGGTCCTGCCTCGCCCTCGCGGATGTAAAACGTGAGCAGCAACACCGAAATCAGGCTGAAAACAATCAACGGGCGCATACCCGTTGATTGTCGCTTGGTATTCAGATTTGTGGAGAAACCCGAAGATCGTGCCAAATGGAATCCACCTTTTGGAAATTAAGCATTGGTCTGGACGAAGCCGCCATCAAACGCATTGGCCTCGAGCACGCGGGCACAGCCGTTAACGACGTTATCGAGCGCCGTGGGGCTGACGTTGACCGAAACGCCGGTCTCATCGCGCAGGCGCACGTCGAGACCGCGCAGCAGCGCGCCGCCACCGGTCAGCAATATGCCATAGTACATAAGGTCCGAGGCAAGATCGGGCGGCGTGGCATCGAGTGCGTCCTTGACGGCCTTGGCCATCTCGTCGAGCGGCTTGTTGAGCGCGCGACGAATCTCCTCGCTCTCGATGCGCACGGTCTTGGGCAGACCGGTGATCACGTCGCGGCCGTTGACCTCGACGTCGAGCTCGTCCTTGAGCGGCACGGCGGAACCGACCTTGATCTTGATGTCCTCTGCCGTACGCTCGCCGATGGCCAGGTTGTAGGCATCGCGAACGTGCGTGAGGATGGCCTGATCGAACTCGTCGCCGGCAATACGGATGGACTGCGAGACGACGATGCCGCCCATAGCGATAACGGCGACCTCGGTAGTACCGCCACCGATGTCGATGACCATGGAGCCGGTGGGCTCCTCGACGGGCAGGTCGGCGCCGATAGCGGCAGCCATGGGCTCCTCGATCAGGTAGGCCTGGCGAGCACCGGCCTGGATCGTGGCCTCAAAGACAGCACGCTTCTCGACCGACGTGACACCGGAGGGAACGCAGACGACAACGCGCGGACGCGGGGTCCACGGATAGCGCTTCTCGGAAGCCTTGTCGATAAAGTAGCGAAGCATGGCTTCGGTAACATCGAAGTCGGCGATGACGCCGTCCTTCAGGGGACGAACGGCCACGATGTTGCCGGGCGTACGGCCGAGCATGCGCTTTGCCTCGATACCGACCGCCAGGATGCGCTCGTCGTTCTTGTCGATGGCGACGACAGAGGGCTCGCGGATGACGATGCCCTTGCCGCGCACGGAGACAAGCGTATTTGCGGTGCCGAGGTCGATGGCAAGATCGCCCGCATAGCTACCGAAGAACATATCCATCAAAGAAAACAACGCAACTCCTGATGTGTTGGATGATTGCTGGAAAACTACTAGCTCATCATACTAGCGCAAGCCCGGCACCTCACTTGCGGTGAAGCGCCGGGCAAAGCTAAATCCCATAAGGTCACTACTGGTTGTCAGCAGCCGAGAAATCCATATCGAGCGAGGAAACGGCCCAGCCGATATGGTTATCGGAGCGCACGAATTTGACGGTGTACTCCTGCTCGCCACCCTTGGACAGCGATGCCTTAACCTTGGCGGTCGTCTCGGTCATGGACTGATCCATGCCCTCGACGGACACGGTGGCACCCTGCGGAATCGAGGAGACGATCATCGACTTAGCATCCTCGGACAGGCTCGAGGCCAGGCAAGACTCGGCCTTTGCGGTGTCACCGTCGCCGGCAGCCTGGAACAGATCGGTAACGACGGACTCCTGAGACGGGAAGCCAAAGCCGCGCGTGTAGGCAAAGCCCAGACCGCCCGCGGCAATCAAAATGAGCAGAAGCAGCACAATGAAGACTTTGAGACCCGTGTGGCGATGGCGACGACGGACCTTGGCCTGCTTACGATCCTGACGGTCCTGCTGGACCATCTCGGACTCGGACAGCGTAAAGAAACCGGTGTCCGAGGGATCGGGCATAAACTGACCGGTCGCGCCCGTAGGATCGAGCGGATCGACGGCGGGAGCGTCCATCGCGGGCGCCGGAGCCGTGGCCATAGCCGTCTGGGCAGACAGCGCGGCAAGCGAATCGTGCACGCGGGCAAGCTCATCGGCCTGCTCGGAGGTGAGCTGGTAGATGCCATCAGCAGTAGCGGCGTTAAAGGCGTCGAGTGCGTCGGAGGGACGGCCGGCGGCAGAAAGTGCCTGACCCATGCCGGCGTTGAGCGCACGCGTATCGTCGCGGGGGCCGGCAAAGTCGATAGCCGTGCGGTAGGTCTCCACGGCATCCGCCGGACGGCCGAGCTTAATGAAGCAACGGCCAAGCTCGCCGAGTGCGGCGGCAGGAGCCGGATTGGCGCCGTCGATGGCGGCCTGACGGAAGGCAGTACCTGCGTTGGCATAGTCGCCCGACTGGAACAGCGCGTTACCCAGGCCCAGATAGGCCTTGAACGGCGTGGCATAAGAAGCATCCTGCGTAGCAGCAGAGAACGCCTGAGCGGCCGTTGTGTAGTCGCCCACGGCGGCGAGTGCCTTGCCGCGGTTGGTGAGCAGCGCGCCGCGCTTGCCATAGGTGCCGTCGTTGAGGGCGGCGGCATAGGCCTCGGCGGCCTCGGCATACATGCCCAGGTGCATCAAGGCGTTGCCACGAAGGTGATCGGCCTCGCCCATAATCTCATCGGGAGTTTTTGCCGCCCCAAGCATCTGGGCTGCAGCGGAAAAATCACCCGCGCGGTAAGCGGCGCGGCCCTGTTGGATCAGCTGGCTATTCAAGGAAGTCCCCTTTACTCGTGAACGATCTCGACATGGACGATCTCGTCGCCGGCACGCAGCTGCGAAATCACATCGAGACCCTCGACCGTGGTACCAAAGACGGTGTAACCGGAATCGAGGTTATGCTGGGCACCCAGGCAGAAGTAGAACTGCGAACCCGCGGAATCGGGGTCCATGGAGCGTGCCATGGCAAGGGCACCATCGACATGGCTGTTGCGCGGATTGGTGGCAAACTCGCCCTTGATGCAGTAGCCGGGGCCACCGGTACCGGGCATGCCGTCGGGGCCCTCAAGACCGGCAGCGACGTCGGCGCCGGACATATCGCGGGTATTGGGGTCGCCGCCCTGAATGACAAAGCCGGGCACATAGCGATGGAACTTAAGGCCATCATAGAAACCCATCGTGGAAAGCTCGCAGAAGTTCGCGACATGAATGGGAGCGCCCTCGCCGTCAAACTTGACCTTGATGGTACCCTTCGACGTCTCGATAACGGCGCACTCGTCGCCGGCAAGCTGATACTCGGGCGTGTAGAGCTCTTTCTTAAAACCAAACATGTGGTTCCTTCCTCGTGCGTTTAAAGCATATTTGTACGAATTGTAGCAATAAGCATGCGCTTACATCAATTGCGCACGTAGGTTATGCCGACTATGGCGAACTAATTTTAGGAACGCTGCTGCGGCTTCCAGGAACCCACATTGGCGTCGTACTGGTTCAGTGCGCTGTTGCCGCCCTGCGCGATGGGCGCCAGGATATCGCTTTGGTGAGAACTCATCGACTCACCATCAGGAATGGCCAGCGAGATATCCCAGCTCTGGCAGATCACGTCGACACGCTCGTACATCCACTCGGCAAGCTGCTTTAAGTGGGCGATGTCGTCCGCATAGACCGTATCGTCCTGATACTTAAGGTTGTTAAGCTCATCTTGCGTCTTTTTGATCTGGTCGCGCAGGGCGTAGGCACTCTGCGACAGCTCCTGGCGGGTGGACAGCGGCGTTCGGAGATAGCCGTTGTTAAAGGAATCGATGACCTCGCCGATCTGGTCCTCATCACCGTAGGACACGATGGTCTGATACAGACCGTCGAGTCTGGTATAGAGCTGATCATCGGTGAGCACGGTTTCTTCCTGGACCACCTCGGCAGAATCGTCCTGCTTGGTATCGTCCTCAGTCGCCTCGCCCTTTTGGCGCGTGGGGAAGGTGGTCTGTGCAGCTTGGCCAAACTGGTCGTAGAAGCCAGGCATGACACCCATGGGATCGGTCGTCACGAACCAATAGGCACCGCCGCAAACGACGGCAAGGACCGCGATGATAATGAGCGGCTTGGGGATATGACGCTTGTGCTTGTGATAGGCGTCCTCGTCGGGATGCACCTTGCGCTTGGGTTTTTGAGCATCGTCATGCAGGGAAACGGGCGTGGGAATATCGACCATGGGGATACCAAAATCCTTATCGAAAGCCGGCAGCACGCAGGTCTCGTTAGGATCGGCGGCGTCCGAAAGCACCGCAGCGGCAGAAGCGGGCGCATGCGGCACCTCGGTATCGATCTGCTCTTGCGTTAGGCGCGGAAAGCCCGCCGTGCGGCCCGCTGCCAGGTCGGATGCGGCCGCGTCCTCGGAGAGGATACCCGGAGCGGGGCGTCCGCATTTGGGGCACGTACGATCATGCGGAGAAAGACGGGCACCGCAGCCCTCACAGAACACGAACTCGGTGTGTTCGGGACCATCGCCCGGACCCACATAGGCGTTGCAGTAGGGGCAGAACGAGGCGCCGTCCTCGATAGTCTTAAGGCAATGCGGGCAGATCACGGCATCCTCTTTTCGAAGCAATTCAAACAATCGAGGTTAGAGCATAACATCGCCACGGCCCCACAGGAACAAGGCACCAATTCAACATCGCCAGGGCGCGTAGCTACTTCTTCTTTTTGCTTGGCATCGAGACTTTGATGCCTTGGGCGGACTTGGTCACGCGGGAGCGCTTGGCTCCGGTACTCTTCTTTTTCTTGGGCTGGGCCTGGGCCACGCCCTCGAGTGCGCGGGCCTCGGCCTCGCGAGCGGTGCGATCTTCGCGACGCTGCGCCATGTCGGCGGCAACGCGCTTGGCAAAACGTTCGGCCGTCGAGCCCGTCGAGCTCACCTTGCCGCCACCGCGACCCAGGCGGACGCGCACACCGCGGCCAAAACCAGTTGCGGCATGACGACGACGCGGCTTGAGCGAATCCATCATCGTGGCGAGCTTAAAAAACACCGAGCAGGTAAAGACCACAATGACAGCCAAGATAACCATCTGGCCCATCGACAGGTTGGCAATGGACAGCAGCTCTGGGAATCCGATAACGCTCACCAGGATGCCGGCGACTACAAACACAAAGAGCACCACACGTAAGGGCGTGAGAGGTTGCGAGATGCGCCAGATCAGGCTGACGCTCGCCGCGCACGACGTAAGCAAGCACATCGTAGACAGCGTGAGCTGGCTAAAGCCAAACACGCGCGCCACAAAGATATCGAGCGCCGCAGCCAAAATGACCGCAATCGACGCCGGCAGTGCACGCTTGAGTACGTTGGTCAAAAACGCACCCTTCACGCGAGCATTGTTGGGCTCCAGCCCCAACACAAAGCCCGGCGCGCCGATGCAGAAGAAGTTGATGAGCGTCATCTGGATGGGCTCGAAGGGGTACGGCGGCAGCGCGATGCACAGCGCCGCCAGGCCCATCGAGAACAGCGTCTTGGTCAGGAACAGCGAGGCCGAACGCTGCAGGTTGTTGATGGAGCGACGACCCTCGGCCACCACGGCGGGCATCGAGGCAAAGTCGTTGTCGACGAGTACGATCTCGGCCACGTTGCGCGCGGCATCGGAGCCGGCCGCCATGGCAACGGAGCAGTCGGCCTCCTTGAGAGCCAGCACGTCGTTGACGCCGTCGCCCGTCATGGCCACGGTGTGCTCGCGGCGCTTGAGCGCCTGCACGAGCTCGCGCTTCTGCTGCGGGGTCACACGACCAAAGACATGGTAGCGGTCCACTGCGGCATCGAGCTTGGCCGGCGTATCGAGCGTCGTGGCGTCCACATAAGCGTCCGCCCCCGGCACGCCCACCACGCGCGCGATCGACGACACCGTACGCGGGTCGTCGCCACTGATCACGTTGAGGGTCACGCCCTGCTCGTTAAAGTAGCCGATGGTCTCGGCCGCCGAAGTACGAATCTCGTCGCGGATGGTCACAAAGCCCACGGGCTCGGCCTCTCCCACCATATCGCCATCGGGCGTAAAGCCGTCCACGCGCGCCACCACGAGCACGCGGCAGGTATCGGCAAGCTCGGCGACACGGTTCTCGACCTGCGAAAACACACGCTCCGAAAGCACAAACTGCGCGGCGCCCATCACATAGGAGCCCTGCGCAAACGAAGCGCCACTCCATTTTTTAGACGACGAGAACGGAATGACCGACAGCGGCTCAGACACCTCGACCGGGCGATCGGCGTAATAGTTGAGCAGCGCCTGGCAGGTCTCGTTGGCATCGGCCGAAGTCGCACGTGCCACGTTAGCCAGCGCAAAATCGAGCACTGTGGTATCGACGGGAACAGCCGCCTCGTCCGAGTCCACGCCAAAGCCAACACCCTCAACAGGCAGCGGGTAGGTGCCCTCGACCTCCATGCGGCCCGACGTGATGGTGCCCGTCTTGTCCAGGCACAGTACATCGACGCGAGCGAGCGTCTCGATGCAGTAGAGCTGTTGCGCCAGCACCTTGCGGCGGGCCAGGCGCACCGTGGCGATGGCGAGCACCGACGAGGTCAGCAGCACCAGGCCTTGCGGGATCATGCCCAGCAGGGCGCCCACCGTGGACAGCAGCGCCGACGAAGGCACATGACCAGCCAACAGCTCGGAGAAGCACCACGAAAGCGCGCTATCGCCCGGGGTTCCCGCTGCATCCCACAGCTCGCTCACGCTCGAGGCAAACAACGCCAAACCGAGCGGGATCATGATGATGCTCGCAAAGCGCACGATGGCGTTCAGCGCGTTCATGATCTCGGAATTGACCTTTTTGACGTACTTGGCCTCGTTATTAATTTTGGCCACGTAGTTGTCGGCGCCGACATGGATCACGCGGGCGCGCAGCAGGCCCGAGTCGATAAAGCTGCCGCTCATGAGCTCGGAACCGGGCTGCTTCTTAATAAGGTCGCTCTCGCCCGTCAGCAGGCTCTCGTTCACGAGCGCCTCGCCGGAAACCACCACGGCGTCAGCGGGAATCTGGTCGCCGCGCCCCAGGCGGATGATGTCGTCGAGCACGATCTGGTCCAAGTCGAGCTCCACCTCGGCACCGTCGCGCACCGCGATGGCCTTCTTAGAGGTCAGCAGCGTGAGCTTATCGACCATCTTCTTGGACCGCATGGACTGGATGACGCCAATAGCGGTATTGAGGAACACCACAAACAGGAACGTCAGGTTCTTAAACGAACCGGTCAAAATGACCAGGAACGCCAAGATCACGTTGATCAAATTGAACAGCGTGCAGAGGTTCTCGATGATGAGCTCTTTGACCGACTTGGTCTTGAGCTCCATGTTGCGGTTGATCTTACCGGCGGCGATGCGCTCCTCGACCTCGGCGGTCGAGAGTCCGCGCTCGATATCCGTTGCTGCCATACCACGTCCCATCACGTCGCGTCGGTATAAGAAAAACCGCCCGGACCATGCGAGGTTCGGACGGTCTTACGTTCGATGGTGCCCCATGTTGGATTCGAACCAACGGCCTTCTGCTCCGGAGGCAGACGCTCTAATCCCCTGAGCTAATAGGGCCAACGTTTGGCATTATACCCAAGTGCACCACGGGCTATCAAAATAAAAGAAAAAGCTTTGCAATTCCGAGGAAGACGCGGCGCAACGGCCCACTTTAGAAGGCAAAAGCGAGTCAGATAGTATAAACTCTCATGCACCATATATACACGGCTCGCGATGCGGGCCGTTTTTGCAAAAGTTATCCATCGAGGTGAGAGGCACACCATGATTGCAATTTTAAAGCAGAGCGCCAGCGACGAGGCCGTCGGCCATATCGTCAGCTGGATTGAGAAAAAAGGCCTGAAGACCGACGTCTCGCGCGGCGAGAACGAGACGATCATCGGCCTGGTGGGCGATACGACCAAGATCGACCCGTTCCTGCTCGAGTCCATGGATGTCGTCGAGCGCGTGCAGCGCGTCTCGGAGCCGTTCAAGCGCGCCAACCGCAAGTTCCACCCCGAGGACTCCGTCATCGACTGCGGCCACGGCGTCAAGATCGGCGGCGACCAGTTCCAGGTCATCGCCGGTCCCTGCTCCGTCGAGGGCGAGAACCTCATCCGCATCGCACGCCGCGTGAAGGCCGCCGGCGCCACGATGCTGCGCGGTGGCGCCTACAAGCCCCGCACCTCCCCCTACGCCTACCAGGGCATGGGCCCCGCCGGCCTCGACCTGCTGTGCGAGGCGTCTGCCGAGCTCGACATGCCGATCGTCACCGAGATCATGGACCCACGCGACGTACAGGTCTTCTTGGACAAGAAGATTGACGTCATGCAGATCGGCGCCCGCAACGCCCAGAATTTCCCCCTGCTCAAGGAGGTCGGCAAGACCCAGACTCCGATCTTGCTTAAGCGCGGCATGTCCGGCACGATCGACGAGCTGCTCATGGCCGCCGAGTACATCATGAGCGAGGGCAACGACAACGTTATCCTGTGCGAGCGCGGCATCCGCACCTTCGAGACCCGCACCCGCAACACCTTCGACCTTAACGCCGTGCCGGTGCTGCACCACCTGTCGCACCTGCCCGTCGTCGCCGACCCCAGCCACGCCACCGGCTACACCCGCTACGTTGAGCCCATGGCGCTCGCCGCGACCGCCTGCGGTGCCAACGGCCTGGAGATCGAGGTCCACGACGAGCCGAGCCGCGCCTGGTCCGACGGCGCCCAGGCCCTCACCCCCGACCAGTTCGACGACACCATGCGCCGCATCCGAGCCATCCGCGAGGTTGTCTGCCAAGAAACCATGGAGTAGCCCATGGGTACGGTGAGAAACGCGCGCGTTAACCAGGGCGGCCCCAAGTGCGCGGGCATCGTGGGCCTGGGCCTCATCGGCGGCAGCTTTGCCCGCGGCTATGCGCAGGCGGGCGTCCGCGTGCTGGCCTGGGACCCCGATGACGATGTCATGACGGCCGCCAGCATGGGCACTGTCGCCGGAGAGCTCAACGACAAGACACTCGGCGAATGCGACATCATCGTCCTGGCCTGCTACCCCGAGGCCTGCATCGAGTGGCTCGAGGCGCACGCCCAGGCGCTCGCCGACGCCACCGACACCGAGGCCATCATGGGCCCCGTGGTGATCGACACGGTGGGCGTCAAGGGCATCGTGTGCGAGCGCGCCTTTGAGCTTGCCCGCGAGCACGGCTTTTACTTTGTGGGCGCGCACCCCATGGCGGGCACCCAGTTCTCGGGCTACGCTAACTCTCGTGCCGACCTGTTCCAGGGCGCCCCGCTGGTGCTCGTACCGCCCGCGGTAGACGATGCACTCAAGCTGGAGCTTTTGGGCCAGGTACGCGAGATGGTGCGCCCCTTGGGCTTTGGCAAGTTCAGCGTGACCAGCGCAGCCGAGCACGACCGCGTCATCGCCTTCACGAGCCAGCTTGCGCACGTGGTATCCAACGCCTATGTTAAGAGCCCGACCGCTCAGGTCCACCACGGCTTTTCGGCCGGCAGCTACCGCGACCTCACCCGCGTGGCGCACCTCAATCCGCAGATGTGGTCCGAGCTCATGATCGACGACGCCGACGCGCTCGCCTTCGAGATCGACCATCTGATCGAGTCGCTCGGCGCCTACAGCCGTGCGCTCAAGGACCGCGACCAGCGCTATCTCGAGAATCTCCTTGCCGAGGGCGACCGCATTAAGCGCGCACTCGACGACGAGGCCTCCCACTAGACCACCTATCACGCCAGGTCGAAAGGACCATAGCTTATGGCGATTACCATCGATATCGACACTGCACGCCCCTACCAGGTGCATGTTGGCACGTTTATGCTGGAGCAGGCGGGACCGCTCGTGCGCGCCACTGCCGGCGGCACCAAGGCTGTCATCGTGACGGACACCAACGTAGGCCCGCTCTACAAGATGCCCGTTAAGCAGAGCCTGGAGGCATCAGGCTACGAAGTGAGTATCTGCACCTTCGAGGCCGGCGAGGCACACAAGCGCGCCGAGACCTACGTTGCCATTTTGGAGTTTGTGGCCGAGCACGAGCTTTCGCGCTCCGACGTGATCGTGGCACTCGGCGGCGGCGTCGTGGGCGACGTGGCGGGCTTTGTGGCTGCCACCTACATGCGCGGCTGCAAGTTTGTGCAGATCCCGACGAGTCTGCTCGCCATGGTGGATTCGTCGGTAGGCGGCAAGACCGCCATCGACCTGGCTGCCGGCAAGAACTTGGCCGGCGCCTTTTGGCAGCCGAGCGTGGTTATCGCCGACGTGGGGTGCCTGGCCACCCTCACGCCCGAGCAGTTCGCCGACGGCTGCGGCGAGGTCGTCAAGCACGCCGTGATCGCCGACCCGGAGCTTTTCGCCGAACTGGAGAAGACCCCGCTTACGCTTGAGCTACTCAACCGCGATGTGGCCCGCGTAGCGCTCATCATCGCCCGCAATATCGACATCAAGCGCGCCGTGGTCGTTGCCGACGAGCGCGAAACCAACCAGCGCAAGCTGCTCAACTTTGGACACAGCGCCGGACACGCCGTCGAAGCCTGCGAGCACTTTGAACTCGGACACGGCAACTGCGTGTCGATCGGCATGGGCATCATCACGCGCGCCGCAGCCCTGCACGGCGTTTGCGATGCCGCACTGCCCGGTCGTATTGAGGAGCTCTGCGCCCGCCACGGCCTCAAGACCCGCTGCGACCTCAATGCCGATGCCGTCTTTGCCGAGGCGCTCCACGACAAGAAGCGCGCGGGCGACACCATCGACCTGGTGATTCCGCACGGCATTGGCCGCTGCAGCATCGACCGCACGCCGCTTTCCACTTTCCACGAACTCATTGCCGAGGGCCTCGGCCAGAAGGGAGACGCATCCGCATGCTAGCCCGCATCACCCCGTCCCCGCTTAAGGGCACCGTTCCCGCCATCGCGTCCAAGTCGATGGCGCATCGCCTGATCATCTGCGCTGCGCTTGCCAACGGCGAGACGCACGTTACCTGTAACACCACCTGCGCCGACATCGAGGCCACGGTGCGTTGTCTTACGGCCCTGGGTGTTCGCATCGAGACCGTCGAGGACGGCTTCCAAGTACACCCCACCATGAAGAGCATTGAGTTCGGCCTGCTCAAGGCCCTTGCCGGCGGCACGCTCGACTGCGGCGAGAGCGGCTCCACGCTCCGCTTTATGCTGCCCGTCGCCTGCGCGCTGGGGGCAGAGGCAACCTTTGTGGGACAGGGCCGCCTAGGCGCACGCCCGCTGTCCCCGCTCTCGGACGAGATCATTGCCGCCGGCTGCGACCTACAGGGTCTGGGCGGTTTTCCGCTCAAGACAAGCGGACGAATGCGCCCGGGCACCTTTGTGCTGCCGGGCAACGTAAGCTCGCAGTATATCTCCGGCCTGCTGCTGGCAGCCCCGCTGCTGGCCAAGCCCTCCTGCGTGCAGGTGACCGGCCTTATTGAGAGCCGCCCCTACATCAACCTGACGATCCAGGCCATGAAGGCCTTTGGCGTCGAGGTCAACGTTGAGCGCATTCCGGCCAAGGACGGCCAGCCAGAGGTCACGAACTTCCGCGTGAGCAGCGGCTCGTACCGCACGCCCGGCAGCGTAGCCGTCGAGGGCGACTGGTCCAACGCAGCCTTTTGGCTGTGCGCCGGCGCCATCGGATGCGACCCCATCACCGTCGAGGGCGTGTCGCTGAGCTCCGCACAGGGCGACCGCAACGTGCTTGCCGCGCTTTCGCGCTTTGGCGCCCGTATCGTGCGCTCCACCAACGCCGCCACCGTGCAGTCCGACAAGCTCGCCGGCTTTGAGATGAGCGCCCACGACATTCCCGACCTGGTGCCCGTTATCTCGGCCGTGGCCTCGCTGGCTCAGGGCCGCACCTTTATCCGCGATTGCGCCCGCCTGCGCATCAAGGAATCCGACCGCCTGGCCACCACCACCCGCGAGCTCACCGCGCTGGGCGCGCAGGTGCGCATCGCCGGTGACGACCTCATCATCAAGGGCGTCGATGCCTTCACCGGCGGTGAGGTCGATTCGCACAACGACCACCGCATCGCCATGATGGCCGCCATCGCCGCGAGCCGTGCCACCGGCGAGGTCGTGATCCACGGCGCCGAGGCCGTCAACAAGTCCTATCCCGATTTCTTCGACCACTACCGCCTGCTGGGCGGCAAGGTCACGCTCGAGGAGGAATAGCATGTCCTCGACCTTTGGCAACGTTTTACATCTGAGCATTTTCGGCCAGTCGCACTCCCCTGCTATCGGCTGCTCACTCGACGGCATCCCCGCGGGTATCGCCGTTGACCAAGATGTGCTGCAGACTTTTTTGGACCGCCGTGCCCCCGGTCGCGACGAGACCGCAACCAAGCGCCGCGAGGCCGACGCCGCGCATATCATTGCCGGTGTGGTCGATGGACATACCACTGGTGCACCCATCGCAGCGATTATCGAGAACACCAACACGCGCTCCAAGGATTACTCCGAGCTGCGCCGCAAGCCCCGTCCCGGACATGCGGACTTCCCTGCGCGCGTGAAGTACCACAACATGCACGATGTCGCTGGTGGCGGGCATTTTTCCGGCCGCCTAACGGCCCCCTTATGCATCGCCGGCGGCATTGCGCTGCAGGCACTCGAGGCCCGCGGCATTCAGGTCATGGCGCACGTCGCGCAGATCGGCGGCATCTCCGACCTGCCCATGGACGATATGGTCTATCGCGAGGCCGACCGCAAGGCGATCCTTACGAACGATCTGCCGTGCATTGACGCCGCCGCAGCCGGCCGCATGCGCGAGGAGATTCTTGCCGCGCGCGACGAACTCGACAGTATCGGCGGCATCGTGGAGTGCGGCATTTACGGGCTTCCCGCGGGCATCGGCGACCCCATGTTCGACGGCATCGAGAACCGCATCGCGCAAATCGCGTTTGGCATTCCCGCCGTAAAGGGCGTGGAGTTTGGCATGGGCTTTGCCGTGGCCGCCATGCGCGGCAGCGAGAACAACGATCCGTATCGCATCGACGCCGAGACCGGCGAGATCGAGGTTGAGTCCAACAACGCCGGCGGCATCCTGGGCGGTATTTCGACCGGCGCGCCCGTCATGTGGCGCATGGCCGTAAAGCCAACGCCCTCGATTGGCCGCGAGCAGCAGACCGTAGACATGGACGCCATGGAAAATGCCGAGCTCTCGATCCACGGCCGCCACGATCCCTGCATCGTCCCCCGAGCCGTCCCCGTAGCCGAAGCAGCCGCCGCCCTCGCCATCTGGGACGCTCTCCTCGAGGACGCCGCCCAGCTCTAACCCGACTCACCTGGGTTGCCTGCCAACTCAGCCGTTACGTGAAAGGGGCCTCCATGGACCTTGCTGACATCCGCCAGGCCATCGATGGCATCGACACCACGCTCCTCAACAGCTTTGTCGAGCGAATGGACATTGCCACCGAGGTAGCCAAGTCAAAAATCGAGATGGGCAAGGCCGTCTTCGACCCCGCCCGTGAGCGCTCCAAGCTCAACAACCTCGCCAGCCGCGCGCCCGAGCGCTACAAGGCGCAGACCATCACCCTGTTCCGTCTCCTCATGAGCATGAGCAAGGCCGAGCAGCAGCGCTACATCAACGAGCTCAAGGGCATCACGGTGTCGCAAAAGGCCCATGCCATGGCCGCAGCCTTTGACACACCCTTCCCCCAGACGGCAACCGTCGCCTGCCAGGGCGTCGAAGGTGCCTACAGCCAAATCGCCGCGTGCAAACTCTTCGACGTGCCCGACATCGCGTTTTTCGAGACCTTCGAAGGCGTTATGCGCGCTGTGCGCGACGGCTTCTGCGAGTTTGGCGTGCTGCCCATCGAGAACTCCACCGCCGGCTCGGTCAACGCCGTCTACGACCTGCTCGCCCAGTTCGACTTCCACATCGTGCGCTCGCTTCGCCTCAAGATCGACCACAACTTGCTCGTCAAGCCCGGCACTAAGCTCGCCGACGTGCGCGAGGTCTACAGCCACGGCCAAGCCATTGCCCAGTGTGCCGGCTTTATCGAGTCCCACGACCTGCACGCCACCAAGTACCCCAACACCGCCATGTCGGCCGAGATGGTCGCCAGCTCCGGGCGCACCGATGTTGCCGCCATCGCATCGCGCAGCTGCGCGACACTCTATGGCCTGGAGGTGCTGGAGTCCAACATCCAGGACTCGGACAACAACTACACACGCTTTGTCGTCATCAGCCGCGAGCCACGCGCCTATCCCGGTGCCAACCGTACCTCGCTCATGATCACCACGGCCAATGAGCCGGGTGCCCTCTATCGCGTGCTCGAGCGCTTCTACGCGCTCAACATCAACCTCATCAAACTCGAGAGCCGCCCCATCCCCGGCCACGACTTTGAGTTTATGTTCTACTTTGATCTGGACTGCCCTTTTGGCAGCAAGGCCCTCGACGACCTGCTCGATTCCATCGACGACGTGTGTGAGAGCTTCACCTACTTTGGCAGCTACACGGAGGTGCTCTAGATGACCGATACCGCCGCAACCCGCCCCTACGGAGTGCTGGGCCGCGTGCTGGGCCACAGCTACACCCCAACCATCTACAAAGAGCTCGCTGGGCTCGATTACGTGCGATTTGAGCGCGAGCCCGAGGACCTCGCGGCCTTTATGACGGGCGACGAGTGGGAGGGCACCAACGTGACCATCCCCTACAAGCGCGCCGTCATGGAGTATCTGGACGAGCTGAGCTCGCTCGCCGAGCGCATGGGCAACGTCAACACCATCACGCGCCTGCCCGACGGCCGCCTGCGCGGCGATAATACTGACTACTTCGGTTTTCAGTGCCTTGTCGAGGAGCTGGGGGTTGAGGTCGCCGGAAAGAAGGCTCTTGTGCTCGGAGCTACTGGCGGCGCCGGCACCACGGCAAGTATGGTGCTGGGAGACCTGGGCGCCGTCGTCGTACCCGTGGGTCGCACGAGCGAGGTCAACTACGGCAACATCGCGCAGCAGTCCGATGCAACGTTGCTCGTCAACTGCACGCCCGCCGGCATGTTCCCCCACTGCCCCGACGCGCCTTGCACACTCGAAGGGCTCGATGCGCTCGAAGGCGTTATCGACATTGTCTACAACCCCGCCCGCACGGGCCTGATGCTCGAGGCCGAGCGCCGCGGTATCCCCTGCATCGGCGGCCTGCTGATGCTCGTGGCCCAAGCGGCACAGGCCGTCGAGCGCTATACCGGCCAAACCACCCCGCGCGAGCGCATCCTGGACGTAACGGAGCGCCTGTCGCGCCATGAGCAGAACATCGCCCTGATCGGCATGCCGGGCTCGGGCAAGACCCGCGTGGGCGAGCAGATCGCTCAGCTCACGGGCCGCGAGCACATCGACCTCGATCGCGCCCTCGAGGAGCGCCTGGGCATGCCCTGCGCCGACTTTATCGTCAAGTGCGGCGAGGCGGCCTTCCGCGAGCAGGAGACGGCAGCGCTGGCCGA
Source organism: Collinsella sp. (assembly GCA_037237765.1). Classification (GTDB taxonomy): domain Bacteria; phylum Actinomycetota; class Coriobacteriia; order Coriobacteriales; family Coriobacteriaceae; genus Collinsella. Next base: position 27,201 of record JAXXEN010000011.1, on the reverse strand, counting down.
CATCTCCAAGCGCAGCGGCTTGGTGCTCTCCACCGGCGGCGGCGTGGTTACGCGCGACGAGAACTACCCGCTGCTGCACCAAAACAGCCAGATCGTGATGCTCAACCGCAAGCTCGACGAGCTCGCCCACAAGGGCCGCCCCATCACCGCGCGCGACGGCATCGACAAGCTGGCCGAGCAGCGTATGCCGCGCTACCGCGCCTGGGCCGACTACATCATCGACTCACGCGACTGCGCCGCCAACACCGCCCATGCCCTCCTCGACACCCTCCCACCCGCTCTCTAACCAAAACCACCACAAAGGGGACAGGCACCTTTGTGGTGGTTTTCCATTCCGCCTCACCGCCCGCCAAACTACAAAGGAAGCAACCATGAAAGCACTCGTCATCAATGGCCCCAACCTCAACATGCTCGGCATTCGTGAGCCGGGCATCTACGGCAGCGACAACTACGACCGCTTGGTACAGATCTGCCAGGAGGCAGGCGCCGCGCAGAGCTTTGACGAGGTCGAGGTCTTCCAGTCCAACCACGAGGGCAGCATCGTCGACAAGATCCAGGAGGCCTACGGCAAGGTCGACGGAATCGTCATCAACCCGGCAGCCTACACGCACACCAGTGTGGCCATCCTGGACGCTCTCAAAGCCGTCGCCATCCCCGCCGTCGAGGTCCACATCAGCGCCGTCGAGACCCGCGAGGACTTCCGCCAGGTGAGCTATGCACGCCTAGCCTGCTTCGCCACCATCACCGGCGAGGGCCTGAAGGGCTACGCACATGCGCTAGAGCTGTTGAAAGAGCATCTGCTACACTAATCCCTGGGACAAAGACATCAGATATGTTTGTCCCTAAACTAAAGTAACTGTCCAATCGACATACAAAGGAGCATATCCATGTCCCAGTACGATTACCTCGTCGTCGGTGCCGGCCTTTCGGGCGCCGTCTTCGCCAATGCCGCCAAGCGCGCCGGCAAGTCGGTCCTGGTCATCGACCGCCGCGACCACATCGCCGGCAACGTCTACACCGAGGACGTCGAGGGCATCCAAGTCCACCGCTACGGCGCGCACATCTTCCACACCTCCATGAAGGACGTCTGGGGCTACGTCAACCGCTTCGCCGAGTTCAACAACTACGTCAACTCGCCGGTAGCCAACTTCCACGGCAACATGTACAACATGCCCTTCAACATGAACACCTTCGCCAAGATGTGGCCGGGCGTCGTCACGCCGGCAGATGCCAAGGCCAAGATTGCCGAGCAGGTGGCCGCCGAGAACATCGGAGAGCCGACAAACCTCGAGGAGCAGGCGCTGTCGCTCGTCGGCCGCGACATCTTCGAGACGCTCGTGAAGGGCTACACCGAGAAGCAGTGGGGCCGCGACTGCAAGGACCTGCCCGCGAGCATCATAAAGCGCCTCCCCTGCCGCTTCACCTACGATAACAACTACTTCAACGACCGCTACCAGGGCATCCCCATGGGCGGCTACACCAAGATGGTCGCCAACATGCTCGAGGGCGTCGAGGTGCGCTGCGGCGTGGAGTACAAGGAGCTGGCCGCCGCCGAGCCCGATATCGCCGCCAGGACGATCTACTGCGGCCCCATCGACTCGTTCTACGACTTTAAGCTGGGCACACTCGAGTACCGCAGCCTGCGCTTCGAGACCGAGACACTCGACGAGCAGGACCACCAGGGCGTGGCCGTGGTCAACTACACCGAGCGCGAGGTCCCCTATACCCGCATCATCGAGCACAAGCACTTCGAGTTCGGCACGCAGGAGAAGACCGTCATCACGCGCGAGTACCCGGCGGATTGGAAGCCCGGCGACGAGCCCTACTACCCCATCAACGACGCCAAGAACGAGGCCCTCTACAAGCAGTACGAGGAGCTGGCGGCGCAGGAGGGCGACGTGGTCTTCGCCGGTCGCCTGGGCGGCTACAAGTACTACGACATGGACAAGGCCATCGCCGCCGCCTTCGAGCTCGTCCGCAACGAGCTGGGCGTGGAGCCGACAGAGGCGTAGGGAGCTCAACGACTCGAGACCGACAACCAAATTCGCAAGAAGCAATAAGCCCGGTGCAGCGATGCTACACCGGGCTTATTGTTGAGGGAGCACTGCACGCCCACATGCCCAAAAAGCAAAGACCCGGCATTATACCGGGTCTTCAAAAACTCTCTGGTGCTCCATGGCGGATTCGAACCGTCGACCTTGGGATTAGAAGTCCCCTGCTCTATCCAACTGAGCTAATGGAGCATAAAGCCGGGCGTCCAAGCGGGTACAAGTTCACACGACCAATAAATTATAACCTACTTGAACTGGTCGTGGTACGCCTTGCAGACCTCGTCCACGGGACCATCCATGCGCAGATCACCCTTCTCGATCCACACAGCACGCTGGCAAATACGCTCAACCTGCTCCATGGAGTGAGAAACGAACAAGACCGTGACGTCGCCACTCTCAATAAAGTGCTGAATACGGCGCTCGCATTTCTGCTGGAAAAAGACATCGCCAACAGAAAGCGTCTCATCGACGATGAGAATATCGGGCTCGGTAATCGTAGCGATAGCAAAGGCGATACGCGCGACCATACCCGACGAGAAGTTCTTCAAGGGCATGTCAACGAAGTCTTTAAGCTCGGCGAACTCAATAATCTCGTCAAAACTAGCGTCGATAAACTCCTTGGTATAGCCAAGCAGCGCACCGTTCAGATAGATGTTCTCACGAGCCGTAAGCTCCGGGTCAAAGCCAGCACCAAGCTCAATCAGCGGCGCAATATTGCCGTGAACCTTAACCTCACCTTCGCTGGGCTCCAAAACGCCAGCGATGATCTTGAGCATCGTAGACTTGCCGGAACCGTTAGTACCAACAAGGCCGACGACCTCGCCACGATGCACATCAAATGAAATGTGCTTAAGCGCACGGAATTCCTCAAAGAACAGCTCATGCTTCGCGAGCTTAATGAAATACTCTTTGAGGTTCGTAAGCGACTCGGACGCCATGTTAAAGATCATGGTGACGTCTTTGACCTCAACAGCAAGGGGCTGCTTGCTGTAATCAATAGCAGATTCAGTCATGAGCAGCACTCCTTAGATGTAGAGGATAAACTTGTGCTCGGTCTTGTGAAAGACGGCGTAACCAATAGCAAGAGCAAGAATAGCCCAAACAACACACAGCCCAAAGGTAAGCGCAGAAGGCACGGTATTAAACAGGAAGATATCACGCATAAACTGGAGGTAGTTGTACATGGGATTCACAACCACAAGGACCTGGATCCAATGTGCCATTTGGCTAATGAAGTCGGTTGTCCAGAAAATCGGCGTCAGATACATCCAGGCCGTGATAACAACGGTCCACAGGTGCATAACATCGCGGAAAAAAACCGCCAGCGCAGACAGCATCATGCCCAAGCCCATGCAGAAACACATGAGCAGGAGCAAGCAAACCGGCAGCAGAATTAAATGCCAGGTGGGAAGCACGTGGAACCAAAGCATAACCAAGGCGACGGCAACCAAAGAGAAGGCGAAGTTAACGAGCGAGAACAGCACCTTCTGCACCGGAAAGACCCAACGGTGCACCTTAACCTTCTTAAGCAGAGAGGAAGCCCAAATGATGGACATAAGCGCTTGGTTCGTCGACTCGGACATGACAGAGAACGTCACGTTACCGACGATCAAGTAAAGCGGATACATTTCGGGCGTAATAGAACCATTGCGACCTTGCGCGAAGATTGTCGAAAACACGATCGACATAACAATCATCATCAGCAGCGGGTTAAGCACGGACCATGCCACACCCAGAACACTGCGACGATATTTAATCTTAAAATCTTTGGTGACAAGTTGCTTAAGAATGAACTTGTCCTTTTCAAAATCATTTTTAGCGTGAGAGGCCGGTTTAGCCACCGCTTTCTGACTCTCTACGTTGTCAGCCACGGACCATCTCCTTGTCTCGTAAAACATAACAGTGGAAAGTATAGCCCTCCCACGTTGACGATAACTCACCGCAACAAATCTGGAGAACTAACCCATATCTAATCAAAGGGGCAGACGATAGGTATACTTTCGACCCGTTGATTCATTAAAGGAGGTCCGACATGGACTATTCGAATACCGCCGTCATAATCCCCTGCTACAACGAAGCGCTGACGATTGGCAAAGTTGTTGACGATTTTCATCGAGAGTTACCCGGTGCAACCGTCTTTGTATATGACAACAACTCGTCTGATGGCACTTCGCAAATCGCCAAGCAGCACGGTGCCACGGTGCGCCACGAGCCCAGACAGGGCAAAGGCAACGTGTGCCGCCAAATGTTCCGTGATGTCGACGCCGAATGCTATCTAATGGTTGATGGAGACGACACTTACCCCGCCGAGGCGGCAAAGGCGCTTTGCGAGCCCATCCTTAACGGCGAAGCCGATATGACCGTTGGCGATCGCCTGTCAAACGGCACCTATGCCGAAGAGAACAAGAGGGCCTTCCACGGCTTTGGCAACAATCTTGTTCGCGCCATGATCAAGTGGATTTACGGCTACAGCTTTGACGACGTGATGACCGGCTACCGAGCCATGAGCAGACCCTTCGTCAAGACCTTCCCCGTTTTGAGCGAGGGCTTCCAGATTGAGACCGAGCTCTCCATCCACGCTGTCGATCACCGCTGGCGAATTAAAGACGTGCCGGTGGAGTATCGCGATCGGCCCGCAGGCTCCGAGTCCAAGCTCAACACCGTTAGCGACGGCATCAAGGTCATCGCAATGATTGGAACGCTCTTTAAAGACTATCGTCCGCTCAAGTTCTTTACCCTTATAGCGCTCATCTTCGCCATCATAGGCCTTGCCCTCGGAATTCCAATTGTTGTGGAGTACTTCCAAACCGGCTTAGTCCCCCGCTTCCCCACGGCCATACTTGCGGCCTCATTCATGTTCCTGTGTGGGTTGAGCCTAGCAACGGGACTAATCCTCGACTCAGTTGCAAAAGTCGAAAGAAAACAATGGGAGTTACAAGCCTATAAAACTTATTCAAAATAAGAAGAGGTCCGGACTTAATCCGGACCTCTTCTTATTTCAGACCTAAATACTGTTCCCAAAACTCTCGCGAAGTCATGTACGGCATGGCATCTTTCCATGCCTCCCTGACGCTCTTGCCCTCTTTACGATAGCGCGCCATCAGTTCGTGCTCTCGGCGGCGAATACTCTTGAACCGCGCCCGATCCATCGTGCGGACCGACCCCTTCTCGCGGGTCGGATCAAGAAATACCAGCGTCTTGCAACGCGTCGAATTGCCTTCAAGCGTACAGCTGCCATTCTTAACTGCATAGCCGGGCTTTCCGCGCAACAGCGCATCGGGAAGATAGTGTTTGTCGTAAGGAATAGATCTCCAATACTTCATAAATTTCGAAGGATGGAATTCCAGATTAACATTAGCGAGCACTTGCTCCGTAACCCCAGCCTTGCGAAGAAGCTCTGGATCCATTTCGGAAACAGGAATCAGCTTTTCGTTTAACTTACCCTTACCAATCATCGACGCGGCGCCATCAAGCTTCTGGAGATACTCAGGGCCGCGCAGATAGTCCTCAAAGCCATCAAGGATAAACTCAGCAGCCTGATAATCCATATCGCGCAAGTTCTGACGTACCCCTCGCTGAATACGAAGGACAAACATTTTCTCATCAGCACAATCATCGAGTGAAATCATGGCAAAGAAGTTGCGGAAGTACTGGTAGCAGTCAACCGAAGCGCGGAAACGCCCCTCAAAGCTTGCATGCCACACGCAAATGCAATTCATGGTCATGTAGACAGGCTTATTGCGCATGCCAAACTCAACGTCGTCGCAGCGGATAAAGAAAGGCATGGGAAGGCCGTTCTTTTCGATAGCCTTCACCGGAATGCAGCTATACCACCAAGCCCCATAGGCCTGATCAACTTCAACATTCGTGCGTTCATTTTCGAGGATGTCGGACAGCTTGCCAATATTCAAGTCCTCTTTTACGCGACGATAGGCACCAGTGGTCGCCACATACGAGACATCCTCGAACTGACGAGTAGGGTCCTCCATTGAGAGCATGGCGCCGTTAATAAAGGCATCCTTATACTTGCCTTTAGCAAGAGAGAGGAGATTGAACGTGCGGATCAAACTCTCGGGCATAATAGAGACATCGTCATCCATCAAAATGATGTGAGTGTACTGATCAGGAGTTTCAGTAGCCGCCATCATTCCACGTGCGAATCCTCCCGAACCGCCCGTATTGGGATTCGGGAGCACGGTGACTAGCTCATCGGAAAGTGATGCAGAATCGAGCGTCTGTCCATTGTCGACGACAAACATGTGGAAGTGGTCGCGAATCGGACCGTCCTCTTTGGAGATGCCCGCTTTAACGAGTTCAATATTCGGAAGAATGTACTGCTCATTCTTAAATGTAGTAGTAGAAAGAGCAAGATTGATCTGGTTAATTGAGTCCTCAGGAACATCAGTCAGATAAGAGGCGTTCAAGAGGTCTACGGAATAGCCCTCATCACTCTCAATCCTAAAACCGATCAAGTCGTAGCCGGTTGTATCGATATCAATATCGAGAACGCAAGGATCAATTTCATTGCCATCAAAAGGATTCGATTTGAGCTCGACAGGATTCAGCTCGCTAGATCTCACTCCATGAACGACAACCCGGCCCCTGCCAAATAAAGCCATATGCAAGACGACGCCGCCAACAGACGCATACTGATGCCATTTGCCAGCAGATAGGCCATTCACATACGTCAGAAAGTCAACGTGTCCATTGACATGAAGTGAATGTATATCGTCATCATACGAAGCACCACCGGAGAGCACGCGATAGTAGAGTTCGGGAAAATCCTTTGCATGCTTTTCAACTTTAAGTACAACATTCGCAAGTTTAAACTGCATTTTAAATACCTTAATCAAAGCCGTTGTAACTACTAATTACATTCGTCGACAAACTTTGCCATCGCGGAGCGAACATCGGGATCAGACAAAACATCCTTTGCAAAATGATCATGCCCACAGATGTCCATTGGCATGTAAGGCCATCCAGGATAGCAATCATCAGCGACCTTTTCCGCTTTCGCGGGAACCAAAAAAGAGAAGCTGTCAAACGGATGCTTTCTTACGGGAAGGATATCATTGCGGTCCCAAATTATTTTACGTTTAGGGGCATCAAAAACGTTATCAATCGCGTATGCAAAATCACCACGAGACTCATCGGTTAACAAACCTAGATCATGAGCCTTTTCGTTAAACGAATCGAATACGCTCTGGACAAGATCAATCTCCGCAGAAGAAACAACTGTTCTCTGAGCTTCCAAGTCAACATCTCCGCACTGCACGCTAAGACCACTGTGTGGATGAACCATCCAAGAATTATCTTTCCAAAAACTAAACTCACGTTCATTTTTGTCAAAGAAATCCATAAGCTCAATTCTGAGTTGCCTAAGTTGATCGTTCGCGCGCTTGGAATTCTCGGCCGCCCGGTCGTAAATCGAAATGTCTACAAAACAAGGTATAAGCGGGTTGGTGGAACAAAAACGAACTTGACGACACTTTACAAACCAGTCGTATACAAGGGTGACTTGATAATCAGGATCATCTTTTAAGACGGTAGCAAGCTTATCCACATCGGACCTAATCATGCAGATGTCAATGTCATCATCCCAAGGAATAAAACCCGAACGAGACAAGGTCCCCACAAGAGAGCCGTAAGAAAGCCAATATTGGATATTATTGGCATCACAAATCGCATCTAGTTTACTCATCAAGGCAGCGTTAGCCTGCTGCATCAATCGAATATCGCCCTCGGCGTCCGGTAACGCATCAAAGATTTTGCAACGGAGCTCAAAAAGAGTGATATCGGGGTACGCACGTCGTGCCAACAATTCAAAGCGAAGGGCCATCTGCTCTGACAGACTTTGTTGGCGTTTCTTGAGCAATTCAATTTCTGGAAATAACCGAGTATCGAATTTGTAATTGATATTCATATTGATACCGTTGTCGGCCTGCTCAATACGGGCAAAAATCTCTTCAAAACGACGGTCCATATCCTCATGCATAGCATGCAATGATCGCGATGAGCCGGGAAGAATCTTTTTAATAGCAGAAAGAAAGGACATGGCTTAACCTTCCCAACGACAAACAATGTACGAAGCACAATTACTCATATGATACAAAAGAATGAGTGGGTCCCACTTTGAAACCCACTCACATGAAGACTACTCCGACGCCTCTTTCAAATACTGTTTCCAGAAATCGATCGAAGTAAAGACATCTCTATACGAAGCGTATTCGGCATAAATCTTATCTTTGTTACGCTTGAATACCTTCTCGGCTTTACGAAAACGAGTCCAAACCTCTTTGAATCGTTTCTTATCCATATGTCTAATGGCGCCCTTTTTATTAGGCATATCTACCACAATAAGCGTGTCAACATCCCTGATTTTACCGGCGGGATAAACCCATCCCGCAGCGTCGATGACAGCAACTTTGCCTCTGCGCTTAGCGGAGTCGTTAACAAAACGGTGGCCATTAATGGTCAGATAATCCTTAAATGCCTGGAGCCTAGACCTGTCGCCCCCAAGGCTCAAATTGCCAAAAGTCAGTTGTGTCAAGTCGACACCCAATTCTAGTGCCTGAGGGATGAGCTGCTCGATGGGAATCAATTGTTCCCTTTCACGATTTGCCGCCATAAAACAGGATTCAGCGACAGGATGAGAAATCCACTCCGGACCTCTCAAAAAATCTTCAAGACCTTTTACGGCAAGAGCAGCTTCATCGTAATTAAATTTCTTCAAGTCGAGCTCAACTTCACGACGAATCTCATAAAGAAAATCAGAGAGAGGCGCAGCGCCAGTTGTCGCCTGACTGATTAGCGTATTTCGGCTTACCTGATAACGCTCCACGGCAGCACTATACTTAAACTTAAAGGAATTATGCCAAACGCAAATACCATTCATGGACATGAACTTGGGTTTGCAACGAAGCGCATACTCAGCATCATCAGAACGAACAAATAAGGGCAAGGGCAACCCCTCACGTTCAATCGTTGCGGTAGGTATAACGCAATACCACCAGCCAGCATACTGTTGGGCAGTGTCCTCATAAAGGCCAGTTGGGGCCTTATATATCTCGGTCTCAACGACATCATGAAGTGAGGTCATATAGCCTGCAGGCTTAAGGGGAGAAAAAGTTCCCTTAGCAGTAAAGAACCCTAAATCCTCGGTACGCAAATTGGGCTCTTCCAAGCTCATCATGGCACCCGATAAAAAGGCCTCAGCATATTCTTCTTTGAGAAGAGAGAGCAGGTTGAAAGTGCGGATAAAACTCTCGGGAAGAACCTCGACATCATCGTCCATCAGGAGAACATGAGTCGCTTTAGGATTCTGCTCAAGTGACTCAATCATCCCCCGAGCAAAACCACCAGACCCGCCGACATTAGGATTTGGATGAACAGTAACACGCGATGAATCCAGGTTTGCACTATTCAGCGAACGGCCATTATCAATAATGTGTACGTGGAAATGATCAGCAATCTCTTCATCAGAATCAATAATGTTCTTTTGTAAAAGAGATACGTTACGGACAATATAGTCCTCTTTTTTAAACGTAGTAGTTGCAAGCGCTAGCTCAACTGGATGAATATCCAGTTCTTCACAATCGCAATAATAATACGCATTCCGAATATTAACAGGGCCTTCAGTACTGATATTAAAAGCGTGCAGAATCTCTCCCTCACAAAGGGAGAGTTCGATTTCAGCCGTACTCCATTCATCGGATCGTTGCAAACTAACCGCAGAGCCATCAATTGTAGAAGGAATCCAAGAATAATTATTTGCATACGTCTGCTGAAGCGTTAAGGCGGAGCCGCAATACTCGATATGAAGATAAAACGCCTTTGCAGTAGTGTATTTTCGCCACTTATAAATGGATAGCGCATTAAAATATGTTGTGAAATCAACATTGGTCGATTTCATGATTTCAATAGCGTCATTCGAAGTTGGAATAACAAGACCCTCCGTTGCCCTATAGCAAAGCAATGGATACTGCAACATCGCATCAGATCCGTTAAAAATCAAATTTGCAAGTTTAAAATGCATTGAAAACCATCCAAAAAATTCCTGGTGCAACTTGGCAAAATGGCATAAATGCCCATGGCATTGTTTGCATTCTCACTGATTTTAAGAATGCAAACAATGTACTAAAGGCATCTAATCAAAATGAAGTTTTAGCTCTTCCTCCCAGTCGGGCATATGGAAGCCGACCGACTCGAGCCTGGACAGGTCGAGCGCGGAGTGGACCGGGCGCGGTGCGATGGGGCCCGCGGCGTTCGCGTAGTAGTCGGCGGTCGAAACCGGCACGACCTTCTCGCCGTTGCCGTTGGCGGCCTCGAAGACGGCGCGGGCGATATCGGCCCAGCTCTTGACGGCGCCGGAGCCGGTGCAGTCGTAGGTGCCGTAGGGGGCGTGCGTCCCCAGCACGTGGAAGATGGCCCCGGCCATGTCGCGCGTGAAGGTCAGGCGGCCCAGCTGGTCGTCCACGACCGTGACCTGCTCGAGCCCGTCCTCGGGGTCGGCGACGCGGTCGGAGAGCGCCTTCATGGTCTTGACGAAGTTGTGCCCCTCGCCGATGACCCAGCTGGAGCGCATGATGTAGTGGCGCGGGCAGCCGGCCACGGCGATGTCGCCCGCGGCCTTGGTCTGGCCGTAGACGGACAGCGGGGAGAACGGCTCGTTCTCCGTGTGGACCTCGGCGGTGCCGTCGAAGACGTAGTCGCTGGACACGTGGACGAGGGTGATCCCGTGCCCGGCGCAGGTGCGGGCCAGAAGCGCCGGCCCGGTCGCGTTGGCCTTCCAGGCGGTCACGCGGCCCTCGGGGGTCTCCGCTTTATCCACGGCCGTGTAGGCGCCGCAGTTGATCACGGTGCCGTAGAGCGACCAGTCGTATTTTGAGTAGGCGTCCGGGTCGGACATGTCGAAGGTGTCGATGTCGCAGAAGTCGAAGTCCTTGGCGATGCCGCGCTCCTCGGCGAGCGCGCGCACCGCATGGCCCAGCTGGCCGTTGCAGCCGGTGACGAGCGTCCTCTTGGGCGCCATGGGGACGACGTCCTTGAGCATCGGGTGGTTGAGGTCGGCATCGGAGACGGTGGCCTGGTCCAGCGGGATCGGCCACTCGATGGCGAGCTCCGGGTCGGCGAGGTTCACGAAGGTGTAGGTCCTCTTCAGCTCGAGGGACCAGTGGGCGTCCACCAGGTAGGTGTAGGCGGTGCCGTCCTCCAGGGCCTGGAAGGAGTTGCCCACGCCGCGCGGGACGTAGATGGCCCTACTCGGGTCGAGCGTGCAGGTGAACACCTTGCCGAAGGTCTCGCTGCCCTCGCGCAGGTCCACCCAGGCGCCGAATACGCTGCCGCGGGCCACCGAGATGAACTTGTCCCAGGGCTCGGCGTGGATGCCGCGGGTGACGCCGCGGCTGTCGTTGTAGGAGATGTTGTTCTGGACAACCCTGAGGTCGGGAATGCCCAGGGCGGTCATCTTGGCGCGCTGCCAGTTCTCCTTGAACCAGCCGCGCGAGTCGCCGTGGACGGCGAGGTCGACGACCTTCAGGCCCTCGATGCCGGTCTCGGCGACGGAGAGGTCCTTCTCGAATGCGATGTCTGCCATGTGGGAAAAGCTCCTATCGACGATGTTCAGGTTGCGGGCGCGCCGGGCGGACCGCAGGATCATCCCCATGCCCTGCGGCCCGCCCGGCGCGCCCCGTAAGGGCGCTCGGGCGGTCTTACTGCCCCTGCGCGCGGTAGCGCGCCTCGGTCGCCTCCTTGGCGGGGCGCCACCAGGACTCGTTGGCCACGTACCAGTCGATGGTGGCCTTCAGGCCCTCGGCGAAGTCGGTGTGGGCCGGCCTCCAGCCGAGCTCGCGCTGGAGCTTCGTGCTGTCGATGGCGTAGCGGCGGTCGTGGCCGGGGCGGTCGGCGACCCAGTCGAAGTCCTCGGGGTCGCGGCCCATCGCCTCGAGGATCATGCGCAGGACGGTGATGTTGTCCCTCTCGCCGTCGGCTCCGATGAGGTAGGTCTCCCCCATCCGTCCCTTGGTGAGGATGTCCCAGACGGCGCTGGAGTGGTCCTCGGTGTGGATCCAGTCGCGGACGTTCTCGCCCTTCCCGTAGAGCTTGGGGCGCACGCCGTCGACGATGTTGGTGATCTGCCTGGGGATGAACTTCTCCACGTGCTGGTAGGGGCCGTAGTTGTTGGAGCAGTTGGAGATCGTGGTTCGCAGCCCGTAGGTGCGGGTCCAGGCGCGCACGAGCATGTCGGAGCTGGCCTTGGTGCTCGAGTACGGGCTGCTCGGGCGGTACGGCGTCTCCTCGGTGAACTTCGCCGGGTCGTCCAGCGCCAGGTCGCCGTAGACCTCGTCGGTGGAGACGTGGTGGTAGCGGATTCCGTTTTTGCGTACGGCCTCCAGAAGGCGGAAGGTGCCCTCGACGTTGGTGCGCAGGAAGGGCTCCGGGTCGGCGATGGAGTTGTCGTTGTGGGACTCGGCCGCGTAGTGCACGATGGCGTCGTGGCCCGGGACGATGCGGTCCAGCAGCTCGGCGTCGCAGATGTCGCCCACGACGAGCTCCACGCGGTCGGAGGGCAGCCCGGCGATGTTCTCGGGGTTGCCGGCGTAGGTCAGCTTGTCCAGGACGGTGACGTGGACGCCCGGGTGGTTGTTCACGACGTAGTGCACGAAATTGCTGCCGATGAAGCCGCAGCCGCCCGTGACGATGATGTTGTGGGGTTCGAAAATTTCAGACATGAGGGGTTCCTCCTAGTACTCGCGCGGGCTGTTGACGATCTCGCCGGCGGCGACCTTCTTCAGGTGCCGGCCGTAGACCGACTTGCCGTAGGCCTCCGCGGCCTGCTTGAGCCCCTCGGTGGTGATCCAGCCGTTCTCCCAGGCGATCTCCTCGGGGACCGAGACCGGCAGGTCCTGGGAGTGCTCCACGGCGCGGACGAACTCCGCCGCCTCGTGGAGTGACTCCATGGTGCCGGTGTCCAGCCACGCGTAGCCGCGGCCGAGGGTCACCACGGACAGCGTCCCCTCCTCCAGGTACATCTGGTTGAGCGTGGTGATCTCCAGCTCGCCGCGGGCGGAAGGCTGAACCTTGTGGGCCTTGGCGGCGACGTCGCCCGGGTAGAAGTACAGGCCGGTGACGGCGTAGGAGCTCTTGGGCTGGGCGGGCTTCTCCTCGATGGAGACGGCCCTCCCCTGCGCATCGAACTCCACGACGCCGAAGCGCTCGGGGTCGTCCACGTGGTAGCCGAAGACCGTGGCGCGGCCCGACTCGGCGTTCTGGACGGCGCGCGTCAGGTGGCGCGAAAGACCGTTGCCGTAGAAGATGTTGTCGCCGAGCACGAGGGCGCAAGGCTCGCCGTCGATGAACTCCTCGCCGATGGTGAAGGCCTGCGCCAGGCCGTCCGGGCTCGGCTGCTCGGCGTAGGAGAGGTTCACGCCGTAGCGCGAGCCGTCCCCGAGCAGGCGCTCGAAGTTGGGGAGGTCCGTCGGCGTGGAGATGACCAGGATGTCCCGGATGCCCGCCAGCATGAGGGTGGACAGCGGGTAGTAGATCATGGGCTTGTCGTAGACCGGCAGCAGCTGCTTGGAGGTCACGAGCGTGAGCGGGTACAGGCGCGTGCCGGACCCGCCTGCGAGGATGATGCCTTTCATTCAATCACTTCCAAAGTCAGTGAACGGAAAAATAAATCCGTTTAGCAATGTTCCTGATTGAGAGCGACAATTTACGAGCGGTTAAATCAACCGACGATATATTGATACCATCGAGTGAACAGATTGCTCGCACAAAATCAAACTCATCGCGTTTCAATTGCTCTTTTTTATCCTTAAAAAGTGAGTTCGTAGTAGATTCGTTGCACACTCTAAAATAGGAATAAATTGAGTCTAGATAGCAGACATCACTATTAAGTGATAGACGAATCCAATACTCCCAATCAGGGGAGTAACACAAAGAATCATTAAAGGGTCCAACTTTTTGCCAGCAATCTCTACGAAACATGACATTAGAAGGCTCTCCATAGATATTATGAGTTCGAAATGTCTTGCGGGCAAAATCAGAGCCTTTTAAAACCATATCCCGCTTAAAAGGTCTCCTCTTCATTGTAATGGCACCATTCGAGTCAATAACACATGAAGCGCTGAAGCAGAGGGAGCACTTTGGATTAGCATCCAGTGCTGCAACCTCAGACTCAAGAGCCCCGGGTAACAAAATATCATCCTGAAAGAGGAAATGAATATACTCGCCAGAAGATTTCTCAATGGCATTATTCCAGTTTCCAACAAGACCGAGATTACTGGCGTTTCTAAATACCTTAATTCGAGAATCCGTTAGCTTGGAAACAATCTCAAATGTTCCATCAGTTGACTGATCATCGAAGATTAATAATTCGAAATCGCGGAAAGACTGGCTTAACACCGAATCAATTGCCTTCAAAATGTACTTAGCACCATTAAAACAAGGCATCAACACACTAACTTTAGGCATCCTTGTCCTCCTTATCGGACAAAAATTCCTCAATAAAATAGCGAGGACGATGCTTCGTCTCCATATAAGTCTTTCCAACGTACTCACCGATGACACCCAAAGCCAAAAGTTGAAGTCCGCCAAGACACCAAATTGACATAATAATGCTTGTCCAGCCAACTTGTACATCGCCAATAAAATGACCAATTAAAAGATATACAAGTGCAAATAAACTAAAAATAGAAATGATTAAACCGGTGAGAGTAATTATCCTAATCGGTTTAGTACTAAAAGACGTTATACCTTCAAAAGCAAATGACAGCATTTTACCGAGCGTGTATTTAGATTCGCCGGCAAACCGTTTCCCTCGCGAATAATACACGCAGCAAGATTTGAAACCAACTAAAGGAACCAAACCACGAAGAAATAGATTAACCTCACGGAATTGAGACAATGCAAGAACAGCACGCTTGGACATCAATCTATAGTCAGCATGGTTATAAACAGCATCGACACCCAACGAAGACTGTAAGCGATAAAAAGACTGTGCGGTAAAACGTTTTAGAAAGGAATCGCTAGAACGATCATTTCGTACACCATATACAACTTCATAGCCTTCGCGAGCTCTTGAAACCATTTCATCAAGCGCATTGATATCATCTTGTAAATCAGCGTCCATCGATGCTATTAAATCAGCAAACTCCGCTGCCTTGTGTAACCCAGAAAGTAAAGCCTTCTGATGGCCACAATTCCTAGAGAGCTTAAGTCCACAGAATAAGGAATTAGACTGATGAAGACTTTCGATGATCTCCCAAGTCTTATCGGATGACCCATCGTCAACTAACAAAACCTTACTGTTCGCATTAATCTGAGACAATTTTACTAAAGTGGAAAACTTCTCAAAAAGCCTTTTAGAGGTTTCCCGCAAAACGCTCTCCTCGTTATAACAAGGAACCACGAGATAGAGAATCGGCAATATGTCCATCTTTGTCATGCAAGCACCTATCACTTAAATGCCCAATACTTACTTAAAATATAATTAAGAGGATAAGTTACAAACAAGTTAAGCAGTGGACCAAGAATAGAAGAAATTCCAAGCACACTAACCCAAAAGTACAAAAGGATGTTGTTGATAATCAATCCAGTAAAAGCACTCGAAGCAAGTAGCTTGGAAAAACTTGAAATAAGTGAACTCAAATCCGATCTCTCATTATCAAAAACATATTTATTGTTCCAATAGAAGGAATTGATGACACCAGCAAAATATGAAACTATATTGGCGACAATATAGTTCACTCCAATAAAAAGGAGTGCCGCGTAGACTAAGTAAGAAACGATTGTATTTGAAAGTCCAACAATCGAAAACTTCAGAAATTGAATCACCGAATCTCGTTTCATTAAAGACCCTTTTCCTACTGTTATCTATAAAGGACATAAACAAAACAAGAGGTTCCATCATCGATTTGAGTATATCCAGGCAGTTTTTTAAAACCACTATATCCTAGTTCATCTTTCAGTTGAGAAAGAACCTCTTCTTCGCAGTCGTGATTATTCATGTAAACAACCAGATCATCAGAATCAATATAATTTCTATCGCAAAAACTGCTAATAGCTTTCTGATCAGGAATCAGCGCATGAATGCGAGACAATTTGGCAACTTCTAGTAGCTTCGCAGTGAGCTGATAGTAATCATAAGAGACAAAGAGCCCCGTTGAACCCGCGTACTTCTCTACTGCGGCTTCATTGTCAGCAGATTTCGGATATAAATACAAAGCATTAGAAGAAAAGAAAACAGAATCTGCAGCAATAATTGCGCAAACAAATACAACAGAAACTAAAATAGTGCCCCGAAAATTGAAATCAGCATTATTTCTATAGCGAATTTGCAAATATCTAAATAGATACAAGAACATTCCAAATCCAAATAACAGTAATCCTGGATATGCCAAGCATATGTATCTTGACGAAGTAAAAGGAGATACATAGCAAGCTGTGACGTAAAAAACAAGGGATGAATTAAATAATAAAACTATATAAATCGACTCAGGATGCTCACGATTAATTTTTTTATTCCATAGCAAGTAGAAACAAAGGGCAATTGACAAACAGAAGCAGGCAATCAAAAGAAGCCTTGATCCGAAGAACAAATCAGCGGACGACGACCCTAGAAATTGCCAAATTCGTCTAAGCAATACCATTACCCCTGATTGCGATGAGGCCGATTCGACATAGTGATTCCCAAACATGTTGCTTAATGCTGGAGGAAATATGATAAATGACAGACAAACCGATAAGACAATCGTGACTCCATATTTAAAGGAGAACCTCCACCCTTTTCTTGCCCAAAAATAAATAGTAAAAAAACAGGAAACAAAAAAGAGATAAATATAGAAATAGAAATGAGTTAAAAACCCCAATAAAGAAATAACAAATAGGCGGAAATAAACCGATCGATTGGCGAAGGAAGCATTAAACATATCGAATAACGCATCAAGAAATGCTAGGGCAAGTGTCACCAATAACAGATACATTCGAATGTAGGTCACTAGATTTAACGCTATGGGACAGAAAGCCCAAAGAGCCATTAAAATTAGGGCGACTGGCTTACTCTGAAACACTTTGTAAGAAAGCTTAAATAAAAATACTAAGCTGAGTGAATAGAAACATAGATTAGGAACCAAGCCAAACCATTTGCTAAATTCATTCGGAAACAGTGAGCAAACGGTATGAATAATGAAAAAATAGAGAGGAGGATGTGCGTCATTACTCAGATTATATAAAACCGAATCAAACCGAAACACATGCCCTGTATCAACTGTCAAATAAGACTGAATGAACGTAGGATCCATCCAGTTGGCATCCATATTGTTTTCCCAAAAAATATGTGGAAAATAAAAACTATTCGAGAGACCGAAAGTCCACAGCTCGTCAACATGAAACCCTGTTTTCAAATTGCAATAATAAATTGCGACTAATAACGCAGCCACAAACATTACAGCAAATAAAACGCCATAAAACTTGCATCGTTTTGCACATGAATTCATAAACGAGTCCCTATAATTAATTAGTAGCTAAACTAAAGGAGTTTACGAAAAATCATAAACTCCTTCAAGATTAAACTAATACAGTTGGACTAAACCACTGAATTACTGCAATAGCGGATAGATGATAGACTTGCATCACTTACTATTTATCAACCAACTTAACCTCAATCGCTTCCATATGTAGGGCCTCTCCAGTTGTACCTGCGCACTCGCCCGATTTAACCCAATCGAGCCAACCCTTACCCTGCACATGCGCCCTATAGACAACGTCATAATGCTTGGCGAGATCACCCGTCAGCTTAACTTCAACAGCCTCTATGGATAGAGACTTTCCCGTAGTGCCAGCAGCTTTGCCGTTCTTGACCCACTCTTGCCAGCCGATATTCTGAACATGAGCTCGATATTCGATGTTACCGGAATACCCGAGTTCGGGCTTGCTAATAGCCAACGCCTCAACAGCAAGATTTCGACCAGTTGTGCCCGCCGTCATGCCCTCATAAACAGGTTCCTGCCAACCAAGATTTGAAACATGAGCCTTTATTGAAAAAGTTTTCTGAATAGAGGGCTGACTCGTATCCCCTGGTGCAGGCGAACCCTTTTCAACCAAAACGACCTGGTATGCCTCGAGCCTCAAGCCAAACCCAGTCGTTCCGGCAACTTGATCATTGCAGGCCCAGCCAAGCCAGCCCTTGTCCTGAACATGAGCGCGATAGTAAACGTCATAACGATTGGCCATCTCACCAGTAAGTCGAATTTGGATAGCCTGGACAGACTTGCTCTGACCAGTAGTACCGGAGACTTCTCCCTCTTTCACATAGTCTTGCCAACCGTAATCGGAAACATGCGTCCTGTACTCCAAGCTGCCATCGTAGGGAGCATTCTGCAGATTGAGAGTTATAGCCTCGACAGCTTTGGACTGACCAACGGTGGCAGAAACATTTCCGCCCTTGGAAGCCGACTGCCAACCGTCATTCGAAACATGCGAAGTTGCCAAAACATCAAGCGAGCCTCGTGACACCTTGACGACGTCGTAGCCCGACTCGTCCTTCTTGAAATAAGTCAGAGCGCCGCTATTGTGCGAATAAATAGCAAAGTCGTAATTTGCCGAAGCAAGGATGGAATCCGAAAATTCTACGAGATAGCAAGAGTCACCCTGCTTGCAAAGGGATCTGATTGCAGCATCCGTGTCTTCGGTAACCGGAGAAGCAAACCAATCCATAATCGAATAATCGATAACGGCACCCGGCTTCAAGGCCTCGGCCTTCGTTGAATTCCAAAGTCCACCAGCAGCATCGGCGCTGGCCGAGTTATACGTACTAGACCCATATCCAGACAGACCGATCTCCGGATTAAAGAAGAGAATCAGCTCTGCAGCAACGGAAGAATCGACATCGGTAATGCTCAGACGGTCAAGCTGTTCCTGCTTTTGGGGATACATGCCCGTCGGCGTGTTTGGATGCCCCTTGTAATAATACAAATAGTCATCGCCATAGATAACCTCGGTCAAGTTGGCATAGTCGTCAAAATTCTGCTCGTAAGTAACGTACGTTCCAAGCAGCATCATTACCTTTTTGCCCTGCTGAGTAGCCGCATCAAAATAACCATCGTTAAAGTTGTACAGAGCCTTAAACGCTTGGACCGTGTACTCTCCCCTATTCTGCAGGCTCGTAAGCATGCTCGAAACGTTCATCTTCTTAACGTTAGGATCGGATGCGATCTTATTCGCAAAGGCATTATCGTCACCGCTCGTAAACAGATTCGTTCGAGTCATCCACCACTGAGTGCCGGGCTCAATACTCAGCACGGCATACATAGAATCCCAGTGATCGTGATAATCGCTATACGACATTGAGACTTCACCGGTTTCGTATTCCTTATTCTTGGCAGCGTTCCATAAAGCAATCAGCTCCGCTTGCTTAGAATCTGGATCCTTAACATCGAAAGCCTCGTTGGTAAAAACATACGTGGCAGATCCATCCGACAACAGCCGAATGGAGTATTGGCCAGTGGGAATCTTATTGGCGTAAATCATCCTATGAATCAACGAACAGGTGATGTCATTGATATACAGATTGAACTTTGCCTTGGGGTTGATTTTATAGAGAGCAGCGACATAATCCGCGAACGCCTGATAGCTCGAACTAGAAGCATTTTCCTCATGAGTCAGATACGGAAGACCATACATCCCGGATGGAAGCGAGTTCCAGTTATAGGCACCTGGACGATCGAGCATTACGATCGACGGAATGGTCGTTCCAGCAGAAGAGGTGCTGATATCCCAGAAAGATAGCGAATAGAGAACAACGGGGAAAGAAGCACTCAAAGGGGCAAGGTTGTACTCGCTCGCAGAAATGCCAATTGACTGATGGTCCTCATGAACGATGTTTCCGTTCTTCAAATACTGCAACGTAACGTCAAACGGACCATAATCGCTAAAGTCAATTTCACTGGAGCTAGAGCCCAGGTCTCCGAATGCAATCGTGCTGGAAACAGATCGGGTAACCTTCCCTCCATACGACATGAAGCCAGACACCTTTACCGAATCGGCAATACCGAGTCGTTTTATATCCTCGACCTGCGGAATATTCAGGGTTATTTTAGTCGTCTCCCCAACCTGAGAAAGAGAGCAATTAAAGACATACGGGACATAGGCTCCAGCAGTATCGCCGGGCGCCGCTTCGCCCTTCTTTACAATGACGATCTGTATTGCTTCAACGGCATAAGACCAACCGGTGGTTCCCGCAGTCGACCCATTTGAGGCCCATCCAAGCCAACCGAAATTAGAAGCATGAACGCGATAATACAGGTCATAAGAAGTTGCTCTTTCACCCGTCAGCTTGAGCTCGACGGCTTCAATCTGAAGGCCCTTTCCCGTTGTGCCGGAGACGGCTCCATTAGAAACCCAATCCTGCCAGCCTTCATTTTGAACATGAGAGCGGTATTCGATACCAAGGTCTTCTGAATTAGGGAGAGTAACCCTGAGCGCCTCAAGCCTACGAGACTGGCCCGTTGTGCCAGAGGTCGAACCATTCGATGTAAACGTCGACTCCCAGCCAATGCCTGAAATGTGAGATTTATAGCTGACGTCCGGGGCCGCCTCTTTGGGCTCCACGGCAACATCAATCGAAGGCGCCGTTTCATCGGCTGCAGCAGCAGTTTGATCCGAGGAGTCGGATTGTGTCTCTGGAACGGATTCATATTCGTTGGCACCAATATCTTGATCCGCCCAACAAGCCAAAGGGCTCAAAAGCAGCATCGACATGAAGCAGGAAATCAGAACAACAAATGCTCTAAATTGCCTTTTCAAGAGAATCGCCTCCTAGATAGACAGCCGTCAATAACCATACTATCGGGAGTTAGCTTCATTAAGGCCACCAATTAGGTGAACGAAGAAATAGAAGCCCCATCCAAAGACAAGGGCCCTTTCCGTTGCCAAGTCAACGGCAACAGGAAAGGGCCCCCTAACAAACTCTCGGCGTTTACAGGAGTAACTAGTAGATTACCACCTTGGTAGCACGAGGCACGTTATCCCAAATCCATTTAGCGCGATCGATGGGCAAACGCACGCAGCCTTGTGAAATATGCATTCCCATCCGGCTGTCCATGGGATTAAAAGTTCCCTGGTAATACGGTATTGAATGGAACAGGTAGTCCCCGTAAAACTGCGTATAGTAGTAGCAAGTATACCCATGTCCAAACGAGTAGCCCTTGCCGGTGACGGTATACTCACCCGTAGGCGTTGGAGTACTAGGGGCGCCGGCAGAGCAAGTCCAGTATTGAGCATAACTCCACGACCCGCGCTGTCCACGAAAAACTCCAAGGCGGCATGCTTGCCTGTCAACCATAATGAGCCAGTTTGTATTGCTCGAATATCTATTAGCCCGATTAAGCATGGCCATCATGTCGGCAGGCAGCAAAGGCTGATCGGTATACGGACACCCAGTTGAACCGGGAGCTCCAGCACCCTTAGGCACAATCGTCACTTGAACCGACTCGATCCTATATCCAATCTTGGATGTGCCCGCAGGTTGCCCATTAGAAGTCCAATCGAGCCATCCAAAGTCTTGGCAATATGCCCGATACCAGACATCAAAGTAGTTCGATAAGCCACCGGTCAGCCTAATCTTAAGAGCCTCGATACGCTTTGCGCGGCTTACCGTTCCAGCGATATCCCCGTTGGAAGTCCAGCTTTGCCAACCGACATCCTGCACATGGGCGGAGTACTCTATACCGCCCGATACGCTAGTGGAGACATTTAGCTTCAGAGCCTCAATCGCAAGTGCCCTACCGGTCGTGCCCGCAACATCGCCGTTGCCAACCGGATTCATCCAACCAAGCGTGGCGACATGCGCCTGGAGCGTTAGGGCTGGTGCCGTGATAAACGCGGGCGCAGACGACGCGCCTGGATCCCCGCCTTTCGCAACAAGTTCAATTTGGACAGCTTCTATCTGGATATTAAGCCCGGTAGTTCCAGCGGAATCGCCGTTTTTTGCCCAACCCAACCAACCATAGCCCGCCGAATGAACTCGATAGTAAATGTCATACTGATTCGCGAGGGAACCATTTAAGCGCAGCTCAAGAGCCTGAATGGCCAATCCTTGTCCAACGGTCCCAATATAACCGGAAGATCGCCATTCCTGCCAACCAATATTGGCAACATGTGCTCTTGCCTCAATTTGAGAATCGTCATCCACACCGGACAACGACACATTCAAAGCTTGAAGAGAAAGCGATTGTCCCGTTGTGCCGGTTACCTGCCCATCAAATACAGAAGGAGACCACCCACGGTTAGCCGAATGAGCCTGATATACAACGTGAGCGCAATCGGCGGAAGTATCGGAAACAAATGCTCTGTCCGTTATTCCGGGAGCGCCGCCGCCTTTACTGACAATCCTTACTTCGACAGTCTTAAGGAATGAACCCGATATCGTTGCCCCCGCATCCGCGCCATTGCATGCCCAACCAAGCCATCCTTTTTTGGAGTCAAAGCAGCGATACCAAATGTCATAGGCATTAGACAAATCTCCAGTAAGAGCCAATCTCACCGCCTTTAGAACACGCCCATCGTTTTTAGAGTTAAGCGCAGCACCGTCAGAAACAGCACCGCTCCATCCGCCAAATTCAAAAAAGCCGGAATAGTCAATTGAGCCTAAAATCTCTTGATTATCAAACGAAATGGAGAGCGAGGTTAAAGGTTCAGAGCCGTTCTCGGAGCCCAATAGGATTGTTTTGCCTTGTACGGAGCCCAGGCTTTTACCGTTAAGACCAAGCGAGCTCCCGCTTAGAACATCCGTAGCTCCAATGAAATGGTTCAACGTATCGCCGGGAGCAGAGCCGCTTTTTTCGACCAATAAAATCTGAACACCCTGAATGGCGGCACCCTTCCCCACCGAGCCCGCAGGAGACCCGTTAGACGTCCAGCCCAGCCATCCGCCCAATTTGGAAGCATACACACGGTACCAAATGCCATAAGTTGCAGATATCTCGCCGTTCAGCTTAAACTGAACGGCCTCAATGGACCGAGACTGCCCGGTCGTGCCAACAGCACCTGAAGACCAGCTTTGCCAACCGACACCAGACACATGTGCGCGAGAGGAAATGGAGCCTCCGCGGCCATACCAATTAACGCTAAGCGACAGCGCCTCAATTGCATTTCTTGAGTCAATAACCCCCGATGTCTTTCCGTCCGCGACAGCGCCCATCCATCCAACATTAGAGACATGAGATCGATAGGAAACGGTAGGCGGTTCCTGAGAATGATCCCTAAAGGCATCGCCTCGCGTTGGCGCATCTTGAGCATTTTTTGGAAGCACCTTAATCTGAATAGCTTCGATCTGACAAGCATAGCCCTGCGTTCCAGCAGGCTCACCATTTGAGGCCCAGCCAAGCCAACCAACATTTGCAGAATGAACGCGATACCAAATGTCATACGAATCAGAAAGACCGCCCGACAAAGATAGCTTGATCGCCTCGATGGCTCGCGACCGTCCAACTGTTCCAGATGTCTGCCCGTTACCCACCGGCTGAGACTCCCAGCCGATCCCGGAAATGTGAGATTGGACCGAAATGCTATCATTCCCCAGCGGGGTGCCATCCTGTGAAAGCAAATTAATCTTGAGGGCTTCGACGCGCTTAGCACGGCCTGTAGTGCCCGCCGTCATTCCATTTGAAACGAGAGCTTGCCAGCCAATATCCTGTACATGAGTCTGGTATGAAACAGAGCCAAACACAGTGGATGCATCATTTTCGGGTTTCGCCGAATCAGTTGCATTGGAGGCAGGCTCGCTAGAAACGGATGAGGGAGAATCGTTGTCTGACACAGTCGGCTGCTCGACTTCAACCCCCTGCTGTTCGTCATTTAAGACAAAGCTCTCGTCTTCCAAGCTGCTGGCAGAACTATCGATATAATCAGTGGATTCCGGTTGCACAGGTAAAGAATCAGCCCAGACGGAAAGGGGCGTCAGAAGACACTGAAGGATCAGTAATGGCGTCATTGCCGTTGCTAGCAGTCGTTGCGTCTTTTTCATTCGACTCCCCCATCAATCGACCATCTTTAGCATCATTATTTATCGTTTCGGCAATTGCTTAAATACTGAAAACGCGAATGGCACTCAAATAGAAACGAACGGACCGTTGCAAAACGATCCGTTCGTTTTAATCAGAGTATCTGCCAGAACCTGTGTGAAGACATGACCTTCGATCAACTATGCAAGCGGCACGTTGTCATACCAACCCCATTTTGGCTTATATGAGGTGGAATAATAATTCAACCAGTACGCCATATCGAGCGTCCTGATCCGACCGACATTATCCATAACCTGGTTATTACCGATGTAGAGACAAACGTGACCGTAAATGCTGCCCATGTGTGTATGCGTATGCGAAGGAACGGCAATGACCATTCCGACTTTCAAATGAGAATAATCGGTATATTTACAGTAATCCCAGTAGTAATCGCAGGCATCTGTATGGACATTCCTAAATCCGGCACGCTCATAAATGTCCGCAATCCACTCAGAGCACAAACCAGGGCCAGGAGACGGCACCTGTCGAGCAAGATCTACAATTTTCTTCTGCATGGGATTTGCAAACGCGGTTGGTTCCCCAAACAAACACGGCGAAACGGTGCTCCCGGGGGCATTGGCGCCCTTCCTCGTAAGTCGAACTTGGATAGCTTGGACATGGGCCCCATAGCCAGTACTACCGGCAACGGAGCCATTTTTAGTCCAACCAAGCCAGCCGACGTTATCGACATGGACCCTGTACCAAACATCAAAATAGGTTGCCAAGTCACCAGAAAGAGAAATTTTAATAGCCTCAACCGAATTGGATTCAGCGGTAGACGAAAGCTGCACTCCGTTTGACTTACCAGACGTCCAGCCCACATTCGAAAGATGCAGTTGATAATTAATCCCGCCGGCAACAGATGAAGTAGTTTTAGCTGAAAACCCGGTGATGGGAATTCCCTGACCGGTTGTACCGGACACCTCTCCAGCGGGGACAGAATTCTGCCAAGCACCTTTCACCTGAGAGGAATACGTCACCGTAGGTAATTCAAGATGGGAATACCCCGATGTATCAGGATGGGAGGCGCCCTTCTTAATGAGCTTAATCTGAATAGCTTCGAGAGAACACGACATACCGGTGGTGCCGGCCTCCTCGCCGTCCTTGGCCCAGGCCATCCAGCCGATGTTGGAGGCGTGGACGCGGTAGTAGACGTCGTAGCCCTTCGCGAGGGAGCCCGTGAGCCTCAGGCGCACGGCCTCGACGGCGCGTCCCTGGCCGGTGGTTCCGCCCTCGGAGGCCGAGGGGGTGTCCCAGCCCTGCCAGCCGATGCCAGAGACGTGGGCGTCGATCTGGACGGAAGAGCCGTCCGAGTAGTCGGAGCTGTCGAGCGAGAGCTTGAGGTCCTCGAGGGCGAGGCCGCGGCCGGTGGTGCCGGCGGTCGCGCCGTCCGAGACGGCGCCCTGCCAGCCCACGTTGGAGACGTGGGCCCGATAGGTCAGGGACATGGGTTTCTTCTTGAAGGCGTAGTCGACGTTGGCGCCGTCGGAAGAGGGGGCGGCGTCGCCCTTCTTGACGAGCCTGATCTGGACGGCCTCGACGCTCCTGCCGAAGCCCGTGGTGCCGGCCTCCTCGCCGTCCTTGGCCCAGGCCATCCAGCCGATGTTGGAGGCGTGGACGCGGTAGTAGACGTCGTAGCCCTTCGCGAGGGAGCCCGTGAGCCTCAGGCGCACGGCCTCGACGGCGCGTCCCTGGCCGGTGGTTCCGCCCTCGGAGGCCGAGGGGGTGTCCCAGCCCTGCCAGCCGATGCCACTTACATTGGCGTTAATTTGCACAGAGCCATCTTCAACGGGATTCAAGATGCTGACTTTAAGATCCTCCACTGATTTAGATTGCCCCGTTGTGCCAGCCGTAGATCCGTCGCGCTTACTGCTCATCCAGCCAATATTCGAGACATGCGCCTCATACTGAATATGCATCTTGCTGTCATCTACGTTCAGAAGAGAACCGTTGAAGCAGTAGTTCATGTCACAACGTCCGTTAACGCCCGGGACATTGCCGCTGTTTGAATACTGCCAGAAACTGTAGCTGCCAGCATAATCGCAACGCCAATTATATTGAGCGACCCAATGGTCATAACCGCTCAGAGACGGACTATCCAAGTAGTTGTTGAGCCAGTTAAGGTTCGCATAGATACCCGACTTAAAGCCAACGGCCTCCATTCGGTTGCAAAAAGCCTGCGCAATCTGAGCGAGCTTATCTTTGCTGAAATTCGGATCCTGCAAGATATAGTTATCCTCAAGATCGTAATAAACGGGAAGCGACGGATGATGGCCACCGAGCCAAGCAAGCGTTCGATCGGCTTCTTTATTTGCATCCGCAACAGATCGAGCATAGGAGTAGTAGTAGACGCCATAAGGAATACTGAGGCGCTCACATTCAGCAGCGTTCCTTTCAAAGGAATCGTCAGGCTTTCCATAAACAGGCCCAACCCTGAGGATGGCAAAATCAATCCCTGCGGCCTTAACCATATCCCAATCAACGGTCCCCTGGTAATTACTGACGTCAATACCGCGCGCAATAGCACCATTGGGCAAAGGATCGTCAGTTAAAGACTGCGCATCGATGTCGCCATTGTCAGAATCGATAAGCACGCCGTTTTCGAAACGCCAAGAGTTCGGTTCCAAAGAGTCCGTTTCGCAGGAATTCATCTCAGTGGAATCATCGGCTGGGACCTCACCGTTTGACTCGTCAACACCAGACTCTTCGACGCCAATGCTAAGTTGCTCGCCCGAATCAGAATCTGTTTCCCCATCAGGACGAGCAGCATTTGCGTCGTCACCATACCATTCGGTTACACCCTGAGAATCCGAAGCATCGTCCTGCGTTCCCTGAGAACTTGTACCTTGAGATTCGCACTCGTTCGATGTTTGCGAGACCGACTGCGAAGCAGCGGCGGCCTGGACCGACAGCGCATACGCACTGTAAGGCTGGATGATTTGAGACCAGCCCATTAATAGCGTACAAGCCAAAGCAGCAGACGCTTTGAGACGTTTCATGTATATCCCCCGAGACATTGGTCACATGTAAAGACGGTAACGTAAAATTTCTTTCGCAAATTGAAAGCTGAATACATCTAGGAATGAAAA
>JAXXEN010000032.1:0-36574 GCA_037237765.1 Collinsella sp. | reverse complement strand
GTTTAAAGCTGGCCGCTGCGCGGCCAGCGGACTAAAGTCTTGAAAAACAAAAAGGGCGGGACCTGCTGCGCTTGCAGGCCCCGCACCGGTTGACACCCGACGGGACACAGCCGGGCGAGACGAATCCGTGCTACCGCCCCGCCTGGCCGCGATGCTCAACTACAGCTCGTTGGCCGCGTGATACGCCGTGCGGATGGCGCTCGCAATGTCGGCGGTGCGCTCGCCCGAGCAGTCGCCCGCGCAGGTCACGGGCACCGTCACGCCGTCCAGGTCAAACGCGTTGGCCTTGGAGCCCACGGCCATCACCACATAATCGCAGGCGATCTTTACCGGCTCCTCGGCGCCGTCCTCGGTGGTGCGAATTGCCTCCACGCCCTCGTCGGTAATGGCGGTCAGGCGGGTCTTCACGTGCTGCTCCACGTTGTGCTCGGCAAAGTCGCTCATAATCAGCGGCAGAATGGTCTCGGACTCGCCCGCGGCAATCTTGTCGAGCATCTCCACAATCGCCACCTCGCAGCCGTGCTGCAGCAGGTACTCGGCAGTCTCGGTGCCCACCAGGCCGCCGCCAATGACGGCGACGCGCCCGCTGAGCTCCACCTTGCCGGCCAGCACGTCCCAGCTCGAGACGACCTTGTCCGAATCGGCACCCGGAACGGGGATGACCACGTCGTGTGCGCCCACAGCCACAATCGCGGCATCGGCGGCGTTGAGGTCCTCAGCGGTAGCGGCATGATTGAGCTCAACCTTCACGCCCAGGCCAGGCAGAATCTTCTCGTAGTACTCGACCGAGCGCATGATCTCGTCCTTGCGCGGAGGCGCGGCCGCCAGCACAATCTGGCCTCCCAAGTGATCGCTCGCCTCGTAAACGGTCACATCGTAGCCGCGCTTGGCCGCCACGCGCGCGGCCTCCAAGCCAGCAATACCGCCGCCCACCACGGCGATCTTCTTGTCGCCCTCGCCCGGCTTGATGGCGATGGTCGCCTCGTCGCCGTTCTCGGCGTTGAGCACGCACGAGATGTACTTGCGGTTTTGAATCGCGTCGACGCAGCCCTTGTTGCAGTTAAGGCACTCGCGGATGGGCTCACCCGTGGCAGCTTTCAGCGCAATGTCTGGGTCGCACATGAGCGAGCGGCCATAAGCGACGATGTCGGCCGAGCCGTCCTCCAAGATCTTCTCGCCGGCCTCGACCGAGACAACGCGGCCGACGGTTGCCACCGGCACGGAGACCAAGGCCTTGACGCGCTCGGCCACGGGCAGCGTCCAGTTGTAGGGCATGGCGCCCATGGGCGGAATGGTGTCGCCCATGTTGCCGGTGTGGTTGGCCTGTGCGATCTGGATCATATCGATGCCCGCGCCCTCGAGCAGCTTGGCGAACTCGCAGGCCTCGTCGGGCCGCAGGCCGCCCTTGCCGCGCGGCGTGCCGTCGGGGTTCTCCATGATCACGGGGAGCTTGTACTCCACCATCAGCTGCGGCGCGGCTTCCTTAATGGCAGCGACAACCTCCAGCGCGTAGCGGACACGGTTCTCGAACGAACCACCGTACTCGTCGGTGCGCTGGTTGAGGATGGCCGAGCACAGCGAACCCACCAAGCGGTCGCCGTGGACCTCGATGGCATCGATGCCGGCCTGCTGCGCGCGAGCGGCCGAGGCAGCAATGGCCTCCTTGATCTGGGTGAGCTGCTCTACGCTCGCCTCGTTCACAAAGTGCTGCATATCGTGGTGCAGCTTGGCGTAGGCCTGGTTGCGAATCTCGTTGGACTCGGCCATCTTGGCGGCAAAGGTCTCCTCGTCACCGGCGGCCTTGGCCTCCTGCGCGGCCTTGGCGGCAGCCATGGATCCCATGACCATGCGGCCGACACCGGGCACGTCGTACTCGGGGTGGAACAGCTGCAGCGCGACCTTGGCGCCGTGCTTGTGGACGGCGTCGGCCAGGGCCTTAAACGTGGGGATCTGGGCGTCGGTCGCCAGCTTGGGCGTGGGGCTTGCGGTCATGACGGGAGCAACGTCGCCGATGACGATGTAGCTCACGCCGCCACGGGCCAGGCGCTCGTAAAAAGCCAGGCTACGCTCGCCAATGGAACCGTCGCGCTCCTCGTAGCCGGTGGTGAGCGGCGGGAACATAATGCGGTTTTTGAGCTCAAGGGGGCCAACCGTAATGGGCTGGAGCAGCTTGGATGCAGGTGCGGTCATGGACATTCCTCTCTTATAGGCGCGACGGCGATGGTGCCGCGTAGTTGTCTAGAGGATATGGCATGGGGGTACAGCGGCACAACGGAAATCGGCGAATATCAGGTGGCGGCAGGTGGATGGGGATGGGCGGAGCGGCCCGTTGGTTTGTCTCAATCTGTAACATCTACTCGGCAAAACCGGGTCTTACTGTTACAGATCGAGATATTCCCCTCGACCCAACCTCAACAATCTCAATCTGTAACAGCTAGGCCCACTTTTGACCCCTACCTGTTACAGATCGAGACAAACCAAACCCGCCTGCTAGAAAATCTCAATCTGTAACAACAACTCGGCAAAATCCGTCCCTCGTGTTACAGATTTAGACAAACACGACCCAACCCACCGGTATATCTCGATCTGTAACACCTAGCCGCCCAAATCGGGTCTAGATGTTACAGATCGAGATTTTGTTTGAGAGGCCGAGAATTGAACCGAAGAAACGATCCCGGAATAACAAAAAAGCTCGCCGACTAGGCCGACGAGCTGCAAGTTCTTGGTCGCGGGGGCAGGATTTGAACCTACGACCTCCGGGTTATGAGCCCGGCGAGCTACCAGACTGCTCCACCCCGCAATGTCTGGGCGCCTCATGTGCGCAAGAAAGAATATTACGCGGGAGTTCGGTAAACGGCAAGGAAAAACTCGTGGAGCATAATTCCTTCATATTTAAACCCCTCAGCCCCTATCACCGTAAACGAATCACAGCCGAGTGCCGTCGGCGGCGCGTATACAATGGTGCGCGTCCTTTTATGCCAACACTGGGAGTAGACATGCTGCTCGCTATCGATATGGGAAACACGCAGACGGCCATGGGCCTGTTTGACGGAGACGAGCTGGTGCAGTCGTGGCGCATGCCCACCGACCGCTCCTATACCGCCGACGAGATCCATGTGCGTTTGATGGGTTTCTTTAAGATGCACGGCCTTTCGCTCGACGCGGTCGACGCGATCGCCTTTGCCGGCGTGGTGCCGCAGCTCTCGCGCGAATGGCACGCCGTGGCCGACCGCATTGCCGCGGACGCCATCGTCATCGGGCCGCAGACGGCCGCGGTGACCAAGCTGCGCGCGGCGCGTCCCCAAGCCGTAGGCGCCGATCGCGTCGCTAACGCCGTTGCGGCCGAAACTTTCTACGGCGCGCCGGCAATCGTGGTGGACTTTGGCACCGCGACCAATATCGACGTCATCGATGAGGACGGTTATTACATTGGCGGAGCGATCGCGCCGGGCATTCGCATCTCCATGGACGCGCTTGCCGCCCGTGCCGCCAAGCTCGCCAGCGTGCCGCTCGAGGCGCCCGAGCACGCCATCGGCCGCGATACCGAGGAGTGCATCAAGGTCGGCGCCGTAACGGGCGCCGCCGCCATGGCCGAGGGCCTGGTCGCGCGCATGAAGCGCGAGCTGGGCCGCGAGGATGCCACCGTTATCGCCACGGGCGGTCTCGCCAGCATCGTCGCCGATTCGACCGATGCCTTCGATGTGGTCGACGGACAGCTCACCATCAAGGGCATCTGCGAAATCTACCGCCGCATGCAGGAGCTGGGATAGAGCAGGGGCTTAAGTCGAGCACGCCCGATGCCACAGCCCCCGCAAATGCTCGCCAAGCCTATTCCTCAAAACTGAATAATTTTCAATTTTGAGGAATAGGGCGCTGGCAACCCATTCCCCAGATAGGCGAAACCCTCCCCGGCACAGGCCGAGGAGGGTCTTGTTGTCATCGTTGTCTTTGAGCGCTGGCGCCTCGCGCTACAGCCCGCGAATCCGTACGGCCTCGGGCGGAAACTCCTGCTCGCCGGCATCGGTCTTGATGGTCGCGCGGCCCCAGATGTCCAGGCCCGCAAACACACCGACCGCAAGCGGCAAGCCGTTGGGCGACACCGCCGCAACTTGGCGACCGAGCAGCGGCACCATGTCGAAGTACTCGCCCAGCACGGGGGCCAGCGGACCGGCAGCACCCTGTGGCGTGTTGGCGACAACCGCCCAGGCATCCACGCGGGTCAACACGGCGGCGGCCAGCGCCTCGACCAGCGCTTCGTCAGCCATATCCACGCCAAGCTCGCTCAGTGCCGAACGCTCAATATCCACCGTCACGGCACCGA
Source organism: Collinsella sp. (assembly GCA_037237765.1). Taxonomy (GTDB): domain Bacteria; phylum Actinomycetota; class Coriobacteriia; order Coriobacteriales; family Coriobacteriaceae; genus Collinsella. The sequence goes on along the minus strand of JAXXEN010000032.1, from coordinate 32,253 downwards.
ACATGCCCGCGGCACCGGCACCGCCGTTGACGGCGACGCGCGCGAGCGACGTCTCAAACGCGGGCGCGCCGCACACGATGTCACTCGGCCACTGGATGCCCACTTTGCCGGCAAGCCCCAGGCCCGGCGTTGCGGCCGTGCCCGCGAGCGCGTCCATCATACCCATTGCGACCACAAACGGCAGGCCGTGGAAGGCGTGCATGTTCACATCGGGGCGCACGACCAGCGAAAACATCAGCGATGCATCGCCCGCGCTCCACGCGCACCAGCCCGCGGACATGCCCTCGCGGCCCGCGTCGCGCGCCGCGTCGAGCTCGGTGCCAGCGGCAACAGCATTCATCTCGATCATCTACATACGCCCCAATTCGCCCACGATATGGCCCACGCGGTCCTCGGGCTCCTTGACCTCGACGCCGTTGTAGCGGAAGAACCGCGCCGGGTCGTGCATCAGGTCCTCGAGCGGCACCAGCACAAAATCGCGTTCGCCGATCAGCGGATGCGGCAGGCGCAGCTTTTTGCCGCCGTGGGTCTCGCCGTCCATCCACAGCAGGTCCAGGTCGATGGTGCGCGGACCGTTGGCCTTGGCCTTTTTGGAGCGGTCGCGCCCCAGCTCGGCCTCGATCTTCATGAGCTCGTCGAGCAGCACCAGCGGCGCAAGCTCGGTCTTGATCTCGATGACGGCGTTGGCAAACGCGTCCTGGCGCGTCTCGTAGGCAGGCTCGCTCTCGTAAATCTTGGAGGAGTTAGACACGCAGGTGAGTGGAATCTCGGCGATCATCTCGCGTGCGGCGCGGATGTTGTCGCAGCGATGCCCCAGGTTGGAGCCCACGGCCACAAACGCGCGGCGCGGCTGTGGCTTGGCAACCGCCCAGTAGCCGTTTAGGAACTGCGCAAAACCCGCGGCGTCGTGCACGCGCACGATGTTGGCACCGGCCTGGATGGCGCCCAGGCACACGCCAAACGTAGCGGCATCGCGCTCGGCGGCCTCGGTCACGCCCGAGACGGCGCCCACAAAGCGCTTGCGCGACACGGCGCACATGAGCGGATAGCCCAGTGACGCCATCTTGGCAGTCTCGCGCTGGATGACGATGTCCTCGTTAGCCGACTTACCAAAGCCCGGGCCAGGATCGATGCAGATGCGGTCGCGCGACACGCCGGCATGGATGAGTGTGCGGGCCTGGTCAGACAGAAAGCCCATGACGCGGCGCATGATGGGCGCCGAATCGGGCAGGGTGAAGCGGCGGAGCTGCGAGGTGGGCACGTAGGCTTCCTCGCGGCGGGCGCTGCGGCGCATCATGGCGGCCAGGCGGTCATTGGACTCCGATTCGGCCTCGGTGGCTGCGGGCGCGGTCTCGGGCTCTGCAGTCTCGGCGGCAGGAGCGGTCTGTTCAGCAGCCGGCGTCTCTGGCTCGGACTCGGGCGCAGGCTCCGATTCGCCAAACGGCAACGAGGGCTGCACCACGCCGCCCGGAAGCTTGGCCTCCGGCTTAGGCTCGCCCAGCAACTTGCCGCGACGGCGGCGAGCCGGCTTCTCGGCCTCACGCGCGGCCTCGGCAGCCGCCTCGCGCGCCTTCTCGGCAACAAACGCCGCTGCCGAGGTATCGAGCTGCACCGTTGCATGTGTGCGTGCGGGCGCGGCGATCTCGCCGGCATGCATCACGATGACGCCGCAGGTGCTCGTCTTAACAAACTCGACCATCTTGGGATCGGTGAAGCCGGTCACGTCGTTGACGATCGAGGCGCCGCAGCGCACGGCCGCCTTGGCAACCGCCACATGACGCGTGTCGATCGAGACGATGGCGCCCTCCTTGGCCAGCGCGCGCACCACGGGCAGCACGCGGCGAGCCTCCTCGTCGGGGTTGACCGGGGTAAAACCAGGGCGCGTGGACTCGCCGCCCACGTCGATGATGTCGGCGCCGGCGTCGAGCATCGCCAGGCCGTACTCGATGGCGGCATCGGGGTCGAAGTGCTCCCCGCCATCGCTGAACGAATCGGGCGTCACGTTGAGGACGCCCATGATGCGCGGACGGTCAAAGCTGAGCTCGTACTTTCCGCACCGCCATGTCTTGCTGTCGTTCGCCATGAACATCCTCCTAAAATGCCCACGCCACCGAGCTTGGGGAGCTGGCGGCGGGGTCGCTTTGCAATCAGTCTTTCTATTGTATCCGCGCGCGCGGGCTAGAACGCAAACGCGGCCGCGATGTCGCAAGAAATCAGCAGGTCGGCATTTGCGTCCTGGTCGGTGGGAGCAAGGTTGCATATGGCCAGCGTATCGCCGGTAAAGTATCGCGTAAGGCCTGCCGCCGGATACACCACGAGCGAGGTCCCGCCTACAATGAGGGCATCGGCCGCGGCGATGGCGGCAACGGCACCGGTCAACACATGCTCGTCGAGCGGCTCTTCGTAGAGCACTACATCGGGCTTGATGCGGCCGCCGCACGCGGGGCACGCGGGCACGCCCGCGGCATCCTCGTGCTCGCGCGAGCAAATCCACTCGGCGCTATAGACCGCGCCGCACGACTGGCAAATGTTGCGATGGACCGATCCGTGCAGCTCGAACACGCGCTGTGAGCCGGCCATCTGATGCAGGCCGTCGATATTTTGCGTCACCACGGCATTTAGCTTGCCGGCGCGCTCCAGCTCGGCCAGCTTGGTGTGGCAGCGGTTGGGCTTAGCGTTAAGCGCGATCATCTTGGTGCGGTAAAAGTCGAAGAACTCCGCAGGATGCGCCTCGTAAAAGCTATGCGACAGCATGGTCTCGGGCGGATAGGCAAACTGCTGGTGATACAGGCCGTCCACGCTGCGGAAATCGGGGATGCCGCTCGCCGTGGAAACACCCGCGCCGCCAAAGAAGACCACGCGCTTGTGGGTGTCAAACAGATCCGCCAGCGCGGCAGAGGCCTGCCTGGGGTCCGATATTGCCTGCGTCATATGAGTCCTCCGTCCGTGTCTCCGGGACGGCGGCGTTCGCACTATCACTCGCGGACTCCGCCCCGCTCTTGTTGCGTTAATCTTAAGCCTGCCAACCCCGTCGAAAGGACACCATGCCTCAGACTTACACTTTCGCCTCGTGGAACGTCAACGGCCTGCGCGCCGTGCTCAAAAAGGACCCGAGCTTTATCCAGATCGCGCAAGAACTCGGCGTCGATATCTTGGCGCTGCAAGAGACCAAGCTGCAGGAGGGCCAGGTCGATATTGACCTGCCCGGCTATCACCAAACCTGGAGCTACGCCGAGCGTAAAGGCTATTCGGGCACTGCGGTCTTTAGCCGCCAGGAACCGCTGCGCGTGCTACGCGCCGACGCGCTGCTACCCTACGCCGGCGAGGGCGAGGCGGCCGAGCTCATCGCCCAAGCCACAACCGAGGGCCGCGTCTGCGCGCTCGAGTTCGACAAGTTTTGGTTTGTGGATGTCTACACGCCTAACGCCCAAAATGAGCTCGCGCGCATTGACGTACGCATGGCCTGGGACGATGCCTATCGCGGCTTTTTGAGCGCGCTTGAGCGCGAAACCGGCAAGCCCGTCGTAACCTGTGGCGACTTTAACGTGGCGCACGAGGAGATTGACCTTAAGAACCCCAAGTCCAACCGCGGCAACGCAGGCTTTTCGGACGAGGAACGCGGCAAGTTTACCGAGCTGCTCAACGCCGGGTTTACCGATACCTGGCGCGCGGCAAACCCCGACGTCGAGGGCGTCTACAGCTGGTGGAGCTACCGCTTTAATGCCCGTAAGAACAACGCAGGCTGGCGCATCGATTACTTTCTGGTAAGCGATTCGATCGCCGCCAACGTTCGCGACACCGGTATCCGTGGCGATATCTTCGGCAGCGACCACTGCCCCGTCACCCTCACGCTAGAGCTCTAGCCCCAAGTAATTTCCTGGGGGACAGAGGAAAACAGATCATGTGACCCCTCTCCCCCTATAAGGTGCGGTGGGATAGTTCCTGTTTGGGCAGCAAATAGCCAAAAACGAGAACCATTCCACCGCAAGTTCGTGAGGGAACGCGAAATGCCTTACAGCCCGTATTTCACGACGACACGGTTAATGCGGCGACACCAAGGCTTGTACAAGGCGGCCAAAAACACACAGGTCGCAAGGCCGTGCGTAATATCGAACGGCACTGCCGTGGCAAGACGCGCCACGGCACCCGCCCAAGTAAGCGGCTGTACAAATCCAATGATGTCATACGCGTTGATCACGACGCCATAGAGCAGGCCCGACGCAAAGCCGTACGCCAGCAGCGCTGGCATGCGCACGGTGCCGTCGGCGCGGTCGAACGCACCCGCATACGCCAGCGCACCGCCAACGTATCCCACGAGCCCCCAGGCATACATCTGCCACGGCGTCCACATACCCTGTCCAAAAAAGAAATTGCTGGTCAGCGCCGCCAGCGCGCCAACCATAAAACCATTGCGACGGCCAAGCGTCGCCCCCGCGATAATGGCGATAGCGCTCACCGGTTTAAAGTCGGGAATGGGCCCAAACAGGATGCGCCCCGCCGCCGCCAGCGCCGCCAGCACCAGCGTGGGCATAATCTGGCGCAAACCCGGACGAGATGCCTCGTAACCCGCAAAGAACAGCGCAAGCACCAACGCCACCACAACCAGCATGGCCAACGCTGCCTGCTCAACACCCGCCAGCAACGCGGTAGCCATCACCGCCGGCACCGCCAACAACAGTGGGATCTCCAGTTTTGCAAGCAAACGCGAGAAACGACAGTCCGTCATCCCATCACGCCCTATAGAACACGTTGTCGGCAAAGAAGTCGGCCGGGGACTCCATGCAGGCAATCTCACCGTCAAACATCATGGCAACGTCATCGGCAACCTGCTCGGCAAAATCCAGATCGTGCGTGGCCATGATGACGGTGCCGCCAGCCTTCGCATGGTCACGCAGGGCGCGGGCGATGATGCGGCGGCTGAACAGGTCTAGACCCTTGGTGGGCTCATCGAGCAATAGCAGTTCGGGGCCGATTAGCAGCAGTTTTGCCAATGCAAGCAGTTGACGCTGCCCGCCCGAAAGATCGTACGGATGGCGTCCATCCAGACCCGACAACCCCAAGCTCGCCGCACGCTCCCGCGCCAAGTTCTCGTCATATCCGCAGGTCGAGGCCCATTCCATCAGCTCATCGCGAACCGTCTCGGCAACCAGCAATGCTTTGGGATTCTGAGGCAGCAGCGCCGCCGAGGCCGCTCCGCGCACCATGCGGCCGCGCTGCAGCTTGGCGGTCTTCGCCAGCACCGAGAGCACCGTCGACTTGCCGCAGCCGTTACCGCCAACAACCGCATGCACCGCACCGGCCGAAAACGACGCATCGAGCCCACGCAACACCCAGCCGGACGCTCGATCGTAGCGAAACCAACCTTCCGACAGGGTGGTAGCCGACCCAGCGTGCATTTTTTGGAGTATTCTGCTTCCATCCGTGCGCGAGAAGGCTTCCAAGCCGTTCTCGAGCGACGTTTGCGCCACAAATTCGGACGATTTGTCCAATTCTGAACTTTTTTTCGCGCTCGATACGTCCCCGGGCGGCTCCAGAGAGCCCAAATTGTCCTCACGCCTGCTGAATACTCCGTTTTTTGCACATCGGATGGCACCCCACCCCAACGTGTCATCGGAAAACAGCGATTCTCGGCGTCCCAAAGATGCCATATCCGCCGCCTCGTGCACGCGGCCATCCTCAATCCGGTACGCACACGTCGCGTATTCGAGCATTGGGCGCGGCTGATGCGTCGCCACAACAACCGTGCAGCCCAGCTCGCGATTCACACGAAACAGCGCGTGCAGGAAATTCTTCTCGGCAACGGGATCGAGCTGAGACGTGGGCTCGTCGAGCAGCAGCACGTGCGGGCGCAACGCCAGAACGGCCGCCAACGACAGCAACTGTTTGCGACCACCCGAAAGCGTGTCAGTATCGCGGTGAAGCCAATCTTCCAGACCAAAGAAATAGCTGGTCTCGGCAACACGGCGGCGCATCTCGTCGCGCGACACACCCAGATTCTCTAGGCCAAACGCCATCTCGTGCCACACGGTCTCGCACACAATCTGGTTCTCGGGATCCTGAAACACATAACCCACGCGCTCTGCCGATGCCCGCACGTCCATGTCGGCAACGTTCTCGCCCAGCACGCGCAGTTCGCCAGTGCGCTCGCCCGCTGGAGCGATCTCGGGCTTGAGCAGCGACAGCAGCGTCGACTTGCCCGAACCGGTACCGCCAACAAGCAGTGCAAACGCACCTTGGGAAACACGCCAATCAAGCCCCTCGAGCACCGGTGCCTTGACCCCGGGATAGGCAAAACTAAGGCCTCGCACCTCAATCGCCGGCGCGGCCGAGCCATATGCCACACCCGCCGCCGAGCTCCTATCAAACCGAGCCATCAGCCAAACCTCTTCTCATCAATCGCGTGCAACGCGCAAGGCAACACCATCCAGGCGGCGTACACGACATAGCCTGGCCACGGCGCCGGCACCGAGAGCTGCGGATAAAACGAATACTGCGTCGTCGCGGCCCACGCCACCGCCACCGCAGCGGCGCCAAACACCGCAAGTCCAACCAGCGCGGCAGCGTCGCCGCGCCCCAGCCGATACCGCGCATACGTCGTTCGACGCGTCGCGGCGCCCCACCCACGGGAGCGCATGGCGTCCGCGCGCTCCAGCGAATCTTCCATGCCCCAGCCCATCAACACGCTCGACGCCCGCAGGTGCGAGCGCACGGGGTCGGCCGGCGCACGCCCCGGTACATCAATCGCATCTTGCACCGCCAGCACCGTGCGGCCGCGGCGCAAAAACTGCGGGATAAGCCGCATGCACATCGAGATCATGAGCGCGATCACCGGCGCGGCATTGCCCAGCAGCGCGAGCACCTTGTCGTATTCGAGCATCGACGCCGCGGCCTCAAACCACAGCACGCTCGCCACAAACAGCCCGCCCATGCACAGGCCGTATACCATGCTTTCCAGATACACCGCGCGCATGCCAATACGGAACAGCTCCGTCGAGCCCGAGGCGCTAAACAGCGGATTGACCAGCGCGATAATCAAAATCACCGGCAACTGCCAGCGGAGTGCGCCCAGCGTGCGGGCAGCCCCACGCGTCGCAAATCCATACGCCAGCCCGCCCGCAAGCGACAGCACGATCAGCACCGGTTGCATCGAGAACATGGTGAGCCCCAGCGTCAGCACCATGTAGAGGGCCGGCACAGCCGGATGCGACATCGAGAATGCCGCGACGGGCTCGCCGCCAAACTCCTCTTGTATGTTGTCCACGGGCACCCCCGTCCCCTCGCTCAAAAGACAGCTCCGCAGCACCGCCAACGCCGCACGCAAGCAGCGCAAACGCCACGACGGCGGCGCAAGCCCCAACCGCCGCAAACCAATCGCTACGCGCTCAACATATGCCTGCGGTATCATATTGCGCCGTGTATCGTTTCCAAACACACGTCTCTATAACGTAACAGGAGATCACATGGACGCAACCGCAATTATCCTCGCTGCCGGCGAGGGCACCCGCATGAAATCGAACCACTGCAAGGTTTCGCACAAGATCCTGGGCAAGCCTATGGTCCAGTGGATCGTCGACGCCACCATCAAGGCCGGCTGCAGCCGCGTCGTGGTCGTCATCGGCAGCCACGCCGACGAGATGCGCGCCCTCATCGACGGCGCCTACGCCAGCAGCGCCACCAAGGTCGAGTGCGTCGAGCAGACCGAGCGCCTGGGCACCGGTCACGCCGTGAAGGTCGCGCTCGAGGCCTGCGGCATCACGCAAGGCCCCGTCGTCGTGCTCAACGGCGACCTGCCGCTCATCACCGCCGACACCGTCGCCAAGTTCGCACAGACCGTCGCTACCGGCGAGCTCGCCTGCACCGTCATGACCATGACCCCGCCCGACCCCTTCGGCTACGGCCGCATCAAGCTGGGCGCCGACGGCCAGATCGAGCGCATCATCGAGCAGAAGGACTGCACGCCCGAGCAGGCCGCCACGCTGCTGGAGTGCAACGCCGGCTGCTACGCCTTTGACGGCGCGCAGCTCGCCGCCCACATTAACGAGATCGGCAACGACAACGCGCAGTCCGAGTACTACCTGCCCGACATGCTCGAAATCCTCAAGGGTCACGGCCAGGCGGTCTCCATCTTCCACTGCGATGACTACCGCGACGGCCTGGGCGTCAACAGCCGCATTCAGCTCGCGCAGCTCACCGCTATCGCGCGCGACCGCATCAACGAGCACTGGATGGCCGAGGGCGTCACGTTCATCGATCCCACGCAGGCCTGGATCGGCCCCGATGCCACCATCGGCCGCGACACCGTCGTGTGGCCGCAGACGCACCTGATCGGCCACGTCACCGTGGGCGAGGAATGCCAGCTCGGCCCCAACAGTCGCCTCACCGACACCACCGTCGGCAGCGGCTGCACCATCGATGAGACCATCGCCATCGAGGCCGTCATCGAGAACGGCGTCGACTGCGGCCCGCGCGCCTACCTGCGCCCGGGCACCCACATGCTCGACGGCTCCAAGGCCGGCACGCACGTGGAAATCAAGAAGTCCACGATCGGCGAGGGCTCCAAGGTGCCGCACCTGTCCTACATCGGCGACACCACCATGGGCTCCGGCGTCAACGTGGGCGCAGGCTCCATCACCTGCAACTACGACGGCGTGCACAAGCACAAGACCGTCATCGGCAAGGACGCCTTCATCGGTTCCGACACCATGATGGTCGCGCCCGCCCAGATCGGCGACGGCGCGCTCGTGGCCGCCGGCTCCGTCATCACCGAGCCGGTCCCGGCCGACGCACTCGGCCTGGGTCGTGCCCGTCAGGTAAACATTGAGGGTTGGGCCGCCGATTATCGCCGCCGTCTGCACGAGGACGACGAGGTATAACGTTTTACCAAGCATCTAAGGAGCTGTTCCCATGGGGACGGCTCCTTTTTCTATCGTGACCTGCGCAACCGGATGAGTGGTCGGTTCGTGTCCGTTGACGGTAAAGACGTTATCAAGACTCGATAAACCCCGTCGCGCGGTTACAATGCAAAAAGGCATCTATATGGCATTCGATATATAAAGGAGAAGGGTAATGCCGATTAATGATCCCGAGAAGTCGGAGAATATGCGCAAGTCCATCCGCGTGTATTCCGGTTCCTCCAACCGTCCCCTCGCTCAGAAGATCGCTGAGTACCTTGGGGTCGAGCTTTCGGGCCTTACGCTAAAGCAGTTCGCCAATGGTGAGATTTACGCCCGCTACGACGAGACCGTCCGCGGCGCCGACGTCTTCCTGATTCAGTCCGTGGCCGGCGGCAACGTCAACGACATGCTCATGGAGCTGCTCATCGCCACCGACGCTGCCAAGCGCGCATCCGCCCGCTCCATCACCGCCGTCATCACCCACTACGGCTATGCCCGCCAGGACCGCAAGGCCGGCCCGCGTGAGCCCATCACCGCCCGCCTCGTCGCCAACCTGCTCGAGCGCGCCGGCGTCAACCGCATCATCACCCTCGACCTGCACCAGGGCCAGATCCAGGGCTTCTTCGATATCCCGGTTAACCACCTGTCCGCGCTGCCGCTGTTTGGCCAGTACTACAACGACATGCACTTCGACACCGACAACCTGGTTGTCGTCTCCCCTGACGTGGGTCGCGCCAAGGCCGCCAAGAAGCTGTCCGACATGCTCGGCTGCGACCTGGCCATCGCCCACAAGGGCCGTCCGCGCCACAACGCCGCCGAGGTCATGGGCATCATCGGTGACATCAAGGGCAAGACCTGCATCATCAACGACGACATGATCGACACCGCTGGCACCCTGTGCGCCAACGTCAAGGAGCTCAAGGCTATGGGCGCTGGCGACATCTACGTCTGCGCCACCCACGGCATCTTCTCCGGTCCGGCCATCGAGCGTCTGAACGACGCCCCGATCGTCGAGTGCCTCGTCACCGACGCCATTCCCGTCGAGGTCGGCGGCAAGATCAAGACCATCTCGGTCGCCGAGGAGTTCGCTCAGGCCATCTCCGCCGTTTACCACGAGGAGCCCGTCTCCACGCTCGTCGGCGGCGACTTCGCACTGTAATCGCATCGTCCTTGTAACCCGGCGCATCGCCGTCGGAACAGAAGAAACCCCCGCGCTCCCCCTTGCTTCGCAAAGGTCGCGCGGGGGTTTCTTCTGTTCCGACGGCTCGCCCTGCCGCGGCCGCGCTTTTGTCTGGTGGGATTTCGCTGAAACGAAGTCTCGCCTTCGGCGGGCGTGGTAGCCTTTGTCGTTGATTAAACTTTTTATGTAACGGAAGGACAAATATGGCAGCTGCACAGCCGCTTAAGATTCGCATGGTTGCCGGGCTTGGCAACCCTGGCGAGGAATATGCCGAGACCCGCCACAACGCCGGCTTTAAGGCGATCGACGAGCTGGCCCGTCAGGCCGGCGTCACGTACTGGAAAAACCAGGCCGGCGCCGAGGTCGCGCTCATCAACATCAACGATCCCGAGGAAGAGGGCGGCAAGCGCCAGATCGTGCTGGTCAAGCCGCAGTCGTATATGAATACCTCGGGTGGCCCCATCTCCAAGCTCTGCCGCGAGTACAAGATCAAGGTCGAGGAGCTGCTCGTGATCCACGACGAGCTCGACATTCCCGCCGGCGACGTACGTGTTAAGGTGGGCGGCGGCCACGCCGGTCACAACGGCCTGCGCTCCATCATCGACAAGATGGGCAGCCGCGACTTCAGCCGCATCCGCACCGGCATCGGCAACCCTCCCGGCAAGATGGCCGTCGCCGACTACGTTCTTAAGCAGCTGCGCGCCCGCGAGGCCGAGGATTTCCAGGACACCTGCGCCCGCGCGGCCGACGCCGCCGGCTTGGCGATCGTGCACGGCGTGGTCTATGCCCGCGACCACGTCAACGGTGCCGCCTCCGCCAACGGCAAGCACTAAAACCTACCATTTAGGGACAGGTTTATTTTGGCAGGTTTTATATGCGGAAACGCCGCGGATGCCGCGTCGCAATAAACCCTGTGCCGCCATACATATGCAACGCTCCAAAGGGGGCCGGCCTCACCGAAGCGCGAGGCCGGCCCCCTTTGCCGTTTTACCTGATAAAACCGACCAAAATAAACCTCTCCCCCTTTGGTAGGCCAAAGTGGATAAACCCTGCTCCCAACAGCCGAAGACACACGTAAGTGACATGTCCATGAGGGTATAATTTGCACCGTATGTCTGCACAACGCCTGTGCGCGTACGGTTTTATTCGGGCTACCGTCCATTTCCGTGGAGGCACGGTTCGGCGGCCCTAACAAGAGAGGGGTTCTATGTATAAGATCCTGGAGAAGACGCAGTTCTCGGAGAAGGTGTTCAAGTTCCGCATCGAGGCGCCCGCAATCGCCAAGCATGCGCACGCTGGACAGTTCCTCATGGTTCGCGCCAACGAGACGGGCGAGCGCGTCCCGTTTACCCTGGCCGGCTGGAACGGTGACGAGGGCTGGGTCGAGTTCATCTTCATGGTGATCGGCAAGACCACCGAAATGCTTTCCACCTACGAGGCCGGCGAGTCGCTGCGCGACGTCGTGGGCCCGCTGGGCGTTCCCACCGAGATGGCCGAGGGCCCCTGCGCCGTCATTGGCGGCGGCGTCGGCCTGGCAATTGCCTTCCCGGTCGCCAAGCACCTGGTCGAGACCGGCCACGAGGTGCACGCCATCATGGGCGCCCGCACCAAGGACCTCCTGCTCATGGAGGACCAGTTCCGCGAGCTCCTCGACGAGGACCACATCCACATCACCACCGACGACGGCTCCTACGGCGAGCAGGGCGTTGTCACCGCTCCGCTGGAGCGCTTGCTGCAGGACAAGGCCGTGAGCCAGGTCTTCTGCGTCGGCCCCGTTCCGATGATGAAGTTCTCGACCCTCACCGCCCAGAAGTACGACACCCCCATCACCGCGTCGCTCAACCCCATCATGGTTGACGGCACCGGCATGTGCGGCTGCTGCCGCGTCGAGGTGGGCGGCGTGACCAAGTTCGCTTGCGTCGACGGCCCCGACTTCGATGCCACCCTGGTCGACTGGGATGACCTTCGTGCCCGCCAGGCCGCTTACCGTTCCGAAGAGGGCGAGTCCCTCAAGGCCTATGAGGAAAAGAGCTGCGCATGCCACTAGTTAACGGTCGTTTCGTTGCCGATATGAAGTCGCCCCGTACCCCCGATAACGAGGAGCCGGCTGCCGAGCGCGCCTGCGACTTCCGCCCCGTCGACAAGGGCTTCACCGAGGAGATGGCGCTGGCCGAGGCCGAGCGCTGCCTCAACTGCAAGAAGCCGTTCTGTGTTGAGGGCTGCCCCGTCAACATCAACATCCCCCGCTTTATCGAGCAGATCCGCGAGAAGGACTTCGGCGGCGCTCTCGATACCATCCGCGAGGACTCCATGCTTCCCGCCATCTGCGGCCGCGTCTGCCCGCAGGAGAACCAGTGCGAGGGCAAGTGCATCCGTGGCAAGAAGTCCGAGCCCGTGGCCATCGGCCAGCTCGAGCGCTTCCTGGGTGACCGCCCCGAGCTCGCCTCCACGCCCAAGATGGCTCCCAAGAACGGCAAGAAGGTCGCCGTCGTCGGCTCCGGCCCGTCCGGCATCACCTGCGCCGGCGAGCTCGCCCGCAACGGCTTTGACGTTACCGTCTTTGAGGCTTTCTTCACCGGCGGTGGCGTGCTGGTCTACGGCATCCCCGAGTTCCGTCTGCCCAAGGCAGTCGTCAAGCGCGAGATTGACGGCCTGGAGGACATGGGCGTCAAGTTTGAGTACAACTCCGTCGTGGGCAACATGGCCACGGCCGAGGAACTGTTCGAGCAAGGCTTCGACGCCATCTACGTGGCGACCGGCGCCGGCCTGCCCAAGTTCCTCAACGTCCCCGGCGAGAACCTGCCCAACGTCTTCTTCGCAAACGAGTACCTCACCCGCGTGAACCTGATGAAGGCCAACAAGTTCCCCGAGTACGACACCCCCACCAAGCACGGCAAGAACGTCGTCGTCTTTGGTGGCGGCAACGTGGCTATGGACGCCGTCCGTACCGCCAAGCGCCTGGGCGCCGAGCACGCCATCATCGCCTACCGTCGTACCGAGGACGAGATGCCCTGCCGTCGCGCCGAGCTGCACCACGCTAAGGCCGAGGGCGTCGAGGTTCTGCCGCTCGTCTCCCCGCTCGAGTTTGTCGCTGGCGAGGACGGCTCCGTGTGCGCCGTCAAGGTCCAGAAGATGGAGCTCGGCGAGCCTGACGAGTCCGGCCGTCGTCGCCCGGTGCCCATCGAGGGCGCCATCGAGGAGATCCCCTGCGACGTCGCGATCTCGGCCATCGGTACCAACGCCAACCCCTTCGCAAAGAAGATCGGCGGCAAGATGGAGCTCAACAAGTGGGGCTACATCGTTGCCGACGAGGAGACCGGCCAGACCACCGATCCCCGCATCTGGGCCGGCGGCGACATCGTCACCGGTGCCGCTACGGTCATTCTGGCAATGGGCGCCGGCAAGAAGGCCGCTGCCTCCATCACCAAGAGCCTGCTGGGCGAGTAATCACCTGCAGCGCTAGCCATCAAACGGCAAAGTCCCCGTCGAGCACACGCCAGGCGGGGACTTTTTCTATGCCGGCCGCCCGACCACCACAAAGGGGACAGGCACCTTTGTGGTGGTTTGGGGACTTGCCCGGTCGTTTTGTCTCAATCTGTAACACCTGGAGCCCGTTGAGCCTTGTAGTTGTTACAGATCGATATATTGCTCCAACCGCCTCCGCTTTGTCTCAATCTGTAACAGTTAGAGCCCAAATTCCTCGCTACGTGTTACAGATCAAGACGTTAGGTTGGGGGTCGAACAGTTCATCTCAATCTGTAACATCTAGAGCCGTTTTGGACAGTTTGGTGTTACAGATTGAGATTTTGCTAAAGCCGAGGATGGGCGCTGTCGCCAAAACCTAACGCTTGCGACGCTTAGTCGCGGCGATGCCCGCGGCGGCAACGGTTGCTCCGGCGATGCCTAGGGCGGCGACTGTCATCGCGGCGGAGTCACCCGTGCCGGCAAGCTCCGTGCCACCGGACTTTTTGCCGTTCTTGCCCTTACCCTTGGACTTGTTCGTCGTCACCGTGGTCGTCGTCGAAGCCGAGCCGCCCGCAGGTACCCCGGTGCCGCCAGAGCCATCCGCACCGCCGCCCTGCTCGCCGTCGCCAGGCGTCGGGTCCGGCTCGGGCGTCGGCTCGGGATCGGGCGTCGGCTCAGGCGCCGCCTCATCGGTCACCGTAATCGTAATGTTCAGACGCTCGGAATACTCACTGTATGACATGCCAGGGCGCTGTGCCGCAATGCGCACATACATGTTGCTATCGAGCGCAATAGGCTCGGTGTACTTTACGCGGCCTTCGTCACGGCAGGGGCAGGTGTCGTTGGTGGTGCACCAAATCGTCGTGCCATCCTCGGCAGAAAGCTCCAGCTTCGTGCCCTTGGGCACCGTAATGTAGTTCTCCTTGGGCGACCATGCACCAAACGTCGTCGCACCAATCGTCGCCACCGGTCGCGCCGGTCGCACTGCCTCGGCAGACACGCGAACGTCGACCTGCTTGGACAGCGCCGTGCCGTCCACCGCCGCCGTCAACGTCGTCAAACCGGGCAGAGCACCATGCAGCACAAACGTCGCCGCGCCGTCCTCGCCCGTCACGGCCTGGGTGGCATCGACAGAGCAGATAGCCGAGGACTCCAGCCCGACACTAACCTTGGCGCCCGCAAACGGCTTGCCCGCCTTATCGCTCACGTGCGCCACCAGCTCAAAGTCACTGCCCTCAAGCATGGTCACGGCCTGCTCCACGTTGAGCTTGAGCTTGTCGGCACGAACGCCCACGACAAGTTCGCCACTTGCCCAGCGCGCCATGGCCGTGCCGGCGTAGTTGCGAGCACCGTCGAGCTCAAACGCCACCGTCGAGCCCGCCTCACACGCATCGGCATAGCGAATGCGCAGCACGCGCGACAGCGGCTTGCCATTGGGATCGTCCTGCTTGTCGAGCCACGTATACGTCACGTCGCCCAAGCCCTGCGCGCACAATGCGACCAGGGCATCGTCGCTCGCATCCATATACTGCGTAAACTCAACC
Organism: Collinsella sp.; assembly: GCA_037237765.1. Classification (GTDB taxonomy): domain Bacteria; phylum Actinomycetota; class Coriobacteriia; order Coriobacteriales; family Coriobacteriaceae; genus Collinsella. The sequence continues at coordinate 17,170 of JAXXEN010000032.1, read as the reverse complement.
TCGATACAATCGGTATAGGCATGGGCCGAAGCAACCTCGGGCGCCGCCGTCGACACCAAGCCAATGTTCACCTCAGTCTGAATCGGCGGCACGCGCAGCCAAGCTGAACGCGCCCCCTCATACCCGTCCTTGGTCACGCGCACCTGATACCAGCCGGTCGGCGTATTCCAGTTGTATGCACCGTCCGCACCCGTTGCAAGCGGATTGTCCTGCTCATACTCCTCGGCATCCCAACGCACCGCATTGGTACCGGCCGCATCGTCGGCGCTCCACAGCTCAACCGTCGCGCCTTCAACCGTATTGGACAGCAGGCCCTCGTACACCACGCCCGCAGGGTCGGGTGCTGCCTTGGCAGCCACATTGCGATAACGCGCCTCGAAGATCGACTGCATCTTCTCATCCGAGATCAAGCCGTCCTTGTTAGCCTTGTAGACCTCGGCATCGGTCAGCTCGCCCCAGTTGACCGTAATACGATTCTGGCACGCGCGCTCCACCTGCTCGCAGGCAACATCGTAGGCGCATTCGGCATTGGTCAGCTTAATCGCGCGCTCCGAACCTACGCTGGTCGAAGCCGCGTCATAGGCAGCGCCCACCACGGTACCCGCCGAACCGGCCGTCAGCACGCCGGCGATTGTCATAATGGAGCCCACTGCCACATCGGTGCTGTCGTGGCAGAGTTGGCGATACAGCAAATCCTCAAACGCACGCGCCTTCTCCATGGCGTCGCGCAGCGCGTAAATGCACTTCCAGTCGTCCTCGGTCTTCTCGGGCTTGGCAAGCAAGCGCGTATGCTGAAGCTCATAGCCCTCGCGCTCGCCCTTCACCTTCTGCATGCGGACGTTCACGTTCTCCCAGTTCTTGCTGGCATCGTTCACGCCGTAAATGCCGGTAAAGATGCCGATGCCTTGGGTCGCCGCGGGAAACGCCTGGCCGGCCGCCTTCCACGCATCGGTCTTAAAGACCTGTCCGAACATCTCGCACTCGATCTTATAGCTCTTGAGCGAACGAATCGTGCGGATGAGCTTCATATGGGCGCTCACGTCACCGTTGAGCTTCCAGGCCATGAGCCATCCGCGCACCTTGGAGTTGTTGAGGCTATGGACCACATTCCAGTTGTCGTACAGGTTGTCCAGAATGTCGCACTGCATGGCGATCGAGTTAAACAGAAGCGCCTGGTTCTTGTTGTTATTGGAGTTCTCGATAAACTCCGACTCTATATAGGCCGTCTGCTCGCCATCGGGCGCGGCGACCTTAAAGCCCTTGACGGTATCGTCGTCAGCCGCCTTGTAGCTCAGTGAGCTGCCGAGCGCCTGGCCCAAATCGTTAAACCCGCTCGTCGACTGGCCGTTGTACTCGCTGGCCTTAATGCCCGCACACTTGTTGAGTGCCGCAGCGGTTGCGTCATTCCAGCTTCCATATTGGTTGAGCTGGCCGATACCCATCGACTGGCCCACCAGATCCTCGGCCTGCTGGGCAATAAACTCCGCTCGCGATGCATGGTCGACGAGCTCCTTGATGGCGGCCGCATCCGCAGCGTTCGCGCCCTGGGCCGCCGCGAGTTCCTGATACCAATCCTCGCTGGTGCCGTAAGCATCCTCAAAGATCATCTTGTCCACATTGACGCCATAGCTGTCGCCCTGCTGGGTCAGCAGCGCCGCCGACCCGCCGACCGCGGCCTTGAGCTCGGCCGCAAACTGCGCGGCCTCGTCGTTGCCAGCATTATCACCCTCGCCGTCGCTGGCGGCAGGGGCGCGACGAGCCTTACGGGCAGCTCCACCTTGGGCTTCGTCCTCTTTACCGTTCTCATCCTCCTCGGCAAACGCATCGGCGACCATCTGGTCAATCGCGTCGTTAAAGGCCTCGTCGACATCATTAAACGAGTTATCCATCATATACTCGTGCCACTGCTGCACAGCATTCGAGAACTCCTGCTGGCGCTCCTCGGCCGCGGCGGAATGCTTTTTGGCCGAAGCGTTGGCGTCAAAACTCAGCATGGTCATAAGCTGAGCATTGGAGATGCGGTAGGTCTGCGGCATAAAGATTTGCTCAAAGTTGCCGCAGTTCACATAGGTCGAGTCATTCGCCTTGTTAAACTCGTCGAGCAGCTTAAGGTAACCCTCGTCCACATACTCCGCGACATAGCGCACACGGGTGCCCTCGCGCGACTTTTGAGTCAGAGGAATCGTCACCGTCTTGCCATCCACGCAGTCCACGTACAGGTCGAGCGTGTCGGCGGCCTCTTCGTTTCCCACCTCGAGCGTGATATCGAACGTCCAGTAGGCGTTCTTCTTTTGCGGCAGATGATGGAAGGTCCACAGACTCTTGCCGGTGTCCTTGCCGTCCTTGACCAAGTTTTGCGTACCGCCACGATACGTCACATCAAAGTTCCAGACCGAAGCACCCGGAACATAGCGCACATAGTTGCGAGCCGTCACCTCTGCGGCAGCGGCGGCAACATCGGTCGAGCCCACGCGCGCCTCGAGCGTCACACGCTCGGCGGCAAGCGTATCCTGCGGCAGGTCGTATTCAATCTTGGCACGGCCCAGCTTGTTGGTCTTACCGGTGTACTTTGCAGCCGACGAGCCCGTCCCCACGGTGAGCTGCACGCTCTTGCCCGGCGCTGCATAAACGTAGGCCACATTGCCCAGCAGGCTGTGAACGTCGGTGTTGTCGACCTCGATGCGCGATCCGCTAACCTCGAGTGTGGTGCTTCCCAGCGGCAATGTCACCTCGCCCAGCGTAATGAGCGGCGAGACGGCATAGATGCCCGCGGCCTTAGGCTTAAAGCGCACAAACACATCGGCGCCCATGCCCTTCTTCATATCGAGAACGAGGTTGTCGCCCTCCCAAGTTGTGCCAGCCCACATGGCATCGGAGCTGGCGCCGGCTTCGCGAGCGCCTGCGGACACATCCTCGACGGCATCCTTGGCCAGAGGAATCTCAATCTTGGCAGCCTGGCTGTCCTTGAGCTCGTAATGAATGCGCAGCTCGGTCTCCGCGCCAACGACCGCGGACGAATCAGCGATAACCGAGCCCGCCGTCAGCCCGCGCTCGGCACGATACGTCTCCACGTCAAACGTGGGGACGTCGAGCGTCACGTCGAGCTGTTTGCCGTCCTCGATCTTCACCTGCTTTTGCGCGATATGCTTACCCACGGTCAGTCCCAGGCGGCTAAACGTGGAATAGCTCGTCGCTTGGATGTCATAGCTCGTCTTGTTAAAGGCGACGATGGTGTACGAACCGGCCTTAAGGCGCGGCGTCTCGGCCTTCATGATAGGCGTGGCGCCATCGTCTTCGTAACCCATCAAATAGGTGACGCCGTCGGCGACTAGCTTGCCGTCGGGCGTACGAAACACCAGCACGCGGTTGGCGCCCTGGTAGTCGCCCTTGGTCGTGACCGTCGCCGTGCCCCAGGGTTTCAAGTCGATATCGACCTTGCCGGCCGAAGGCTTCACCGTCGCCGTCGCCCCACCCAGCTTGAGGCTGTCTTTAGGCTCGAGCGTTATCTCCAGATCCTGGTCCGCGTCGGCAATGGCCTGCGACACCAAGAGCGCTGTGCCCTGGATACGGAAGTCGTTTTCCTTGTCACCCTTGGCAGGCTTAAGCGTCTTGCCGCCGCTCTTCACCGTCAGATCGATGTTATCGAGACTATCGAGCTCAATGCGTTCGGTCTTATCCTGGCCTGCGACCGGTTCGAGATAGGCCACATTAAGTTCAATCGCGCGCGAAGCCGGAATCTTGGTAAAGTCCTCAGCCTTAATCTCCCCGATATTCCATGTGCCCGTCATCTGGTCGCCCGGGCGCGCCAGCACCATGTCATAGTAACCGCTGAGCGAAATGCGCAGGGTGGCTGCTGTCTTGGAGAGAGCGTCCGCTGTAAAGCTGCCGTCATCGCCAACCGCCAGCGGCGTGGACTGCCCCGCCTGCACGAGTGTAGCCGTCGCGCTCTGGGGAAGTTTGCCCGTCACCTGGGCCGCCTCGCCCATCCACTCAAACGTGTAGGCAGGCTTCGAGGAATCGACGGAGTCCTTGCGATCGGCCACGGCATCGGCAAGCTTTTTGACCATCGAGGGGTTGCCAGCCGAATCGGTCGCATGGGCATAGATGGTCTGGCCTTCACCAAAGGGAATCGCATACGTTACGCCATCGATTGTCACGCGCTCATTATAGTCGCCCGGATAGCCCGCCTCACCAAACTGAAGATCGGGGTTCATCACGCGCAGGGCAACGGCATTATGGTTCGTCTCGTTTCCGTATCTCGTGTTCTCAAAAGCTCCCCACTCTATCATTTCCACGCTTTTGGGTAGCACAATCTCTTTGCCGGCAATCGCAGGATCAAGAGAGGCGAACGCGAGCGCCCCGATAGATTTGACGCCGTCGCCGATCGTCACCGACGACACATGCGAGCACCCGTCAAAGGCATAGCGCTCAATCCGCTCCACCGTGCCCGGCACGTTGATCTGCGTAAAGGTGAGTACCGTTGTGTCCGAGACATAGAACTGCGGCACGCCGCAGTTGGCGAAGGCACGATAGTCGATAGTCTTAACCGAAGGCGGCAGCGTTGCCACCACATTGTCGTCAAGTTGTTCGCAGCCCTCAAAGGCCTGCTCGGGAATCGTGGTAAAAGCCGCGTTGTTGGGCCAGGTCACCGTCTGAAGTGTCTTGCTTCCGGTAAACGCATTCCAGCCCAGCTCCTCAACCGAATCGGGCAGTGCGATTTCCTTAATGCTGCTGCCGCCCAAACCGCCCACAGAGCGGATATGCGAATCGGGGGCAAACGTAATTGATGTGAGCGCAGCGTTTCCCATGCCCTTAAGGCTCACGACATTTTTGTCGTCGATGGTCGAGGGCACCTCCAACGTGGTAATGCCCGCGTCGCCATACTCGATAGAAATTTCGTTGGTGAGGCTATCAATCGAGAAGTAGTACTGCGCGGGAGTCTGCTCGCCGGCCACGTAGCCATCGTCGTATTCGTCCTTTACGCCCGTGGCGCCCTTCGAGGTTGCCCAGAGTTCAAGTTCCTCGTTCCAGGTTGCTTCGGCTTCGGCGGTCTCCTCCTGCTTCTGCTGCTCGGCGAGTTCCTTGCCCTCGACAAGATCGGTGGCGAGCGTACCCGCAGGTGTGCTCTCGGTCTGCCCGGCGCCCGTTAGGCCCGCCGCCGATGCAATCTCGGAGGGCGGGGGCGTAGGGGTATCACCGCTATCGAGCACTGTGGGGTCGGCGGCGCCGGCATCGGGCGCGGGGTCGGCGGAAGCAGAGTCTGACGTTTGGGCGTCAGCCGAATCGGCGGAAGCGGCGTCGTCCGCTTGGCCGTTATCCGTCTGCACAAAAGTGCTATCGGTGTTGAGGGCCTCGGCAAACGCGCCCGCGGGCAACGAACCCGTCACCATAGTGAGGGTCACCGTGGCAACCGTCAGCCGGCGGCAAAGCGCTCGAGCAGTAGTCCACCTCATGGTCGTTCCTTTCTTGCAAACCTAAAGTCATCCAGCGTAATCGTGGTCCACAAACAAAGCGAACGGTAGGTTCATATATACGAACCTACCGTTCTACCTGCGCAAACCGCCACAAAGGGGACAGGCACCTTTGTGGCGGTTCTGGACTTGGCCGGCCAGTTTGTCTCGATCCGTAACAGTTAGAGGTCAAATTCCCCGCCTGGTGTTACAGATCGAGACATTAGATTGGCGGCCATTCGGTTCATCTCAATCTGTAACATCTAGAGCCGTTTTGGCTGGCTTGGTGTTACAGATTGAGATTTTGCTAAAGCCGAGGATGGGCGCCGCCGCCAAAACCTAACGCTTGCGGCGCTTGGTTGCGGCGATGCCGGCCGCGGCAACGGTTGCGCCGGCGATGCCTAGGGCGGCGACCGTCATCGCGGTGGTATCCCCCGTGGTAGCCAGGACAGCATCGCCCTTCTTGGCCGGCGTGGTTTTCTCAACCATCTTGGTCGTGGCGGTTGTCGTGGCCGGCTTAGCCGCGGGTTTGGTCTCGGGTTTCGTCTCAGGCTTGGTTTCGGGCTGCGGCGTCGGATTGGGATCCGGCGTAGGCTGCGGATCGGGAGTCGGCGTGGCTTCAGGCGTAAAGGTCAAATCGGTGTTGAGCCACAGAGTGAAGATACAGCCGCTCTCGGGATCAACTACACTCGCTTCGCCCATCTGGTAGCCGCACTCCTGGCCGTTGATCACCAGCTTGGTGTTGGGCGTAAAGTAGAATCCGCGCGCAGGCTTGAGGTAGATACCGTAGCGATAGGTCACGCCAGGCTTAAAGGCGTCGATGTGGTTCGTGATGTTCTGATCCCAGAACTCCTGAGAGTTCACTTCGCTGCCGTCGCTACCCGTCCAGTACTCACACTGAGGAAGGAAGTTGGAGCCCGTCGGAACATTCGCCGTAAAGACCGGCTTATCGCCTGCCTTGAAGGTGGTCGTGGCGCCGTTGATCTCGATAACGTCGATGGCCCGCCATTCGTCGATCGGCTGCTCGCACAGCATATTGTCAGCGTTTGGCGCGAAGACGCCGTTGACGGTCTTGATGTGGTGCGTCCAATGGCCGTTGACGTACATCATGCAGTCATTGCCCACGGTATTGTCGCCCTTGAGCCTCAGCTCGACGGAATACATGTAGAACTTGCCCTCTTCGAAGTGTTCGATCCTCCTCGCGCCCGTCGGATACTTGGCGGGGTCGGAATACCAGAAGGCAACGGGTGTGAGCTCCGCGGGGTCGCTGCCATCCATCTCCTCCCAGCACTCGTAGGCTATCTCGTACTTGTCGGCATCGGCAGCGGGGATCGTCGCGGTCGCGCGCGGCGCCTCGCCGGGCGCGTAGTCGGTCTTCACGTCGTTGACGTCCAGGTTATGGAGGGCTTCGCTTTCTGACGCAACAAGCGTAATTTCGCTATTGATGGCGTAGTGGAGGTAATAGTCGTCCCTGGTTTCGTTGAGGATAGTCGAGCTGCCTTCATAGTCAGTTCCGGTATACTCCAGTGCCGTGCCAATATAGAGAGCCTCATTGCGCGTGAGTCGATACGAGCCGCCTGCCGCGCCACCCGTAAAGGTCAGCGTCAGCCTCATGTGATTGCCAACGGGTTCGAAGCGAGCCGTCACGTCGGACATGGACGCATCCTGAACTTCGACCAGAGTGCCCGAAGCGGCATCGGCCCTGTAGTACTTAACCTCGACGACTTCGCTCGCAAGCGTTTCTGGAATGCCACCTTCTACATCGGGAAAATCATCATAGGTATACGGCTGGCCCTTTTTGAGCGTGATGTTGTCCGAAAGCACGCAGTTCGTATAATGATCGACCACGGTCGTATTGACCCTAACGCCGCTCCCGCCTGTCACATCGGTCACGCCACAGGGCATGATGGTGTTGTTTGCCGACGAGCTGTCGGTGCCACCAAGAGAGCCATCTTGGTTGGCAGCAACCGTATCGTTCACCGTTGCCGCTGATGCGTCCCGCTGATCTTGCTGAGCTTCTGCCGTGGACGGTGCCGCCGGAGCCGCGTCAGTCATCGGCGCAGCCGGAGCCACCGTATCCTCCGCAACCGTCGGCGTCACCGGAGCCGCGGCAACCTCATCCGTCCCAGCGACGGGATCGGCGCATTCCGTCGCCAGCGCCACGCTCGGCAGCAGCAACTGACCGACCATAAGCGCACACGCGCCGGCGCAAGCTATTTTGGCACCCACACAACGCCAAGTACCATGAATCAGCGAGCAGGTGGACTCACGTTGAGCTTGCTTGTCAAAGTGACTTTCGTTCATAACGGCCTCCTTGGTCGTAGGGACATACCACCACAAAGGTGTCTGTCCCCTTTGTGGTGGTCCTGTACCACCAAGATGTGCCAAATGACTCCGTATGCCTAGGTTCGCATCTACGAACCTAGGCATCTACCTGCTGAAATACAAAGAGCCGCCGCGAGGGCATTTGTGCCCACGCGGCGGCTGAAAATGGCTATGAAAGCTTGCACTAGCGGTTGCGGCGCTTGGACGCGACGAAGCCGGCGCCGATGACGGACGCACCGGCGATGCCGAGGGCTGCCGCCGCCGTCACAGCGCTATCGCCCGTGGCGGCCAGAACACCGGAAGTGTTTTTGGCTCCGGCAGCAGTCTTGGTCGCAACGGTCGTGGTGGTCTTTGCGTCCTTATCTACGGGCTTGAGGTCAGGCTTCTGCTCGGGACTTGGCATGGGATCGGGATCGGGCTCCGGAGCCGGCTCGGGGTCCGGCGTTGGGTCCGGCTCCTGCCCGTCTCCAAAATCAATCGCCACATCATGGGCGACCTCGGCAGAACCGACGATATCCGAAATCGCAGACGAACCGGCAACACCGATGACCTGCCCGCTCTGGGAACTAGGCCATTGCCCCGTATCGACAACCTTCTTCACATCGCGCACGGCACCGTCCGTCGGAGTCGTAATCATCGCGTTCCCTTGTAAATCGATCATCGCGGCACGGAACAGTGTCGCATTCGCGCCGTTGCGGTTGATCGCATAGATTCCCGCAGTCGCGCCCGAAGCCTCAATCTTCGATTTGAAAATCTGGATACGAGGCGTTTCAAACCTGGTATTTGCCTCTGCCATGATTCCAAAACTTTGATTACGATCGGCGTCGATGCCGCTTGCGGCAGACAAGCTTCGAGACGTGAGGTTCGACTTCTCGACAAGCATCCACACCGCACCAGCTTGCGAGCGTGCGCTGATACCCGCCGAGAGCGAAGCCGCACTACCAGCCGAAAGCGTGACATCGGCTCCGTTGACGATTTTCATGAGGGTATTCTTCTTGATACCAAACGTATTGATGCACATGGAAGCCCACGAGGCATCGCCAGTCTTAATCGACAGACTGGCGCCATCGACGGTGATATCGCCGCCGTGCTCATAAGCGGAATCCGACTCTTCCTGCTCGCCTTCCTGGGCAGCGTGTCTGTTTGGAATGTTATCAGCATGGATACCGCAGATGATCTCCATTGGACGCCAAGATCCTTCAGCCGATTTCGCCTCGATTTTGACATCAGCGCCCTTATCGATTGTCACGCTGCCGGCCGTCGCGCGAATGCCCGCCACGTTTTCCGCTGCACCCGAAGCCGTCGCGTTGACGCTGACGCCGCTGATGGTCACATCGCCGCCGGTCCTGCCGTCTCCCGACGCCGTAATCACATCGTTCTGGGCTGTCGCATTCAGGGTGCCGTCGCCGGTAATGGCAAGGTTACCGTTCTTAACAGCAATGGCGCTCTGCCCGGCGTCGGCCGTGACAGTGTTGGCGCCCGTCACGCCGATGGTGAGGTTGCCCTTGGCGCCGATGGAGCCGCCGTCGTAGCCGTTGAGCTTCATGTCGTTAGCGCCATCCCAGGACCAGGTTCCCGCCTCGTCGCCGGCAGCGGTGCCCGCGTCGTACTGCGTGCCGCCCACGTTGACCCAGTCGGCGGCGAGCGCCACGCTCGGCAGCAGCAGCTGGCCGGCCATGAGCGCGCAAGCCCCCGCGCAGGCAAGCTTGGCGCCCACGCGACGCCACGTTCCGCGGGAGAGCGCGCACGCGCGGTCGTGGTCGATTGGGTTGTCATGGATTTGCTTTCGCATGTGAGCCTCCTTGTCGTAAGGGGTGCTTCTGTAACACCATGTTACGGGAAGATAGCCGGATCCCGAGGCACAAATTCTCAAGTGGCGCATCTGCCAGCGCAAAAGGCAACGAGCATGCGATTGCCAAGCGCGCCCCGCCCCCCGAAAGGCTCACCCCCCTACCGACCTGGTCTACAATCAAGGACACGATTATTCCGTCCATCCAAAGGACCGTTCTTGAACCTGAGTAAGTCTAAAATCAACGCGCTTTTGGCACTTGCGCTCTTTACCTTTGTCTTTCTTGCCGCCGAGTTTCGATTCGACATCAATGTCGGGCTACTCACCGGTGCCGAACGCGTTGTGCTCGCACAGGGCTTTATCCTGGGCGCCAGCGTACTCGGCTTTATCGGATACGCGCCGCTGCTCGGGCTCGCACAGCGCAAAGGCCAGCCCCAGGCAGCAGTCAGTGCCGCCGTCCCCATCGCCATCTTGGGGCTGACTCAGATTCAGTCCCCCACGAGCCCGCTTGCGCTCGAGATTCTGGGATGCCTCGCATTCCTCGGACTCGGCCTACTGGGCGCCGCAGCGCACCACGCCTTTTCGTTGGCATTCCAGGATGACCCCAAACTCGCCACCGGCGCAGGAGCAGCCTATGCCGCGGGCATCCTGATGCAGTTCGCCATCAACCTGCTCGATTGCGGCGGTATCGCAGAGCTCATCGTCCTTGGCACAGCGACGATCATTATCTCCGCCCTCAGCGCCACTACCCAAGAGGCAAACGAGGGGCCCAGCCCCATCATCAATCCCTTTGCCGAGCCCTCGCACGCTCTCGCCAAGCAGGCGTGCTGGAGTATCGCGCTCGTCATGATTCTCGCCTGCCTGTTCTCGACGCTCGATAACGTCGTCACGTTCTCCAACGCCCACGGCACCATCGCCGTACAGACCTGGCCGCGCCTCTTTTTGGCGACGAGCGGTCTCGTCGCCGGTATCGTCTTTGATCTTGCCGAGCGTCGCTACATGGGCCTCATCATGCTCGGCGTCACGGTACTTTCCACCATCTCGATCTTAGCCGTGGAAGCCGGCGCCGACCCCAACTTGGGCCTCATCGTCTTTTATCTGAGTTCGGGCTTTTTTGTCACGTTCTTTACCGCCACGTTTACGCAGCTGGCGCCGCGCATGCATACGCCCGCACTGTGGGCTAGCATGGGCCGCGCAGCCAACAACGTGTGCGCGTTCACTACGTCGGGCATCTCGCTGGCACTTGTGACCTCGGGCAATGTCGCCCTCATCATGATCGGCGCGCTCATGCTGCTTGTGGCGGCGAGTGTGGCGTTTGTAGCCGCGGGCCTATTCCGCCTGCCCCAAACCGAGCAGGAGCGCGAACACCAGCAACGAGCCGAGAAAGCGCTCGCTGCGCCGAGCATCGAAGAGCAACGCCAGGCCTTCATCGCCAACCACGCTCTCACCCCACGCGAAGTCGACGTGCTCATAGCCGTGACCCAGGATGAACGCCCGCTCAAGCAGGTTGCCGAGGAACTCGGTATCTCGATGCGTATGGTACAGCGCCACCTGAGCTCCATCTACCAAAAGACCGACACGCAAACGCGCGCCGGTCTCACCAAAGCCTTCCCCTCGGCCTAAAACAAAAACCACCACAAAGGTGCCTGTCCCCCTTGTGGTGGTTTTGATCGGTTAGCCTTCGAGCTGCGCCACCTTGTAGCGGTAGGCAGCGGCGATAACGTCTTTACAACCCTCGCGGCCCAGCTTGGCGCGGTTGACGACGATGTCCTTGCCGCTCGTCATCTTCCACTTACCGGCACTGTAGCGCTTATAGAACGCCTCACGCGCCTTCTGCTGCTGTTTGACCAGCTTGGCGCCCTTCTTTTTGTTAAGGCCGCGCTTCTTGCGCACGATCTCGACGCGATCCTCAAAGGGAGCGGTCACCAACACGGCAATGTGGTTGGGGTTGTTACGCAACAGGTAATCGGACAGGCGGCCTTCGATAATGCAGCTCTCGGTCTCACCCAGATCCAAAATCACCTGGCTCATCTTTTGGAACAACTTGTCCGAGTACGAACGGGCATCGTAACGGTCGGGTAGAAACGCCATGTTCTCCACGGCCAGGCGCTCGTCGTAGGCGGCCATCTTATCGAGCGACTCGCCCGCGCGCAGCGACGCACGCACCAGTAGCTCGTTATCGTACAGCGGAATCCCCAGCTCATTGGCGAGGATACGGCCAATCTCGTGGCCCTCGGCGCCAAAGTCGCGCGCGATGGTAATGACCACAGGACTCTTCTTGTTCTCCAGATCGCTCATCGCGATTCCTTTCTCTATGTGACAAAGGGGCTGTCCCTTTGCCACATTCTACGCTGCCACCATTCGCCTCTGATACGCTCTCACCAGCAACGAGATACCAAAGTTGAGCACAAAGTACATCGCAAACACCAGGCCGTAGAGCATAAGCACCTGCGACAGGTCGATCGCATGGGCCATCACGACGTTTGCCGTGTACATGAGCTCGGCCACGTTAATACCCGAAAGATACGAGCTGTCCTTAATGACGGTCGTGCACTGGCTAAACAGCGCCGGGATGATCGTCTTAAACGTCTGCGGCAGAATGATGTAGCGCATGGTGGCAAAGAAGCCGAAGCCCTGGCTCTGCGCTGCTTCAAACTGGCCGCGCGGAATCGAGTTGAGGCCGCCGCGCACAATCTCGGCCATAACAGCGCTGGTAAACAGCGTAAAGGCGATGGTCGAAATCACAATGTCCAAACCCTGCACCGTAAAGTAGATAAACAGAATCCACAGCAGGTTCGGCGTGCAGCGGAACAGCTCGATATAGGCGCTCACCAAAATACGGAACGGGCGGGGCGCATAGCTTTTAACGAGCGCCAGCACCGTGCCAAAGATGAGCGAGAAAAAGATCGACAGCGCCGAGATCTCGATCGTCTTAACAAAGCCGCCCCAAATGTAGAGCAGGTTGGTCGCGTTGAAGATTTCCATGCGCTAGGCCTCCTCTACGTTGTCGAGCCCCAGCTCGGCCAGGCTCACGCCGCGCGGACGCTCCTTGGAGCGGCGCTCGAGCCACTGCACCAGCATGGCGAGCGGAAAGCAGATGATGAAGTACATAAGGCAGCAGACGATGTATCCCTGCAGGTAACCGTACAGACTCACAAAGTTGTCGGAACGGTACATAAGGTCGCCGCCGGCCACAAGCGCCAGCACCGACGTATTCTTGACCAGGTTGAGCGCCTGGTTACACAGCGGCGGCAAAATGATCTTGAATGTCTGGGGCAGCACGATGTACCAGTACGCCTGCGCACGGGTGAAGCCCTGGCTCTGGGCCGCCTCCATCTGACCGCGCGGAACCGCCTCGATACCGGTGCGGATGACCTCCGAAATGTAGGCCGCGTGATACAGACCCACGCCCAAGAAGCCCAGCACGAACGGCGCGATGCGCACCGGCTGGTCGGCACCGGTTATGGCCTGCAAAAACTGCGGACCGGCCATGTACATAAAGAGCACCTGTACGGGCAACGGGGTGTTCTGGTAAAACTCCACGTACACGCGGCTTATGGCGCGCAGCACGCGCGAGCGAGTGGTAGAGAACACACCCAGTAGCGTGCCCAGCACCAGCGACAGCAGCAGACCGGCAACGACCACCTGTAGCGTCACGCCAAAGCCCTCCCAGAAGGGCCCCATGTTTTGAAATGTCGTCGACCAACGGTCGGCGTCAAATAATCCTTCGAGCATTTGATTCCTTCCTTGGACGATGCGCCTATACAAGACCCCAGGTCTTGACCTCTTGGTCGAGCCAGCCATCGGCCAGGCGATCGCAAATCACCTGATCGACCACAGCCGAAAGGTCGCAGCCCTTCTTGGTCGCCACGCCGTAGCCCTGCTCGCCAAACTTGACCTCGGGCTGCAGCAGCTCAACAGTCTCGTTCATGTAACCGGCCAGCGTGGAGCGGTCCATGGCAAAGACGTCGATATTGCCGGCGTCGAGCGAACTCTTGATGATGGGGTAGCCGCTAAAGGCCCTAAACTCGGGCCTGCAGCTAAAACCGTTGTCCTTGATCATCTGCTCGATCAGGCCCTGCGTGGTAGCACCCTGGCTCACGCCGATGACCTTGCCATCCAGATCCTCAATCGAGGTAAAGCCCGAACGCTTCTTGACCATGAGTCCCACGTAGTCGGTGCGGTACGGCGTCGAGAAATCCCAGCTTTTCTTGCGCTCGTCGGTGATGGTGTAGGTCGCCGCGACCACGTCAAGTTGGCCGTTATCGATCAGCGGGCCGCGCGTCTTGGGCGTTACGTCGGTAAACTCGACAAGCTCCTGGGCGCGGGCCTCCTTGTAGCTCACGCCAAAGACGGCAGCGGCAATCTGGTAGCACAAATCGACTTCCATGCCCTCAAAGCGGCCCTTGGCGGTGTCGTAATAGCCATAGCCGGGAACGTCCTTCTTAACGCCTGCATTCAGATGGCCACGCGACTTGATGGCCGCAAGCTTAGACCCCTTGTCGGAGCCCTCGCCGCTGGTGGAGTTGCCGCAACCGGTAAGCGCAGTCCCCGTCAGCGCAAGCATGCCGGCACCCGCCAGCTGCAAAAAGTGGCGGCGCGACACGGCCGCCCTCGTCATATCCGTCATGTCCATCACCGCGCCTAGTGCAGAATCTTGGACAGGAACTCGCGGCAGCGCAGGTTCTCGGGGTTATCGAAGAAGTGCTCGGGCGTGCCCTCCTCCAGAATGCGGCCGTCCTCCATAAAGATGACGCGGTCGGCCACCTGGCGCGCAAAGCCCATCTCGTGCGTCACGCAGATCATGGTGATGTCCTCCTGCGCGAGCTCAATCATAACGTCCAGAACCTCCTGGACCATCTCGGGGTCGAGCGCCGAGGTCGGTTCATCAAACAGGATGATGGGTTGCTTGGTGCACAGGGCACGGGCGATGGCGATGCGCTGCTGCTGACCGCCCGAGAGATTCTGCGGATACTCGCCGGCCTTATGCGCCATGCCAACGCGCTTGAGCGCAGCGATGGCGATCTCGGTCGCCTCCTCCTTGCTCTTCTTTTGTAGCTTGATGGGCGCGAGCGTCAGGTTGCCGAGCACCGTCATGTTGGGATACAGGTTGAACTGCTGAAACACCATGGAGCTATACTTGCGAGCCATCTCCAGGTGATTCTTTTTGGTGAGCGGCGTACCGTCGATGACGACCTCGCCCGACGTGGGCTCCTCCAGATAATCGACACAGCGGATGAGCGTCGACTTACCCGAACCGGAGGGCCCGATCATTACGAGCTTCTCGCCGCGCTTGACGGTGAGGTTGATATCTTTGAGCACATGCAGGTCGCCAAAGTACTTGTTGAGATGCTTGATCTCGATCATGTCTGCCATGAATGTCCCTTCCCTGCGTTTACACGAGTTGAACTATTGTACGGAAAGAACCGCGTTTCCGCAGCCCACACTACATTCCCGTAAAGAACCCGCAACCTTCCACCCACTCATTGGGGACAGGCTTAAATGAGTACCCACTCATTTAAGCCTGTCCCCAATGAGTACCCAGCCCAGAAAAAAGGGGCGCGACCACAATGGTCACGCCCCTCAAGACCCGAAAATAATACAACCGCCCTTGAAATTGAACGTCAGATTGCCGCGTGTACGGGTTTGCAGCGTCGAGCCGTTACGCGGTTTGGTAAAACCGCGTAACAAATTACGCAAGCTTTGCGCCGACGATCTTTGCTGCTGCCGGCTTATCGAAGTTGCCGCCGGTGGCCTTGCCGAGTGCGCCCATAACCTGGCCCATCTGCTTCTTGGACGTGGCGCCCAGCTCGGCGATAACCTGCTCGATCAGGGCCTCGAGCTCCTCGCCCGAAACCTGTGCGGGCAGCAGGCTCTCCAGAATCTTGACCTGCTCGGTCAGGTTGTCGGTACGCTCTTGGTCGGTGCCGGCCTTGATGGACATCTCCAACGTCTCGCTCGTCTGCTTAATCAGACGCTTGATCATGTTGTTGACGTCTTCCTCGGTCACATCGCGGCGCT
Organism: Collinsella sp.; assembly: GCA_037237765.1. Lineage (GTDB taxonomy): Bacteria > Actinomycetota > Coriobacteriia > Coriobacteriales > Coriobacteriaceae > Collinsella. The sequence goes on along the minus strand of JAXXEN010000032.1, from coordinate 1,585 downwards.
CGTTGACCTCGATATTCTTCACCTCGGCCTTAACCTGGCGAATGATAGACAGGCGAACCTTGTCCTTGGCCTTCATGGCCGCGATCATTTCCTTCTGCAGCTCTTCGTTGGTCATCTGCAAATCCTCCTCAATAGTGCGGGCGGCACTCACGCGGGCGCCGCCCCATGATTACTCAGTCGTCGACGAATCGTCGGTCGAACTCTTAGTGACGCCCTTCAGGCTGACGTTGTACGGCACGTCCTTGGGCATGGAGTTAACGGTGATGTCGGCGTCCTTCTTGTACTGCTCCAGCCACTCGCTGTACGCGGTGCTTGCCGCCTGCGTCTTCACCACGTTGGAGACGTACTTCTTGATGTCCTTGGGCACCTGCTTAATGTCATCGACCTGATTATCGACATGGAAGTAGTCGGTGCATTTGATGATGTGATAACCATAGGTCGACTCGACGACGTCGCTCACATCGCCCTTGTTGAGTCCCTCGAGCGCCGCCTGGTAGCTGTCGACGAAGGTGGTGAGCTTGTCCCAGCCCACATCGCCCTTCTTGTCCTTGGAGCCGGTGTCGTCGGAATACTGCTTCACGGCGTCCTCAAAGCTCAGCTCGCCGGAGTTAATCTTGTCCAGGCACTCCTGCGCCTTGGCCTTGGCGGCGGCCTTGTCCTCGTCGGAAGCGTCAGAATCGACCTTGATCAGAATATTCGACGAGCGACGGGCGTCATTGTAGTTGGACAGGTTCTCGTTGATGTAATCGACAATCTCGCTGTCCTTGGGCTTGCTGGTGGGTGCCACGGCATCCTTGAGCTTCTGCTGCGCCAGGCTCTCCTTAAGCGAGTCCTTGTAGGTGTCCTCGGTGTAGCCATAGGTCTTAAGCGTCTTCTTAAAGGCTTTGGCGCCGCCGGCACTCTTGCAGGCGTCCTTCCAGGCCTTCTCGACCTCCTCGTCCGAGACGGTCACGCCGTTTTCCTTCTGCGCTTGCTGAAGCAGAATCTGCTGCGTGTAGGAGTCGATGAGCTGCTTGCGATACTTCTTGGGCGTGAGGTCATTGTCGACCAGGTACTGCGCCCAGTCCTTGTCCTTGGTGTAGCCGTAGGACGTGCGCATGCTCATGATCTGCTTGGTCACGGTGTCCTCGGTGAGGTTGGTGCCGTTGATGGTAGCAGCCACACCGCCGGTGAGTTTGTAGCCCGAGCTGGTGCTTTCGGTCTGCGACATCAGGCCGGAGCACGCCATGGCCGAGACGGAGAGCAGCATTGCCAGCACGCCGATAACCACCAGGACGATCTTAACGGTCTTAGACACGTACGTCTTGCGCTGCTTCTTACGAGAGCTGGAGGCAGCGCGGGACCGTTGCTCGGGCGTCGGCGTGACCTCGGGGTTCTTTTTCTTATTTGCCATGTTTGGCCTTTCGCATCACGAATCGAACAAACGCCATTGTGTCACAACGCGGCCCCCGCGACACACCTGGTGCATGGGGGACAGGTTAATCTGCACCATTTTGGTGCAAAGGGGACAGGTCTGGCAGTTGGCAGTTAGGTGTTCCTATAGTTTTGTCAACCGTCGGGGCTACTCCCGGTAGGGCACCCGGTC